>JAJZRU010000046.1 GCA_021802555.1 Pseudomonadota bacterium
ATGGTAACGCCGAGGCGGCGCACTGGCGTGCATCCCCCGATGCCGGGCTGTAGGCTAGCGAAGCAAGCGTGCGATTTGCCCTGCCATCGCCGCCCCGAACCAGGGCCAGGCGAAGCGCTCGGCAAAGCGCCGTCCGCGCTCGGGCGGTATGGGTTGCGCGAGCAGGCGCAGTGTCGCGGCGGCGAAGCCGGCGTCATCGCCCGGAGCGAGCAAGGCGCCGCTCTCGCCTTCGGCCACGGCATCGGTAACGCCACCCGTCGCATAGGCCACGGTCGGCAGGCCGTGGGCGGCGGCCTCCACGGCGACCATGCCGAAGCCCTCGGGATCATTGTGCAGGGCGCGCACCGGGAAAACGTGTAGATCCGAACCTGCAAAGGCCTCGGCCAACTCGGCGCCAAAACGAGCGCCGAGAAAATGCAAATGCTTGCCAACACCTGCAGCATTCGCGGCTGCCTGGATACTAGCCGGGGTCTGTGTCTGCGCATAAAGCGCATCGACCGGCGCATCACCCACGATCACCAGATGCACATCGGGTCGCTGTGCCACGATGCGTGGCAATACCCCGGCGACGAACTCCGCCAGACCCTTGCGCGCTGTCAGGCGACCGACCGACAGCAACAGCGGAACCTCACCCAGCCCGTGCCGTGCCCGAAAGCGTGCCCGCGCCTGCGGGTCGAGCGTCGGCAGGGTCACGCCGGGATGAACGATCTCGATACGCGCCGGATCGACGCCGGCGCTGCGCGCCAGCCCCGCAGTGTGACGGCTGTTGGCGATGATGCGATCCATGCGCCGCAAGAATGGCCGCCAGACGAGGCGGTAGACCGGATGCGTGGCGATCACGTCCAGCCCGTGCACGTAAGCCCCGCAGCGCGCGCCGCTGAACCGCGCCGCCAGCCACGCCATCGGCGCGGTCAGTCCGCTGCCGGCGAGGACCACGGACGGACGCGAACGCCGCGCCGCGCGCAGGGAGCGCCACGACGCCAGCAGCAGGAACCGCCACAGCGGACGCAGCGGCACCTCGATGACCGTGACGTTGTCCGGCGCCTGGGCCGCCGCGCCGGCTGGCCCGACAACCGTCACCGCGTATTCACGCGACAACTCGTCGGCCATGTGCCAGTTCAGCCGCTCCATCCCGCCCCACAGCGGCGGAAAGTTGCGCGTGACCAGCAACACGCGCGAGCGTGCGACCGTCTCACCCATCGCGCTTGTAGGTCAGGTTGGTGATCTGCTCGGAGATCAGCCCGATGAGGAACACGATCACGCTCGCGCTCAGGAGCAGGGCGCTCATATTGGTGAAGCGGTGCCCGCGCAGGAAGGTGTAGGCGTAGTTGCCGAGGCCGAGCAGGAAAAAGGAAGCGGCCACCGGGGCGAAGAGCTTGAGCGGGGAGTACAGGGTGGCGATCTTGAAGATGATGAGCAGGAAGCGCACGCCATCGCGCAGCGGGCGGATGTGGCTCTTGCCGACCCGCCGCGCGGCGGTGATGGGCACGTAGGCCACCGGGTAGGCGCTGCGGAAGAACGCCATGGTGCTGGTGGTGGGGTAGGAGAAACCGTTGGGCAGCAGGTGGATGAACTCGCGGAACTTGTCGGCCCGCGCGGCGCGGAAGCCGCTGGTGAGGTCGGCCACCACATGACCGGTCATCCAGCTCGCCAGCCGGTTGTACAGGCCGTTGGCCACGCCGCGCCCCACGCTGGCCTGCGAGCCACCGTCGCGCGCGCCCACCACCATGTCGTAGCCGGCGTCCAGCTTGGCCAGCAGGCGCGGGATGTCGGCCGGGTCGTGCTGGCCGTCGGCGTCCATGAACACCAGCACATCGCCGCCCGCGGCGCGCGCGCCGGTCTTGACGGCCGCGCCGTTGCCCATGCCGTAGGGCTTGGAAATCACCCGCGCGCCGGCCTGCGCGGCCACCTGCGCGGTGGCGTCGCTGGAACCGTCGTTCACCACGATGATCTCGGCCTCGGGATAGCGCGCGCGGATGCCGGCGACCGTCGCCCCGACCGCGCCGGCCTCGTTGCGCGCGGGGAGGATGATGGACAGCGCCGCGCGCCGGGCCAGCGGCTCATGCTCCTGCACGGATGGCACGCCTTGGGCACGCAGCACGGTCAGTCCACCCCCAGCAACTCAGTGGCGTCGAACGCCGGCTGGCGACCGCGCCGCCAGCCGCCGAGGAACTTGCCCACCGGGTTGTCCGGCAGGGCGGCGATGTCGGCGTAGGTGGCAAATCTCGGCGCTGCGGTCATGACGCGTCCTTGGAGCTTGCGGGTGATGTTAACGATTCATGGCCGCCCCGTCGCGCGGGATTTCGCGGCGATTTCCCTGGCCAGGACCCGCCGCAGATGCGCCTCGCTGTCCTGGTAGAAACCCACGTGCCGCAGCCAGCGCTGATGCAGCGCCGCCATGCTCCAGCCCTGGATGTGCGCCAGCGGCGACGGCACCGCGTTCAGCAGGTCCAGCGCCCGTTGCGGGTGGTGTGCGCTGGCCAATTCCACGGCGAAGCGCAGGCGCGCGCCGACCGGCAGCCCGGGCAGGCGCAGCGCCTGCAGGTCGAGCGCGTAGGCCTGCCGCGTCTGGCCGTGCGCCAGCGCGCGCAGGGCCAGGCGGTGGATGAGGTCGCGCTGCACCACCGTGCCTTGCGCCTGCGGGTTGCGCAAGGCCGTGTCGATGAGCCGCAGGTCGAAATCGGGTCCGAACACGGCGCATGAGCCCATGCCGTCGAGCAGCCTGCCGAACTGGTACTGGGTCACGTTGTCGGCCAGGCGCGCATGGCCCGCGGCCTGCAGCAAGGCCGCGCGCAAACCGGCCGGCGCCTCGCCCTGGGCGCAGGCCACGCCCGCGCGGTTGATGAGCAGGATGAGGCTGCGCGGATGCCGGCGCAGCGCGGCGTCGAGCAAGCGCGCCGCTTCGGCGTCATTGCCCGTCTGGCTCCAGAAGTTGGCCAGATAGCCCTGCGCGCGCGGCGAGTCGGGGTGCTCGTGCGCCCACACCAGCGCCTGCTGGAAGGGCTTGCCCCACACGTCGGCGCGGCGCGCGGTCTGCAGCGCCATGAGCGCCAGTAGTCCCGCCGCGAGCCACACGGGCCAGCGGCCGATCGGGATCGCGGCATTCACCTGCCGCGGCGCCGCCGCCCGCACCAAGGCGATGGCCAGGGGCAGGAACATCAGGCCCGCCGGCAGGTAGTTGCGGTGCTCGAACGCGAGTTCCAATTGCAGCCAGGTGGACTCCATCACCTGCCCGGCCAGGTAGAACGCAACGGCCACCCCGGCTGCCGCCCACACCGGCCCGCGCGCCCGGCGCGACCACGCCGCGAACCCCGCCAGCCCCAGAATGCCGAGCACCGCGAACAGCGTGGACCACGGATGCAGCAGGCCGGTGGAAATGGCGATGTCGTCGTGGAACAGGCCGCCGTCATGCGTGCGCGCAAGCCAGATGTCGCCCAGGTAGGTCCACACGATGCGGCTTTCGGTCAGCAGCCGTTGCAGCGGCGTGAAGTCGCGCCCCGCCGCCGCCCCGGTCCACAGCCCTGGCAGGAAAGTCGCCAGATAGCCCAGCACCAGGAGCGCCGGCAGCACGATGAACACCCGCCGCCACCACAACAACAGGGGCCCGCCCTGCTCCCGCGCCTTGCCCGCGCGGTCGAACACCAGCGCCTCCAGCACCCAGGCCAGCAGCGGCAGCAGCGCGCCGTTTTCCTTCGACAGCGTGGCCAGCAGGGTGCCCAGCGTCAGGGAAACGCTCATCCAGGCGTAGCCGGATCGCCTGCGTCCTTGCGCCAGCAGGGCGCGGCCATGCGCATAGCCCCACAGCCCGGCGAAGGTGAACGTCGCGGCCAGCATGGCCATGCGCTGCACCACGTAGAGCGTGGTCGACACCCAGAACGGATCGAGCAACCACAGCCCCGCCGCCAGCACCCCGGCCCAGGCCGCCGGCCTGCGCGCCAGGCCCAGCGCCCGCGCGAGCGCCGCGCACAGGCCCGCGAGCAGCGCGCCGTTGAGCAGGTGCAGCGCCACATTGGTGAGCTTGAACGCCTCGGCGGACGCCGGCCAGTTGCGCGCGTCCAGCAGAAAGGTCGCCAGCGCCAGCGGCCGGCCGGTGGGCCCGGCGAAACCCGAGGTGAGGAAGGCCACCACCTTCCACCAGGCGTCGATGCGCCCATAGTCGCCCAGCGGGGCGAGGTTGCTGAAGTCGTCGAACAGGAAGGCGCCGGTGCGGCCGGGCCAGTAGGCCAGCCAGGCGGCCATGAGCAGTGCCGCCAGGGCGATCGGCGGCCCCAGGCGGCGAATCGCCTGCCATCCCGCCGACGATGTCCGGCCTTGCGTCACGGCTGCACCCTCCCCACCCCAACCCTCCCCACCGGTGGGGAGGGGATTTCGTGCTCCTCCCCCAACCCCTGGGAGAGATTGGGCGGGGGAGCCTCGCCTTGCATTTGGGTTTCTGTTTCTTTCTGTGCCAGCTCACGCCCCAGTCTGTCAATTTCCGCGCGGTGAATGCCGAAGCGATCCAGTTCGCGCATGCGCTCGAGCACGTTGCGCGCATCGGCAAACAGGCCGGCCGCGGTCTGCATCACCACCAGGTTTTTCCAGTAGGCGTAGGTGCCGGGCGACAGCGCGACGGCGCGCTGCATCAATCGGTAGGCCAGCGGATTGTCGTGCGCGATGTTGGCGGCGAAATTGGCCTGCAGCGTCACCAGGTCGGCGCGGCGCGGGTTGCGTTGCACGGCGAACGCCAGCACGCCGCCGAGCTGCCGCAAGTCCGCCGGGGTGTAGCGGCACACGCCGTCGATGCCGCAGTGGATGAGGCTGTAGAGCGCGCCCACGTCCTCGGCGCTCATCGGCGTGGTGGCGATGGTGTGACGCATCTCGGCCCACCAGCGCGACCGCACCGGCAGGCCGTTCTTCGCCGCCATGAACACCAGCGCCTGCAACGGCTGCAGGTCGGCGCCGGGCAGCAGCGCGCCCTGTTCCATCTGGCGCATGCCGAGCTGGGACAAGGCGCTGTCGGGCCCCTTGGCCATGATGAACATCATGCGGCCGAGGTCGTAGCTGGCGCGCGGCGACTTCGGGTGCGTGGTCGCCTCGAAGTACGCCAGCCGGTAGGGGTTGCCCCAGATTTGCGCCCGGATGGCGGTGAACACGCCGTACAGCGCGACGAGCGCGGCGAGGCCGCCCACGGTGAGCAGGCGCAGCGTGCGGCGCCGCTCGGCGTCCGCCGGGCTCCAGGCGAACAGCAGGCCGAACAGCGCGATGAACACGCCCCAGCTCGGCAGGTAGTTGCGGTGCTCGTACACCAGCTCCAACGGCACGAAGGTGGACAGCAGGGACTGCCCGGCGAAAAACCACAGAACCCCCAGCGCGAACAGCGGCGCGCGGCGGCGCAAGCGGAGCGCCGCGCCGAGAAGCCCGGCGATCAGGGCCCAGCTCGCC
>JAJZRU010000009.1 GCA_021802555.1 Pseudomonadota bacterium
TGAAACGCCTTCGCGCCGATGATAGTGCGGATTACCCGTGTGAAAGTAGGTCATCGTCAGACTCCCCCTATACCCCAAAGCCCGGCCTTCGCCGGGCTTTGGCGCTTGAGAAACCCCCCTCCCGAACTGTCGGCGCGCGTTTAAAAATACCCAGCGATGCGCGTTGAATTTTACCCAGGGGCTATAGCCACCTGTTGAGAGGGGTGGCTGTGGATAAGTGTATCGCAGTCCTTTGGGTTGCACCTCCAATCTATTGCTGATGTTTGCCCGCAAAGGGCGCCGCGAGGGACGAAGTCCCAAGCGGGCTGCCCTTCGCCCCTCGGTTCAGAAGGGGGCGGCTTCTGGCGGGGGCGTGGAACGCTTGCTCTGCTCCCGCGCCTTGATCCGTGACTTGGACGTGGCGCTGCTATGACGGAATCGGTAGGAGTCGTTGCCCGTCTCCACGATGTGGCAATGATGGGTCAGCCGATCAAGCATGGCCGTCGTCATCTTCGCATCACCGAAGACGCTCGCCCACTCCGCGAAGGTCAGGTTCGTCGTGATCATCACGCTGGTGTGCTCGTAGAGCTTCGACAGCAAGTGGAACAGCAGGGCCCCGCCAGCCTGGCTGAAGGGGAGGTAGCCCAGCTCATCGAGGATGACCAGATCCACCCGCATCAGCGCAAAGGCCAGCTTGCCGGCACGACCAGCAGCCTTCTCCTGCTCCAGCAGGTTGACCAGATCAACCGTCGAGTAAAAACGCACCCGCCGGCCATGGCGGGTAATGCCCGATACGCCAAGCGCCGTCGCCAGATGGGTCTTCCCGGTGCCGGTGCCGCCCATGAACACGACGTTATGCGCCTTGTCCGTGAACGACAGGTCAGCCAACTCGGCAATCAAGGCGTGGTCCACCTTCGACTGCTCGAAGTCGAACCCGGCCAGATCCCGGTGTACCGGGAACCGCGCCGATTTCATCTGGTAACTGACAGAGCGCATGGCCCGGTCGGTATGCTCGGCCTCCAGCAGGTGCTCGATCAGCCAGCGCGACGTATCCAGGCCGGCTGATCTCCCCTGGGCTTCGATCTCATCCCAGGAGCCAGCCATGCCGTACAAGCGCAGTGCCTTGAGTTCAGCGCCGATATCACGCATGGCTCACCTCCTTGCGCAGCTGGTCATAGCGCCCGGTATCGGCAATCGGCGCCTCGGTGACGGTCAGCGCCGTCTCCACGCTTTGCGGCGGCGACACCGACTTGAGGCGATGAAGCACATTCTCGATATGCTCGACGCTGGGGCGGCCCGATTCCAACACCAGATCCACCGCCACCAGCACCGCCTCCAGCCCGTGCCGGGGCACGGCAGCCAGTACCTTGGCCATGACCCGGTCGCCGCCCTCGCGCTTGAGCAACAGGACACGCAGCCGTTGCAGCGGCTGCGGCATGTCGGCGAACGGGGCGCCGTTGCGCAGTGCCCCGGGCTTGCGCTCGATCAATGGGATATAGTGCTGCCAGTCATAGCAGGTGCGGTTGCGCTCGAAGCTCCTCACGTGGCTGGCCACCACCGCATCATGGGCAACGAAATCAATCCGCTCCGGGTACAGACGGATGCTGACCATCTGCCCCACCAGCTCACAGGGCACTGAGTAGCGGTTGCGGTCCTCAATCACCAGGCAGGTGCTGGAAACCTTGCCCAGCGTTTCCACGTAGCCGTCGAATGGCGCAATCATGGGCATCAGGCTGGGCTGCTCCTGCTCCAGCATTTCCGCCACGGTCAAGTCGTATTCCGGATGTTTCAGCTCCGACCACAACGCACGACAGCGTCCCAGCAACCAGAGATTGAGCTCGGTGAAGGAACCGAATCGCTCCTTCGCGGCGTCCTGCCAGAGGCGCCGCCGGCTGTCCTGGACATTCTTCTCCACCACCCCCTTCTCCCAGCCTGACGCCACATTGCAGAAATCGGCATCGAACAGGTAGTGCGAGGCCATGGCGGTAAAACGCGTGTTCACCACCCGCGCCTTGCCCCGCTTGACCTTGTCCACGGCGGTCTTCATATTGTCGTAAATACCCCGCCGCGCCACACCCCCCAAGGCAGCAAATGCCCGCGTGTGGGCATCGAACAGCATTTCGTGGCTCTGGGTAGGATAGGCCAGCACAACGAAGGCACGGCTGAAACAGAGCTTGAGGTGCGCCGCCATAACCTTGCGCCAGACACCCCCGATCATGAGATGCTCTTCGCTCCAGTCGAACTGGTGCGCCTCGCCCGGCTCAAAGCGCAGCGGAACATAGGCTTTGACCGCCGCCGCTCCTCCATCTTCGCGCCAGCGCCGGATGAATTCCGTCACCCTGCTGTAGTCACCGTCAAAGCCTGACGCCCTGAGCTCCTCATGCAGCTTGAGCGCACTGCGCCGGTCCCGCTTCGGGCGTCGCGCATCCGTCTCCAACATCTGGGTGAGCCGCCCCACAAACGGCGTCAGCTTCGTGTCCCCAGGCCGTCGCCGATACTTCGGCTCGACCCCTTCCGCCGCCTCCAGCCACCGCTTCACCGTCTTGCGCGTCACCCCCGTCCGACGCTCAATCTCCGACAGCGTCAGCCCGTCCCGATAATACAAACGACGTATCTTCCCCAGTAAATTCATGGTGATCATCCCCTTCTTTCCCGCTCAACAATTGAGCAGGAGAGTTAATCACCCTGGGTAATTTTCAGCGCGCAGTACCTACAAATTCCGGGGAATTTTCAGCGCGTACCAACACTCCCGAACCCCCTCGCCGCTTGCGAACGGGGTCACTGAATGGAGAGTTTTCTGATATTGGCGCGTTGCTTCTTGGGCAGCACCAGCTCCAAAACTCCGTCCGTGTACTTGGCAGAAGCGTTGCTTTCATCGATTTCATTGGCCAGCGTGAAACTGCGCGCAACTTTGCCGTAATAACGTTCGCGCTTGAGCACCTTTTCCCCTTCTTTTTCTTCGCTCTCCTTTTTCGTTTCGGCACTGATGGACACCGTGTTGCCTTCCACAGACACGTGTATGTCATCTTTTTTCACGCCAGGAATCTCGGCGTGCACGCGATAGGCATTTTCTTCTTCCTTGACATCCATTTTGATCTGCGGCGCGTCTTGCTCAAGGCGCACAGGGTGGAGAAAGCCCCGAAACAGGTTGTCGAAGGGCTCGAAACCGATGTCGAACGGGTCGTAACGGGTTACATTTGCCATTGCTTGCTCCTCATGAGAGATTCGGGAACATGCCCGACTGATTCCTATATAGGAGCAAGGTTATGCTTTTCAAGCCCTTTCAGCGCCGCCTTGAATTCACGGTTCGGCGCGATCCCTAAGGGAAACCGCTGTGGACGGTGAGGCTTGGCTCGACGAGCACGGCGACTACCTGTATCGCTATGCCCGCCGCCGGCTTGCGTCCGAAGAACTGGCGCAGGACGCCGTGCAGGAAACCCTGCTTGCCGCGCTGGAGGCACGCGCCAATTACGCAGGACTCAGCGCCGTGCGCACCTGGCTGACTGGCATTCTCAAGCACAAAATTGCCGACTTACTACGGCGCCATGGGCGCGAAAGCGCGCCACCGCAGCGCGAAGACGGCACCGACGACTGGGAAGCGCTGTTTGCCGCGGATGGCCACTGGGCGCAGGATTTGCGCGCCTGGCCGACGCCGGAGAGCGAGTTGGAGAAAAGCCGGCTGTTGGCTGCGCTGGAGGAATGCTACCGGCGCCTCAAGCCGACGTTGGCGCGGGTGCTGTCGCTGCGTGTCGTGGAAGACATGGAGACGGAGGGCATATGCGAGGAACTGGGCATGACGCAGAGCCACGTCTGGGTCAGCCTGCATCGTGCACGACTGAGTTTGCGGGAATGCCTGGATGGGAGATTCTGAAACCATGCCCCCGATATTCCCGACCTGCAAGGAGACTTCGCGCCTGCTGACCCGCGCGATCGACGGACCGTTGTCGTGGCGTGAGCGCCTGAAGATGCGGCTGCACGTCACGGTTTGCCGCAACTGTTCTATATTCGAGCACCAGTTGCGGCAGATGGCGCAGTGGCTCAAGTGGCGGCGCGAAAAAGAAAACGGGCTCCCGGAGGAAACCCGTCGCCGCATTCGAAAAATGTTGGAGGGAAGGACAAAGTAAAAGTAACCCCCTATGCAGCGTGCTTGCGGTAGGGATAGAACTCGTTGTCCACCCGGTTCATGCGCGATTGCTCGAAGCGTGCGGCGTCGGCGCCGGTCACTCGAGGGAAAAGGGCGGCATAGGTTTCGGAGGCCCAAGCCGGGTCCTTCAACTCGTCTACCATGCCTTCCACCCAGCGCAGTTTGTCGGCCGGGTTGCTGAGCCCCTTGCCGCACGCTGCGTAGTATTCCTTGAGGCTGGCGGTGTCGAGGCCGTATTGCTTGAGGCGGATGGCCAGCTGCAAACAGGTTTCGGCATTATTGCACGCTGCGGCCGCCTGGCGATAAAGCTCCGCGGCGCCGGCTGCGTCGCCGTTTTGCGCTTTGATGTAGCCGATGTGGGCCAGCGCATAATGATCACGCGCACGTTCACGCGCGGCGTCGAGCAGCGCGCTGCCCCAGGCATTGTCATGCAGGTTGGAGAGTACCAGCTGCGCCAGCTTGGTGAAGTCGTAGACACCGCTGCCGCCGTCGGCCCTGAGTTGCGCCTCCCGGGCCTGCAGGTAGGCGCGCGCCTTTTCCTGTCCGAGGGCACGATTGCGCCGCAGATTCGCAGCGCATTGCACGACTTCCTTGAAGGTGATGAAGTCGCGCCCCTGCGTGATTCCCTCGTCCAGCAAGCGGGTGATCCACGCACTGTCATCCAGATGCTTGTCGATCTGCCGGATGAGCACCTCGAAGCGCGAAAACTGGTAGCCTCCCTGGCGCATGAGCGATTCGGTTTTGTCCAGCAACTTGGCGGCGTAGAAAGGATCCTCCAGTTCGACCATGACCCGGTCGGCCAGGGCAAGCAATTTCTTCACGGTGTCGGCCTGCTCTTCCTGCTTCTGGAATTCGACGTAGCGGGCTTGGTTGGCGACGCGCTTTTCCAGTTTGGCGAGGATGCGGGCCACGCGGTCGGCCTGCTCGGAGAAGTATGCTTTCACGCCATCGGCCAGTTTCTGCAAGTCGTCCAGACTGTTGACGGCATTTTCCGCGCGCGTGATGAGGGTGTCGGCACCCTGCCGGTCGCCCAGGCCGAGCAGCCCTTTGGCCAGATCGATGAAATCCGGCGTGCTGGAAGCGAGTTCGCCGCCTTTGTTGAGAGCCGCCTGCAGGAAGGCGTTGTCGCCGGCCGCCTTGGCGGCGTCCAGCAGCTTGGCGACGGCTGGGAAGTCCGCCGCGCTGTCCAGGGCGCGTTGGTACAGGGCCTTGGCGCGCGCCGGGTCGCCCAGGGTCTTGCCCGCCTCGCCGGCAAGAGACAGAAGGTCGGCCACGCCGGATAATTTTTCCACCGCCTTGTTGAAGATGCTGGCCGCGTAATCCTTGTCCATCAGATCGTTGACCGCCGCGGCGGCCAGCTTGACGTATTCCGGCGCGCGGCTCACCTTGGATTCGGCCTTGTCGTAGATCTTCTTGGCGAAGCTCCCGTCCTTCAGCACGCCCATGGCGGCGCGGCCCAACTCCAGCAGCGGGTCGAGATTGCCGGTCTCCTTGAGCGCCTGCTCGTAGGCCATTTTGGCGCCCGCGGCATCACCCAGCACGCGCATCTTGCCCTCGGCCAGATACACCTGCTCTTCGCCGGTCATGCAATATTCTTCGGCCTGCTGCATCAGTTCTGCGGCCTTGGCGTCATCTCCGGCGATTTCCTTGTAGCCGATGGCGATGGCCACGAGATCCTTGGTGAACTGGGATTCTGCGGCGGCATCGTCGAGCAGTTTCTGGGCTTGCGCGCCGTCGCCGAATACTTCCTTCCAGCCACGCGCATAAGCCACGGTCTGCGTCGAGTCGGCGCAATGGCGCGCGGCCTTCTGGTAGGCTTCCTTGGCAAACTCGGGGTCGTCCTTTGCGGCCTCTTCGGCGATGGCGCGGATATCGGCCACGGATTTGGCGCTGGCGAGGCGGGGTTCAAGATCGGCACGGCTGGGCATGGCTGTTCCTCGAAAAACAACGCGGCGCGGAAATCCGCGCCTGAAAATGAAATGCCCGCTAGTGTAGCGGCAAGCGCCCGCGCGGGCAGCAAGGAAGTTTTATGCGGGCATATCGGCGCTTTATTGACGCCCGTCAGGCCAGCTTCTTTTTCAGCAGGTTGTTGACCTGGGCAGGATTGGCGCGCCCCTTGGTGGCTTTCATGACCTGTCCCACCAGGGCATTGAAGGCCTTTTCCTTGCCGGCACGGAACTCTTCCACAGATTTCGGGTTGGCGGCCAGCACCTGTTCCACGATCTGCTCGATTTCCGCACCGTCGCTGACCTGGCGCAATCCTCTGGCATCGATGACGGCATCGACATCGTCCTCGCCTGCCCACAAGGCTTCGAACACTTGCTTGGCAAGTTTGCCGGAAAGCGTGCCGTCATGGATGCGCGCGATCAGCTTGGCCAACTGCGCCGCAGAAACCGGGCTTTGGGCGATATCGATGTCGGCTTTGTTCAGAGCTCCGGCCAGCTCGCCCATGACCCAGTTGGCGGCCAACTTGCCTTGGTTGCAGGCAGCGGCGACCTCCTCGAAATAAGCGGACGGGGCGCGCGAGCCGGTGAGCACGACAGCATCGTAAGGCGACAGACCGTACTGCTGCTGAAACCGGGCCTGCATGGCCTCGGGCAGTTCGGGCATTTGCGCCCGCGTTGCCTCGATCCAGTCTTCGCTGATCTCCAAAGGGAGCAGGTCGGGGTCGGGGAAATAGCGGTAGTCGTGGGCGTCTTCCTTGCTGCGCATCGTCCGCGTCTCGTTCTTGTCCGGATCGTAGAGGCGGGTTTCCTGGCGTACCGTGCCGCCGTCCTCGATCAGCTCGATCTGCCTGCGCGCTTCGTAGCGGATGGCCGCTTCCAGAAAGCGGAAAGAGTTGAGGTTCTTGATCTCGCAGCGCGTGCCGAGCTCTGCCTGGCCCAGCGGCCGCACGGACACATTGGCGTCCACGCGGAAACTGCCTTCCTGCATGTTGCCGTCGCAGATGCCTATCCAGGTCACCAGGGTGTGCAGGGTGCGCGCGTAGGCCACGGCTTCTTCGGCCGAGCGCAGGTCCGGCTCGGAGACGATTTCCAGCAAAGGGGTGCCGGCGCGGTTGAGGTCGATGCCGGTCATGCCATGAAAATCCTCGTGCAGGGACTTCCCGGCGTCTTCCTCCAGATGGGCACGCGTGATGCGTATGGTTTTTTCGCTTTCGCCCACGCGGATTTTCAGAATGCCGCGCTCCACCACGGGGAGTTCGTACTGGCTGATCTGGTAGCCCTTGGGCAGGTCCGGATAGAAGTAATTCTTGCGCGCGAAAACGGAGCGCCGGTTGATGGCGGCGTTGACGGCCAAGCCGAAGCGGATGGCCTTGTGCACCGCCTCCTTGTTGAGCACGGGCAGCACGCCGGGCAGCGCGATGTCGATGCCGCAGGCCTGGGTGTTGGGCGCGGCGCCGAATGCGGTGCCGGCGGCGGAGAAGATTTTCGAGGCGGTGGAGAGCTGGGTGTGCACCTCCAGCCCGATGACGGTTTCCCACTGCATCTCAGTATCCTTGCGGCTTGCGTGCGTGCCAGTCGGTTGCCAGCTGGTATTGATGGGCGACATTGAGCATCTTCGCCTCGGAAAAATAATCGCCGACCAGTTGCAGGCCGATGGGCAGGCCTTTTGAATCGAAGCCGCACGGCAGCGACATGCCCGGCAGGCCGGCGAGATTGGCGGGGATGGTATAGAGGTCGTTGAGATACATCTGCACGGGGTCGTCGGCTTTGGCGCCGAGTTTGAACGCCGTGTTGGGCGCGGTCGGGCCGGCGATGACGTCGCAGACTTTGAACGCATCGCCGAAGTCGTGCGCAATGAGGCGGCGGATTTTCTGCGCCTGCAGGTAGTAGGCATCGTAGTAGCCGGCGGACAGCACGTAGGTGCCGATGAGGATGCGCCGCTTGACTTCGGCGCCGAAGCCTTGCGCCCGAGTCTTGCAGTACATGTCGTCCAGGTCGGCGTACTCGGGCGCGCGGTAGCCATAGCGCACGCCATCGAAGCGCGCGAGGTTGGATGAGGCCTCGGCCGGCGCAAGCACGTAGTACACCGGGATCGCCAAGCCGGCGCTGGCGAGCGTAACTTCGGCGGTGGTTGCGCCGAGCTTCTTCAACTCATCCACGGCGGCCAGCACCGCGGCGGCGACCTCCGAGTCGAGCCCGGCGGCGAAGAACTCCCTCGGCAGGCCGATGCGCAGGCCGGACAGCGGCTTATCCAGATCGCGGGCGTAATCTTCGGGAGGCCGCTCCAGGCTGGTCGAGTCCAGCGGGTCGAAGCCGGCCATCGCGTTCAGGAGCAAGGCGCAGTCTTCCGCCGTTTTTGCCATCGGCCCGGCTTGATCGAGGCTGGACGCAAAGGCGATCATGCCGTAGCGCGAGCAGATGCCGTAAGTGGGCTTGACGCCGGTGATGCCGCAGAGCGCCGCGGGCTGGCGGATGGAGCCGCCGGTGTCCGTGCCGGTGGCGGCGGGCGCCAGGCGCGCGGCGACGGCGGCGGCCGAACCGCCGGAGGAGCCGCCGGGCACCATTTGGTCGTTCCAGGGGTTTTTCACCGGGCCGTAGAAGCTGGTTTCGTTGGACGAGCCCATGGCGAATTCGTCCATATTGGTCTTGCCCAGATTGACCGCGCCGGCCTGCTTGAATTTGGCGATGACGGTCGCGTCATAGGGGGCGACGAAATTGGACAGCATTTTCGACCCGCAGGTGGTGAGCCAGCCGTCGGCGCAGAAGATGTCCTTCTGCGCGAGGGGGATGCCGGTGAGCGGGCCGGCCCTGTCGGCGGCGCGCAGGTCGTCGGCGCGCCGCGCTTCCGCCAGGGTGCGTTCGCGATCGACGGTAATGAAGGCGTTGATCCTGCCGTTATAGGCGTCGATGCGGCGCAGGAACTCCTGCGCGAGTTCCGCGGCGGACAGCTTGCCGGCCGCGAGTAGGGAGGACAGCGTTTTGACGGTGGCGTCGATCATCGTTTTATTCGATCACCCTGGGCACGAGATAGAGGCCCGCTTCCACGGCCGGCGCGACGGCCTGGAACTTTTCCCGCTGGTTGGGTTCTGTGGCCAGATCGGCGCGCAGGCGCTGGGCCAGTTCTCCAGCGTGGGCCATGGGGGCCACTCCGGCGGTGTCGGCCGCCTGCATTTCCTCGATGAGTCTGAAAATCCCGTTCAATTGGTCGCGCAACGCCGCGGCTTCCGAATTGGTGACGCGGATGCGCGCCAGGCGGGCGATGCGCTGGACGTCGGACAGGGCAAGGGACATATTTCGGGCATGTTGCGGGGGCTGCTTAGGTTATCATATTCGTTTATTCCCGTATTAGCGGCGCTCGGCGCCGGATTTTTCCAACTGGCTCGGCGTAAAACATGTTCGGATTTTTTTCCAAGTATTTCTCCACGGATCTGGCCATAGACCTGGGCACCGCCAACACGCTCATTTTCGTGCGCGGTCAGGGGATCGTGCTGGACGAACCCTCGGTGGTCGCCATCCGTACCGACAATTCCGGCGGCGGCAAGAAGATCATTCAAGCCGTGGGCGCCGAGGCCAAGCAGATGCTGGGGCGCACGCCCGGCAGCATCCAGGCCATACGGCCCATGAAGGACGGGGTGATCGCGGATTTCAACGTCACCGAGCAGATGCTGAAATATTTCATCAAGAAGGTGCACGATTCGCGTCTGTTCCAGCCCAGCCCCCGCATCATCATTTGCGTGCCCTATGGGGCTACCCAAGTGGAGCGCCGCGCCATTCGAGAATCGGCCATTTCCGCGGGGGCGCGCCACGTCTACCTCATCGAGGAGCCGATGGCGGCGGCCATAGGCGCCGGTCTGCCGGTCGCCGAGGCGACGGGCTCCATGGTGGTGGACATCGGCGGCGGCACCACCGAAGTGGGGGTGATCTCCCTCGGCGGGGTGGTCTATGCGTCGTCCGTGCGCGTGGGCGGGGACAAGTTCGACGAGGCCATCGTCAACTACATCCGCCGCAACTACGGCATGCTGATCGGCGAGGCCACGGCGGAAGGCATCAAAAAGGAGATGGGGTCCGCCTTCCCGGGCGCCGAGGTGCGCGAAATGGAGGTCAAGGGCCGCAGCCTCGCGGAAGGCATCCCGCGCAGCTTCACCGTTTCCAGCAACGAGGTGCTGGAGGCCCTGACCGAGCCGCTCAATGCCATCGTCAGCGCCGTGAAACAGGCGCTTGAGCAGACGCCGCCGGAACTGGGCGCCGATATTGCGGACAAGGGCATGGTGCTCACCGGCGGCGGGGCGCTGCTGCGCGATCTGGACCGCCTGCTCATGGAAGAGACGGGGCTGCCGGTCATCGTCGCGGACGATCCGCTGACTTGCGTGGTGCGCGGTTCCGGGCGCGCGCTGGAGGAGATGGACAAGCTCCACGCCGTGTTCACGCACGAGTGAAACCGAGCGTCGGCCGCAGGATCCTGCCATGGCAGCGCCCGGACAGGTAATGTTCGCCCGGCGCTTGTCGCCGGCGCTGCGTCTGATTTTCTGGGTGGCCTTGTCATTGGCGATCATGGTGCTGGACAGCCGTCTGGATTCGCTGGGCTGGCTGCGCAGCGGCCTGGCGTCCGTCCTCTATCCCGTGCAGGTCGCTACGCGTGTTCCCTTGCAGTGGGTCGGGACGATAGGGGGGTTTTTTGTCCGCCATGGCGAATTGCTGCGGGACAACCGCCAGCTCGCTCAGGAATTGCGCCGGGCCCGCGCCGGGCTTCTGCTGCAAAGCCAGTTGGCACAGGAGAACGCTCATTTGCGCGCGCTGCTCGACCTCAAGCGCAGCGCAGCTCACGAGCTGATCGCGGTGCGCGTCATCGGCGAAAACAACGACCCCTTTTCCCAGCGCGTGGAGATAGACAAGGGCACCCGCGACGGCATTCGGGCGGGCTGGCCGGTGCTCGACGAGCGTGGCCTGGTCGGACAGATTACGCGGGCCTATCCGTTCAGCAGCGAGGTCAGTCTCATCACGGATCGCGCCGAAGTGGTGCCGGTGCAGGATTTGCGCAGCGGCCTGCGCCTGCTGCTTTATGGCACGGGCTCCGGGGTGGAGCTGCGCTACCTGTCCCAGGGCGTGGACGTCAAACCGGGCGATCGGCTGGAGACCTCAGGCATGGACGGCGTCTATCCCGCCGGCGTACCGGTCGCCTGGGTGCGGCGCGTGGTGCGCCATGCATCCAGCCCTTACCTGGGCATCGACTGTGTGCCTTTCGCCGGCCTGGACAGCGGCCGCACCTTTTTCGTCGTCACGCCGGGCGGGAAGAAGCCATGATGGGCGCCGGCCAGCGCGGCGAGGGTTCCGGCGGCTGGGGTGTAATCCTGGCGAGCCTGTTCGTCGCCCTGATCTTGCGCACGCTGCCCTGGTCCGGCTGGGGCTTGTGGCTGCGGCCGGATTTTCTGCTGGTTGCCGTGCTGTTCTGGGCGCATCGCGCGCCGGCGCGCGTGGGTCTCGGGCTGGCCTGGCTGCTCGGGCTGCTCACCGACTTCCAGCAAGGCATCGTACTGGGCCAGTATGCACTGGCCTACGTGCTGGCGGTCTATCTGGTGCAGCTTTGGCAGCGCCGCCTCGCGGTGTTCAGCCTGCCGCAGCAGAGCCTGCATATCTTCGCGGTGCTGCTGCTGGTGCAGGTGGTGGCGCTGGCGACGGGATGGATTTCCGGCCGGCCCCCGGTGGACGGCCTGAGTTTTCTTTCAACGATCAGCGGAGCCCTGCTATGGTACGGGCTCATGCTGGGGAGCCGTACCCGCTTTGCCGCGTGATCTGCCATGAACTGGTCCGGCGGCGAACTGAAGAATCTGCGCGCCGAACTGGCCGCCTTCCGACGCCGCCTGCACGCCGGCGCCATCCTCATCGCGGTGCTGGTGCTGCTGCTGTTGGCACGCCTCTACGACCTGCAGGTGCGTGACCACGGCCACTACGCCAGTCTGGCGGAAAGCAACCGCACCAGCCTGATACCTGTGGCGGCGCCGCGCGGTCTGATCTACGACGACAAGGGCAAAATTCTGGCCGACAACTATTCGGCCTACACCCTGGAAATCAACCCTTCGAAGGCGGGCAATCTCAAACGCACGCTTGGCGAGATCGGCCGCCTCATCGAAATCACGCCCGCGCATCTGCGCCGTTTCCGCGAACTGCTGGCGGAAAACCGCTCGTTCGCCACGGTGCCGCTGAAAAGCCACCTCAGCGACAAGGAGGTGGCCATACTGGCGGCCAATCTGTACCGTTTGCCGGGCGTGGAAGTGAAGGCGCGCCTGTTCCGCAATTATCCCTACGGGAGCGAGTTCTCCCACAGCATCGGCTACATCGGGCGCATCAACGATCGCGAGCTTGCCGCGCTCAAGCGGGAAGGTCGCCTGGACGATTACCGCGGCAGCGAGCATATCGGCAAGACCGGGCTGGAGCTGCAGTATGAAAACCTGCTGCACGGCAAGCCTGGCTACGAAGAGATGGAGACGGATGCCTACGGCCGCGCGGTGAAGGTGCTGGGGCGCGTGGCGCCCGTGCCGGGGGACGATTTGGAGCTCAACCTGGACCAGGGCCTGCAGCGCATCGCCGACCAAGCCTTCGGCGACCGCAAGGGCGCGCTGGTGGCCATCAACCCCAACAACGGCGCGGTGCTCGCGCTGGTCAGCCGGCCGGGCTTCGATCCCAACCTGTTCGTCGACGGCATCGATCCGCAAACTTGGGAGGAACTGCTCGATTCGCCTGGGCGCCCGCTGGTGAACCGAGCCGCCTACAGCGTCTACCCCCCCGGCTCCACCATCAAACCTTTCCTCGCCATCGCAGCGTTGGAAATGGGCGTGCGCACGCCCAGCTACACCATTTTCGACCCCGGCTGGTATTCCCTGCCGGGTTCCAGACATCGTTTCCGCGACTGGAAGGCCGGCGGCCATGGCGTGGTCGACATGCACAAGGCCATCGTCCAATCTTGCGACACTTATTTCTATCGCGTGGCAGTGGATATGGGCATGAAGCGCCTGGATGCCTATATGCCGCTCTTCGGCTTCGGCGCCAAGACGGGCATCGACCTGCCGGGCGAGTCCGCGGGACTGGTGCCCTCGCCGGCGTGGAAGGAGCGGCGCTTTCACCGGCCGTGGTTTCCCGGCGAGACGGTCATCTCCGGCATAGGCCAGGGCTACTGGCAGGTCACGCCCCTGCAGCTGGCGGTGGCCACGGCGGCGCTCGCCAATGGCGGAACCATCTACAAGCCCGAACTGCTCAAGGCGGTGCGCAAAGCCGGCAGCCGCGCCTGGCAGCCCGTCGCACCGGTGGTGGTGCGGCATATCCCCATCAGCGCTGCAGATCTGGCGGTGGTGCGCGATGCCATGATGGATGTAGTCAAGCCGGGCGGCACCGCGCCCACGGCCTTCGCCGGCGTGTCTTATGCCGTTGCCGCCAAGACCGGCACTGCGCAGGTGACCGGAGTGGCGCAGAACGCAAGATACGATGCCGGCAAACTCGCCATCCAGTATCGCGACAACGCTTTGTTCATCGCCTTCGCTCCTGCCGAAAAGCCGCGTATCGCCGTCGCCGTCATCGTGGAAAACGGCGGAGAGGGGGGGGTGGCGGCGGCGCCCATTGCGCGCAAGGTGCTGGACTACTATCTTCTCGGAAAGAAGCCGCCGGCCGGCACGACAGGCAAGATCCATGATGCGCTCCCACACGATTAGCCACTGGCTGCTCCGCATCCTGCGCCATCTGGATGGATGGCTGCTGGCGTTCATGATCGCCCTGCTGCTGCTGAGCGCCGCCACGGTATACAGCGCGTCGGGCCAGAGCCTGCCCCGGCTCACCGGGCATTTCATCAATATCTTCATCGCCCTTTCGGTGCTCGTGGTGGTGGCCAATGTGCCGCCCCACATTCTGGCGCGGCTGGGGCCGCCGCTGTACGCCGCCGCCCTCGTGCTGCTCATGGTCGTGGCGGTTGCGGGCGAAGTGCGCAACGGATCGAGGCGCTGGCTCAATATCGGCGTGGGTGCCTTCCAACCTTCGGAAATCATGAAAGTGGCTTTGCCGCTCATGCTGGCTTGGTGGTTCCAGCGCCGCGAAGGTTTGCTCAAGGGGCGGGACTACGCGCTGGCCGCCGTGCTGGTATTTCTGCCTTTCGCGCTCATTCTGCGTCAGCCTGATTTGGGCACGGCTCTGCTTATCGGCGCGTCGGGTTTTTATCTGCTGTTCTTTGCCGGGCTGTCCTGGCGCGTGATCGCCCTGATCTTCGTGCTGGCAGGCGCCAGCCTGCCTCTGGTGTGGCATCACATGCACGACTACCAGCGCCAGCGCATCCTCACCCTGCTCAATCCCGAGGCGGATCCGCTGGGGGCGGGCTATCACATCATCCAGTCCACCATCGCCATCGGTTCGGGCGGGGCGTTCGGCAAGGGCTGGCTGCATGGCACGCAAGCGCATCTCGGTTTCATCCCCGAGAGCACCACGGATTTCGTGTTCGCGGTGTTCGGCGAGGAATTCGGTCTGCTGGGCGGGGGCGTGTTGCTGGCTTTGTATTTGGCCATCGTGGCGCGCGGCTTTTACATCGCGGCCTACGCGCCCAGCCTGTTCTCCCGCCTCATGGCCGCCACCGTGAGCCTTAATTTCTTTACTTACGCCTTCGTGAATATGGGCATGGTGTCGGGCATTCTGCCGGTGGTCGGCGTGCCCCTGCCGCTCATGAGCTACGGCGGTACCGCCATGATCACCCTTATGACCGGCTTTGGCATCCTCATGAGCGTGGCCACGCACAAAAGCCTCAACAAGACCTGAGAGGGTAGAATGCGCGCCATGGAGAATCGCTACGTCCTCCCGGCGATGCTGCTGCCTCTGCTGCTGGCCTCCTGCGCAACGCCGGTACGGGGGCCGGTGCCCAGCCCTGCTCCCGGCCTGCCACCGGCACAGGGGGGCGGCTATTACATGGACGATGGCCCCGGCGCCCATCCCCCCGCCGATCTCGCCGCCATCCCCAACCCCGTCCCCAAGCCGGAACCCCTCATCGGCCGGGCCAACCAGCCGTATCGGGTGATGGGACAGACTTTTGTTCCCGAGACGCATCTCAAGCCCTTCGAGCAGGTAGGCGTCGCGTCCTGGTACGGGCGTATGTTCCAGGGCAAGAAAACCGCCTCGGGCGAGCCCTATGACATGTATGCCATGACGGCGGCGCATCCCACTCTGCCCATCCTGAGCTATGCGCGCGTCACCAATCTGGCCAACGGCAAATGGGTCATCGTCAAGATCAACGACCGCGGCCCTTTCCTGCACAACCGCATCATCGATTTATCGTACACTGCCGCCTACAAGCTGGGCATGATCGGCCACGGCAGCGCGCGCGTGCGCGTGCAAAGCATCGTGCCCGGCGAAGCCCCGGACGACGACGGAGTCCAGGAACTGGCGGCCGGCTACTATCTGCAGTTGGGCGCTTTCCAGAGTGAACGCGGCGCGCGCAGCCTGTTGCGGAAAGCCACCGCAGCCATGGAAATTGAACCTGGGCAGGCGCACGTTGTCCTCTCCAACAATTTGCATTTGGTAAGCCTGGGCCCTTTCGTCGATCGGCGGCAAGCCGAAGCCTGGGCCGCCAAATGCGAACTGGTCCTCAACATTCAACCTCGTACCGTTCAACGCTGACCCATGCAAAGCTCACTTCGCCTGTTTTTGTTCTGCTGCACTCTGTTCACCGCCCTCGCCGCGCGTGCAGACATCTTCAGCAACATCCCGCCCGGACCGCCGCTGGATGCCAAAGCCTGGATGCTGATCGATGCCCATACCGGCCAGGTACTGGTGCATGACAGCCAGAACCTGCGCGCCGCGCCGGCGTCTCTCACCAAGCTCATGACCGCCTATCTGGTGTTCAGCGCCCTGCAGGACGGGCGCCTGAAGCTCACCACTCCCCTGCCGATTTCGACCGAGGCCTGGAAGCAGGGCGGTTCGCGCATGTTTTTGCTGCCCAACACCCAAGTGCCGGTGGAAGAACTGATCAAGGGCATGCTCGTGCCGTCCGGCAACGACGCCGCCTATGCCCTGGCGGAAGGCGTGGGCGGCAGCGCGGCGGGCTTCGTCGTGCTGATGAACCGCGAGGCCCAGGCCCTGGGCCTGACCGGAACGCATTACATGGATCCGAACGGCCTGCCCGATCCGGGCCACTACACTACGGCACGCGACCTGGCTACGCTGGCGCGCGATTTGGTGCTCAATTTCCCGCAGTATTACCACCGCTTCTTCCACATCAAGGAATTCACCTACAACAACATCACTCAGCCGAACACCAACGGCCTGCTCTGGGTCGACCCCCAGGTGGACGGCATCAAGACCGGGTATACGAAAGAAGCCGGCTACTGCCTGGTGGCGTCCGCCAAGCGCGGCGATCAGCGCCTGATCTCGGTGGTGCTGGGCGCGCCCAGCAACCAGGACCGGGTGATGGACAGCCTCAAGCTGCTCAATTACGGCTTTCAGTTCTACAGCGGCGTGAAGCTTTACAGCGCCGGCCAGGTGGTGAAGAAGATCGCCATTTACAAGGGGGCCGTCGATCATCTGCCCATCGGCTTCCTGCACGATTTCTATCTGACCCTGCCGCGCGGCGGGGAGAAGCGCTTGGGGGTCCAGGTGATCACGCGCGAGCCTTTGCTGGCGCCCGTGGCCAAGGGCCAGCGGGTGGGCACGCTGCGCCTTACCCTGGATGGCAAGTCCTACGGCGACTATCCGCTCGTGGCGCTCGAGACGGTCAAGCCCGCCGGCTTTTTCGGCCGCCTGTGGGACAGCATCAAGCTGTTCTTCATGCGCTGGTTCTGATGGCCGAAGACACGCTGCTGGAGTTTCCCTGCGACTTCCCCATCAAGATCATGGGGGAGCGGCGCGACGATTTCGTCCAGTCCATGGTGGAGGTCGTGCGCCGGCACGCCGGCAACTTCGCCGCCGAGACCGCGGAGATGCGCGCCTCGCGCGGCGGCAGATATCTCTCTCTCACCTGCACCATACACGCCACGTCCAAAGCCCAGCTCGATGGCCTGTACCGCGAGCTGAGCGCCCATCCCTGGGTGAAGGTGGTGCTGTGAGCCCGCGCCATGGGCCATGACATGGGCGCCGCGAACGCCTGCCGGATTGAGACGGGGCGGGCGGTGCAGGCGGTGGTCAGGAGCCTCGGACGCCTGGAATACGTCCCCGCCTGGCAGGCCATGCAGGCGTACACCGCGGCGCGCGGGGCGGCCGGCGCGGACGAATTGTGGGTGCTGGAGCATCCGGCCGTTTACACCTTGGGCCAGGCGGGCCGGTCCGAGCATCTGCTGGCGGCCAATGACATTCCCCTGGTGCGCTGCGACCGCGGCGGGCAGATCACCTATCATGGTCCTGGCCAGGCAGTGGTCTATGCGCTGATCGACCTGCGGCGGCGCGGCTACGGCGTCCGCGAACTGGTCCACCGCATCGAGCAGGCGGTTGTCGATCTGCTGGGCGATTTCGCCATCGCGGGCGAGCGCCGCCCGGGGGCGCCGGGCGTCTATGTGGCGGGCGCCAAGATCGCCGCGCTGGGTCTGCGCGTCAGGCACGGCTGCACCTACCACGGCGTGGCGCTCAACGTCGACGGCGATCTGGCGCCTTTCGCGGCCATCAACCCCTGCGGCTATCCGGGCTTGCCGGTCACCCGCCTGCTCGACCTGGGTGTCACCCTGAGCGTGGCCGAGGCCGGGGTGCGGCTCGCGGCATGCCTGGAGCGGCGGCTGGCATAGCGCTGATTCGGCACCCCCTGGCAGCCCCGGGGTAAAATGGGGCCTTGATCGGGCGCATGCCCGCAATCCTGCAAGGGCAGCATCCATGGAAACCACTCACAACGACGCCAGCCGCGTCATGCATTCCATCATTCAGCGCATCGCCACGGGCCCCGACCTGTCCAAGGACATCAGCCGCGAAGAGGCGTATCTGGGCACGCGCGCCATCATCGAAAACCAGATCGACCCGGTGCAGGCGGGCATTTATTTCATCGCCTTGCGCATGAAGCGCGAAACCCAGGACGAGAACCGCGGCGTGCTCGATGCGGTCGTGGCGACGACGCGACGGGTGACTGCCCAGGTCGACGAGGTGGTGGACATCGGCGATCCTTACGATGGCTACAACCGCTGTTTGCCGGCGGCGCCATTTCTTGGACCGGTGCTGGCCGAATGCGGGGTGACCGCTGTGGCCCACGGCCTCGACCGTGTGGGGCCCAAATACGGCGTCACCGCCCGCCATGTGCTCGCCGCCGCGGGCCTGGACGCGGACCTCGATCCGGGGGCGGCGGCGCGACGCCTGGCTGATCCGGACATCGGCTGGACTTATCTGGATCAGGCGCAATACAACCCCGCCCTGCACGAACTGGTCAGCTTGCGCGCGCGCATGATCAAGCGCCAGGCGCTCACCACCGTGGAAGTGCTGGCCAAGCCCATCGTCGGCCGCAAGAAAACCCACTTCGTCACCGGCTACGTACACAAGCCCTATCCGCCCATCTATGCCGATCTTGCGCGCCAGGCCGGATTTGACAGCGCACTCATCGTGCGCGGCGTGGAAGGGGGCGTGATCCCATCGCTGCGCCAGGCGGGTAAAGCTTATTACTACCGCGACCCGCGCGCGGAAGGCGAGATCGAGCTGGCCATCGATCCGGCGGCCCTGGGCATCCGGCAGGAAGTGCGCGCCGTGCCTTTCCCCGCGGGCCTGCCGGTGCGCAAGGCGGAGGACGAGGTCGCCATTGCCGTGGACGTGCCGGCCACCGCCAAAGCGGCAGCCGAAGCTGGGCTGGCGGCACTCAACGGCCGGCAGGGGCCGACCTACGATTCCCTGGTGCTGGGCGCGGGCCTCATCCTGCATCACCTTGGCCGCGCCCCCGGACTTGCCGAGGCGGCCGAGCAGGTGCGCGCGGCGCTCGATTCTGGGCGCGCCGCGCGGCGGGTGAAATGATGGCCGCATACATCGCGGTGGCTCGGGCGGACGAACTCAAGCCGGCGCAGATGAAGCGCGTCGAGGTGGCGGGCCGCAGACTCCTGTTGTGCAACAGCGAGGGGCGCTATTTCTGCGTGGACGAGATGTGCAGCCATGAGGACTATTCGCTTTATCTGGGCTGCATCAAGGACGGCAAGATCAAGTGTTCCCTGCATGGCAGCTATTTCGATCTGGCGAGCGGCGAGCCTACCTGCGAACCCGCGGACGAGCCCATCCGCACGTATGCCGTAAAAGTCGAAGACGGGCAGGTGTGGGTGGCGGCGGCATAGGGCGCGGGCGGCGCGTGTTCCGCGTGCAAACGCACAAAGACTCCTGCGCAGGGCATAAATACGCCGGCCTCGAACTTGCTCGCGCATTCCGCTAAGCTTGCGCGCGGAGGTCATCATGAACGAGCAGGAAATCCGCGAGATCCGCATCAACCCCATCATCCCCGCCGAGTCGGTGCTGGTGGCGACGGCGCGCTCCATGCGCCCCAAGAAAGCCGAAGACCTGGCGCCGCGCGATACGCGCAAGCATGTGGACACCTGCCCCTTTTGCAAGGGCAACGAGCACAAGACGCCGCCGGAGATCTTGCGCCTGCCGGAAGGCGGGGAGTGGGAAGTGCGCCTGGTGCCCAATCTGTACCCGGTGCTGGGAGACGACCGCCAGGAGGCGAGCTTCGCCTTCGGTTTGCAGCAGGCCATCGACGGCTACGGCCGCCACGAAGTGTTCATCGACCATCCGCATCACGGCGCCGCCGTCCATGAAATGGCGGAGGCGCATCTTGCCCAGGTCCTGCTGGCCTATCGGCTGCGCATGGCGCAGCTGTTCGCCGCCGACCCGCGCCTCAAGTATGTCCTGGTGTTCAAGAATTTCGGACCTGCCGCGGGTGCTTCCATCCCGCATACCCACAGCCAGATCATCGCCATGCCGGTGGTGCCGGAAAACGTCGAGGCCGAGGCGCGCAATTCGGCCGAGTACTTTCGCCGGCATCATCACTGCATCTTCTGTACGCTCATAGATGAGGCGCTGACGTTCGAGGCGGCGATCTACGACCGAACCTCGGGTTCGGTGCGGCGCAAGATCAGCGTCGGCCAGTACATCGTGGAAAGAGGGCGGCACTTCATCGCCATCAAGCCCTTCGCCAGCCGCTACGAATGGGAGGTGCACATCCTCCCCTTGCAGCACCAGGCGGATTTTCTCGACGCCACCGACGAGGAACTCGCCGACCTGGCCGCGGTGCTGCGCCGCACCATGGCCCGGCTGGATGCCGTGATCGGCGGCGCCCAGTACAATTTTTTCCTGCATTCCCTGCCCCATGACGCGCAGCGCGAGCAGCATGGCGCCTCCTATCACTGGCATCTGGAAATCTGCCCGCGCACATCCATACCGACGGGTTTTGAACTGGGCTCGGGTTTGTTCGTCAATACCATCAGCCCGGAAGCGGCCGCCGAGCGGCTGCGCAGGGCGGAAATCACCCTATGACCTAAGGGGAATAGGGTCGGCAGCCGCACTATGGCAGACTGGCCTGCGCCTTCGGGAGCTCGCAGTTCGTGCCCCGCAACGGTCGCCCGGATGCACTACAATGGGCGAAGCAATTAACCCGGATAACAGCCCGGCATGGGCGCCTATGCCGGACACGACGACCAAACAGGAGAGCCAAAATGGCCGGAAAACCACAATTATTGCAGGACCCTTTTCTCAACGCCTTGCGCAAGGAGCATGTGCCGGTGTCCATTTACCTCGTCAACGGCATCAAGCTGCAGGGACAGGTCGAATCCTTCGATCAATACGTGGTTTTGCTCAAGAACGCCGTGACCCAGATGGTATACAAGCACGCCATTTCCACGGTGGTGCCCAGCCGTGCGGTGAAATACTACGACGAGACGGCGGAAGATTGAGGCGGGCGGATAGTGTTTGAGCGTCACCAGGGCGGGGAGCGGGCGCTCCTGGTTGCCCTGGATTTCGGCGCAGCCGAATACGAAGAGAGCCTGGAAGAGTTGGGCGATCTGGCCGCCAGCGCGGGGCTGGATGTGCTGGGCGTGGTGCGCGGCAGGCGCAGCCGGCCCGATCCGGCTACTTATGCCGGACGCGGCAAGGTCGAGGAAATCGCCGCCCAGGCGGGGGCCGCGGGCGCCGATGTGGTGATTTTCAACCATGAGCTTTCCCCGGCCCAGGAGCGCAACCTGGAGAGGGCGCTGCAGTGCCGCGTGGTCGATCGCGTCAGTCTTATCCTGGATATTTTTGCCCGTCGCGCGCAAAGCGCGGAAGGCAAGCTGCAGGTGGAGTTGGCGCAGCTCAAGCACCTGTCCACCCGGCTGGTGCGCGGCTGGACTCACCTGGAACGGCAGAAGGGCGGCATCGGCCTGCGCGGCCCCGGCGAAACGCAGCTGGAAACCGACCGCCGCCTGCTCGGGGACAGGGTCAAGCTGCTTGCCGCTCGGCTGCAGAAGCTGGAACGCCAGCGCGAGGTGCAGCGCCGCGCACGCGAGCGGCGGCGCGTTCCCGCCGTGGCCCTGGTGGGCTACACCAACGCCGGCAAGTCCACTTTGTTCAACGCCCTGACCAAGGCTGGCGTGTACGCGGCCGATCAGCTCTTCGCCACCCTGGACACCACCACGCGGCGACTGCATCTGGGGGAGGGGAGCGACGTCGTGCTGTCGGATACCGTGGGTTTCATCACCCAGCTGCCGCATGAACTGGTGGCCGCCTTTCACGCCACGCTCGAAGCTACCGCGCGGGCCGATCTGCTGCTGCATGTGGTGGATGCCGCCAGTCCGCACCGCGACCATCAGGTCGCCGAGGTAGATCAGGTGCTCGCACGCATCGGCGCGGCCGAGGTGCCGCAGATACGGGTGTACAACAAGATCGATTTGACGGCGCTGGCGCCGGAAGCGGTGCGCGACGAGTATGGTAAGATTCGCAGCGTTTACGTGTCCGCTCGCACCGGCGCCGGGCTCGGGGAATTGCGCGACGCCCTGGCCGAGGTGACGGGCGCCGGCAAATCCATCGAGAAAACCGGCGAATTTTCCCTTCTTCACTAATCCGAGATTATGGCTTGGAACGATCCCCAGTGGGGGAAAAAAGACAATGGCGGACCGCCTGACCTGGATGAGCTGTGGCGACGCCTGAACAGGCGGCTCGCAGGTCTTTTTGGCGACAAAGGCAAAGGCGGCGAACCCTCCGGTGCGCCCGCCGGGGCGCCCATGATACCGGGGCGCTCGCTGATCGGATTTGCGCTCGCGGCGGCTGTCGCGCTGTGGCTGGCCAGCGGTTTTTACATCGTCGATGCTGGCGAGCGCGGCGTGGTGCTGCGCTTCGGCAAATATACGGAAACCACCCAGCCGGGGCCGCATTGGCATCTGCCTTGGCCGGTCGAGCGCGTGCAGGTGGTCAACGTCGACCAGGTGCGCACCGTGGAGATCGGCTATCGCAACAACGTGCGCAACAAGATTCCCCAGGAATCGCTCATGCTCACGGATGACGAGAACATCATCGATCTCCAGTTCGCGGTCCAGTACACGGTGAAAAATCCGGAGGACTATCTGTTCAACGATCGCTCTCCCAACGATGCCGTGAAACAGGTGGCGGAATCGGCCATGCGCGAGATCGTCGGCCGCAGCAAGATGGATTATGTCCTCTACGAGGGGCGCAGCGACATCGCCGCACAGGCCAAGAGCCTGATGCAGAAGATACTCGACCGCTACGGCACCGGCATCGCCATCAGCCAAGTCACCCTGCAGAATGCCCAGCCGCCAGAACAGGTGCAGGCCGCGTTCGACGACGCGGTGAAAGCGGGCCAGGACAAGGAGCGGCAGAAAAACGAGGCGCAGGCCTATGCCAACGACGTAGTGCCGCGTGCCAAGGGTTTGGCGGCGCGTCTGATCGAAGAGGCGCAGGGCTACCGGCAGTCGGTCATCGCCACGGCCAAAGGCGACGCCAGCCGCTTCGACCAGATCGCCGCCGAATACCGCAGGGCCCCGGAGGTCACGCGCACCCGGATGTATCTTGATACCATGCAGCAGGTTCTGAGTCATACCAGCAAGGTCATCGTCGAGCAGAACGGCAGCCGTAATTTGCTTTATCTGCCGCTCGACAAGCTTCAGCAGATGGCTACGCCGCCCGCTGCTCCCCCGGCGCCTGCTGCACCGCCGCCGGCGGTGTCCGACCAGGCGGCCCCGCCGCCCGCGCCGGCGGCGGGAGACTCGCTGTTCCGCTCGCGCGATGCCTTCCGCAGCCGCGCCCGGGAGGAAAGGCCATGAAGCGCAATTGGGGCAGCATCATCGCCATCGTCGTGGTGGCACTCATCCTCGCCAACGCCAGCATGTTCGTCGTGGACCAGCGCCAGGCCGCGATCGTGTTCCGCCTGGGGCAGATCGTTTCGGTGATCAAGCAGCCGGGGCTTTATTTCAAGATCCCCTTGCTGGAAAACGTGCGCTATTTCGACACCCGCATCCTTACCCTGGATACGGCCGAGCCGCAGCGTTATCTCACTTCGGAGAAGAAGAATCTGCTGGTCGATTCCTTCGTGAAATGGCGCGTGGCGAATCCCGAGCAGTACTACGTCTCGGTGGGCGGCGATGAGGCGCGCGCCATGACCCGCCTCGACCAGACGGTGAACGATCTGATGCGCGCCGAATTCGGCAAGCTCACCATCAACCAGGTGGTTTCCAGCCAGCGCGGCGAGGTGATGGACGCGATCCGCGCCAAGGCCCAGGCCGACGCCAGCAAGATCGGCGTCCAGGTGGTCGATGTGCGCTTGCAGCGCGTGGAATTGCCGCAGGAGGTCAGCGAATCGGTCTATCGCCGCATGGGAGCGGAGCGCAAGCGCGTCGCCAACGAGCTGCGTTCCACCGGCGCGGCCGAGGCCGAGCAGATCAAGGCCGAAGCCGACAAACAGAAAGACATCATCGTTGCCCAGGCCTATGGCGAAGCCCAGAAAGTCAAGGGTGAGGGCGATGCCCGTGCGGCGGCCATCTACGCTGCCGCCTATGACAAGGATCCGCAGTTCTATGCCTTCTACCGCAGCATGCAGGCCTATCGGGAAAGCCTCAAGGGCAAGAACGACGTCATCATCCTGAGCCCCAGTTCGGATTTCCTCAAATACATGCAGAACCCGCGCGGGGCAGGGAAGCGCTGAAGTGGATTGGGTCGCGGCGTTCGCCCTGCTGTTGCTGCTCGAAGGCATGCTCCCTTTCGCCTTGCCGCAGGTGTGGCGCAGCGCTTTCACGCGCATGACCGCCATGCCCGACGGCCAGCTGCGCCTCATGGGACTGATTTCCATGACCCTGGGCCTCGCTCTGCTTTTCTGGGTGCGCTGACCGTGCGCGCATGGGCTCTGCCGGAGCATCTGGAGGACGTGCTGCCGCCGTTGGCGTGGCGCATGGAAGAACAGCGCCGCGCGCTGCTGGACTTGTTCCGTGCGCGCGGCTATGAGCTGGTGATCTCGCCCCTCATCGAATACCTGGACTCGCTGCTCTCGGGCGCCGCAGCCGAACTCGATCTCAAGACCTTCAAGCTGGTCGATCAGTTGTCCGGCCGCCTCATGGGCGTGCGCGCCGACATCACGCCCCAGGTGGCGCGCATCGACGCGCATCTGCTGGCGCACAATGCGGTCAATCGCCTGTGCTATGTCGGCAGCGTGCTGCATACCACCACCGACAGTTTCCACCGCAACCGCGAGCCGGTGCAGATCGGCGCCGAATGCTATGGCGTAGCCGGCATCGAGGCCGATGGCGAGCTCGTACAGCTCATGCTGGATGGTCTGGCGGCGGTCGGCATCGGCGACGTGCAGCTGGATCTGGGCCATGTCGGCATCGTGCGTGGGCTGGCGTGCGCGGCGGGGCTCGACGAAGCGCGCGAGCGCGAGCTTTTCGCGGCCCTGCAAGCCAAGGACGGGGGCGCGGTCGCGGCCGTTACTGCCGCGCTGGCACCGTCCCTGCGCGACGCTTTCGCCCAGCTCATACGCCTCTACGGCGGCGCCGGGGTACTGGCTGAGGCGCGCCGTGCGCTGCCGCCCCTGCCCGCGCTGGGCGCGGCCCTCGACGACCTGGACCGCTTGGCGCAAAGGGTGGCTGGCATGGCCGCGGATGTGGCCTTCGACCTCGCCGAGCTGCGCGGTTACGGGTATCACAGCGGCGTGGTGTTCGCGGCCTATACGTCCGGCCGCAGCCGCGCCATCGCACTGGGCGGACGCTACGACGAGGTCGGCAGAATCTTCGGCCGCGCGCGCCCGGCTACGGGCTTCAGCATGGATCTGAGGGAGTTGGCCCAGGCCAGCCCCGCCTGTTGACGGAAAGTCGAATGTTTGACTTTCCCTTCAATAACGCGCCAAGGTTTAATAGTTATTGATCCGCAACGTCGCAGAGCTTGCAAGGCATCGCGGCTATGCAAGCGTGCGGGATCGATGTCAAGTATGTGCGTTTCGGATCAATAAAATCAGGAGGATATTTCGCATGGCCAGGAATGTGGTCGTCATCGGCACACAGTGGGGCGACGAAGGCAAGGGCAAGATCGTCGATTGGCTCACCGATCGCGCGCAGGGCGTGGTGCGCTTTCAAGGGGGGCACAACGCCGGCCATACGCTGGTCGTGGCGGGCAGGAAAACCGTCCTGCACCTGATCCCCTCCGGCATTTTGCGCCTCGGTGTCACCTGCTACATCGGCAATGGCGTGGTGCTCTCCCCCGAAGCATTGCTGGAAGAGGTGGACATGCTGACGGCGGCGGGGGTCGAGGTCGCGGGACGCCTGCGCATCTCCGAGGCCTGCCCGCTGATCCTGCCGCACCATGTGGCCCTCGATCATGCGCGCGAGGCCGCCAAGGGGGCGGGCAAGATCGGCACCACGGGGCGCGGCATCGGCCCCGCCTATGAGGACAAGGTGGCGCGCCGCGCCATCCGCGTGCAGGACCTGTTCCATCGCGAACGTTTTGCCGCCAAATTGGGCGAGGTGCTGGACTACCACAACTACGTGCTCAAGCATTATTTCAAATGGCAGACGGTGGATTTCGCCCAGACCCTGGACGCAGCCATGGCCATGGCCGAGCGCATCAAGCCCTTGGTGGCGGATGTGCCGCGCCAGCTGTATGAGGCGAACAAGGCGGGCGATAACTTATTGTTTGAGGGCGCTCAAGGCACCTTGCTCGACATCGATCACGGCACCTATCCCTTCGTCACCAGTTCCAATTGCACGGCGGGAGGCGCGGCCACCGGTTCGGGGGTGGGGCCGGCCGCAATGCATTACGTGCTGGGCATTACCAAGGCCTACACTACTCGCGTGGGCTCCGGCCCGTTTCCCACCGAACTGTTCGATGATACCGGCAAGTATCTGGGCGAGAAAGGCAATGAATTCGGTGCCACCACCGGGCGGGCGCGGCGCTGCGGCTGGTTCGATGCCGCGGCCTTGAAGCGTTCCATCCAGATCAACGGCGTGTCCGGTCTGTGCGTCACCAAGCTGGATGTTTTGGACGGCCTGGAAAAGCTGCGCATCTGCGTGGGGTATCGCATCGACGGACAGACCAGCGACATTCTGCCGGTGGGCGCGGAGACCCTTGCCCATTGCGAGCCGCTGTACGAGGAATTGCCGGGCTGGACGGACAGTACGGTGGGCATGAAGCGATTCGACGAACTGCCCGCCAACGCGCGCGCCTACATCATGCGCATGGAGGCCTTGTGCGGCGTGCCCATCGACATCGTTTCGACCGGGCCGGAGCGCGAAGAAACCATCGTCAAGCGCCACCCCTTTGACTGACGGCGGCACGCTGGTTCGGCTCTCCAAGCTGATGGCCGAACGCGGCCTGTGCTCGCGGCGCGAGGCCGATGAATATATCGAACGCGGCTGGGTGAAGGTGAACGGCGAGGTCGTCGCTGTGCTGGGGAGCAAGTTTCCCCCTGACGTGGAGATCGTGTTGAGCGCGCAGGCGGACAAGGTCCAGCAGGGCCGCGTCACCGTGCTGCTCAACAAGCCGATAGGCTATGTCTCCGGCCAGCCCGAAGATGGCTACGCGGCGGCCGCCACGCTCATACGGGCGGAAAATCTTTTCGCGGCTGGCGCGGCGCCGCGCTTTCATCCCTCGCATGCGCGCGGTCTGGCGCCGGCCGGGCGTCTGGACATCGATTCCACCGGGCTCCTGGTGCTGACGCAGGACGGCCGCATCGCGCGCCAGCTGATCGGCGCGGATACCCAGATCGAAAAAGAATATCTGGTGCGGGTCAGCGGCAGCTTGAGCGAGGCCGGCCTGCGCCTGCTCAACCACGGCCTGAGCCTGGACGGCCGCGCGCTGCAGCCCGCGCAAGTGAGCTGGCAGAATGCGGATCAGTTGCGCTTCGTGCTGCGCGAAGGCCGCAAGCGCCAGATACGCCGCATGTGCGAACTGGTGGGCCTGCAGGTGGCCGGACTCAAGCGCGTGCGCATCGGGCGCATCAAGCTGGGCGATTTGCCGCCGGGCAAATGGCGCTACCTGCGCGCCGATGAAAGTTTCTGACGCGCCGCCTCAGCGCGGCGTGCGCAGCTTCAGATATTGGCGCATCAGGCCCATGGTCGAGGCATCGTGCGCACCGGGCCGGACGCCGCCCAGTTCGCGGATGAGGGTGCCGGCGAGCTGCTTGCCCAGCTCCACGCCCCATTGATCGAAGGCATTGATGTCCCACACGGCGCTTTGCACCAGCACCTTGTGCTCGTACAGGGCGATGAGCCGGCCCAGCGTGCGCGGCGTGAGCTGCCCATAGAGCAGGGTATTGCTCGGGCGATTGCCCGGAAAGGTTTTGTGCGGCGCCAGGCGCCTGACTTCGCGCGCCGGCAGCCCGGCCGCGGCGAGTTCCGCGGCGGCCTCAGCGCGGGTTTTCCCACGCATGAGTGCTTCGCTTTGCGCCAGGCAATTGGCCACCAGCATCTGGTGTTGCCCGTCCAGGTCGGCATGGGTGCGCGCCGCCACGAGGAAGTCCAGCGGAATGAAGCGCGTCCCCTGGTGCAGGAGCTGGAAGAAGGCGTGCTGGCCGTTGGTGCCGGGCTCGCCCCAGACGATTTCGCCGGTGTCACAGGCCACCGCTTGGCCGGCGCGCGTCACCCCCTTGCCGTTGGATTCCATGCACAGTTGCTGCAGGTAAGCGGGGAAGCGCGCCAGATGCTGGTCGTAAGGCATCACGCCGTGGGCGCTGGCGCCCCAGAAATGCTGATACCAGATGGCCAACAGGCCCAGGGTTCCGGGCAGGCTGGCCAGCGGATCGGCGCGGAAATGCGCGTCCATGTCACGGCCGCCTGCCAACAGTTCACGAAAGCCGTCCATGCCGACGTATAACGCGATGGGCAGGCCGATCGCCGACCACAGGGAGTAGCGCCCGCCCACCCAGTCCCAGAAGCCGAACATATGCTCCGGGTCGATGCCGAACTTTTCCACCTCGGCCCGGTTTGTGGAGACCGCCACGAAGTGGCGCGCGACGGCGGATTTGTCCCTGAGCGTTTTGAGCAGCCAGCGGCGCGCGGCCTGGGCGTTGGCCAGCGTCTCCAGCGTGGTGAAGGTCTTCGATGCGACGATGAACAGCGTGCTCTCCGCCTTGAGCGGCGCCAGGGTGTCGCCCAGATGCTGGGGATCGACGTTGGACACGAAGTGCATGCGCAGCCGCTTGTGGCCGTAAGGCACGAGCGCCCGGCAGGCCATGGCGGGGCCGAGGTCGGAACCGCCGATGCCTATATTTACGACATCGGTGATCGCCGCGCCGGTATGGCCCTTCCAGCGCCCGCTGCGCACCGTGCGGGTGAAGCGCTCCATGCGCGCGAGCACCTGCGCGACTTCCGGCATGACGTTCTCGCCTTGGACGTAAATCGGCACGCCGGGGTCGTTGCGCAGCGCCACGTGCAGCGCCGCCCGCTGTTCGGTGTTGTTGACGGGCTCGCCGCGGAACATCGCGGCCACGCGCGCCTCGACGCCGGTGGCGCGGCCCAGGTCCCTGAGCAATGTGAGGGTTTCCGCCGAGATGAGGTTTTTCGAATAGTCCAGCAGGAGGTCGTCCAGCACGGCGGAAAACCGCTCGAAGCGCCGCAGCTCCTGGGCGAAGACATCGCGCAGGTGGCGTCCCTTCCAGGCCTGGCGGTGCGCCTTGAGCGCCTGCCACTGCGCGAGGCGAGTGAGCCGGTTCATGGCTTCATCTCTGGGGGGCGAGGACGATGCTGGCCAGCGGCGGCAACGTGACCGACACCGACCAGTCCTGGCCCATCCAAGCGGTGGGTTCGGCTTCCAGGTCGGCGGCGTTACGCTGATTCGAGCCGCAGTAGCGCTGCGCATCGCTGTTGAAAATCTCCATGTAGCGCCCACCCTGGGGCACCCCGGTGCGAAAACCCGTGCGCAGCACCGGGGTGAAATTGAGCAGCACGACCACAAAGCCACCCGCGCGGTCCCGTCTTATATAGGCGAGAATGGATTGCTCGGCGTCATTGCAGTCCAGCCATTGGAAGCCCGCCGGATCGAAGTCCAGATCATGCAGCGCCGCTTCGTTCCGATACAGGCGATTGAGGTCGCCCACCAGGCGCTTGATGCCGGCATGCCAGTCGATGCCGCACTGGCCCCAGTCGAGCTCCCAGCCGGACTGCCACTCACGCCCCTGAGCGAATTCGTTGCCCATGAAATTGAGCTTTTTTCCGGGCGTGGTCATTTGATAGGTGTAAAGCAGGCGCAGGTTGGCGAATTTCTGCCAGGCATCGCCGGGCATCTTGGACAGCATGGAGCCTTTGCCGTGCACGACCTCGTCATGGGAAAAGGGCAGCAGGAAGTTTTCCGTATAGGCGTAAAGCTGCCCGAAGGTGAGCAGGTTGTGGTGCCAGCGCCGATGCACCGGATCGTGCTGCATGTAGCGCAGGGTGTCGTTCATCCAGCCCATGTTCCATTTGATGGAGAAACCCAGGCCGCCCAGATGGGCCGGACGCGACACCATGGGCCAGGCGGTGGATTCCTCGGCAAAAGTGAGCGCGCCGGGAAAGCGTCCATGCACCATGATGTTCAGCTCGCGCAGGAAGTCGATGGCTTCCAGGTTCTCGCGCCCGCCGTACTTGTTCGGCAGCCATTCGCCGTCCTTGCGCGAATAATCCAGGTAGAGCATGGAGGCCACGGCATCCACGCGCAGACCGTCGGCATGGAATTCGTCGAGCCAATAGTCGGCGCTCGACAGGAGAAAGCTTTTTACCTCGCTGCGGCCGTAGTTGAAGATATGCGTGCCCCAGTCCTGGTGGTAGCCCTGGCGGGGATCCTCGTGCTCGTACAGCGCGGTGCCGTCGAAGCGCGCCAGCGCCCAGGCATCCTGGGGGAAATGGGCGGGCACCCAGTCCAGGATGACGCCGATACCGGCTTCATGGCAGCGGTCGATGAAGGCCTTGAGGTCGTCAGGCCTGCCGTAGCGGCTGGTCGGGGCGAAGTAGCCGGAGGTTTGATAGCCCCACGATTCGTCCAGCGGATGCTCGGTGACGGGAAGCAGTTCGATATGGGTATAGCCCAGATCCAGCACATAGGGAATGAGGTGCTCGGCAAGTTCCGCATAAGTGTAAAAGCGCCCGTCGGGATGGCGCCGCCACGCCCCGGCGTGGACTTCGTAGATGCTGACGGGGCCATGCTGCCAGTCCCAACGCGCGCGCGCTTGCATCCATGCGCTGTCGTGCCACGCATAGGCGGACGCGGTCGGCACGCGTGCCGCTGTGCCGGGGCGGCGCTCGAACCAGCGTGCGTAGGGATCGGTCTTGAGCAACAGATGGCCGCTGTGCTGGCGGATTTCGTATTTGTACAGCGTGCCGGCGGTCAGGCCGGGAATGAACAGCTCCCATACCCCGCTGTTTCCCCGGCTGCGCATGGCGTGGAGGCGGCCGTCCCACAGATTGAAGTCGCCGACTACCGAGACGCGCTCGGCATTGGGCGCCCAGAGCGCAAAGCGCACGCCGTCCACGCCGTTGATCTGCAGGGGTTGCGCGCCCAGCACGCGATAGGCCTGAAGGAGCTTGCCTTCGTTGAAAAGGTACAGATCCCGCTCTGACAGCGTGGGCGGAAAGCAGTAAGGGTCGAACCATTCATTGCGCCCGCGGCCGTAGTCCGCGCGCAGCCGGTAGGGCAGCTCCGGAGCGAGGCCCCCGCGCCACTCGAACAGGCCCCGTGGATCGGTTTTTTCCATCGGGCCGACACCGAGAATTTCCAATTCCAGTGCGTGCGGATCGAAAGCACGCACGACGTGCCCATCGCCCTCCGCATGCCAGCCCAGGAACTCGAAGGGATCGTGGCTGCGCGCCGCGGCGATGACGCTGAAGCGAGCATCGGTATTCATCCAGCAACTCGTTTATTTTGTTGCGCCAAAGCGTATCATAGGCGCGAAACGGCGCCCAGCCCGCGCTGGGCGCCGTTTGCCCGATCATCGGTTTCCATCATGAGCGCACGCGAGTACCCCCGTTTCGTGAGTCTGTTGACCAAAAACACTGTGGCGCTCATTCTGGCCGGCGGGCGCGGCTCCCGACTCAAGCAGCTAACCGACTGGCGTGCCAAGCCGGCGGTGCCCTTCGGCGGCAAATTCCGCATCATGGATTTTCCCCTGTCCAATTGCGTCAATTCGGGCATACGCCGGGTGGGCATCGTGACCCAGTATAAGGCGCACAGCCTGATCAAGCACGTGCAGCGCGGCTGGGGGTTCCTGCGCGGCGAATTCAACGAGTTCATCGACCTGCTGCCGGCCCAGCAGCGTGTGTCCGAGGAGGACTGGTATAAGGGCACGGCTGACGCGGTGTTCCAGAACATGGACATTCTGCGCTCCTATAAGCCGGACTATGTGCTGATCCTGGCAGGCGATCATGTCTACAAGATGGACTACGGCGAAATGCTCGCCAGCCATGTGCGCCACCAGGCCGACATGACGGTGGCCTGCATAGAGGTACCTGTCGCGGACGCGAAATCCTTTGGCGTCATGAGCGTCGATGAAGAAGACCGCATCGTGTCATTCAGCGAGAAGCCCCTCGATCCCACGCCGGTCCCCGGGCGCACCGATCGGGCGTTGGCGAGCATGGGCATCTACGTCTTCAACACGGCTTTCATGCTGGAGCAGCTCATCCGTGACGCCGACGACCGCAAATCCTCGCATGATTTCGGCAAGGATCTGATCCCCTATCTGGTGCCGCGCTACCGGGTGTTCGCCCATCGCTTCGCGGACAGCTGCGTGGGCAGCCCCAAGGGCGAGGAGCCCTACTGGCGCGACGTCGGGACGGTCGATGCCTACTGGGCGGCCAATCTCGACCTCGCCAGCGTCACGCCGGCGCTCAATCTCTACGACGAGGATTGGCCCATCTGGACTTATCAGGAGCAGTTGCCGCCGGCCAAGTTCGTGTTCGACGAGGACGACCGCCGCGGCATGGCGGTGGACACCATGGTGTCCGGGGGCTGCGTCATTTCTGGCGCGCGCGTGCGGCGTTCGGTGTTGTTTTCCAACGTCAAGGTCAACAGCTACGCGCGGCTGGAGGAGGCGGTGGTGCTGCCCGACGTGAATGTCGGGCGTCATGCTCGGCTGCGCAAAGTCGTGGTGGACAAGGGCTGCCGCATTCCCGAGGGTTTGGTGGTCGGCGAGGACGCCATCGAGGACGCCAAGCGCTTCTATCTGAGCCCTGGCGGGGTCGTGCTCATCACCCCGCAAATGCTGGGCCAGAATATCCACCAGTTCCGCTGACGGATTTGGCGATTCGCCGCTTGCATATCATGAAACGCTCCCGCCCCGTCCGTTTCCCCCACCCATCACCCCAGCCCCCCTTCGGGATGGAGAGGGGCTTGGCCTCTCCGCCCTCCGGGAGAAGATGGCGCGCTGCGCCGGATGGGGGCGACGCGGCAACGCTGCGCGTCGTTTCACGCTAACGGACATGGCGAATCGCCGCCCCAAATCATGAAACGCTCTTATCGCCCTGTCCGTTTCCCTCACCCCAGCCCTCTCCCAGAGGGCGAGGGGGACGCGGCAACGCTGCGCGTTGTTTCACGCTAATCATGGCGGCATCCGAGAATCGCCGGCTCCATCTGATCCTTTGCTGGCACATGCACCAGCCGGATTACCGCGACTATGTCTCGGGCGAGTTCGAGATGCCCTGGGCGTACCTGCACGCGATCAAGGATTATGCGGACATGGCCGCGCATGTGGAAGCGGAACCGAGGGCGCGCGCAGTGTTCAATTTCGTCCCCGTGCTGCTGGACCAGCTGGAGGACTATGTCGCCCAGTTCGACAGCGGAACCTTCCGCGACCCCCTGCTGCGCGCCCTGGCCGCGCCGGATTTGAACGCCCTGAGCGGCGCCGACCGCAAGCATCTTATCGACGCCTGCTTCCGCTGCGACCACGAGCAGATGATCCAGCCCTATGTGCCCTACAAAAGGCTGTTCGAACTGTTCCAGAGCGTGGATGCCCTGGGGGAGGCCGCGCTGTCTTATCTGTCGGGCCAGTATCTGGCCGATCTCGTCACTTGGTATCACCTCGTCTGGGTGGGCGAAACCGTGCGCCGCAGCAATTCCCTGCCGGTACGCCTGATGGCCAAGGGGGCGGGCTTCGAGTACCACGACAGGCAGGCCCTGCTGGCGCTTCTGGGCGACACGGTACGCGGCATCATTCCGCGCTACCGGGAACTGCTTGCCGAGGGACGCATCGAGATCTCGTGCACCCCGCATTTCCACCCCATTGCGCCGCTGCTCATCGACTTCCAGGCGGCGCGCGAGGCGGCGCCCGACGCCGCGCTGCCTCATTGCAACCACTATCCCGGCGGTGGCGTGCGCGTGCGCTATCACATCAATCTTGCGCTGGAGAGCCATACCCGCCGCTTCGGCGCGGCGCCGGCGGGCATGTGGCCGGCCGAGGGCGGGGTGTCGCAGCCGCTTCTGAGCTTGTTCAAGGACGCCGGCCTGAGCTGGACGGCCACCGGCACCACTGTGCTTGCCAACAGCCTGCGTCAGGCCGGGCGGCAAGTGGAGCGTCTGGCCGATTATCTGTATCGCCCCTACCAGCTCAAGGACCAGAAGGGCGGGCCGGTGATTTTCTTCCGCGATGATGGCCTGTCGGACATGATAGGCTTCGAATACGCCAAATGGGACGGCCAGGATGCTGCGCGCCATTTCGTGCAGCAGCTGGAAAATATCTACAATGCGGCGCCGGACGGCGCCGAGCCGGTGGTGAGCGTGATACTGGACGGCGAGAATGCCTGGGAGTACTACCCTTACAATGGCTATTTTTTCCTCGCCGCCCTGTACCAGGCGCTGGCGGAACATTCCCACATCCACATGACCACGTTCCGCGACTATCTGCGCGAGCATGCCGCCGAGACCAAGCCCGTGCCGCTGGCGCGCCTGACCGCGGGCAGTTGGGTGTACGGCAACTTCTCCACCTGGGTAGGCGACCGTTCCAAGAACGCCGCATGGGATCTGCTGTGCGAAGCCAAGCGCGCCCACGATCTGGTGCTCGCCGCGGGCGGGGTAAGCAAGGAGCGCCTGCTGGAAGTCGAACGCCAGCTTTGCGATTGCGAGAGCTCGGATTGGTTCTGGTGGTTCGGGGATTACAATCCGCAATCCTCGGTCGAAAGTTTCGACCGGCTGTACCGAGAAAACCTCATGCGCCTGTATCGGCTGCTCGGCATACAGCCGCCCGCCAGCCTGGGGGCGCCGATCTGCCACGGCTCGACCGCGGCGGTTGAGGCGGGTGGCGCCATGCGGCGCGCCAGTTGAGAAAACTCATCCGGAGCTTCGTCATGCAAGAAAAAACCGTCGGGCCTGGGCAAGTGGCCTATATTACTTATTCCATCGTGGATTCCGTCGGCACGGTGGTGGAGCAGCACGATATGCCCATCGGCTTCATCGCCGGCGGCCAGTCCGGGCTGCTGGAAAAGATCGAACGGGCGGTGCTGGGGCAGCCGGAGGGCAGCCGCTTGGAGGTGAGCCTGGCGCCCGAGGATGCCTTCGGCGCGCGCGACCCCAACCTCGCTTTTACCGATGCCATAGAAAACGTGCCGCCGCAATATCGCCGCATCGGCGCCGAAGTGCTGTTCGAAAACGAGGCCGGCGAGACCCGCAGCTTCTACGTGACCGCGATGGACGACCGCAGCGTCACGGTGGACGGAAATCATCCCATGGCCGGGCAGACCGTAACCTGCGTGGTGAACGTGGTGAGCGTGCGCGACGCCACGGCGGAAGAACTCGCAAAAGGGCTCCCGGCCGACGGCGGCAGCCTGCTGATGCACTAGTACGCCGACCCATAAGTGTGCGTACATGCCGGACGCGCTCCGGGCGCCGAGTGCGCGAAGCGAACCGCAGCCATAGCCGCAGCTATGGCGAGGATGGGCGACAGAGCAATCGGCGATGCGGGGCGTGTCGAACCATAGCGAATTTATGGGTCGGCGTACTAGACCCACCAGGGAGCCTCGGCGCTGCCAGAAAAAACCCCGCCTGAGCGGGGTTTGCGGTTATTGTTTTTCCACGTGCAGAGGGGTTCAGGCACCCTTTGCGGCTTCTTTCAAAGCCTTCTCGATGGCGCCCGGGGCGCACATGATGCTCATGAAACTGTTGGAGCCCATCATGCTCAGGTCCGGGAAGTTGATGGCGATGCGGAATTTCGCGCCCAAAGCATAGACCTTGTTGCCGGAAACCAGAATGTCATAGGGCAGGTGGCCGGTGGATTTGACGTTTTTGAAATCGATCCGGCTCATGATATACCCATCTCCGCTGCAATCATTGCCGCGCGGGCCGGAGAGTGCGACGCCGAAGAGCGTCTGCTCCTTCCCGGGAATCGCTACCTCGTAAACCTTGCTAGTCCCGCCTTTGTGGGCCGCCAGGCCGGCGTTGACGGCGTTAACCGCTTCTTGATAGTTCCCGTATTCCGCCAGCTTATTCTGGTCGGTGAAATACGGCATCAGGAATTTGTAGTGGTAATCGCGCAAGTGTGAAATGGTTAGGCCATTATTCGACCCATACGCTTCTTCGGCGCCGAGCGCTTTTTGCAGTTGGGCATCCACGTTTTCCAGATTGCTCTTCAAGCGATACGCGTTGGCCATGTAGACCGGGTTTGTAAACGCGACCTGGACCTGGTTGTTTACCTTGGTTACGGTGACCCGTTGCACGGCGGCGTAACCACCGAATTCAGTCTGGCTTGCGGCTTGGGTGAGTGCCGGGCTGGTTACGCCGATGACCTCGGCCGACACCAACTCGCCGTTGGAGAACTTCAAATTTGTGTAGGGGGCATAGCTGCCGACGATGGTGAAGCCGTTGGCCGTGAGCTTCTGCTCGACCTGCTTTTCAATTTGAGCCATGTTCCCGTTGGCAGTAGAGAAAGCCAGCTCGAAAGGCTTCAGACGCTCCGCGGCGGTTGCGTGTCCAACCCCGGCGAACAGCGCTGCGATGATAAGAAGCGTGTGGGTTTTTTTACTCGGCATTTTGTTTCCTCCAGGATTATCGTGTAAAGGGTTGGTGGTAGTTGTCTACCACGCGCGACGTTACTCAGGCCCGCACACCTTGTCAACTTGAGCGGCGTGCGCGAAGGCGCATTAATTCTGGTTTCAGGCAACCAGGCCCAGGAGCTGCTGGTAACTGTCTCTGAAGGAGGCCAGGCCTTCCTGCTGCAGGGTTTCGCCCACGGTATCGGGCAGCAAGCCCAGCTTTTCCGCCTCCAGCCAGGCCTGCCGGGCGGCATCGTGCGCGAGGCCCAGGGTGGCCTGCGGGTCGCCGTGATCGAGCAGCGCCGCCAGGGTGGCGTCCGGCAGGGTGTTGATGGTTTCGGCGCCCACCAGGGGGGCCACATAGTGCAGATCGGAGTAGTTCGGATTCTTCGTCCCCGTGCTCGCCCACAGCAGATGCTGAGGGCGCGCGCCGGCATTTCGCAAATCGCGGAAGGCGTCGCCGTGGAACAGCTCGCGGTAGCGTTCGTAGGCCAGCTTGGCGGTCGCCAGGCTGAGCTGGCCGCGCAACCCCAGCGCCGCCGGGCTGCCTTGAGTTTCGAGCCAGCGGTCCGCCAAGGTGTCGGTGCGCGACAGGAACAGGCTGGCGACGGCCTTGCCGGCGCCCAGCGGCAGCCCTTGCGCAAGGCGCGCCTTCAAGCCCCGGATGTAAGCCTCGAAGGTGCGCACCACCTGGCGAACGGAGAACAGCAGCGTGACGTTGACGTTGATGCCGCGCGCGGTGAGCGTCTCGAAAGACTGTATTCCGGCGGCGGTGCCGGGCACCTTGATGAGCAGATTGGGGCGGGCCACGAGGCCGGCCAGACGCTGGGCCTCGTGCACCGTCGCAGCGGCATCGTCGGCCAGGGCGGGCGGCACTTCCAGGCTGACATAGCCGTCATTGCCGCCGCTGCGCTGGAATACCGGCAAAAACAGATCGCAGGCGGCGCGGATGTCGGGCAGGATGATTTCCTCCAGGCGGCGCTGCGCGGAGGTTTCGAGGCCGCGCGCGCGGGCGAGATCCGCGGCATAGCGGGCGTTTCCGGCGATGGCTTTGGCGAAAATGGTGGGATTGGAAGTCAGCCCGCTGACGCCCAGGCCGATGAGCTGGGCGAGCCGGCCGCTTTCCAGCAGGTCGCGCGAGAGATTGTCCAGCCAGATGCTCTGGCCCAGGCGGTTGAGTGCAGCGAGGGAGTCCATGTCATTCCTTAGGCGAAAAGTTGGGCGAAAAGCTCGATTCCACGAGCCGGATGCGCTGCGCGAGCAGCGCTGCTTCGCCGGCGTCATTTCTTTCTCTAGCCTCTGCCAGGCGCAGTTTCAACCACGCCAGCAGGGGCCGGCGCCAGCCTTGCTGCGCTGCCGTGTCGCTTGCCAGGCGCAGGGTGCGGGCGTCGCCCTGGCCGCGTTTGAGCGCCACGCTGGCGGCGATCAGGCGCGACAGCGGGTCGGCGATGGCCGCCAGGGCGCCGTCGATGCGGTCAGCGTGGGCTTGATCGAGGCCGGGCAGGGCCGCATACTGCGGCGGCAGGAGAGAGTCTTGCACGCCGGCCCAATCGCCGTCGAGGAAGCGGGCGTAGGCGGCTTCCTGCGGGGGCAGCGGCGCACTCGGGGCGGCGGCGTCATGGGCGCACGGGCTCCAGTCCAGGGCGGCACGGCGCAGCGCGCATTGCACCAGGTAGAGGCGCGCTACCCGCGCAGGGTCGCCGGTTGCGGCGGTGGCCCGGACCGCCAGGGCGAATTCCCGGCGCGCGAGGATTTCGCGGCCCTCCAGCCAGTCGGCCTGATAGTTCCCCATGAGGCTGGCGGCATTTGCCTGCCAGTGGGGCACCGGCGGTGCGCTGCCGCAGGCGCTCAGCAAGAGCGTCGATGCGAGCATCGCCATAAGTGCCGCAATGCCGGGGCGCTTCATGGCAGCTTGACCTCCGGCCGCTTGGCGAAGGGCCACTTGCGGTTGATCTGGTCGAGCAGGTCGTTGGCCTTGCGCACGGAGGCATCGATTTCGCTGCGCAGGAGGTCGAGGTTTTCGGTGCCGCCTTTGACGTTCGCGGAGATGGCGACGGCGTTGTCGAGCAGCTGGGTGGCCTGGCCGAGGTTGCCGCGCGCCTGCGCAAGCAAGGCATGCAGCTGGCTCAGGTTCTGGCGCGTCGCGTCGCTCACGCCGCCGGGAGCGAACAGCCAGCGATCGGTTTTCCGGGTCATGGCATCCAGCCGATCGGTGAGGCGGTTCAGGCGGACGAGGAGCACATGCGTGCTTTCCACCGACTGCTGGAAGGCGCGCGCCTTGGCCGGCGTGCCGAGCACGCCCTCCATGACGCCGTAGGGGCCCGCCATGCGGCCGGAGATGGTGTCGACGTGCTGCATCGTATTGCTCAGGGCGCCCCCCGGCGCGGTCAGGCGATCGAGGTTGGCGAGCAGCGTTTTGGTCTGACTCAGCACCTGGGTGATCTGCTGGTTGGGATCGGCGGTTTGCAGCAGCACTCGGCTGTTTGCGGGCAGCGGCGGCGTGGTGAGATTGGGAGAATCGACGACGATGCTGGCGCCGCCGATGAACGGCTTGTTCAGGACGAACTGGCTGTCTATGCGCAGCCAGCGAGCGTCTTCGCGGTTGATTTCGGCCTTGATGACGACGCCGCCGGCGCTGTTGATCTCCACCTCCGTAACCTGGCCGATGGGAATGCCGGAATAGGCAATCGGGATGCCGGGCTGCACGTTGGCGGCATTCACCGAGGCGAGGCTGAAGTGGAAGGGGCGCTCGAAAAAGCCGCGGCTGTGCAGGTAGTAAAACACGAACGCGACGCCCAGGCCGAGCACGACGAGAAGAAAGCTCCCCACCTTCAGATACAGGGAGCGCATGTCATTCATAAAGCACCCGGTTCCATGCGTAGTCGTAGACTTCCCAGTCTTTGTCCCCGCCGGCACGTTGCCGCAACTCGCGCATCAGCGCGGCATAGGGTTCATCGTAAAGCAGCGCGCCGGGCTGGTCGATCACCAGGCGCGGGCGCTCCAGCATGAGGGCGCGCGCCAGCAGGACGACGAAGCGCTCGCGCGTCGTCATGTCGGCTTCGCGCCTGGCAGCGACACCCGCCGCGCCGAGCCGCAGCAGCAATTCGCGCGCGGACGTTTCCGCAGCCCGGCTGCCTGCTTGCTTGCGATAAAGCCGGATAAGGGCGATGTTCTGCAGGGCGTCCAGATTGACCCGCAGCGGCAGCGCCGGGGACACGCGCGCGCAGGTTTCGTCGGCAAGGCCGGCCACCGCCTGCGCAAGCGCCACGCGGTCAGGGAAAAAAGTCACCCGCAGGCCGGGGGCCGCGGCAAACTCGTCAGGCATGGAAGGGCACTTTGGGACATCGTACTTGCAAGTTTAGCCCGAGATGTCTCGGCTCCTGGCATGGCATTGCAAACCAGGCTTCTTCCGGGGGGCGTGAAAAGAGATGGGGTGAGCCGCCAAGGGCGGCTCATGGTGTTATGGGCGCCTTTGAGGCGCTCACCATCTCAAGCCACCGGCTCTGCCGGTGGTATCTGACTAATTGATTTCGGTCAGAGTAATTTTTGTCGGGCGAATGACAAAGACAAAAAGCCGCATAAAGCGGCTTGACTCGTAATATATGGCGGAGACGGAGGGATTCGAACCCTCGATACCGGTTTAAGCCGGTATGCTCCCTTAGCAGGGGAGTGCCTTCGACCTCTCGGCCACGTCTCCGAAGCCGCGCATTCTAACGGCTGGGGCGCGGAAAAGCCAGTTGGGCGAACCCTGGGCGGCGCTCGTTGCGCGGCCTCAGGCCGCTTTTTCCAGGTGGAAGGCGTGATGCAATACGCGCACGGCCAGTTCCATGTATTTGTCTTCCACGACCACGGAGATCTTGATCTCGGAGGTGGAGATCATCTGCAGGTTGATGCCTTCGCGCGAGAGGGCCTCGAACATGGTCTTGGCGATGCCCACATGGGAGCGCATGCCGACGCCCACCACGGAGACCTTGGCGATCTTGTCGTCCGCCGTGACTTCGCGGGCGCCGATCTGTGCGGCGGTCTTCCGACAAATGTCGAGCGCCTTGGCGTATTCGTTGCGGTGCACGGTGAAAGTGAAGTCGGTGGTGTTCTCGTGCCCCACGTTCTGCACGATCATGTCGACGTCGATGTTGGCGTCCGCGACCGGGCCGAGTATCTGGAAGGCCACGCCGGGGCGGTCAGGCACGCCCAGGACGGTGATTTTGGCTTCGTCGCGGTTGAAGGCGATGCCGGAGATGATGGCTTGTTCCATTTTGTCGTTTTCCTCGAAGGTGATGAGGGTGCCGTCGCCTTCGGCTCCGAAGCTGGACAGCACGCGCAGTTTGACCTTGTACTTGCCGGCGAATTCGACCGAGCGGATTTGCAGCACCTTGGAGCCCAGGCTCGCCATTTCCAGCATTTCTTCGAAGGTGATGGTGGCCAGGCGGCGCGCCTCCGGGACGATGCGCGGATCGGTGGTATAGACCCCGTCCACGTCGGTGTAAATCTGGCACTCGTCGGCATGCAGGGCGGCTGCCAGCGCCACGCCGGTGGTGTCCGAACCGCCGCGTCCCAGGGTGGTGATGTTGCCTTCTTCGTCCACGCCCTGAAAGCCCGCCACCACCACGACGTTGCCGGCATCCAGGTCGGCGCGCATCTTCTGCTCGTCGATGGAGAGAATGCGGGCCTTGGTGTAGGCGTTGTCGGTGAGAATGCGGACCTGGGCGCCGGTATAGCTTTTCGCCTTGAGCCCGAGGTCTTTGAGCGCCATGCTGAGCAGGGCGATGGTGACCTGCTCTCCGGTGGACACCATGACGTCCAGTTCGCGCGGGTCGGGGTTCTCCTGGATCTGCTTGGCCAGGGCGATGAGGCGGTTGGTTTCGCCGGACATGGCGGAAACCACGACCACCATCTGGTGCCCCTTGGCCTTGTAGCGGGCGACCCGCTCGGCGACGGCGCGCAGGCGCTCGACGCTGCCGACCGAGGTGCCGCCATATTTCTGGACGATCAGTGACATAAGCGTAGGCAGAGTGAAAATCCGTTAATTCTAAAGGATTTCGTCCAGCCGGCGGTTTGAAACCTCCGGCTGGAATGGTAGTCTTAACGGCATGTTCAACCGGGAGGATGTACCCATGCAACCCGAAATCGTCAATTATCCGCGCGTCGATACCCTGACGCTTGCCCGCAACAAGGTATTGCGCAACACCTACCTGCTGCTGGCACTGTCCCTGGTGCCCACGGTGGTTGGGGCCTACATCGGCACCCACATGGACTTCAGCTTCATGGCCGGCCATCCGCTGCTCTTCACCCTGGGCATGTTCGCGGTGGTGATGGGCCTGGGCTGGGGCATCTCCGCCAACCGCAACAGCGGACTGGGGGTGGCGCTCTTGCTGGCCATGACCCTGTTCCTGGGCGTCATGCTGGGGCCCATTCTGCAAGTCGCCCTGCGCTTTGCCAACGGTCCGCAGTTGATCGCGCTTGCCGCCGGCGGAACCTCGGTGATTTTCTTCGCGCTGGCCGGTCTGGCCACCGTGACCAAGAAGGATTTCAGCTTCCTGGGCAAATTCCTGTTCATCGGCCTGATCCTGCTGCTGGTGGCCATGGTGGCGAACGCCTTCCTGCACATCCCGGCCCTGGCCCTGACGCTCTCCGTGATAGCCATCCTGATCTTCTCCGGCTATCTGCTGTTCGACGTCAGCCGGGTGGTGAACGGCGGCGAAACCAACTACGTCATGGCGACACTGGCCATCTATCTGGACATCTACAACATCTTCGTGAACCTGCTCTATCTACTGATGGCGCTGGCCGGCAACAACCGAAACTGAGCGCAAGGCGCCGGACGACGGGCCCGTGGGGCCCGTTTTTTTTTGCCCCGCCCTCAGCGCTCGAACCAGGCGATGGATTCCACGTGCGCGGTGTGGGGGAACATGTTGGCTACGCTCACCGCCTTGAGCCGGAAGCCCTGTACGTGGCAAAGCACTTCGGCGTCGCGCGCCAGGGTCGCGGGATTGCAGGAGACATAGACGATGCGGCGCGGCCCCGGAATAGCGTCCGGAGTCGGTGGCGGCAGGGACTTCACCAGGGCCATGGCGCCGTCGCGCGGCGGGTCGATGAGCAGTTTGTCGAACTGCCCCAGGGCGGCAAATTTCTCCGGCGTCATCTGGAACAGATCGTCCGCTTCGAAGCGCGCCAGCGCCAGGCCATTGAGGCGCGCGTTTTCCTGCGCGCGCGCCACCAGGGCCGCGTTGCCTTCGATGCCCACCACGGCGGCCCCCAGTCGCGCAATAGGCAGGGTGAAATTCCCCAGGCCGCAGAAAAAATCGCCGATGCGTTCTCCCGGCCGCGGGGCGAGCCAACGCATGGCGCGGTTCACCAAGGCCTCGTTGATGCCGGGATTGACCTGGGTGAATTCGGTGGGGCGAAAAGGCAGCGCCAGATCGAACTGGCTGAGACGAAAATCGAGCTGGGGCGCCAGCGGGGGGAAGAAAGGGTAGGCGCTGTCGGGGCCTTTGGGCTGCAGCCAGAACTGGATGTCATGTTCGGCGGCGAATTCGCGCAGCAATTCCTCGTCCGCCGCGTTGGGCGGGTCGAGCACGCGCAAGACCAGGGCGGTCACCCGGTCGCCCACGGCCGCTTCGATCTGAGGCAGGCGGTCGACGATGGACAGGCGGGCGATCAGCCGGCGCAGCGGCGCGATGAGGGCGCCCACGCGCGGATGCAGCACGGGGCAGCCATCCATTTCCGTGATGAAGCTGCTGCGCTTCTCGTGAAAGCCGACCAGCACGCCGCCTTTCTTGTCGACACGGCGCACCGACAGGCGCGCGCGGTGGCGATAGCCCCAGGACGGTCCATGGATGGCGGGAGCGATGATGTCGGCGCCCACCTTGCCGATGCGGGCCAGGTTTTCCTCCAGGGCGCGCTGTTTGACCGCGACCTGGGCGCTGGCTTCGAGGTGCTGCAGGGAGCAGCCGCCGCAGCGCTTGAAGTGCGGGCAGGCCGGGTCGCTGCGGTAGGGGCTCGCCTTCAGGATGCGCACCGTCTGGGCGGAATCGTATTTGGGGTGGCGGCGGTAGACGCTGATCTCCGCCTGCTCGCCGGTCAGCGCGCCGTCGACGAACACGACCTTGCCGTCCAGGCGCGCCACGCCATGCCCCTCCTGGTCCAGGGACTCGATGTAGACCACCGGGTTCATGCTTGCCAGAGCGCGAGGAATTCCTGCCAGTGGCGGGCGCCGCTGTCGGCAAGGACGCGGCGCACGAGGTCGATCTCCGCGCCGTAGGCGGCATCGCCCAGCGCCCCGCGCATCCGCTCGAAGCGCAGGAACAGCAGATAGGTGTTGAGCACGTCGGTTTCGCAGTAATCGCAGATGTCCGCCAGGCGGCCTTCGTGATAGGCGCGCCATACCTGGCTGCCGTCCATGCCCAGCTTGCCGGGCAGGCCGCACAGTTGCGCAAGGGCGTCCAGCGGCGCGTTGGCGCGTCCCGAATACATGGCCAGCACATCCATGAGATCGAGGTGGCGCGTGTGGTAGCGGTTCAGGTAGTTGTTGTAGCGGAAGTCGCGGTCCTCGTCCCCCCATTCCCAATAGCGCGCCGCCGCCACGCCGTGGATGAGGCAGCGGTGGTTGAGCACTGGCAGATCGAAGCCGCCGCCATTCCAGGACACGAGTTGCGGCGTGTAGCGCTCGATGCCCTCGAAGAAGCGCTGCAGAATGGCCGCTTCGCCCTCGTTCTCGCGTCCCAGCGTCCACACCTTGAACTTGTCTTCGATGCGCAGGGCGCAGGAAATGGCCGCCACGCGCTGCAGGTGATGCGGCAGGAAGTCGCTGCCGGTAGCCTGGCGGCGCGCCAGCAGCGCCATTTCCACGACTTCGTCGTGCGGGCTGTCGGCCGCAAGGCCGTGCAGGCGGATCAGGCCCGCCACATCCGGGATGGTTTCGATGTCGAAGGCGAGAACGGGTTGCACGGCGCCCAGGGCGGCAAACGCAAAGGACGCAATTCTACCCTGTGGCGCCGGCTACATCAGGTGGCCGTCCATATCCTCCGCCACCACCAGGGCTTCCATGTGCGCCAGCGCCACCGTCTCCAGAGGCAGGTTCAGTTCGCCCGCCCAGCGCGCGAGCAAGGCGCCGTCGTTTTTTTCGCAGGCGTGCGCCAGCGCCAGCCAGGCGGCCAGCGGGCCGCCTGCGCCGCTGAGCGCCGCGCACACTTCCGCGGCCCAGGCGAAGCGTGTCGCCAATTCGGTCACCGGCATGGGAAATACCGCGGCCAGGGGAGAGAACAGCCCGACTTCGAAAGCCAGAGGCGCCAGTGCAGACGCCGGCGTGCTGCGCGCCAGCTTGCCCAGAAAGAGGGCGCGGGTGAGGGCGATGCGCGCGTACAGGCGGCCGTCGGCCGTCGCTGGGGCACCTGCCAGGGCCAGCAGCGTGGCCGCGCGCTGCGCGCGCGCGCGGCCCATGCGCACCAGGGCGTGGGCGCAGGAGTCCACCACGTCGCTCAGGCCGCCCGCCGCCGTGGCGGCGATGCGCAGCAGTTGCGCTTCGAGGTCGGGGTGCAGGCGCAGAAAGCCGCTCAACGCATCCAGCGGCTGGCGCAGCGCAACGGACAGCAGCTCGTAACGCCGGGCCAGATCCTTGCCCAGTTCCGGCGGGGTGGCCGAGCCGGTGAACCAAGGGCCCTGCGCCCACAGCTGCTCCGGCCAGGCGGCCAATTCGGCGGCGTCGCTGACGCCGGCGGCGATGACGCGCGTGGTTGTCTGCCGCGGCGGAACGCCCACCGGCAGGCGCACGGCGTCCCAAAGGCCGAAATCGGCCAGCCAGGGAAGGTTATTGCCGTCGGCTTCCAGGCAGAACCGGAATCCCTGCTGGCGCAGCGCCTGGATGTCCTCGAAATCGGCGAAGTGGCGCGGCGCCGTGACCCAGATCAGGTTGATGCGGTTGAGCTCGCGGATGAGTTCGCGCGACAGGTTCGCGGCACTGATTTTCACCAGCAGCGCCTGGCCTGCCGTCATTTCGTCTGCCACCAGGGAATACAAGCCGGTGAGCAGCATGTCTTCATCCAGGTATTGCAGATGGGCGGCGGCCGATGCGCCGGCCAGGCGCCCGCGCAGCACCAGTTCGCGCGCCGCGACGCGGCCGCGGCGATCGAACAGGGGCTCGAAGGAGAAAAAGCGGTCGCGCAGTTCTTCCTCGCGCACCGGCGCGGAAGTCTGGCCGTCCACTTTGACGACGCACGCCCTGTCGTCCAGCGCCGAGGTGTCTATGCCGCCGCTGGCGGCGTACGCTGGCGGACAGGCGCCATCCGCTCCCGTTTCGGGCGGGGATTCTTGCGGCAGGACATCCAACGGGTTGCTCATGGGCGGCGCGTCGTCGAGCCGGCGTTGGAGCGGCTGGCGATAATTTCTCACACTGCACTATCATGCCATCAATCGCGCGGGAGGGAACCATGGCTCAAGCTGTAGTGCAGCCGCGCTGGCAGATCTGCGCCAGTGAGGAGGGTTTGGCGGATGCGGCGCTCGCCAGGGTGCTCCAGGCGCGAAAAGAGTGCGGCGGCGCGTTTCGTATCGTGCTGGCGGGCGGGCGTACGCCGCGCACTCTTTACGAGCGCTTGGCGCGATCGCCCCTGGACTGGCGCGGCTGGCAATTTTATTTCGGCGACGAGCGCTGCCTGCCGCCGGGTGACGGCGAGCGCAATTCCACGCTTGCCAGGGAAACCTGGCTGGATCACATCGAACACGACCCTGCTGCCGTGCACGACATTCCCGCGGAAGCCGGCGCCGAGGCCGGCGCGCGCCGTTATGCCGAGATGTTGGCCGGCATGCCGGACTTCGATCTCGTGTTGCTGGGGCTGGGGGAAGACGGGCATACCGCAAGTCTTTTTCCGGGCAACGATTGGGGGGAGGGCCCCGCCGCGCCGGATACGCTGGCAGTGCGCAATTCCCCCAAGCCGCCGCGGGAGCGCGTGAGCTTGTCCGCCGCGCGCCTCAATCGTGCCGCGCGCGTGCTGTTCCTGGTCAGCGGCGCGGACAAGCGCCCGGCCTTGGCGCGCTGGCGCGCCGGGGAGCGTCTGCCGGCAAGCGTCGTCCATGGCCGCGGCGGCGCCGAGGTGCTGGCGGACGCGGCCGCCTGGCCGGAGTGAGGGAATCCATCGTGCGCACGGCCAGATGCAGACGCTGGTTTTTCTTTGCGCAAGGTTTGCTGGCCTGCGCGTGCGCGCGGCCCGCCTGGGCGGAGATTCATTTGACGCTTTATCAGAGCGCCCCGGGCCAGGTATCGGAGGAGCGTGAATTCGATCTCAAGCGGGGGGTCGACACCCTCATGTGGAAACCCGTCGCCGCGCGCATGCTGCCCGCAAGCGTGTGGTTGGACGCTCCTCGGAAGGTGGCTCTGAACGGCTTCGAAATGCGTGCCGAGCGGCTCGATCCCGCGGCGCTGCTGCGCGCTTACGTCGGCAAGACCGTTGAAGTGCGTACTCGCGATGACGCGGGGCATGCACGGCTGGGCGGCGCCCGGGTATTGTCGGCCGAGGGGCCGCTGCTGGAAATCGACGGGCGAGTGGAAAACGTGCCCGTCGGCCGCATCGTTTTCCCTGCCGTCCCCCCGTCCCTGGGGCTTGGCCCCGCTCTCGCGCTACAGTTGCGCACCCGCCGCGGCGGCCGCATGACACTGGAGCTGAACTACCTCAGCGACGGCCTGGCCTGGCGCGCCGACTATCTCGCGCGCCTGTCCGAGCGCGGGAGCGAACTGACCGTCGAAGGCCGCGCCGCGCTGATCAATGAGAGCGGGATGGCTTACGAAAATGCGCGCGTGGCGCTGGTTGCCGGGCAACCGCATCGCACCGCTTTCGGCGCATCTTTTGCCTCGGCCAGGGGTGTGGTGGCAGCGGAGCCGGCCGGCGTGCCGGCGCAGGCCTGGCAGGACTATCAGCGCTATGTCTTGCCACGCCCGCTGAACCTTCCCGACGGCGCCATGCGCTGGGTGGAGTTCCTTCCCCGCACCACATTGCCGGTGCGGCGCGAGTATGTGGTGGACGATATGGCCGACTACGCGAACGATGCGGGGGCGGCGCGGGCGCTGCCGGTCGCCGTGCGGCTGCGCCTGCCGGGGATAACCCGGCCGCTGCCAACCGGCGTGCTGCGCGTATACGGCGGCGCGCACGGGCAAACAGCGTTTCTGGGCGAGGACCGGCTTGCGGCCATGCCGCGCGGCACGCCCTTCAGCATCAGCCTCGGTCGGGCTTTCGACGTGACGGCCGACAGCAGGCAGACCGAGTTTCGCCGTCTAGGGGGCACGCCGCCGGCGTATGAAAGCGCGTGGCGCGTCGTGCTGCGCAACACCAAGCCCCGACCCGTGACGGTGTCGTTGCGCACGCGGCTTCCCGGCGACTGGCAGATACCGCAGGAGTCCGCGCCGCACGAGAAAATTTCGGCAGGCCAGATCGAATGGCAGGTGTCCGTGCCCGCCGGCGGCGAGGCGGTGCTCAGCTATCGCGTGCGCACGCGCTATTGAGCCGCGCGGGACTTGCGTTGCGGGGCATATGTCTGTATACCCCAGCAACGTGCTGCCACATTCTTCCCCTCGTTGCCCCGTTTTTTCCCTGCCGGGCCGGCTGCACCGCGCATATGGCTGGGCGCCGGGGGCGGCAGGCAAAAAAAATCCCGACGCCGTCGGGATCTGTGCTTTTCGTGGTGCCCAGGAGAGGACTCGAACCTCCACAGTGTTGCCACCGCTAGGACCTGAACCTAGTGCGTCTACCAATTCCGCCACCTGGGCCGCGAAGGCGAGAATATACTGACCGGGATTTCCATTGTCAACGAAACAACGCCCCCGCAAGGCCGCAAACGCGGCTGCCGCATCCGCCCGCAAAGCCTCTTCTTTGCGCGCTCAAGACCCTTTTCTGGAGCGCGAGAAAACGCGCTACTCCCACCCGTTGCCGAGCCGTGAATGGATTCTGGAAATCCTCGCGCGCCAGGGGGCTCCCGTGGAACTCGACGGACTTTGCCATCTGCTCGACATCGCTTCCGCGGAGCGCGAATTGTTCGAGCGCCGCATCGGCGCCATGCAGCGCGACGGCCAGGTCATGGTCAACCGCCGTGGCCAGGTCTGCCTGCCGGACAAGCTCTCGCTTATCAAGGGGCGCATCGAGGGCCACCCGGACGGCTTCGGCTTCGTCATTCCCGATGACGGCAGCGCCGATCTGTTCCTGTCGCCGCGCGAGATGCACCAGGTGCTGCACGGCGACCGCGTGCTGGCACGGGAATCCGGCGTCGATAGGCGCGGGCGGCGCGAGGGCAAGATCGTGGAAGTGCTGGAGCGCGCCAATGCCCGCATCGTCGGCCGTTACTTCATGCAGCATGGCGTCGGCTTCGTGGTGGCGGAGAACCGCCGCATCAACCAGGACATACTGATCCCTCCCGAGGCCATGGCGGGTGCGCAGACCGGGCAGGTGGTGGTGGTGGAGCTGGTCGCCTCGCCCAGCAAGCACTCGGAAGCGGTGGGACGCATCGTCGAGGTGCTGGGCAATTACGCCGACTCGGGCATGGAAATAGAAATCGCCCTGCGCAAGCACGCCCTGCCTTTCGATTTTTCGCCGCCGGCGCTGGCGCAGACCGGAAAGCTGCCCAAGACCGTGCGCAAGGCCGACAAGGAGGGGCGCGAGGACGTCACCGCCCTGCCACTGGTGACCATCGACGGCGAGACCGCCAAGGATTTCGACGACGCGGTCTACTGCGAGAGGCAGGGGCAGAATTTCCGCCTGGTGGTGGCCATCGCCGACGTGTCGCACTATGTGCAAAGCGGTTCGCCGCTGGATGGCGACGCTTACGAGCGCGGCAATTCGGTGTATTTCCCGCGCCGCGTCATTCCCATGCTGCCCGAGGCGCTGTCCAACGGCCTGTGCTCCATCAATCCGCGCGTGGAGCGCCTGGCGATGGTGTGCGACATGGTGGTGACGCGCCAGGGCAACATTAAATCCTATCGCTTCTACTCCGCAGTCATGTATTCGCATGCGCGGCTCACCTACAATCAGGTATGGGATTGGCTCTCCGGCATCGCCGCGCCCCCTGCCGAGCAGGCGCCGCTCATGCCCCATCTGCAAAACCTGCACACGGTGTTCCAGGCGCTGCTCAAGGCACGGCAGAAGCGCGGCGCCATCGATTTCGAGAGCGTCGAGACGCGCATGGTGTTCGACGACGCCGGCAAGATCGAGCGCATCGTGCCGGTGGTGCGCAACGACGCCCATCGCCTGATCGAGGAGTGCATGCTGGCGGCCAACGTGTGCGCCTCCGACCTGCTCAGGAAGCACAAGCAGCCCGCCCTGTATCGCATCCACGAAGGCCCGACGCCGGAAAGGCTGGAAGCGCTGCGCGAATTTCTGCGCGAGTTCGGCCTCGGCCTGGGCGGCGGCGACGACCCCACCGCCAAGGATTACGCGGCGCTGCTGGGGCAGGTCAAGGGCCGTCCCGATGCCGGCCTGCTGCAGACGGTGATGCTGCGCTCGCTCAAGCAGGCGGTGTACAGCCCCGACAACGTCGGCCATTTCGGCCTGGCCTACGAGCAATACACCCACTTCACCTCCCCCATACGGCGCTATCCCGATCTGCTCATCCACCGCGCCATCAAGGCCGTGCTTGTCGGGGAAAAACTACCCAAGCTCAAGCTGGAAGAAGTGGGCGCGCACTGCTCGATGACCGAGCGGCGCGCGGACGAGGCCAGCCGCGACGTGGAAGCCTGGCTCAAGACCTATTTCATGCGCGACCGCATCGGCGAGGCGTTCAGCGGCACGGTCAGCGCGGTGGTCAGCTTCGGCCTGTTCGTGGCGCTCGACGAGGTGTTCGTGGAGGGACTGGTGCACGTCTCCGAGCTGGGTCAGGACTACTATCGCTTCGACGCGGCGCACCATCGCCTGCTGGGCGAGCGCTCCGGCCGGAGTTTCCGCCTGGGCGACCGGCTGCGCGTGCGCGTCATGCGCGCGGACATCGAGGCCAGCAAGATCGACTTTGCCCTGGCCGAAGGCGATGTCGCGCCGCGCGCCCAGGCCTCCGGCAGGAAGCGCAAGAAGCCGTGAAGGAGCAGTGGATCTACGGCTTTCATGCCCTGCGCGCGCGCCTCAAGCTGGATGCCGCGAGCGTGCTCGAAGTGCTCCTGGACGAGGCGCGCCGCGATGCGCGCGCGCGCGAATTGCAAGCCCTGTGCGACCAGGCTGGCGTGCCCTGCCGGGCGGTGGCAGGCCAGCGCATCGACGGCCTGCTGGGCCAGGCCCGCCATCAGGGGGTGGCGGCGCGCGTGCTGCCGCGGCCCAAGGGCGCGGGACTGGAGGAACTGCTCGATGGCATTGCCGGCCCGGCGCTGCTGATCGTATTGGACGGCGTGACCGATCCCCACAATCTGGGTGCGGTGCTGCGCTCGGCCGATGCCTTCGGCGTGCATGGCGTGATCGCGCCCAAGGACCGCGCCGTGGGCCTCAACGCCACGGTCGAGAAAGTGGCGTGCGGGGCTGCGGAAAGCGTGCCCTACGTCATGGTGACCAATTTGGCGCGCGCCTTGGAAACGCTGGCCGAGCGCGGCATATGGACGGTGGCGGCCGAAGCCGGCGCGGCCAAGACTCTGGCCCAGGTGGATGCGCGCGCGCCGCTGGCCTGGGTGCTGGGGGCGGAAGGTGCCGGCCTGCGTCGCCTTACGCGCGAGCACTGCGACGAGGCGGCGCGCATACCCATGGGGGGGGCGGTGGCAAGCCTCAACGTCTCGGTTTCGGCGGCTCTCTGCCTGTATGAAACGCAGCGCCAGCGCCGGCCATGACGCACGCGGACCCGAACCGGCTGCTGCAGGACGCGGAATTGGTGGCCGCAGCCGAGGATGTCCAGGCCTGCCTCGACCGCGTGGGCGTCGAGATCGCCGACCGGCTGGCGACCGAGTGCCCTCTGGTCATGCCGGTGATGGGCGGCGCGGTGGTTTTCGCGGGACAGTTGCTGCCGCGCCTGGGATTTCCGCTGGAATTCGATTACCTGCACGTCACCCGCTATCGCGGCAAGGCGCGGGGCGAGGCGCTGGAATGGGTGGTGATGCCGCGCCAGTCGGTGCACGGCCGTACCGTCCTCGTGCTGGACGATATCCTCGACGAGGGCGAAACCCTGGCGGCGATACGCGACAAGCTCGTGGAAATGGGCGCCCGCCGAGTGTATTGCGCGGTGCTCGCCGACAAAGACAATGGCCTGAACAAACCCATACGCGCCGATTTCGTCGGCCTCAGCGTGCCGGACCGCTTCGTCTTCGGCTGCGGCATGGACGTCTACGGCTGGTGGCGCAATCTGCCGGCCATTTATGCCGTCAAGGAGTGATGGCGGCGTTGCCCTGCGGTAAACTTGCCCCTCTTCAAAGCGCAGGGTTTTCACCATGCTAGGCATCATCGGCGGAACCGGACTCACCCGCCTGGCGAATCTCGAAATCACGCGTCGCGAGGTCGTGCGCACGCCCTTTGGCGAGCCCTCGGGGGCGCTTACCTTCGGCCAGATCTGCGACCAGGAGGTGGTGTTCCTTGCGCGCCACGGCTACGGCCACACCATCCCGCCCCACGAAGTGAACTATCGCGCCAATATCTGGGCGCTGCGCGAGGTAGGCGTGGACCGCATCGCCTCGGTGGCCACGGTGGGCGGCATAGATCCGGAACTGGCGGCCGGCACCTTGGTGGTGCCCGACCAGGTCATCGACTACACCTGGGGCCGCGCGCATACGTTTTTCGTCTCCGGCGAACGCACCGTGGCGCACCTGGATTTCACCCATCCGTATTGCCGGGGCATGCGCGACGTGATCCTCGCGGCGGCGCGCGAAGCCGGCGTCGTGGCGCGTGATGGCGGCACCTATGCCTGCGTCCAGGGGCCGCGTCTGGAGACCGCCGCAGAGATCGACCGTTTCGAGCGCGACGGCGCCCATATGGTGGGCATGACCGCCATGCCGGAAGCCTATCTGGCCCAGGAGATCGGCATCTGCTATGCCAGCATCGGCGTGGTCGCCAATGACGCCGCCGGGCGCGGCGCGGCCAGGCAGGGCATACGCCCCCAGCAGATCGAAACCGTGCTGGAGCAAATCATGCCCAAGGTGCGGCTTTTGCTCGAACGCCTGGTGACGCAGGATGCGCCGAGTTGCGATCTGTATTGAGGCCTTGCCGTGGCGCTGCGCGAGGTCTTGAAAATGGGGGATGCGCGCCTGCTGGCGCCGAGCGCGCCGGTGTGCGAATTCGACACGCCGCAGCTGCACGCCCTCGTCGCCGATCTTTGGGACACGATGGCGGCGCACGATGGTGCGGGGCTCGCCGCGCCGCAGATCGGCGTCAATCTGCAGGTGGTCGTATTCGGTTTCGAATCGAACGCGCGCTATCCTGAAGCGGAACCGGTGCCCCATACCGTGCTCGTCAACCCGGTGCTGACGCCTCTGGGGGATGAGCACGAGGAAGGCTGGGAAGGGTGCCTGTCCATTCCCGGCATGCGCGGCCTGGTGGCGCGCCACCCCCGGTTGACTTACCGGGGCCATGATGCTTTCGGCCATGCCTTCGAGCGCACCGTGAGCGGTTTCCACGCGCGCGTAGTGCAGCACGAGACCGATCATTTGCGGGGCGTGCTCTACCCCATGCGCATGGCCGACTTGCGCAATTTCGGCTATGCCGAGGCGCTGTTTCCCCCAGGTGCTGCGGACACCCGCTAGGCGCCGCCGAAGCAACCGACGAACGGCCTAAAGACGTCGCTCCCTGCCACCGCTAAGCAGAACGAGGGGAACGCCGTGTTCCCGAAGAAAAACAAGGAAGAGCAAGGGGAATGCCCATGCAGGACAGAATACCGGGAAACCCTGGCCAACCATGGCAAGCCGATGCGGAGCGGCTGAATCGTGTGGTGGGCCAGCTCATGGATTGCCAGTCGCGCTGGCGGGAAGTGGGCCATGAAGCGCGCCTCGCCGATGCGCTCAAAGCCAGCCGCCGGTTGTGGGGCGAGCTGCAGGATGCCCTGGGATGCGGCACGGAGCGCTACCCGCTCGAGATCCGCCAAAACATCCTGATACTCTCCGTTTATGGGCTCAGCCGGCTGGAGGCCGTGGAGCGCGAACCCAGCCGTGCTGCGCTGGGGGGTCTGATTGCGCTCATGCGCAGTCTCGCGGTGAGCTTGCAGCCTTTGGCGCAGGCGGCGTGAATGGCGGGATCATGACTGCCGACCTGAACCGTGCGGCGGCCGAGCGCCCGGTGGATGGCATACAGCCGACGCCGCCGGTAAGGCCCGGGCGCGCTCGCATCACTCCACCCGCCAAACGCAAGGAAAAAAAACCCGGCGACGCCCAGCCGCATGCCCGCAAGGCGCCCGCGCGCGGCCGCTACGTCGATGAATATGCGCGCGCTGCGATCTGAAACGACCGAGCTCAGCGCCGTCGTGACGGGCACTGAGCGGCGACGCGCGTGCCCGTAAGCGTCATGTCCGTGGTGGTGGTGTAGACGCTGGGAAGGTTCAGCGTGCTGACCATCTGCCATGCGCTGGTAAAGTGGTCTGTCGCCGTTTTCACCGTGCCGTCGCCTTGGGTCGCGCCATGGAGGATGGTGCAGGTCCACCTCCAGTGCATGGTGCCGTCGCTGTCGGTGTCTTCCCGGGTTTTGCATTGTCCGGCGGTTTTGGGCATGAACAGTTTTTTCTGCGCATCTCCGGGTCTCAGGCAGACGTGGTTGATGCGGTTGATGGGGACGTCGAAATTCGGCGTATGCGTAGTGCCCACCATGTGCATTTTCCAATAGCCGGGCCGCAAGCCGGTCACGTTTTGCAAAGACGAGGGGTCGGCGGTGGAGGCGGCGCCGGCGGGCGCCGCGGCGGCCAGCAGGAATGCAAGGCTTAACGGGCCAAGAAGCTGTCGCATGTGGATTTTCCGGTGTGAGATTGCCGTTGGTATGCAGCACGCCTGGCATTTTCCGCGCAAGCCTACGGGCGCGAAAGGGGCAAAGGCATACCCGTGCTTTGAACCGCCGCGCCGGGCGAAGGTTCCCGTCTCAGACCGACGCGCCGTCGAGGCCTTGCACGAGATCTTGCTCGATGGCCCCCTGGGTGGCCGGTTCGACGAGGCGTTCCGCCTGCAAAAGAAAGGTGTCTTCCGCCCTTTCTCCGAGGGTGTGTATTTTCGCGCTGATGAGCTTGACGCCATGGCGCTGGAAGATGCGCGCAATGTCGTATAACAGGCCGGCGCGATCGGCGCAGCCGACGGTCAGGACGTAATAGCGCCCGCGATCGTCCGGCGCCAGGTGCACATGGGGCGGATAGGGGAAGTGCCGCTGATGCCGGCTCATGCGGCCGCGCGGCGCCGGCTCGACGGGGCGGCCGGGATCGATGGCGCGCGCCAGTTCGTATTCGATGAAACTGAGGAAGTCGCGGTAATGGACGTCGCGGTCCGCTTCGTCCTGCACCAGGAAATTGTCCAGCGCGTAGCCATGGCGGGTGGTGTGGATGCGGGCTTCCAGCACGCTGTACTGCACGCGCGCGAACAGGCCGCAGACGCGCACGAACAGATCCGGCTGGTCCGGCGCATATACCAGCACCTGGATGCCCTCGCCCTGGGGCGCCAGGCGCGTGCGTACCACGGGTGCCGCGTCGTTGGCCCGGTCCCACAACATGCGGGTGTGCCAGGCGAGGTCTGCCGCCTCTGTGCGCAGGAAGTAGGCATCGTCGAGCAGGCCCCAGAGTCGCCGCTCGCAGCCCGGCGCCAGGCGATAGAAGGAAAGCAGGCCGCGCGCCGCCTCCTGGCGTGCTTCGATCGTGCCCGTGGTGCGGCCGTCGTCGCCGCTCAAGCGCGCCAGGCTCAACTGATACAACTGGTCCAGCAGGCGGGCTTTCCAGGCATTCCAGACCTTGGGGCTCGTGCCTCGGATGTCCGCGGTGGTGAGCAGATAGAGCGCGGTCAGGTGCTTTTCGCTGCCCACCCTGCGGGCGAAGGCGGCAACCGCGTCGGGATCGCTCAAATCCTCTTTTTGGGCCGTGCGCGAGAAACTAAGATGCTCGCGCACCAGCCAGCTCACCAGCTCCGTGTCTTCCCTGGAGAAGCCATGGGCGCGGCAGAAACGGCGCGCGTCCTTTTGCCCGAGTTCGGAATGGTCGCCGCCCCGCCCCTTGGCGATGTCGTGGAACAGGGCGGCGACATAAAGCAGTTCCGGCCGCTCGAAGCCGCTCATGAGGCGCGCGGCCAGGGGGTATTCATGCGCCAGCTCGGGCACGGTGAGGCGGCGCAAATTGCGCAGCACGATGAGAATGTGTTCGTCCACGGTGTAGACGTGAAAGAGATCGTGCTGCATCTGGCCGACGATGCGGCCCCAGGCCGGCAGATAGCGCCCGAGTATGCCGTAGCGGTTGAGCGCGCGCAGCGTGCGGGTGACCCCCTGGGGCTGGCGCAGTAGATCGAGAAAGGCGCGGCGGTTGCGCGGGTCGGCACGAAAGCGCGCATCCACCCTGCGACCCGCGCGCCACAGGCTGCGCAGGGTGGCGGGGGCGAAATCGGTCAGGCCCGCCTCGCGGTGCAGCACGAGGAAGGCGCGGAACAGCGCGGCGGGATCGCGCTCGAACAGGCCGCCGTCGCGCGTTTCCAGGAGAGGGCCGCGGCGCGCGAACTCCTCATTGATGATTTCCGCAGGTCCGCCATCGCCGTACAGCAGGGATTTCAGGCTGGGGATGATGATTTCGCCGGCCAGGCGCACGTCCTGCGCGGCGCGGTAGAAGCGCTGCATGAGTACTTCGCTCGCCAGACGGTGGCGGGTGGCGGTGATGTTCTGGCTCTGCGCCAGTTCGGTCTGCAAGTCGAAGGCCAGGCGATCTTCGCGCCGCCTCGCCAGCAGGTGCAGACGGATGCGCAGGCGGCTCAGGATGGCCTCGTCCTCGCGGATGCGGCGCGCCTCCGCGGCGCTCAGGATGCCGGCCTGCACCAGGCCGCGCCAGGCCGGCGCGATGCCGCAGGCGCGTGCAAGCCAATGGATGGTGTGCAGATCGCGCAGGCCGCCCGGACTTTCCTTGAGGTTGGGTTCCAGGTTGGACGCCGTGTCGGCATGGCGGTTGTGGCGGTTGGCCTGCTCCAAGAGCTTGGCTTCGAAGAAGCGGCGCGCCTCGAAGCGCGCCGCAAAATGCTGCCGGAAGCGCGTGAACAGGGCTTGCTCGCCCCATACCAGGCGCGCTTCCAGCAGGTTGGTCTCCACTGTGACGTCGCGCTCCGCCTCCACCATGCAGGCGTCCACGGTGCGCACGCTGTGGCCGATCTCCAAGCCCACGTCCCAGCAGGCCTGCACCCAGCTTTCCAGGGCGCGTTCGAGGGAAGGGGCGGGCGGCGCCGGCAGCAGCAGGAGCACGTCCACATCGGAGGCGGGAAACAGCTCGCCGCGTCCGTAGCCGCCTACCGCGGCGAGCACGGGGCCGGAAGGGAGCAGGCGCTGGCACAGCGTCGCCAGCAATCGATCGACGGCATGGGCGTGGCCGTGCAGATAGGCCGCGGCGCTGGGGCGTGCGAGGAATCGGCGCGCCAATTCCTCGCGCCCCTGTTTGAGCCCCTCGCGCAGGCCGGTGAGGGCGGGCGGCTGCGGGGCGGGGAGAGTCATGCCGCCTGGGCGATGAAGGCGGGGGCGGGGGGGCAGCCCGGCGACAGGGTCAGCACCTCATAGCCGGTTTCGGTGACGAGGACGGTGTGCTCCCACTGCGCCGACAGGCTGTGGTCCTTGGTGACGATGGTCCAGCCGTCGCCCAGTTGGCGGATGTCTCTGCGGCCCGCGTTGATCATGGGCTCGATGGTGAAGATCATGCCGGGCAGGAGCTTCACGCCGGCGCCAGGCCTGCCGTAGTGCAGCACCTGGGGGTCTTCGTGGAAATTGCGCCCGATGCCGTGGCCGCAGAACTCGCGCACCACCGAATAGCCCTGCCCTTCAGCAAGCTTCTGGATGGCATGGCCGATGTCGCCCAGATAGGCGTCGGGCTTGACCGCGGCGATGCCTGTCCACATGGCGTCGAAGGTGACCTGCACCAGGCGGCGGGCCTGTATGGAACCCTCGCCCACCATGAACATGCGGCTGGTGTCGCCGTGCCAGCCTTCCTTGATTACTGTGATGTCCAGGTTGACGATATCGCCGTTCTTGAGAGTCCGTTCACCGGGAATGCCGTGGCAGACCTGATGGTTGACCGAGGTGCAGATGGACTTGGGATAAGGGCTGTGCCCGGGTGGCTGGTAATGCAGCGGCGCGGGCACCACGCCCTGCACGTTCACCATGAAGTCGTGGCACAGCCGATCCAGCTCGCCGGTGGTGATGCCAGGCCTCACGAATGGCGTGATGTAATCCAGCACATCGGCCGCCAGGCGGCCGGCGATGCGCATTTTTTCTATATCTTCGACGGATTTCAGGGTAATGGACATGGAGCGGCCGCAACTTGGTCAAGGTGGGATTCTCGCGCCTCGCCACGGCCCTGGCAATCCGCCAGCCGACACGGCGGTATCGGCCGGGCCGGGAAATTATGGTATCCTCCACAAGCTAACTCCGGAGGAGGGGCGCGGCAGGAGTGGCTGCGCCGTCGCCGGGGTCAACTCACACACCCGCCCTATCTTGGGTGGCGCGATGCGCTCGCTGGCGGGTGGCGGCTCAACCCTAGAGGAGAATTTCATGTCCGTGACCATGCGTCAAATGCTGGAGGCCGGGGTGCACTTCGGCCACCAGACCCGCTACTGGAATCCCAAGATGGCTCCCTTCATCTTCGGCCATCGCAACAAGATACACATCGTCAATCTGGAAAAATCGCTGCCCATGTTCGAGGAGGCGCTCAAGTTCGTGCGCCAACTCGCCGCCAACAAGGGCACGGTGCTGTTCGTGGGCACCAAGCGCCAGGCGCGCGAGATCGTGGCGGAAGAAGCCGCCCGCGCCGGGATGCCTTTCGTAAGCCAGCGCTGGTTGGGCGGCATGCTCACCAATTTCAAGACCGTCAAGCAATCCGTCAAGCGCTTGAAGGAAATGGAGGCCAGCCTGGCCGAGGCAGGCCGGCTGTCCAAGAAGGAAGCCCTGCTGCTGGAACGCGAGGCCGAGAAGCTGCGCCGCAGCCTGGGCGGCATCAGCGAGATGAACGCGCTGCCCGATGCGCTTTTCATCATCGATACCGGCTACCAGAGAGGCGCCGTGACTGAAGCGAACAAGCTGGGCATCCCCGTGATCGGGGTGGTGGACACCAACAACTCGCCGGAGGGTGTCGGCTACGTGATTCCCGGCAACGACGACTCGGCGCGCGCCATCCGCCTGTATGCGCGCGGCGTGGCCGATGCGATCCTCGAAGGGCGCGCCCAGATCATCCAGGAAATCGTGGCGGCCGACGAATTCGTCGAAGAGGCCGCCGAAGAGGCCGGCCCGGCGCAATAAATCCTGCGCGGCTGGCCGGGGGGCGCAAGCCCCTCTTTTTGTATTGTCGGGGCGCGGCCCGCAGGGTGCGCGCACGAGAGATTTGAGGAGCAGAGCATGGCGGAAATCACCGCAAGCATGGTGCGCGACCTGCGCGAAAAGACCGATGCGCCCATGATGGACTGCAAGAAGGCGCTCACCGAGGCGGGCGGCGATATGGCGCGCGCAGAGGAAATCCTGCGCGTCAAATTCGGCAGCAAGGCCAGCAAGGCAGCCGGGCGCATCGCCGCCGAAGGCGTGGTGGGGATGGCGCTGACGGACGACGGCAAGCGCGGCGCCATGATAGAAGTCAATTGCGAGACCGACTTCGTCGCCAAGAACGACGACTTCCTCACCTTCGCGAAGAATCTCGCCGCCCTGGTGAGCCAGCAAAACCCTGCCGATGTGGCCGCGCTGTCCGCCCAGAAACTGGGGGACGAGTCGGTCGAGGGGGTGCGCACCCGCCTGGTCGGCAAGATCGGCGAGAACATGAGCCTGCGCCGCTTCGTGCGCATCGAGGCCAGGGGCCGGCTGGCGAGCTATGTGCACGGCGGTTCCAAGATCGGCGTGCTGGTGGATGTCGAGGGCGGCGATGAGCAGCTCGCCAAGGATCTCGCCATGCATATCGCGGCCTCCAAGCCCAAGGCGCTCGACGCCTCGGGCGTGGCGCAGGAGCTGATCGAGGCGGAACGCCGCGTGGCTGCGCAGAAGGCCGCCGAATCCGGCAAGCCGGCCAACATCGTGGAGAAAATGGTGGACGGCGCCGTGCAGAAGTTCCTCAAGGAAATCACCTTGCTGTCCCAGCCCTTCGTCAAGGACGACAAGCAGACCGTCGAACAGCTGCTCAAGGCCAGGAACGCCAAGGTGCACGGCTTCACCCTGTACGTGGTGGGCGAGGGCCTGGAAAAGAAAAAAGACGACTTCGTCGCGGAGGTCATGGCCCAGGTGGGCAAGAGCTGAACCGCGGGGGAATCTTCCATGACTGCGCCGGTCTACAAGCGTATCCTGCTGAAGCTCTCCGGCGAGGCCCTGATGGGCCCGGACAGCTACGGCATCCATAAGCAAACCCTGGACGGCATGGTCGCCCAGGTGCGGGAAGTGGTGGAGCTGGGCGTGCAGGTCGCCGTGGTCATCGGCGGCGGCAACATTTTCCGCGGCGTCTCCGGCGCGGCATCCGGCATGGACCGGGCCACCGCCGATTACATGGGCATGCTGGCCACCGTCATCAACGCCATGGCCCTGGCGGATGCCATGAAGCGCGCCGGCCTGGACGCGCGCGTGCAGTCGGCACTGGATCTGGAACAAGTAGCCGAGCCCTACATCCGCGCCAAGGCTTTGCGCTATCTGGAGACGGGCAAGGTGGTGATTTTCGGCGCCGGCACCGGCAACCCCTTCTTCACCACCGATACTGCGGCTGCCCTGCGCGGCATGGAGATGGGTTGCGACATCGTGCTCAAGGCCACCAAGGTGGACGGTGTGTACAGCGACGACCCGAAAAAGAACCCGCAGGCCACGCGCTATCGGCGGCTCACCTTCGACCGCGCCATCCAGGACCGCCTGGGGGTGATGGATGCCACGGCGCTGACCCTGTGCCGGGACCAGAACATGCCCATCGGCGTGTTCAGCATCTTCAAGCAGGGAGCGCTCAGGCGCGTGGTGCTGGGAGAAGACGAAGGCACGCAGGTGACCGTCAACTAGGAGACGAGGTATGGCTGAAGCCAGCATTGCGGACATCAAGAAATCTGCCGACGCCAAGATGCACAAGACCGTCGAGGCGCTCAGGAACGACCTCGGCAAGGTGCGCACGGGGCGTGCCCATACCGGCATCCTCGACCATGTGACGGTGGATTATTACGGCAACCCGACGCCCGTCCCCCAGGTCGCCAACGTCATCCTCGTGGACGCCCGCACGCTGGGCGTCACGCCTTGGGAAAAGAAGATGCTCGCCATGGTGGAAAAAGCCATACGCGATGCCGATCTGGGCCTCAACCCCGCGAGCCAGGGCGACATGATCCGCGTCCCCATGCCGGCGCTCACCGAGGAGCGCCGCAAGGATCTCATCAAGGTGGTGCGCGGCGAGGCCGAAAATGCCCGCGTGGCGGTGCGCAACGTGCGGCGCGACGCGAACAATGCGCTCAAGGACATGGTCAAGGCCAAGACCGCCAGCGAAGACGAAGAACGCCGGGCCCAGGACGAAGTCCAGAAGCTGACCGACAAGGCCATCGCCGAAATCGACAAGCTGCTGGCCGCCAAGGAAGCCGATCTCATGGCCATCTGAACGGGCGGGCGCGCGGCGTGACCCGAGCCACCAGTTCCACCATCGGCATTCCCGCCGTCGGGGATGTGCCGCGCCATATCGCCATCATCATGGACGGCAACGGGCGCTGGGCGCGCGCCCGCCACCTGCCGCGCGTGGCAGGCCACCGCCAGGGGGTGGAAGCGGTGCGCGCGGTGGTCAAGGCCTGCGCCGAACGCGGGGTGCAGTATCTCACCCTGTTCGCCTTCAGTTCGGAAAACTGGCGCCGCCCTCGGGAAGAGGTCTCCCTGCTCATGGAGCTCTTCGTGCGCGCCCTGCAGTTGGAGGTGAAAAAGCTGCACAAGAACGCGATCCGCTTCCGCGTCATCGGCGACCTGGGCTCTTTCAGCGAGCGCATCCGGGAACTGGTGGCCGACAGCGTGGCCCTGACGCGCGACAACCGGGGGCTCACGCTGACGGTGGCGGCCAATTACGGCGGCCGCTGGGACATCCTGCAGGCGGTCAATCGCCTGCTGGCGGAACGCGGCTCCGGCAGCGGTCCGCTGAGCGAAGACGAACTGGCCAGTCGCCTGAGCATGAGCGAGGCGCCCGAGCCGGATTTGTTCATCCGCACGGGCGGCGAGCAGCGCATCAGCAATTTCCTGCTCTGGCAGCTGGCCTATACGGAGCTTTATTTCACCGACACCCTGTGGCCGGACTTCGATGCCGCCGCCCTGGACGCCGCCATCGCATCCTATCGCCGGCGCGAGCGCCGCTTCGGCCGAACCAGCGAACAGCTTGCGCAGCAACCCGTTCCCCAGCAATGATCCGCATTGCCACGGCGGTCTTGTTGCTGGCGCTGTTCTTTCCTGCCTTGCTGTGGGCGCCGGCGCGGTGGTGGGCGCTGCTCGCGGGCGCCGTCCTGGTGCTGGGCGCGCGCGAATGGGGGCATCTGTCCGATTTTCCGCGCTTGTCCGGTTGGCTTTACGCCCTGGCCTTGGGCGGCTGCGCCTACTTGCTGCAGCTGCCCGCGGCCCGGCCGCTGGGGCATGTGCTGCTCGCGCTGGCGGCGGGTTTCTGGACACTCGTCGCGCCCTTGTGGCTGCATAGAGGGTGGCCGCGCGGGGCCGCCTGGCTGCGTGCCCTGACCGGCGCCGTCGTGCTGTTGCCCACCTGGCTTGCGCTGGTCGAGTTGCGCTCCCGCGGGCCGGGCGTGCTGCTGGCCATCCTCGCGGCGGTGTGGCTGGCGGACAGCGCGGCCTACTATTGCGGGCGCGCTTGCGGCCGCCACAAGCTGGCGCCCCACGTCAGCCCCGGCAAGACCTGGGAGGGCGTGGCCGGCGCGGCGCTGGCGCTGGTCATTTATGGCGCCGTCTTGTCGCGCTACGCAGTCCATGTCAGCATGGACGCTTTGATTTTTTTGCTGCTCGCGCTCATGTACTTTGCCATTCTGGGCGATTTGTTCGAATCCTGGATGAAGCGCCAGGCCGGCCTCAAGGACAGCGGCCATCTCCTGCCCGGCCATGGCGGCGTGCTCGACCGGGTGGACGCGCTCACTGCGGCGCTGCCGCTGGCGGCGCTGGCGGTATGGGGCTTGCGGCTCGCATGAAGGCCTTGCAGCAAGTCTGCGTGTTGGGTGCCACGGGCAGCATCGGCACCAGTACCTTGGATGTCCTGGCGCGCCATCCGGAGCGTTTTTCCGTCTTCGCCTTGAGCGGCGCGCGCAGCGTCGAGCGCCTGTTCGGGCAGTGCCATGCTTTCCGGCCGCGCTATGCCGTGATGGTGGACGAGGCGGCGGCCGGCGATTTGCGCGTGCGCATCAAAGCCGCCGGCCTGGCGACCGAAGTCCTGAGCGGCGCGCAGGCGCTGGTCGAGGTGGCCGGCCATGCGGATGCGGACATCGTCGTGGCCGCCATCGTCGGGGCGGCGGGCCTGCCCTCCGCGTTTGCCGCGGCACGCGCCGGCAAGCGCATTCTGCTGGCTAACAAGGAAACCCTGGTGGTGGCGGGCGGCATTTTCATGGAGGCGGTGCGCCAGGGCGGTGCCACTCTCCTGCCGGTGGATTCCGAGCACAACGCCATCTTCCAGGCCATGCCGCGCGAATTCAGCGGCGACCTGGAGGCCGTGGGCGTGCGCAGCCTGTGGCTCACCGCTTCCGGCGGCCCATTCCGCACCCTGGCCAAGGAGGCCATGGAACGCGCCACGCCGGAGCAGGCCTGCGCGCATCCCAACTGGGTCATGGGGCCGAAGATTTCGGTCGATTCGGCCACCATGATGAACAAGGGCCTGGAAGTCATCGAGGCGCACTGGCTCTTCGGCGCGTGCGCCGGTCAGATCCGCGTGCTGGTCCACCCGCAGAGCGTGGTGCACTCCCTGGTGGAATACCGCGACGGCTCCGTGCTCGCGCAACTTGGCACGCCGGACATGCGTACGCCCATCGCCTATGCCCTGGGCTTTCCCGAGCGCATTGCCGCGGGCGTCGACGGGCTGGATTTGTTCAAGCGGGGGCTCAGTTTCGAAGCGCCCGATCTGGAACGCTTTCCCTGCGTGCGGCTGGCCTTCCAGGCGCTGGACAGCGGCGGTGCGGCCGCGGCGGTGCTCAACGCCGTCAACGAGGTGGCGGTGGAAACCTTCCTCGCCCGGCGCTGCGGCTTCGGCGCCATTGCCGCCACCATCGAAGCGGTGCTCGGGCGCCTGGCCGGGCACGCGGCCGGCAGCCTGGAAGACCTGCTTGAGGCCGACCGCGCGGCGCGCGCCGCGGCGCGCGAACTCCTGGACGCCGTGCGCTCATGAGCGGTCTCGTGACTCTCCTGGCCTTCCTGCTCGCGTTGGCGGTGCTGGTGGTGTTCCATGAACTGGGGCACTTCCTCGCCGCGCGCCTGGCGGGCGTGAAGGTACTGCGCTTTTCCGTGGGCTTCGGCCGCCCCCTGCTGCGCCATGTCGCAAGCAACGGCGTGGAATGGGTGCTGAGCGCGATTCCGCTGGGCGGCTATGTGAAGATGCTGGACGAGCGCGAGGGGCCGGTGGCGCCGGCGGAAGCCTCCAAGGCCTTCAATCGGGCCAGTGTAGGCAGGCGCTTTTTCATCGTCGCGGCGGGGCCGCTGGCCAATTTCCTGCTGGCTGTGCTGCTGTACTGGGTGATGTTCGTGCATGGCGTTCCGGCGCTCAAGCCTCTCATCGACGCACCGCCCCCGGGCTCCCCCGCCGCGCTGGCGGGGCTGGCGCGCGGCGACGAGATCGCCAAGGTGGATGACGAGCGCGTGGCTTCCTTCGGGGATTTGCGCATGGCGCTGCTGGCGCATGGGCTGGGCACCGGAGCGGTGCGTCTCACGCTTTCCGACGGGCAGGTGGCGCGGCTGTCCACCGAGGGCATCGGCACGATCGACCCGGGCAGCGACATCCTGGCCGCTTTGGGCCTGAGGCTGTACGAGCCGCGCCTGCCGGCGGTCATCGGCCGCGTCATGCCGGGCTCGCCGGCGGAGCGCGCGGGGCTGGCGCGCGGCGACCGCATCGCGGCGGTGAACGGCGCCGCAGTGGGCGATTGGCAGCAACTGGTCGAGGCCGTGCAGGCCAGCCCCGGCAAGCCGGTGCAACTGCTGGTCGGCAACCGGCAGGGCAGCGCGCTCGTTACCCTCACGCCGGAGCGCGTCACGCAGGGCGGTCATGCCATCGGCCGCATCGGCGCGGCGCCCGAAGTGCCCGCCGGCCTGTTCGCGCCGCTGCGCACGGAGTTGCGCTACGGCCCCCTGGACGCCTTGGGACAGGCCGCTGCGAGAACCTGGGACCTGAGCGTTTTCAGCCTGGAAATGCTCGGGCGCATGCTGGTGGGCGAGGTGTCCTGGAAAAATCTGTCCGGGCCTTTGACCATTGCCGATTACGCCGGGCAGTCGGCGGAAATGGGTTGGCTGCCCTATCTTGCGTTTCTGGCCATCGTCAGCATCAGCCTGGGTGTGCTCAATCTGCTGCCCATCCCGTTATTGGATGGCGGACACCTCATGTATTATATTTTCGAGTCGGTGCGGGGCAGGCCGGTTTCCGAACGTGCTATGGAAATTGCCACGCGCATCGGCATGGGCATCCTCATGGTGCTGGTGACCGTCGCCCTCTACAACGATTTCCAACGAATTCTTTCCGGCTAAAAACTCATGAAAATGCGCATCTGCGCGGCCCTCATCGGCGCGCTGCTGGCGGGGACGGCCCATGCGATGGAGCCCTTCGTGGTCAAGGACATCCGCGTCGAAGGCATCCAGCGCACCGATATCGGCACGGTGTTCAGCTACTTGCCGGTGAAAGTCGGCCAGACGCTCGACGACGCCACGGCCGAGCAGTCCATCCAGGCCCTTTACGCCACGGGCTTCTTCAAGAACGTCACCCTGGAACGCCAGGGCGACGTACTGATCGTCAAGGTGGCGGAGCGTCCCGCCATCGCCAGCATCACGCTCAACGGCATCAAGGAATTCTCCGAAAAGGATTTGCAGAAGGGGCTCAAGCAGATCGGCCTGGCCGAAGGGCGCATCCTGGACCGCGGCCTGCTGGAAAAGGCCGAGCAGGAAATCAAGCGCCAGTATTACGACCGCGGCAAATACGCCGTGCAGGTGACCACCACGGTCACGCCGCTGGAACGCAACCGGGTCGGCATCAATTTCAGCGTGGTGGAAGGGCCGACGGCCAAGATCCGCCAGATCAACGTCGTCGGCAACCACGCCTATTCCGAGAAGAAGCTGCTGGGCCTCTTCTCTCTGAAGACGCCCAACTGGCTGTCCTGGTTCACCAAGGATGACCAGTATTCCAGAACCAAGCTGGCCGGCGATCTGGAGAAGCTGCGCTCCTACTATCTGGACCACGGCTATGTGGAATTCGCCATCGATTCCACCCAGGTCACCATCAGCCCGGACAAGAAGGACATCTTCATCACCGTCAATATCAGCGAAGGGCCACAGTATCGGGTGAGCAGCGTCAAGCTCGCCGGCCAGACCGTGGTGCCGGCGGCGGAGCTGGAGAAGCTCATCACCATCAAGCCGGGCGAAATCTTCTCGCGCGAAAAATTCACCAAGATCACCAAGGCCATCGGCGACCGGCTGGGCGATGAAGGCTATGCCTTCGCCAACGTCAATGCCGTACCTGACCTGGACAAGGCCAAGCACACCGTGGCCTTCACGCTCTACGTGGACCCGGGGCGGCGCGTCTATGTCAAACGCATCAACATCTCCGGCAACACCAAGACGGAAGATGTCGTCATCCGCCGCGAGCTGCGCCAGATGGAGGACGGGCTGTACAACGCCAAGAAGATCGCGCTGTCCAAGACGCGCCTGAACCGGCTGGGTTTCTTCGACGACGTGAACATCGAAACCCCGGCCGTGCCCGGCGCCACCGACCAGGTCAACATGGACGTTGGCGTGAAGGAGCGCGCCACCGGCAGCATTACCGTCGGCGCCGGCTATGCCTCGTCCGAGGGCCTCATCCTGTCCGGCTCCATTTCCCAGTCCAATGTTTTCGGCACGGGCAACCAGCTGGGCCTGCAGGTGAGCACCGGCAACATCAACAAGGTATATTCGATTTCCTACACCAATCCGTATTTCACGCCCAACGGCGTGAGCCTGGGCTATGACGTGTACCTGCGCGACCTGAACACTTCCAGCCTGGTCGGCGTCATCCCGTACAGCACATCCACGCTGGGGGCGGACACGCGCGTGGGCGTGCCCATCAACGAGAACGACAGCGTCAACTTCGGCCTGGGCGTGGAGCGCTACAGCGTCAGCGTCGATGCGGCGCTCGGCACCATACCGCAATACCAGCAGTTCGTGCAGGAGTTCGGCAACGGCACTTCCGCCACGACCAACAGCATCCGCCTCTCCACCGGCTGGGCGCGCGATACGCGCAACAGCTTCTATTTCCCCACCAAGGGCAGCCTGACCAGCGTCGGCGCGGAGATGACCGTGCCGCCCGGTTCGCTCAAGTACTACACGCTGTCGTTGCGGCGCCAGCAGTTCTTCCCGCTGAGCAAGGACTTCACCCTCATGCTCAACGGCCAGTTCGGCTACGGCAACGGCTACAGCGGCCAGCCTCTGCCCTTCTTCAAGAATTTCTTCGCCGGCGGCGTGAGCTCGGTGCGCGGCTACCAGAGCGGCACCATCGGGCCCAAGGCGGGTGTGGCCATCTCCCCCACGCTGGGGACCAATTGCACGAACCCCACCGGGCAGAGCAATTGCACCATCCAGGCCCTGGGCGGCAACACCAGCCTCATTGCCAACGTCGAACTGTTTTTCCCGGTGCCGGGCCTGCGCGACAGCAACTCGGTGCGCCTGTCCACTTTCTTCGATGCGGGCGAGATTACCGGGCCGGGGGATTATCTCCACCGCTACACCCGGCTGTCGGTGAGCAACCTGCGCTATTCGGTGGGTGTGGGCGTATCCTGGAACTCGCCTTTGGGGCCGCTGCGTTTCAGTATTGCCAAGCCCATCAACCCGGCCCCGGACGACCTGAAGCAGACCTTCCAGTTCACGCTGGGCACGGTCTTTTGATTTGCATGGAGTCGCATATGAAAACCTTGCTGACGGGCCTGCTTGCCGCACTGGCCCTGAGTGCTGGAAGTACGGCGGCGGCGGATACCAAGATCGGTTTCGTCAACACCGAACGCATCCTCAAGGAAGCGCCCATTTCCATCCAGGCGCAGAAAAAACTGGAAAAGGAATTCTCCGGGCGCGAACTGGCGTTGCAGCGCCTCGCCAAACAGGCGCAGGACCTGCAGGCACAGTTGGACCGCAACGGCGCCGCGATGCCCGAGGCGGAACGCCACGCCAAGGAGCAGACGCTGGCCAATCTCAACCGCGACCTGCAGCGCCAGAGCCGCGAGTTCCGCGAGGATCTCAATCTGCGCCGCAACGAGGAATTGTCCCTGATCCAGGAGAAGGCGCGCCAAGCCATCCTCCACATCGCCAAGCAGGGCAGATATGACCTCATCGTCGAGCAGGCGGTCTACGTCAACCCCAAGGACGACATCACCAACCAGGTGCTGAAGGCCCTGGGGGCGCCGGTGGCGGGCAACTGAATTTCATGGCGGGCGAATACACTCTTGCCCGCTTGGCGGAGCTGCTGGGAGGTGAAGTGGCGGGCGACGGCAGCGTCGTCATCCGCCAGGTGGCGCCGCCGGAGCGCGCCGGGCCGCAAGACATCGTCTTTGTGGCGCAGGCGCGCTATCTGGCCGCCTTGCAGAACAGCCGTGCCGGCGCCGTCATCCTGCCGCCGGAGGCGCGCGATGCCAGCGCCTTGCCGCGCATCGTCACCTCCAATCCCTATCTCTATTTTGCGCGCGTGAGCGCCTTGCTCAATCCGCCCGTGCGCCCCGCGCCCGGGGTGCATGAGCGCGCCTGGGTGGCGAGCAGTGCGCGTCTGGGGGCGGATGTCAGCGTTGCCGCCGGCGCGGTGGTGGAAGAGGGGGCCGAGATCGGCGCCCGCACCGTGATAGGCGCCAATTGCGTCGTCGGGGCCGGCGTCGCCATGGGTGAAGATTGCACCTTGCATGCCGGTGCGGTGGTATACCACGGTTGCCGCATCGGCAGCCGGGTGGTCTTGCATGGCGGCGTGGTCATCGGCGCGGACGGCTTCGGTCTGGCCAACGATGCCGGCCGCTGGGTGAAGATTCCCCAGATCGGCCGCGTCGTCATCGGCGATGACGTCGAAGTCGGCGCCAACTCTACGATAGACCGCGGTGCGCTGGACGACACCGTGATCGGCGACGGGGTGAAGATGGACAATCTCGTGCAGATCGGCCACAACGTCAAGATCGGCGCCCACACGGCCATCGCCGCTTGCGTGGGCATCGCCGGAAGCACACACATCGGGGCCTATTGCCTGATCGGCGGGGCGGCCATGATCCAGGGCCACATCGAGATCGCCGACCGCGTCGTCATTTCTGCCGCCACGGCCATCGGCAAGTCGCTGCGCGAGCCTGGCACCTACACCGGCATCTACCCTTCGGCTCGCCATCAGGACTGGCAAAGGAATGCCGTGCGCGTGCGCCACCTGGATGAACTGGCCGAGCGGGTGAGAGCGCTGGAGAACCATCTGCAGACTCGGGGAAAACCTTCATGAACACCATGGACATCCGGCAGGTCATGCAATACCTGCCGCATCGCTATCCATTCCTGCTGATCGACCGGGTGTTGGACTGGGAGCTCGACAAGCATATCGTGGCGCTCAAGAATGTCACGATGAACGAACCTTTCTTCCAGGGCCACTTCCCGCAGCACCCGGTGATGCCCGGCGTCCTGATCCTGGAGGCGATGGCCCAGGCCGCCGCCGTGCTGTCCTTCCGCAGCAGCGGCACGAAGCCGGGCGAGCACGGCATCGTCTATTTCGCCGGCATCGACGGCGCCCGTTTCAAGCGCCCGGTCGTACCGGGGGATCAGCTGATCATCCGTGCCGAGCTGCTGCGCAACATGAGAGGGGTATGGAAATACAAGGCGCGCGCCGAGGTGGCCGGCGAGCTGGCGGCGGAAGCCGAGCTCATGGCCGCGCTCAGGAAGCCCTGATCATGGCGAACGTACATTCTGCCGCCCTCGTCGAGGCGGGGGCCGTGCTCGGGGAGGGTGTGGAAATCGGCCCCTATGCACACATCGGACCGCATGTCGAAATCGGCGCCGGCACGCAAGTCGGCGCTCATGCGGTGATTGCCGGCCACACGCGCATCGGCGTCGGCAACCGCATCTTTCCGCAGGTATCGCTGGGCGGTCCGCCGCAGGACATGAAATACTCGGGCGAGCCGACGCGGCTGGAGATCGGCGACTACAACACCATACGGGAATTCTGCACCTGCAATACCGGCACCGTGCAGGACAAAGGCGTGACCACGGTGGGGTCCCACAACTGGATCATGGCCTACGTGCACATCGCCCACGACTGCGTGGTGGGCGACCACGTGGTCATGGCCAACGCCACCACCCTGGCCGGCCACGTCGAAATCGGCGACTGGGCCGTGCTGGGCGGCATGACGGGCGTGCATCAATTCTGCAAAATTGGCGCCCACGTCATCACCGCCGGCGGCTCCATCGTGCTCAAGGACATTCCGCCCTTCGTCATGGCCGCGGGCAATCCGGCCCGTGCCAATGGCATCAACAGCGAAGGCCTGCGGCGGCGCGGCTTGCCGGCGGAAGCCATCGAACGGGCGAGGCGCGCCTACAAGACGATTTATCGCGAGGGCCGGACGCTCGCGGAAGCGATGCAGCGCCTGGAGGCGGAGGCTGCGCAGTCGCCTGAGGTTGGCATGCTTCTGGATTTCCTGCGCCGGGTGGAGCGTGGCATCGTGCGCTGAGCCGGCGCTGCAAATTTTCGCCCGGGGCGAGAAAATTTGCTACAATCCAGCGCTCTTCACACAGCGCCCGTAGCTCAGTTGGATAGAGTACCTGGCTACGAACCAGGGGGTCGTGGGTTCGAATCCTGCCGGGCGCGCCAGCTACACCTTAACGGGTTGAAACCAAAAAATAATCAGCCCCGTCAGCAGTTGACTCAGCCGAAGCGCTGAGCCGCCTCACGCGGTTAAGCGCTCGGCGCGGAAAAAAACCTGAAAGCACAAACCGGCCTCGTCCGCCAGAGCATGCATCCCGCAATCAAATCGGCAACGCTGTCTTGTCGACGACCCGGCGCAGCACGAAACTGGAGTGCACCCCGGTCACGCCGGCGATGCGCGTGATGTGCTTCAGCAGCAGCTCCTGATAGGCATCCATGTCGCGCACGACGACCTTGAGTTGGTAGTCGGCAGCCTGTCCTGTGATGAGCAGACATTCAAGGATCTCCGGGAGATTCCGGATCACCTTTTCGAAACCCTCGAAGCGTTCTGGCGTGTGCTTGTCCATGGAGATGTGGACCAGGGCCGTCAAGCTCAATCCCAGCGTCTTGGCGTCAAGCATTGCCCGATACCCCGCGATGATGCCGGCATCCTCCAGAGCGCGCACTCGGCGCAGGCAGGGCGAGGGCGACAGGCCGATGCGGTCGGCGAGCTCCTGGTTGCTCAGGCGGCCGTTGTCCTGAAGCCGGCGGAGAATTTGCAAATCGTAGCGATCAAGTTCCATTAGATTGCGATGCCATGATTGTGTTTGACATTAATTGCCATAATACATTAATTATTTGAAATAATATTCCAAAAATATGCGCAGAATAGACTAATTTAGCAATCATTAGCCTCGCGTTCGCGCATAAGATGTCTCCAGAGAATATCGTGGCCATTGGAGACCCGAAATGTTGCAAGCGCCAGCCCGCAAATACCGTCCGTTCCCGCCCGTCGGCCTGACCGGCCGCCAGTGGCCGAACCGGGTGCACACGCATCCGCCGATCTGGATGAGCACCGACCTGCGCGACGGCAACCAGGCCTTGTTTGAGCCGATGGACGTGGCGCGCAAGATGCGAATGTTCCGCACCTTGTGCGACATCGGCTTCAAGGAGATAGAAGTCGCTTTCCCCTCGGCTTCGCAAACCGATTTTGATTTCGTGCGTGAGCTGATCGAGGGCGGCTCCATTCCGGGCGATGTGACCATCGAAGTGCTCACCCAGGCGCGCGAACACCTCATCCGCCGCACCATGGAATCGCTGCGCGGTGCGCGCCGGGCCATCGTGCATGTCTACAACGCCACCTCGCAGTCCTTCCGTGACATCGTGTTCGGCATGACCCGTGCGCAGGTGATAGACATGGCCGTGTCTGCGGTCCGTCTCATCCGCGAGCTGGCGGATGCACAGCCGGAAACCGCGTGGGTGCTGGAATACAGCCCGGAGACTTTCAGCGGTACCGAGCTGGATTTCGCCAAGGAGATCTGCGACGCGGTCACTGCCGCATGGGGCGCGACGCCGGACGACAAGGTCATACTCAATCTTCCCGGCACGGTGGAAATGGCCACGCCCAACATCTATGCCGACCAGATCGAATGGATGCACCGCCATCTTGCCCGACGCGACAGCGTCATCCTCAGCGTGCATCCGCACAACGACCGCGGTACCGCCGTCGCTGCCGCCGAATTGGCCATGCTCGCCGGCGCCGAGCGCGTCGAGGGCTGCTTGTTCGGCAACGGCGAGCGCACCGGCAACGTCGACCTCGTCACGCTCGCGCTCAACCTCTATACCCAGGGCATCGCGCCGGGGTTGGATTTCTCCGATATCAACACCGTCGCGCGCACGGCCGAGGACTGCACCCAGTTGCCTATCCACCCGCGCCACCCCTATGTCGGCGACCTCGTCTTCACCGCTTTCTCGGGTTCGCACCAGGACGCGATCAAAAAGGGCTTCGCCGCGCAGCAGCCGGATGCGCCGTGGAGCGTGCCCTATCTGCCCATCGATCCAGCCGACCTCGGCCGCGGCTACGACTCGGTGATCCGGGTCAACAGCCAGTCGGGCAAGGGAGGGGTCGCCTACCTGCTCGAAACCGTATACGGCATCGTCATGCCGCGCCGCCTGCAGATCGAGTTTTCGTCTGTCGTGCAGAACCATGCCGATCGCCACGGCGGTGAGATGGGCGCGGCAGACCTATGGGCGCTGTTTGCGCAAACTTATCTTCAAGCGGACGGGCGGGTGGGCTATCTCCGACATCACCTGTACGAGTGTGCAACGGGTCAGGGCGTCCGCTTGACGGTGGAGGTGGATGGCATCACCCGCATCGTCACCGGGGAGGGCAATGGCCCCATCGACGCCGCCGTACATGCCTTGCGCAGTATCGGCATCGAGCTTCAGGTGCGCGCCTATGAGGAGCGCTCCGTGGGCGGCAGCGCGGATGGCGGGGATGCGCCAGCCTGCGCCTTCGTCGAGGCGGTCCATGCCGGCGGCGGGCGGGAATGTTTTGGCGTGGGCATCGATGCCAATATCGTCACCGCCTCGATCAAGGCCTTGACCAGCGCAGCCTCGCGCATGAAGGAGCGAGCCCAAACAGCATTAGCCGGCGAGGCTGCCTAACGGACATGGCGAATCGCCGCCCCAAATCTTGAAACGCTCTTATCGCCCTGTCCGTTTCCCTCGCCCCGGCCCTCTCCCAAAGGGAGAGGGCGGTCAATCCCTTCCCCCTCCGGGAGAAGGTGGCGCGCAGCGCCGGCAGCACTATGTCCGCCTGTTTGCCTCGCGTGTAGATGCATTCGGAGATGGCTTTCACGGTCTGCTTCCAAAGAGTTGTGTAGCAGACTGTGTAGCAACCAGAGTTGTCCAGCTATGGCTGAGGTACATGATCTCATTGAAAAACATGTACTTGGGTAGCGCTTTAGGGGGTATTGGGGTGGCTGATGGGACTCGAACCCACGACAACAGGAATCACAATCCTAAATTCACAATGAATTAAAAGCCAGTGTTGGCGCGGCATTCAGGCTGGTTGATGTATAATAAAAACCAATTTGGGGACAAATTGGGGACAGTCACCACATGGCTACGATCAAGCAGCGCGACAATGGAAAATGGCAGGCGAAAATCCGGAAGCGCGGCGCCCAGGAATCCCGTGTTTTCGATTCTTATGATGACGCCGTGGCCTGGGCGGCCATTACCGAGTCAGAGATTGTTCGTGGGGTCTTCATCCCGCGTGAAGAAGCCGAGCGAACTACACTCAAGTCGGCTCTTGAGCGTTACCTTGCCGAGGTGACCGTCGGCAAGAAAGGCGCGGATCAGGAAACCTACAGAATTAATGGCACCTGGCTAAAGGACAAGCTCGCCAGGAAGTCCCTGGCTGCGTTGAGCGGCGCCGACTTCGCGGCGTGGCGTGACACCAGGCTCAAGGCGGGATATGCCCCAGCGTCAGTCAGAAACGATTTAGCCATCATCAGCCATCTGTTCTCGGTGGCTGCCAAGGAATGGGGCTTGCCGGTCACCAACCCGGTCAAGAACATGCGCCTACCATCGGTCAACAATGCCCGCTCGCGGCGGCTATTGCCAGGCGAGGAAGAGGGGTTGCTTGAAGTGTTCGACGGCAAGGTGGTTGGTGAGCGATCGAACAAGCACGTCAAGGCGGTCGTTTTGTTCGCGCTTGAGACAGCCCTGCGGCAAGAGGAAATTATGTCATTGCAATGGCGCGATGTTGATATGAAAAAACGTGTCGCCACGGTGCGCGGCGGCGCAGATGAGAAGGGCACAAAAAACGGCGATAGGACGCGCGATGTTCCGCTGTCCAGCAGGGCGGTGGAAGTGCTGCAATCACTGGCGCGACCCATCAAGGGCGGGCTGGTGTTCCCGACCACGCTATCAGCGATCAAGCAGTCCTGGCAACGGGGTGTTGCTCGCGCGCGGCGGCTCTATGTGGAACGATGCGAAGAGGCTGGCGTCGAGCCGGATGATCGGCTTTTCGTGGATCTGCACTTCCACGATCTGCGCCATGAGGCCACGTCGCGGTTGGCTGAGCGGCTGGCTCTACACGAGCTGATGAAGGTGACCGGGCACAGGGATACGCGGATGCTATCGCGGTACTACCATCCGAGGGCGGAAGATTTAGCGAAGAAGCTGGTTGACGGTAGCCACACGTATGCAAGTTTCCAAGATTCTCAACCCGGTTGAGCGCCACCTTGGGTGTGTTCCTATTTCTCTTGCCATGCAGTGATGGGTTGATCTGGCATGGCTTTTTTGAATATCTCAATCGAATCTGCCATCGCATGCTCCTGGGAGATGTAGATTGGTTTTCCGACTACCAATGGAGTTTCTTCTCCTTCTTGATAGACCTCGACAAAGTAGTGCCCCGAATTGGGATCAAAGACTGCTTCGATTCTGAACTTGGCCATCATTTTCCTTTGAATTATTTGGTTAACAACCGAAAGTTGGCTTCCCAAACTTCGCTCGCAGCTCGGCAATTCTCTCCTTGTCGCCAATACGAGGTGTTTCAGTTTCTGTAATTTTCGCATCAGCACCTATGGCACCAACGTACACATGGCGACGTATCGTTAGTACGGCGTCACTTGGTATAGGCTCTTCAACACGAATTCCAAAATCGTGTTTGTAACTACCGTCCACCCACCCATTTGGAGTGAGGTGTACTTCTTCCCATTCGTCACTAGCTGACATTCGATTACTCCTTAGATGATGTTGATGAAAGCGCCGAACGGCGGAATTTAGCGCCAGCTAGGCCGTCTTTGCAACGCGAGGGCGCCCACCTAGCTTTCCATTCTCACGGGAAGCGGCGGCCTTGGCAGATGATCTCGCATGCCCGCCGGCCCTGCCAAGCTTCGCGGCCATCCACTTGCGCGAGCCCATCACGCCTTCCATGAGCGCGGGGAGGTACAGGTCTACATCAATCTTTGGGAAGTGAAGGCCCAGGCCGCTAGGTGTCACCTCGATGGTCGATAGATCGCCCGCGCGGGCATGTTCCAGCCCCTGGGCAAGGACTGTGGGAAAGGCCAGTTCCATGCCGTTACCCAGCGTCACCACCACCATTTTGCGAGACGCAACATAACGGGCGGAAACAGCCTGCCCGCCTTTGCGGTGGGATTCCATGCGCGCCTCGGCGCGCTTCATTTCGGTCTCAGTAATCATCATGATGTTCCTTCCATACCTTGCACAACTCGGCCAACTCGTTTTCAATTTGCCGGGCTATCCGGTTCAATTCCTGAACGGATAACCGGTAGCTCTCTCGCAGCTCAGGCGGCCCGCCAGGGCAGCACAAATTGAAAACCGCTTCACCATCCGGCCCGATAACATGGACATGTGCCGGGCGGTGATCGTTGGGATAGACCACCACCCGGTAACCGCCGAATGTGAGAATTGTTGGCACAGCTAATTATAACCTAGACGCTTGGGTTTTCAATCCTCACCCGGCATCATGATAGTGATGACCGGCTCCCCCTGGTCACCAGGCCCAGACATCATCTTGAGAGTCACCAGGCGGGGCCGTACACCACGGCCACCACGCGGGACGCGATAGAGCTGGAATTTGATCGGCTCGGCGCCACCACGACGGGCAGCAAGCCTGGCCATATAGACCACGTCCCAGAGGCGCCCTGACTCGTCCTGGTGGGTCTGGCGCCGGCTGTCGGCTTCTGACCAGGATACGCAGTCCTCAAACGCGGCACACGTCATAGCCACCGGCCATTTAAAGCCGGCTTCTCTGGCCACTTCGGACACGTCTACCAGCACGCCATCGGCGATGGCCTGGGCACGGCTGTAGGTGTGGATCGGCTCGCCGAAAATTTCGGTCATGGATTGAACATGGTCGGGGTGGCTGTACATGGTTTGTTTTCGCTCCTGTGGTTGATGGTTCGGTTTTAAAAACCTGCACCTTTGCGGAGCCGCCGTTCCCCACAGCGGGGGGCGGAGGGGGGAGAAAAACCGTGAACGACGAAAAAAGCGGAACTGCTTTCCGCCTTGTTTCTGCACCTCCGCATCGCCTCGCCCTTGCGCCCGCAGGCCGCGCCCCGCAAGGGTTCTGGCGGATCAGGGCTGGATGCAGGGCAGCGTGACAGAGCCCATGAAGCGCAGCGGAATGGGCGGCCCGTAGGGCTGGCGCGATGCCGTGCTCCCAGACCCCGCCAGAAAGCGGCTGGAGGGCCTGGGCGATGCGGAGGTGCAGTGAGGCGGAAGATGATCGACTTCGGCGTGACCCACGCGCAAGCGAAAAACCTTCGGCGCCAGCCTCCCCCTTGACTTGTTACAGCGTAACATTAGAATAGTTACAGCGTAACTATTTCTGGAAGGGGAAAAGCATGAGAAAGAGCAATGCGGAGCGGCAAAAAGAATACAGGAAGCGGGCGTTGCACGACCCCGACGGCCTGCTGCTGACCCGGCTACAAGTGATGTTGTCAGCGCCCGCAGCGGCAGCATTAGAGCGGCTTTGCGACCAGGCGGACGGGATCAAAAAAAGGGAGATTGTCGAGAAAGCAATCCTGGCTTGGGCCGAAAAAATGGGCGCCGAATACGAGACCGAATAAAGTTACACTGTAACTAATTTACGTTACAGTGTAACTCTCCAGCTAGAGCAAAATCGCCTGCGCACGCTCACGCGCCGCGCCCAGCTCGGCCAGCAGCTCAGCATCGCCCGGCGTGCCGGGCACCCAACATTCGGCAACCCGTTCCAGGCAATCAAGCAGCCTCTCGATCTCAGGCGGCAGGCTCAAGTCCGGCACGGCCGCCAGGGCGGCGGGGCTCGGCATGGGGATGCGGGTGGGGATGGTAGAGGGGGTCGTGTTCTTCATCGCGTGTCCTTTCATCAGAAAATGCGGCCCGCAGGGTGCGGGTGAAGGGACAATAACGCGACGAAACACGATGGTCAACCGGACGCAAAGCCTCTATTCATGCGGGTTTCGCATGATAGGCACATGAAAAACAGTGTCACTTTTCTTATCGTCTTTTTGCAACGATTGCTGCACGAAAGCCGGTGGGCATCGAGTCAAAGACTCGTGTTTTCCCATCGTTCCGATCTTCTTCTTCTCTTGCTGCTTGTCGGTGCTCATTTTTTAGTCATCCTTTTGCCAGGGCTGCCGGCGTCGTCGAAGAAAGAGGCATCGCAGGAGGGGAACCCCGCGCAGCCCCACCAAAATTTTGATGGATCCTTTTTCGTAGGCCGGCGGATCAGTTTTCGCTTCTTGCAGGCCGGGCAGACATGCTCGGAGGCGGCTTCCGCCTTCTCGCGCTCGGCCCGCTTCGCGGCTGCGGCGGGGTCGGCGGCGCGGCCTTCTGACCACGGGTCGAAGGGGTCGCCCTTGAGGCCCTGGGCGCGCTGGGCGTCCCCGGCGGCCAAGAGGACGGCCAAGGATAGGGGGAAGGCGCAGGCGGCGCATTCCCAGCCGGGGCGACCATCACCCCTGTCTCGAAAATCGAAGCCAGGGGCGCCGTTCTGGCAGCGGCAGCGGGTGGCGCCGGGCGAAAGGTGGACATGGCCCTGAGAATCGAACTGCGCGGGGGCGGGGTGGCCGTTGATGACGGGCAAGGTGAGACCGCAGCCGCAGCGCCAGTGCGAAACAGGCGCTTCGGTATACCCTTCGATCAGCGGACTCGTGAAGACGGCCATGTCGGCGCCGCAATGGGGGCAAGGGCTGGGGGGTATGTTTTCGAATTCCATATAGCCCTCATTCAATAATGGTTACTAACAAAAATAAGCAACCCGCCCAACGCGAACAGCAACATCCAGAAGTTGCCCGACTTATGCAACGGTGGCCCCGGCGGCATCCCCCAACGCCGCAAAATTGCTTCGCGCGTCGGATTTCGCAGCTCTGCGCGGCGTGCGCGTATCGCGCGCTCGACAATCTGTTTTTCGTACTGCTCATTTTTTGTGCAGCGTCTGTAAGTCATTTTTTGCATGACCAGTCCTTTTAAAAAATCGCAAAAACAAAAATACATGCGACCGCAAGCAGCATAAAAAAAATAAAGAACGCGCGAATCTCGGCCTCTCCGTTTCCGCCTTCCTCAGCCAACTTCTTGCCCGCCGCTGTCACCTGGTTTTCCCAACTTTCGTCGGCGGCATCTTCGGCCGCGCCGACGAGAAATTCGTGGCGGGCGGCGAGGGCTTTTCGAACCGGATTCATTTCGGCCACCTTCCCGGCCACTCGGCGCCGTCATAGACGCCGCTGCCTGGGAGGCGCCGTAGCAGGGCTTCCTGCCGTGCAAACTCGTCGCTGCGGCGGCGTCGGCGCCAGCCGCGCAGGCAATTCCACGCCCGTCGATAAGCTAGATATGTGTTTTCAATCAAGTTCGAGGTCGAGGCCATGATCTGGTTCCTGTTCGTGGGTTGGTGTGGTGGTGGGTTGCTCGGGCGCACCCGGCGCAGCATCCCGCTGCGCCTGTGCCTCTTTGGGTACTTCTACTTCTGCTGCTGCGCTTGGAGCGCGGCCAAGGCCAGCTCCCGGCCGTCGCATTTCAAGATCGGGGGCTGGGCCTTCTTCCACGCGATCGAGCGCATCCTCGTGCAGAAGCAGCTCAGTTCGTTCGAGGTCGCGAACCAGATGGATGCTGGGCAGGTCGCGCACGCTGGGGACGGGCTCGGGTGGTGTTTCTGGTCGAGCTTGCTCAAGGTCGGACTGGTATATTGAGGCGCGTTTGACATTTTCGATCTCCTTCTCAGTTGGGGGTTCTTCGGAAAATTCAAAATCAGAAATATCAAAATGCTCCTGCTCTTTGCTCATTTTTTCAGCAATCAGAGCAATCTTTTTTTCGAGCGGAATTTCTTCTTCTTCCTCGATCCCGGCGGCGTCGGCTAGGCGCTCAATCGACGTTTCGGAGATGAAAACGTGCGCCGCTTCGCGGTGCCTGGTCAATTGGACATAACCGAGATTTTTCGAAGTCATGCGCTCATCGATCAAGTTGAAAGTCTGGGAGACGGTGGCGCCCTGGCTTTTGTGAACCGTGGTCGCGTACCCACGGGCCAGCTTTTTTAGATCGAAATTGTCAGAATCAAGAATTCGCTGCGTTCCATTATCGAAAGCCAGCGCCAGCCGGGGCTTGCCATCGGCCATTTCAATTTTTGAAATCGTGGCGAGCTGGCCGTTTTTCACGCCGGCCTCTTTGGAATTTTCGAGGATTACGACACGGTCGCCGGGCGCGAATTCGCGCCCTTCAATTTTGCGATCCGCACCCAGCAGCCCGGCCGTGCGCATCTCTGCGCGGGCAAGTTCGTTGAGAAGCTGCACGTCCGCATTTTTCGCAGCGGTGATCAAATTTTTGGAAGGGTTCGCCGTGCCTCCGGCCTCGCGCCAGGCGTCGATTAGGGCGGCGTGGACGGCCTCGCCGTCCTCGATGATGTGGAGCAGCCCCTGCGCGGCATATTTTTCGAGAGCCTGCGCAGCTTGGCCGGCGCGGAGCAGGTCAGTGGCGTCGCGCTGCTGCGCGTTTTGTTGCCGGCGGTTTTCAACCAATTCCGCACAGCCATGATCTTTGATCAAAGCGGCAAAGGGCCTACCCGCTTGCACCGGCGCGATCTGAAAGTCATCGCCAAGGGGGATCAACTTTGCACCTGCTTTTTCGACCAGCACAACGAGAGAATGAAGAAGGCGAGAATCGACCATCCCGGCTTCATCGATGATCACGATGTCGCCCCGGCTCAAGGTCGGGCGGGATTCCTCGCGGAGCAAAAAGCTGTGGATGGTCGATGCGTTGATTTTTGCATCGGCGGCCAATTGGTCAGCGGCTTTGCCGCTCGGTGCCAGCCCGACGATTCGGTAACCGGCGGCTTCCCATGCGCGGCAGGCTGTGGCCATCAAGGTCGTTTTCCCGGCCCCCGCCGCGCCCCTAATGATTTCCAGGTCTGACCCACTACAAATACGATAGAGCGCCGCTGCCTGCTCGTTTGATAGAGCATACCCAACCTCGGCCTCCACGCGCGCCTGCGCGGCTTTGATGGCTTCCAAGGGGAGGGCGTGGCTGTCGGAGGCGGCCAGGGTGTTTCCGATTCGGCGGATTTCACGACTCAACAACATGTGCTCTGGGGTGGTGAACCAGATTTTGTTTTTCGAGTCGGTCAAGCGCACCAGGCCGGCCTGCGCGGCTTCAACCTGAGCTATGCCCTCGTCGGCGGTCATTCCGACCAGGGCGGCGGCTTCGAGGACGGCCACGGTCAGGTCGGTCTCTTTGAGAACCGCGTCCATTCCAAAATGCACTTCCAGACGCTTGGACAGGTGCTGTTCGAACGTGAGCGGTTCGGCGCCGGGCTCGGGGAGGGGGTCGAGGGTTTGTCCATCCCACCCCAGGTCGGCGGCCTGCTCGCGCCAGCCCTCGTGCAGGGTGGCGGCGTCTACGTGTTTTTTTGCCGACCGGGTGCGGAGGGCGGCGGCTTCCGCGAGGTCGGGAGAGGCGTCCTTGCCTACGGCGGCCTCGATCTCCTTCCTGCGGCTGCTCCAGGCTTCTGTGACTTTTTCGGGAACCCCGAGCCCCCAGGTTCGCTCGGCTGCGCGCGGCTCTAGGCCGAGCTTGCGCAATTCGCTGGCGAGTTCGGTTCGGTACAAAGCCCCAACGATTTTTTGAGACTGGTAAAGCTTGCGAACGTCGAGGGAAACCCATTTCCCATCCGCCCGGCGGCCCATATTGGCGACCGCCAAATGGCCGTGAATTTGGGGATCAAGGTTCCTTGAAGTCGAGTGTCGATGGGCTGCGATCACGGCCTGCACCGCCACCTTTTCGGAGCCGCCCTTGCCTTGGCGACCCTCTACTAATTTTTCGATTTCCGATGCGGCACGCCGCACGGCGGCATCGTGGGCGGCTTCAAGCTGGGCGCGCATTTCGGGATCGGCGGTGGCCCACACTGCCGAAAAATCTTTTGGCGGACTTAAGGTCAAGTCCCAGCCCAGCCGGAGATTTTTGTTATTTTGTTTTTGCGTCAACGCCGCTCCGCTGCACGGGTCGCGGCCTTCAAGGATGGCGATTAAGGCTTCCGATTCGACCTGGCCGGCCAGGCCCAACACCTGCGCGCCGGAGCCCAGCCACATGCTGGGAGCCTTCGCGTCCTCGGGGCCGGAGCGGTACTGTTCGGCCTCGCGGGCGAGGTATCGGGCAACCCCGCCCGCGCCGGTCTTGGCACCTCCGGCACTCTTGCCGGAGATCAGGGGAGTAATGGAGGCAGTCACAGTTCGGCCTCCTGTTCTTGCTCTGCCTGTTTTTTGAGCATGCGACGCAGGCGCTCTTTTTTCGAGTCGCCCTCCGCCTCAGCGGCGCCGGTGGCGGGGGCGCTGGGGGGCATGGGGGTGGGGGGCATGGGGGTGGGGGGCGTTGAGGGGACGGGGCGGCCCATCAGCTCATCGACGGTTTCAAGCGCGTCCATGGCCGTGGAGAGGCCGGGGATCACGGCGTCGAGAACTGGTGCGGCTGCCGTCTTCGTAAGCTCATCGACTGCGCCACCAGCGGCCTCCTGCTCGACCTCGGCCAAGGCCAGGGGCTTGGGGGGGAGGTAGTCATCGACCGGGGGCTGCCCGCCGGCATCCCCATCCACCACCACTGTCTGCTGTTCTGCCGTGACGACGGCAGGGGCAGGCGAGCCGCCGCCCAAGAATGCGAATTCGTCTTCGCGGTCGTCTTCGTCTTCGTCATTCTGTGGCGCGGGCTCGGGCTGCTGCTGTTCCACAACAGGTTCCGGCTCATCCGGCTCCGGCGCATGCGCAACAAGCTGTGCCTGTGCTGCCGCCGGTGGCCGGACGACTACGGCTGCCGGCGTTGGTATAGTAGGTGCCGGTATCTCCGGCGCCGCAAGGCCCCGCTCAGGCTCAGGCTGCGCCGGCGACGCCGTCGGGATTTCTGGAACCTGTGCTTCCAGCGGAACGCGGCCAGGCCGGTTTTTGGGAACGGACACGTAAGGGAATGTATGAAGACAGGGGTTGTTGCCCAGGCCCTGAACCGCAACATGCACGCCATCTTTCAAAGCGCCGAAGTCGGTTGAAAAAGCGGCCGGGGGGATGGCCGGCAAATTTTCTGTAGCCCACTGAACAGATTGCGTGGTGCCACCCGGCACCGCCCCGGCCAACCCGACTTGATGATTCTGAGTGAGCCGGCGAACCTTCCATTTCGCTTCTCCAATAATGCTGCTCGCCCAGTCCTTTGACTCGGCCGAATCCAACCGAGTGAAAAATTTCGTAGCCGCGTTGTCGTCCAACTCCTGCAACCGCTCCAGGCTGTAGATGTCTTTGATTTGAGCGGGGCTCTGGATGCCAATAACGACCCGCACGTCCTTAGACCGTGCGGCCGCCAGCAGTTTGAATACCGGCGGCATGTCGCCGAGCAAGGCGAATTCGTCGAGGATCAGAGCGAACTCATTTTCCCCGGCTTCGCAGTCCTCGCGCTCAAGCAAGCGCGCGGAAAGAAGGTAAAAAACCAGGCCGCAAAAATCAGCCGTCAGTGAGTCATTTACTGGATGCGCGGGCAGCAAGACCGGGCGCTTGAAATCGGGCGCCGACAGGTAGCCATTTATGGAAAATGACTTGGCGCCGGCCTGGGCAAGTTTTTTATCAAGCTCGCCAACCAGTAGAACATTCTGCAAGGTCGAAGCAAGCTGAAAAAGAACGCTCTGAGTAGTTTTACTTTCAACCTGTTTTACAACCGCCGATCCCTCGGGATACCGTTTTTGAACAATCGATTGCAGGATTTTCGTATCAGCCATCATCGACATTAGGACATCGCGAAGGTCGCTAAAAAACCAACGACCTTGCTTTTCATGAGCGCATTCCATCGCCGCCGCCACCGCGACAACCTGCGCCGCTTTTGCCCACATGGGATCAGCGGAACCTTTAGGCTCGGGGCAAAATTTGCGAGCCAGGAACAAGAATTCGGCTTTGGTTTTCAGATCTTTGCCCAAATTCCAGCGCACGGCGCGCGCGTCCCAAGGGGAAAGGATCAGGCCATCGGCCAAGGCGCCCGTGAAGTCCGTTTTTGCGTCAAATACGAACATCTTGACGCCCCGTTCCAGCCATTGTCGGAGCAGCGTCCAAAGCAGTTGAGTTTTGCCGCGGCCCGACCCGCCAACGATCAGGAAGTGGCGAACTTCATCCTTTAAAGCCATGCGCCAGCGGCCAATTCGTATGCCTGTATTCCCCTTGATCGGTGCCGGTGGCGACGGGAGCAGGCGCGGCCCGTGGAGGTGGACGGCGCCCAGGGCGCCACCACGCGGGTACCCAACGAACCAGCCCACTGGGATGCCGGTGGCGAGGGCAGCGATGCCGGCGGCGGAAGCCGGGAACCAATACCATCTATATGTCCACCAGCTCGCCCCCCGCGCCGCGAAAAAAAGAGAGGCGGCGTGGGCGTTGGCGAGCAGCGCCCGCAACCACGGCGGGAGGTGGCTGGACGGCGCGCCGATGTATAAAAAGGAGAAGGGCTCGCCCGCGTCGATGCGCAGGAGGCCGAGCCAAACCAGCAGGCCGGCGGCGGCGCCGACCAACAGGCCGGCGGTGATGGCGCCGGCCCAGTCAGGAGAAGCGGGGTCGCCGAGGGGTTCGTAGTTTTTCATTTTTTGGCGATCTTCTTCGTGGTGGCGGCGGCCTGCTCGGCCTGCTCCAGCTCGCGCAAAAAATGACCATAGGTCGATTTCCCGGCCCCGGCGCAGGCCGCCGACATCAAGATGCCCCGTGAAAATCGGGGCACTGGGGGCACTGGTTTTGATTTTTTCATCATGATCACCCTCGCCCGGCTCATTTCAGAAAGGCAAACTGCTCTTGGACTGCCGACCGCACCGCCGCCAGTAGGCGGGCTTCGACGGCCTGGGCGTCGGCCTGCGCCTGGCAGGTCTGGATCGCTCGCCGGACGGTCTCACCAAGGCCGAGTCCGTTATGGTCGGCCTCGGCCTCAAGCCATGCCCTTTCCGATTCACTGAACCGGATTGTCACCGCGAAATTTTTCTTGTCCATCGTCGTTCCTGTTTAAGTGGTGCGCCCTGGTGCGCACCGGTGACACCACGATAGCAATCCCGTGTCGGGTCGCAACTGTTAGAAATTTCGTGGAGATAAGAACGGAAAGAATTGGCAAAAATAGTAAAAACAAAAAGTGAGCTGTCACCGCTCTGCAAGCAAGTAAACAAGCCAATCTCGCAACTTTTTTAAATAATCGTGTCACCACGTATTTTTTTAGGCGTCACCGGGCTGCACCGGGGTGCAACGCCCGCCAATAGGCCGTGTGGTATCGCCTCGATACCGCGCGGCGTCACCGGAACGCACCGGTTCGTGTCACCGGACTGCGCCACGGTGAAGCGCCAGTGCTGGCGCGGGTTTGCCGTTGTGGTGGTGCCCCGCAGGGACACCCCACGCAACCCGGCAGGGTGCGTGGGGTGTGTTCCGTTCTATCTTTTTTAGTGAGCTGCTGGTGGGGGCGGTGCGCTTCTGCGCGCCGCCCTGGAACGGAACTGATGACTATTTTTTGGGCAAGTTGAAAACCCCTCCCTGCTGACCATCCTTTGGAACTGGCCCCATTGATGGGGGGCCGGAGGCGGGAGACGCTTTGGGCCGCCTTGTGGCCCTTCGCCCGCCGGGCGGGGGGGGGGAGCCCGGCGGCGCGCTCTGCGCGGCGCCTGGCGTGGTTTGGTGGCTCCTGGGCGGGGCGCTGCGCGGCCCGCCCAGGGGCCGTGCCCGTGGTGGACGGGGCTGGGGCTGGGGCCGGCGTCTTCGGCGTCTTCTTCATTGTCGGCGCGGGCTACACGTCCCAGGTGTAAATTCGCCGTCCGCTTACACCCTGTACGTGTAATTTGATTTTCGGATTATTGCGGCTGACGAAGGCGGGGCAAGCCCCGCCGGGGATCGGCTGGGCCGGCGCCCCTGGCGCCTGGCGGCGCGGCCCCTGACGGGGCTTCCAAGGCCCCCCCGCTGGGGCCGGAAACAGCCCTTCTTCTTCCCGTGGTGGTGATTCCTTCCCCGGCCGGCGGCCCGGCCTGGTTCTTCTCTTTTCCCCCGTCGCGGGAGCGGGGGGGGCTGTGTGCTCCCCGCCCCTTCCGGGGCAGGGGACTCGCCCCACCACCATCATGGTGGTGTCATACGGAAGGGGTATCACCCCGCAAATCTAGCACTGGTGCGGTTCTTCGAATATTAGCGTTGCACTACTATCAGCACTTTTTTGCACTAGTATCAGCACCCCGTCTTTTTCTGGCCGGCGGCGTTCGATTTCAACGGCGGAGCCGCCGTCCACCCACGTCACGCGCCATCCAATGCCTTCCAAGGAATCAACCGCCTTGTGCAGCGCCTGGCGTCTGCGAGAGCGCGTGGACGGCATTGACGCCACCCCACCATAAACATGGCGCTCAAGAGCCTCTATGCCAATCCTGCGCGTTCCGACCTTGCTGGCAAACCACGCCGTCAACCAGGAATAAACCAGCCTTGCTACTCCGGTTTCAAGCGACCGATAGTCCATCATCGAAAGTGCCGCATAACTCCCCTCGCCGATCAACGCCCGTGTGAGCCTGTAGTTCAATGAAACAGTGGCTTCGTCGCCATGCCCAACGGATGCACCGAACAGCCGAGTGGTTGCCCAACGTCGATCTCTTCCCTTACCGGTTTCCGCCGTCAGCAGCACCATGCTGAGCCGTTCCAACGACGTTCTCACCGAACGCCAGCTATCACCGCTTTCCGGAATTCCAAGGGTCGCACAAAGCGACCGAATTGAAAGCGTCGCGGTTGCCGCCTGCCTACCCATTGCCAAATTCCCAACCCCTTTCTCAGCTTCGTCGATGAGACCAGGCACGACCTCCCCTCCCGGCAAGCAATCGGGCGACAACAAGCCGCGCTGGAACACCGTCGCAAGGACTGACATGAGCACTCCATGATCGAAATCTGAAAGCTCGATTCCGCGCAGCCGGAGTACCCAGCCGTTCCACTCCTGCTCGATGACCACTTCGCGCCGTTCCCTGCCCTTGATCGGACGGAATAGGGAAGCAAGTGCAATGCCCATGTCGTACCGGGCGACCTCTCGGCTTTTCTCGATACGAGTCCGCGCTTCAATGTCGAGTTTTGGGCGCCGCTCTTTAGCCTTCATTTTTGTCCCCCTTTTCGTCTTTGAAGATGGCGGCCGGGAAAAGCTCGGCCTTCCAAAGTCCGCCGCCCTCGCCCCGCGCCAACCAAAACGGAGAACCCATCGGCCCGTAATTATTTTTTGCCGGAGTTACCAGCAGAAAATCCTTCCTGTCCGACCTCTCATCGTCTGTAATGGATTTGCCACCGCGCGCCTCAGAGAACACCTTTGCCTCGGGTTCAGACATAACCCGCAACGTCCAGCACCATCGCGCATTGTCGATGAGGCTGGATGCGCCCCGCGCCATAGCTGCGTCATCGCTCCCACCATCCTTTTCCTTGCTGCCGCTGAACTTCGCAGCGTGGTGTAGATAGAGAACACTGGCGCCGGTTTCACGCGCGACGATTTCTAATTGCGCAACGACCCCTGCCATGGCGCCATTGTCGTTTTCGTTGAGCTGGTGGGCTCGGACAAGGGTGTCAATAATCAATAACCGCGCCCCTTCTGCGATTCGAATAAGATAATCGGTGTCCATCAAATCCTGCGCCAGCCGGAGCCCACCTTGGCCAGCAAGCGGATAGATGTCCAGCCCTTCATCAATTTGCTCTGCTGCGCGCGGTGCGCAGCGTTTGAGATAGGAAAACAGTCGGGGATGGATGATCCGATCTGGATCTTCCAAGGACGCGATCACCACTCGGCCACCGGCCTTTGGGTGAAGGGCCAGGGGATCGAACTGGCCGCCAGTGGTGACCGCAAAAGCTACCCCCAGGGCTACAAAACTCTTGCCGACACCGCCTCTGGAAACCACTGCTCCGACGGTTCCGCCCAACGGGCCTCCTTGCCATAGATGATCCAGCGGCGGCGGTTCCGTCGTGCGTAATTTTCGGATGTCGAGGCGCTCGATGGAGTCGAAGCGGTGCGCTTGATGATGAGCAGGAAGGGGCGCGTTCATTCTGCACCTCCTTCCATCTCTACTTCCTCTATCGCGTCCTCATCCTCCCCTGTCGGGGAGAGCACAGCCCGCGCCGCTGCGCCGCTGGCGCTGCGGCTGGAAAGGGCCGCCTTCGCGGCCCTGTTGCGGGATGCTTTTGCCACCGTGCGCCTGGCATAGTCGGCGCCCCCTTGGTAGCGGTGACGGCGTGCAAGATTCGGGGACGCGACGGCGAGCGCGGCCTCGATGTCGCCGGGGTCGTGCCCTTCATTAAGAAGCACCAGGGTGGCTCGCCAGTCAACGATTGATTCGTTGACCGACCACCCCAACCGCAGCGCCAGCAACCGCTGCCGTTCGAACTCATCGGCATATCGCTTCGCCAGCGCCGCGCTGCATGTCGGCCGCGCCAGCCCTGCATCGTCGTCGTCGATCTGCTGATGCGCATACGGCCGCGCCTCCGGCGCCAGGGCCGCGCGGCGGGCGCGCTCGGCAGCCAGTAGGTCGGCCAGGCGGTCGCATTGGCCGCCGTCGGCCTGGACGAGGCGGACGAAGGGGAAGAGGCCGTTCTGCTGTTGGTATTTGGCCTTCCGATTCGTGAGTCCAGCCAAGCGGAACGGGTGCCGAGCGGCGCTGATTTTCGGGTCGCCGTCGTAATGACGGTTCAGGAAAATCATCACGGCGTTCGCTACGCTTTGCTCCTGCGCTTGGTCGGCCTTGCTGGTTGAGGCCGGCTCGCGCGCCGCCACCAGCACGGCCTGGAAGTTGCCTGGGCTGCTCTCGCAAACTGAGGCCGGGCGGAACCCGTCCATCAGTCGATCAAGTCCGGCCCGGTCGAGGTCGTCGATGAGGATGTAGTGGTGGCCGGGAGAGTGCGGCGTGATGTAGATGCACTCGCCTTGCGCATTGCGGGCTCGTAGACGAGCCAACAGCGGCCCGGCGGTGAACTCGGCGGCATGGTGCTCGCCGAGCGTGCAGGCGCGTCCCGTGGCCGAGCGGCGCAGGGTGACCAAGTAGAGAGGCGCGCCGAGAGCCACCAGATGGCGCCGAATGATGTTGATCTGGACGGTACTCATGCTGCACCCCCTTCCCGTACAGCAAGGGTTTTGCGAGGCCGACCACGGCCACGCTTTGCCATCGGCGCTTCCAATGCCGGCGGCGTCGTCGATACAGGGGAGGGGGAGGGCGGCTGCACCGCAAGGGCGGCAGCAGCGCGGGCCTCATCCTCGCTTCGGCCGAGGTGGAGCTGGCGCGAATATTCCCGAATCCAGACGATGTCATGCCGATAAAACCGGGTGCTTCCGACAGGCTCGGGCAATTCGCTGAGCTTGTAGAATCTGGAAAGGGAGACGCCCAAAATTTGGGCAGCTTGAGCCGACGAAATGACTTCGTCGTCAATTCGACTTTTGATTCCGGTATCGATATACCGGGTTCTGGTTGTGGATCGCATGGTGGCGAACCTTTCTCGCATTGCAGCGAAAGAAGGTTGTCACCCTGTATCCCCATCTCTGAGGATGCCCCCTGAGGGAGCCCACCACCCGGTGGCTGTGACGCTCATCGGCCGGCGGGTATTCGGCCCTGCGCGACTCCGCGCAATGATGAACTTGCCTCGTGGCTTGCCGGATCGTCACGTTTTATTTGGAGATTGCCCCTAAGGTTCCCCAAAACCCTTTGTCCGGCTAATGCACTGCTGGTGCTTGGTATGCTCCCCAAGCGGATGATCTCCCGCTTGCCAAGAAATGCAAAGTAAGCGGGCTCGGAAACATTATCGGCCACTTCCTGAAAAACTTTATCAATTTGCACAATTTATTTTTGACGGGCACCAAGGACACAGACACAGACGCCACCCGCCACGGGGTCGCCGTGTGGGGACAATCGGGGACAAATTTTGGGGACAAATTGGGGACACCAAGAACGGATAAGAACGGAAAAAATCGGAAAAGTGGGGACAAATTGGGGACAGTGGGGACACAAAAATGGGCAAAATCCGGGCAGTTAGATACCGGGCGGTATCTAAAAAGTGCTTTATTTACATGGATTTAGTGGGGTGGCTGATGGGACTCGAACCCACGACAACAGGAATCACAATCCTGGACTCTACCAACTGAGCTACAGCCACCGCCGGTCGAACTTGGCCTGCCCGACAGGAATCGAACCTGTAACCCCCAGCTTAGAAGGCTGGTGCTCTATCCGGTTGAGCTACGGGCAGTTCCTGGGACAGGCGTAGGGTGGTCGGGGTGGAGGGATTCGAACCCCCGACATCTTGCTCCCAAAGCAAGCGCGCTACCGGGCTGCGCTACACCCCGAAAGAGCGCGAATTATCCTCGTTTCGATGCAGTGGGTCAATTGATGCGCTTGAGGGATGCGGCTGCCTTTGCGATCATTACGCTTTTTCCGCGATAGTCATGAGCGCACAGATACTCGACGGCAAGGCACTGGCGGACCGGCGCATCGCTGCCCTGGCGGAGCAGGTGGAGAGGCGCGTCGCTGGCGGCGGGCGCGCGCCCGGGCTGGCGGTGATACTGGTGGGCGACGACGCCGCCTCCGCTATTTATGTGCGCAACAAGCGCCGGGCCTGCGAGCGGGCGGGGGTGTATTCCGTGTCGCACGATCTTCCGACGGCCACGCCGCAGAGCGAGTTGCTCGATCTCATCGCGCGCCTGAACGACGATGCGCGCGTGGACGGCATCCTGGTGCAGGCGCCCTTGCCGCCGCACATCGAGCAGCAGACCGTCATCGAAGCCATCCGGCCGGACAAGGATGTGGACGGCTTTCATCCCTGCAACATCGGCCGCCTCGCCGTGCGCAAGCCGGCGCTGCGCCCCTGCACGCCCTATGGCGTGATGCTGCTGCTTGCCAGCATCGCTGTCGAATTCAAGGGCAGGCATGCCGTGGTGGTGGGCGCCTCCAACCACGTCGGGCGGCCCATGGGTCTGGAGTTGCTGCTGGCCGGCTGTACGGTGACCACCTGCCACCGCTTCACGCGCGACCTGGCCGCGCGGGTGGGGCAGGCGGACATACTGGTGGCGGCGGCCGGCAAGGCCGGGCTGGTGGCGGGCCGCTGGGTCAAGGAGGGGGCGGTGGTCATCGACGTGGGCATCAACCGCCTGGCGGACGGCAAGCTGTGCGGCGACGTCGAATTCGATGCGGCGCGCGAGCGTGCCGCCTGGATCACACCGGTGCCCGGCGGGGTGGGTCCGATGACGGTGGCGACGCTGCTGGAAAACACTTGGCAGGCCATGCTGACGCATGATGCTGCCCGCCAGGCAGGGCCGGCGCTCAATTAGAGCGCCAGCAGGCTTTCGATGCTGACATAGCCGCGTTGGCCGCGCCAGGCGCCGGCCAGGCAGTCGGCGGCGGCATCGGGCTCGCCCAGGTCGCTCAACACCGCGGCGGCGCCGGAGAAGTCGTGCTCGCGGGTATATTCGTTGATGGTGACGATGGTCTTCAGGCCGGCGCCCAGGCTGGCGCGCAAGCCGTTGTGCGAATCCTCGAAGGCCAGGCAGTCCTCCGCGTCCAGCCCCATGGCCTGCAGGGTGTGGAAATAGATGTCGGGCGCCGGCTTTTTCGCGGGCACCATGTCTCCTGCGGCGATCACCTCGAACCACGACTCGGCGTCCTCTGCCAGACTGTGCCGCAACAGCGCGGTGACATTGTCCGGCGTCGTGGTGGTGGCGATGGCCAGGCGCAGCCCCGTCTCGCGGGCTTCCCGGAGCAGGCGCGCCACGCCGGGGCGCAACGGGATGCCGCCCGTCGCCAGCAGGGTCGTATAGTGGCGCGTCTTGGCGCGATGCAGTTCGCTTACCAGAGCGTCGAAGTAGGAGGGCTTGACGAAATCCGGGCGATAGCGCTCCACGTAATGCCGGATGCGTTCCTTGCCACCGGTCACGGCCAGCAGCTCGCCGTACAGGGCCGGCGTCCAGTCCCAGTCCAGACCCATGTCGCGGAAGGCGGCATTGAATGCAAGGCGGTGGCCGTCGCGCTCGGTGTCGGCCAGGGTGCCGTCGACGTCAAAAAGCAAGGCTCGCGGGCTCATGGGCGGCAGCAAATCGGTTGCGGGGGGCTAAAGAGGTTGCGCGGGGACGGCAAAATCTGCTATTAAGTCGGTCTTTGTGTTTTTCAGAGTACGGCAAATGGCCACGGAACACCTGAAACGCTTCGAGCCCTACAAGGCCAAAAAGGGCGAGGAGTACATGAACGAAAAGCAACTGGCGCATTTTCGCAGAATCCTCACCGAGTGGAAAGCCGAGTTGTCCGACGACATCGACACCACCATACATTCCATGCAGGACGAGGCCACGGTCTTCGCCGACCCCAACGACCGCGCCACCCAGGAATCGGACATGGCGCTGGAACTCAGGAACCGCGACCGCGAGCGCAAGCTGATCAAGAAGATCGACGAGACCTTGGCCAAGATCGATTCCGGCGACTACGGCTACTGCGAATCCTGCGGCGTGGAAATCGGCCTGGAACGGTTGCAGGCGCGCCCCACGGCCAGCCTGTGCATAGACTGCAAGACGCTCGAGGAAATGCGCGAAAAGCAGGTCGCCAAATAAATCTCGAAGGCGGCGAGGATGAACGGCCAGAGCGCTTTTGCGCATAAATACTGGGGCACGCTCTACAGCCTGCTGAGCTGGGAGCAACTGGCCGGTTTCTGGCCGAAAGTGGCGCCGGCCAAGCCCTGGTATCTCTACGCCGTAGGCCAAGCCATGCCTGCGCAACCGGCCTCTAGCGAGGAAGTGGGGCGCTTCATCGCCGAAATCGACGCATTGCTGCACCGTGAGCACGAGGAAGACTACTGCGGCATCGTCTATGCAGACGATCTGGAGCAACCCACCTTCGTCAAGATCTACGATCCCGGAAATCTGGGGGTCGCCTGCGGATCGAGCGGGCGGCATATTTTTCCGGGCTGGATCATGAGCCTGGATCCGCCCGAGGAGCTCAAACCCGAAGTGGTGCCCAACAACCGCAAGCGCTGGTGGCAAACCTTGTTCGGCTGATTCCCCATCAGCGGCGCGCGGCTTCGTCGGCGCCCTGAAATCCGGCAGACGCGTACGTAAAAAAGCCGGCTTGCGCCGGCTTTGGGTTGGCAACGCCTCTTGCGTCAGATGTTGCTGTCCGGCGTGGGAGGGGTGGCCGCTTCGGTCTTGGGCGGCGGGTCGATGAGCGCCTTCATCGACAGGCGCAGACGGCCTTTTTCGTCGGCCTCCAGGACTTTCACGCGCACCTGCTGGCCTTCCTTGAGGTGGTCGGAGACGGCGTTGATGCGCTCGTGGGCGATCTGCGATATGTGCAGCAGACCGTCGCGCCCCGGCAGGACGTTGACGATGGCGCCGAAATCGAGCAGCTTGACCACGGTGCCATCATATACTGCGCCCACTTCCACTTCTGCGGTGAGCGCCTCGATGCGCTTCTTGGCGGCTTCGCCGGCCTCCATGCTGACGCAGGCGATCTTCACCGAGCCGTCGTCCTCGATTTCGATCTGCGTGCCGGTTTCCTCGGTTAGGGCGCGGATGACGGCACCGCCCTTGCCGATGACGTCGCGGATCTTCTCCGGATTGATCTTCATGGTGATGATGCGCGGAGCATAGGCCGACATCTCCTGGCGTGCACCTCCTATGGCCTGCTTCATGAGGCCCAGGATGTGCATGCGGCCTTCCTTCGCCTGCTTGAGCGCGGCATCCATGATTTCCTTGGTGATGCCCTGGATCTTGATGTCCATCTGCAAGGCGGTGACGCCGCGCTCGGTGCCGGCCACCTTGAAGTCCATGTCGCCCAGATGGTCCTCGTCGCCCAGGATGTCGGTCAGCACGGCGAAGCGTCCGCCTTCCTTGATCAGGCCCATGGCGATGCCGGCCACGTGCGCCTTGAGAGGAACGCCGGCGTCCAGCATGGACAGGCAGCCGCCGCACACCGAGGCCATGGAGGAGGAGCCGTTGGATTCGGTGATTTCGGAGACCACGCGCAGGGTGTAGCCGAATTCCTCCTTGCTCGGCAGCACCGCCAGCAGGGCGCGCTTGGCCAGGCGTCCATGGCCGATTTCGCGCCGCTTGGGGCTGCCCACGCGGCCGGTCTCGCCGGTGGCGAAGGGCGGCATGTTGTAGTGCAGCAAGAAGCGCTCGGAATATTCGCCCATGAGGGATTCGATGGTCTGCTCGTCGCGTCCGGTGCCCAGGGTGGTCACCACCAGGGCCTGGGTTTCGCCGCGCGTGAACAGGGCGGAGCCATGAGTGCGCGGCAGCACGCCGGTGCGGATGGTGATGGGACGCACCGTGCGGGTGTCGCGGCCGTCGATGCGGGGCTGGCCGGAGAGGATGCGGTTGCGCACGATCTTCGCTTCCAGCTTGAAGAACTCATCTTTCACTTCGTTGACGGCCAGAGTGTCCATGTCGGCCGTGACGCAAGCCTCCATGACCTTGGCGCGCACTTCGTCGACCTTGGCCAAACGCGCCTGTTTCTGCTTGATGTTGTAGGCATCTTCCAGCTCGGCGCACGCGAGGCCGTCGATCTTCTCGGTCAGCGCGGTATTGGCGGACGGCGCTTGCCAGTCCCATTCGGCGACGCCGGCCTCGTCGGCCAGTTCGTTGATGGCGTTGATCGCCGCCTGCATCTGGTGGTGGCCGAACACGACCGCCCCCAGCATGATGTCCTCGGGCAGTTCCTGGGCCTCGGACTCCACCATCAGCACGGCCGCCTCGGTGCCGGCGACCACCAGGTCCAGTTGAGAGTCTTTGAGTTGGCTGGCAGTGGGGTTGAGCACGTAGGCGCCATCGATGAAGCCGACGCGGGCGGCGCCGACAGGGCCGTCGAATGGCACGCCGGACAGCGTCAGGGCCGCCGAGGCGCCGATCAGGGCGGGAATGTCGGAATCCACTTCGGGGTTGGAGGACAGCACGGTGGCGATGACCTGCACCTCATTGAAGAAACCTTCCGGAAACAGCGGGCGGATGGGGCGGTCGATCAATCGGGAGGTGAGGGTTTCCTTTTCCGTGGGCTTGCCTTCGCGCTTGAAGTAGCCGCCGGGAATGCGGCCCGCGGCATAGGTCTTTTCCATGTAGTCCACGGTCAGGGGAAAGAAATCCTGCCCTGGCTTGACCTCGTTCTTGGCCACCACGGTCACCAGCACCACGGTGTCGTCCATGTTCACCATCACGGCGCCGCTGGCCTGGCGCGCGATCTCTCCGGTCTCCAGGGTCACGGTGTGCTGGCCGTACTGGAATGATTTTTTGTAGGGGGTCACTTTCTCGTCCTTTTCCAAAACAAAGCCGCCCTAGGGGCGGCTTTGGACATCACATCATGGGCGTGCGGCAGCTGCGCCGGGAATGCGCGGATGCGCCGGCATTCCGCAGACCCACGTTTCGGCGTCGAAGCCGAAAGAAGCGGGATGCCGCGCGCAGCTCAACTTGGCCACCGGATTTACTTGCGCAGACCCAGGCGCTCGATCAGGGTCTTGTAGCCTTCGAGATTGGTGCGCTTGAGGTAGTCCAGCAGCTTGCGGCGGCGGCTCACCATCTTGAGCAGGCCGCGGCGGGAGTGGTGATCCTTGGCATGGGCCTTGAAGTGCTCGGTGAGCTGGTTGATGCGGGTGGTCAGGAGGGCGACCTGGACTTCCGGGGAGCCGGTGTCGTTGACGGCGCGTTGATAGTCCTTGACCAGTTGGGCCTTTTCGGCGGTGGTGACAGCCATGAGGTTTCCTCTCGAAACAAAACGAACAAATCGCGAAGCCCCGCGGCTGGGTTGGGCTTCGTTCCGGAAAAAGAGAATTCTAGCCGAAGATCGGGGCTGCCTCAATAACGCAATGTTTTTGCTGGGGTTTGGCGGGAAGATTCCTGGGCGACGAGACGCCTCGCGCGCAGCAGGCCGTCCTCTTCGCCGCATTGTCCTATGCCCAGGAAGCGGCCCTGCGGCCCATGCAGCCGGAACAGCCCGGCGCCGCCCGGGCAAGGCAGGATTTGCCCCTGCGCGAGGGCAAGCGCGTGTTCTTCAGACAGCGCAAGGGCGGGGAGATGGGACACCAGCGCGTCGACGGGCAGCAGCACGGCGGCGCGTTCCGCAGGCGGCAGCGCTTCCAGCGCGTCCGGGGCGATGGCCCGGTCCGATGCGAAGCCGCCGGTGGCCGTGCGCATGAGGCGCAGCAGATGCCCGCCGCAGCCGAGCGCGCTGCCCAGGTCTTCGGCCAGGGTGCGCACATAGGTGCCGCTGGAGCAGCGCACCTCGAAGCTCAGCAAATTGCCTTCCAGGGCGAGCAATTCCAGATGTGCGATGCGCACCCGACGCGCTGCGCGCGGCAGGGTGATGCCGGCGCGGGCATACTCGTACAGCGGCCTGCCGGCGACTTTGAGGGCGGAATACATGGGCGGGGTCTGCGCGATCTCGCCGCGCAGCGGCGCCATGGCAGCTTCGACCTGCGCGGGCGTGACTTGCACGGCGCGCGTTTCCAGGATTTCGCCCTCGGGGTCGCCGGTAGTGGTGGTGATCCCCAGGCGCATCATCGCACGGTAGCTCTTGTCCGCCTCCAGCAAAAACTGCGAGAACTTGGTCGCTTCCCCGAAGCACAGCGGCAGCAGGCCTTCGGCAAAGGGATCCAGCGTGCCGGTGTGGCCGGCCTTGGCGGCATTGAGCAGGCGGCGCGCACGCTGCAGCGCGGCGTTCGACGAGAGGCCGGCCGGCTTGTCGAGCAGGAGCAGGCCGTGCACCGGCTCGCGGGGCGGTTTCATGGGGCCGCGCGACGCGGGAGCGCCGAGCTGGCGCGGCGGTTCAGCTGCCCTCGTCGTCGGCATGGTGGGAACGATCCTCCGCCACGGCTTCGTCGATGAGGCGGGAGAGGTTCGTGCCGCGCTCCACCGATTCGTCATAGGCGAAGGCGAGGGCGGGCACCATGCGCAGCTTCATGCGCCGCGCCAACTGGGCGCGCAAAAAGCCTGCGCTCTGGTTCAGGCGCTTCACCAGATCGGCGTGGGCGACGGACGGATTCAGGCTGGTCACGAACACCCTGGCGTGCTCCAGGTCGGGCGCGACTTCCACGTCCGTGACGGTCATCAGGTTGAAATGCGGGTCGCGCATCTCCAGGCGCACGATGTCCGCCAGCTCGCGCTGGATCTGCTCGGCGACACGGCGGGAACGCGGGTAGTCCTTGGGCATGATGCGGGCCGGCGGCAGGGGAACGGGCGCTCCCCGTCACAGTGTGCGCGCGACCTCCACCACCTCGAAGACTTCGAGCTGGTCGCCCTCGCGCACGTCGTCGAAGCCCTTGACCGAGAGCCCGCATTCGTAGCCCTCCTTGACTTCCTTGACGTCGTCCTTGAAGCGCTTGAGGGAGTCGAGCTCGCCCTGATGGACGACCACGTTGTCGCGCAGGATGCGTACGCCGGAACTGCGTTTGACCAAGCCCTGCACCACCATGCAGCCCGCCACCGTGCACACCTTGGGCACGCGGAAGATCTGGCGCACGTCGACGAGGCCGATGACGTTTTCCTTCTTCTCCGGCGAGAGCAATCCGGTGAGCGCCGCCTTCACGTCGTCCACCGCCTCGTAGATGATGTTGTAGTAGCGGATGTCCACGCTTTCCGCTTCGGCCAGCTTGCGCGCATTGGCATCGGCGCGCACGTTGAAGCCGATGACCACCGCCTTGGAGGCAAGCGCCAGGTTGACGTCCGATTCGGTCACCGCGCCGACGCCGCTATGGATGATGTTCACCTTGACTTCGCTGGTGGAGAGCTTGGACAGGGCGTGCGCGAGGCCTTCGTAGGAGCCCTGCACGTCGGCCTTGATGATGAGCGGGAGCTGCTTGACCCCGCCTTCGCCCATCTGCTCGAACATGGACTCCAGGCGCGCAGCCTGCTTCTTCGCCAGCTGCACGTCGCGGAACTTGCCCTGGCGGAACAGCGCGATCTCGCGCGCCTTGCGCTCGTCGGGCAGCACCAGCGCGTCTTCGCCGGCGCCGGGAACGTCGGACAGCCCCTGAATCTCCACCGGGATGGAGGGCCCGGCTTCGGCGACGGCCTTGCCGTTCTCGTCCAGCATGGCGCGCACACGGCCGAAGGCCTGGCCCGCGAGCAGCACGTCGCCGCGCTTGAGCGTGCCGCTTTGCACCAGCAGAGTGGCGACCGGCCCTTTGCCCTTGTCCAGGCGCGCCTCGATGATGAGCCCCTTGGCCGGGGTCTCGCGCGGGGCGCGCAGCTCCAGCACTTCCGCCTGCAGCAGGATGGAATCCAGCAGGGCGTCGATGCCGCTGCCGGTCTTGGCCGACACATCCGCGAAGATGGCGTCGCCGCCCCATTCTTCGGGCACCACCTGCTGGTTGGCCAACTCCTGGCGGATGCGCTCGGGGTTGGCTTCCGGCTTGTCGATCTTGTTCACTGCCACGATGATAGGCACGCCCGCAGCCTTGGCATGGTGGATCGCCTCGATGGTCTGCGGCATGACGCCGTCATCGGCCGCCACCACCAGCACGACGATGTCGGTCATCTTGGCGCCGCGCGCACGCATGGCGGTAAACGCCTCGTGGCCGGGCGTATCGAGAAAGGTGACGACGCCCTTGGGCGTTTCCACGTGGTAGGCGCCGATGTGCTGGGTGATGCCGCCGGCCTCGCCGCTGGCCACGCGCGTGCGGCGGATATGGTCCAGCAGCGAGGTCTTGCCGTGGTCGACGTGGCCCATGACGGTGACCACGGGCGCGCGCGGCAGCGCCTGGGCTTCCTGATCCGCGGCGGTTTCCAGGAAGACTTCCGGGCTGTCCAGTGCGGCGGCCTTGGCGACGTGGCCCAGTTCCTCCACCACGATCATGGCGGTTTCCTGGTCCAGCACCTGGTTGATGGTGACCATGGAGCCCATCTTCATGAGCGCCTTGATGACTTCAGCGGCCTTGACCGCCATTTTGTGCGCGAGATCCGCCACCGAAATGGTCTCCGGCACCAGCACCTCGCGCACGATGGGTTCGGTGGGCGCCTCGAACTGATGCGCGCTGTCAGTCGCCTTGTGGCGGTCCTTGCGCCCGCGCCAGCCGGTGCCCGCACCGCCTTCGCCGCCGCGCGTCTTGAGGGTGCCTTTGCGCTTCTGCTGGTCGTCCGCCCAGGCGCCGGTCTTGTTTTTCTTGTTGGCGGGTTTTTTATCCTTGTCGGCCGGTTTGTCGGGCTTGTGCAGGGTGCCGGGCGAGGTCGGCGCCGGGGCCGCGGGCTGCGCCTGCTGCTGACGCAGCTGCTCCTGCGCCAGGCGGCGGGCATTCTCGCGCTCCTGCTTGAGGCGAATTTCTTCTTCCTGGCGTTCGCGCAGCGCCTGCTGGCGGCGCGCTTCTTCCTCGCGCGTCTTGAGCTCCGCCTCGCCGATGATCTGCGAGCGCGTCACGCGCGTCTTGCGCGGAGCCGCCGGCGCGGTTTCGGTTGGGGGCGGCGCTTCTTCTTCCGGCGCGGGAGCCGCTTCCGCCAGGGGCACGGGCGCTTCCGGCACGGCCGGCGCCAGCTCAGCGGCAGGGGCGGCTTCGGGCGGGGGCACCGGCGCCGCTGGCGCGGCTACCGGTGCTTCGGCCAAGGGCTGCACCTCTTCCAGAGCCGTTTCGGCGGCAGCCTGCGGCACTGCTTCGGCGGCGGCGTCGCGCTTGACATAGGTGCGCTTCTTGCGCACTTCCACCTGGATGGTGCGGGCGCGGCCCGAACTGTCCGATTTCTTGATTTCCGTGGTCTGCCGGCGGGTGAGGGTGATCTTGGTTTTCCCCGGCGCATCTGCGCCGCCGTGCATGCGGCGCAGATAATCCAGCAGCAGGCCCTTGTCCGCTTCCGTGACGGTATCGTCGGCATGCGCCTTGGCGACGCCAGCAGCCTTGAGCTGCTCCAGCAGAAGGTCTGGAGAGAGCTTGAGTTCCTGGGCAAATTGCGTGACGTTCATAACCGTCCCTTTAGGCAAACCACGGGGCGCGCGCGGTCATGATCAGCGCCTTGGCGCGCCCCGCTTCCATGCCGGTGAGTTCCACCAAATCGTCCACGGCGAGATCAGCGAGATCTTCCGAGGTGTGTATCCCTTTGCTCGCCAGGGTGCGGGCGGTTTCCTCGTCCATGCCTTCAAGGGAGAGCAAATCCCCCGCCGAGCTTTCGACTTTTTCCTCACCGGCGATGGCGGCGGTGAGCAGCGCGTTGCGCGCGCGGTTGCGCAGCTCGTTGATGATGCCTTCGTCGAAGGCCTCGATTTCCTGCATCTCGGCCAGCGGCACGTAGGCCACCTCTTCCAGCGACGAGAAACCCTCATCGACCAGGATTTGCGCGACTTCCTCGTCCACGTCCAACTGGACCATGAAGAGCTTGCGGATGGTCTCGGTTTCGCCGGCCTGCTTTTCGGCGGCCTCCTGCTCGGTGACCAGGTTGATCTCCCAGCCGGTCAGCTCCGAGGCCAGGCGCACGTTCTGGCCGCTCGCGCCGATGGCCTTGCCGAGCTGGTCTTCCTCGACCACCACGTCCATGCTGTGCTTTTCCTCGTCCACGACGATGCGCGAGACCTCCGCCGGCGCCAGAGCGTTGATGACGAACTGCGCCGGGTCGGGCGACCACAGGATGATGTCCACGCGCTCTCCCGCCAGCTCGTTGGTGACGGAGGTCACGCGCGAGCCGCGCAGGCCGATGCAGGTGCCGATGGGGTCTATGCGCTGGTCGTTGGATTTCACGGCGATCTTGGCGCGCAGGCCGGGGTCGCGCGCGGCGGCCTTGATTTCCATGAGGCCTTCTTCGATCTCCGGCACCTCCAGCTCGAACAGCTTCATGATGAATTCCGGCGCCGTGCGCGACAGCACCAGCTGCGGCCCGCGCGCGTTGCGCTCGATGCGCGACAAATAGGCGCGCACGCGGTCGCCTACGCGCAGGTTTTCGCGCGCGATCATCTGATCGCGGTGCAGAAAGCCCTCCACGCGGCCCGATTCGACGATGGCGTTGCCGCGGTCGAGGCGCTTGACCACGCCGGTGACGAGGTGCTCCTTGCGCGCCAGGAAGTCATTGAGTATCTGCTCGCGCTCGGCGTCGCGAATGCGCTGCAGGATCACCTGCTTGGCGGCCTGCGCGCCGATGCGGCCGAATTCCACGGCTTCCAGCGGTTCTTCCAGATAGTCGCCCAGCTGCACCTCGGGATGCTCGTCGCGCGCATCCACCAGCAGCACCTGGCGGTCCTCGCTTTCCAGTTCCTGCTCCGACACCACCTGCCAGCGGCGGAAGGCCTCGTAATCGCCGGTCTGGCGGTCGATCGCCACGCGCACGTCCACGTCGCCGGGGAAGCGTTTCTTGGTGGCGGAGGCCAGGGCCAGTTCCAGGGCGCCAAAGACTATGTCCTTGTCGACGTTCTTCTCCCGCGCCAGGGCGTCCACCAATAGCAAGATTTCGCGGCTCATCGTTTAATCCTCACACTTCCAAACACTGCCCGTCAGTCGAATTCCGGCTTCAGGCGGGCGATTTCCACCGCCGCGAGATCCAGGTCGAGGGGCTTGCCATCCACTTCCAGATGCAGGCGCCCGGCCTCCAGGCCCAGCAGTTTGCCAAGCAGCTTGCGGCGGTTGTCCAGGGGCACGCGCAGCTTGACCGTCACCTGCCGGCCGGCGAAACGCGCATAATCGCCGGGCTTGAGCAGCGGTCGGTCCAGCCCGGGGGACGACACTTCCAGCCGCTCGTAGAGGATGTTCTCCACCGCGAACAGGCGCGCCAGATGGCGGCTGACTGTCGCGCAGTCATCCACCGTAATGCCTCCCGGCTTGTCCATGTACACTTGTATCAATCCACCCCGGCCCGCCACCACCTGCACCAGCTCGTAGCCCATCGCCGATAAGGCGGGTTCTATCACGGCCTGCAGCGTCATTGGAGCCCCGCAAACAAAAAATGGGCGCACCGCCCATCGAAAAATTCAAAAGCGGAATTATACAGGCCTTTGCCGCCCTGCCGAAAGCCTGCCGGGGGTCGGATGTGGGACGGCTGGCCCGGACGGGCGGAGAAGAGGTGGTGCGCCCAGCCGGAATCGAACCGGCACGGCCTCGACGGCCGAGAGATTTTCCTGCCACTTCGGCTTTCGCCGCCGCGCCGGCCGGCGCGTTCGTGGTCTGGACTTTGTCTTGGCCATGGGCCGGAGGCTAGGCGCCCCCGGGCTTTAGGCCCCCGCCGTCAAGTCTCTGCACGTCCCGGCAGCAAGTGCGGCCGGTTTCGCTCAGCGTTGCCTCGCCCGCCAGGGCAGGGGGTTCGCTGAATTTGACGGGATTCACGCGGGGGCTTTCGCACCCCGGTGCTCAGCGTGGGTTCAAGTCTCTTGTGTCTACCAATTCCACCATGGGCGCGGTGTAAGCTCCCGGATTCTAGCAGGGCTCGGCCGGCCGGGCAGCGGTGCAGATGCTCAGGGCAGCAGCCGTTCGCGCCGATAGCGCCGGCTCCATACCACCACATAGTGCACGCCCGAGCCCACGGTGGTGGCGAAGACCACGAGGAACAGCAGTTTTACCAGGCCGCCCAGGGGCAGCAGCAGGGCGGCCTGGGCCAGCACCACGCACAGCAGGGCGAATTCCAGGAAAGTGTTGGTCTTGCCCAGCCAGGTGGGTTGGATGTCCAGATGCCCGGCCAGGCTGCGGTAGGCCAGGGCGCCTAGGACGATGACGGCGTCGCGCAGGACGATGGCGCCGGCGACCCACCAGGGGATCAAATCCTGCCAGGTGAGCAGCAGCAGGGTGGTGATGCCCAGCGCCTTGTCGGTGGCGGTGTCGAGCAGCGCGCCCAGGGGCGTGATCCAGCCGAACCGGCGCGCCAGGAAGCCGTCGATGCCATCGCTCAGGGCGGCGGCGAGAAACAGCCAGAAGGCCGCGGCGTAGCGGTCGGTTTCCAGCAGCCAGGCGACCCCCGGGGCCGCCAGCAGGCGCAGCAGGGTGATGGCGTTGGCCGGGTTGACGTTGCTTGTCATGGGCGGGCGGCAGGGTTTGAAGGGGACTGGGGAGCGATTTTATTGAGAATTACAAGACTCCGTGACACGTGAGCGCCCTCACCCCGGCCTTCCCCCAAAGGGAGAGGGGGATCAATCCCTTCTCCCTTTGGAGAAGGTGGCGCGCAGCGCCGGATGAGGGCAACTGAATCCAGGGCGGTGACTGTCACGCGCTTGGGTATTCATCAATCATGCCCGATCTCCTGCCAGAGCTTCTGCAGGCGCTTCACGGAAACCGGGTAGGGGGTCTTCAGCTCCTGGGCGAAAAGCGAGATGCGCAGCTCTTCCAGCTGCCAGCGGAAGTCGGCCAGCGCGGCATCGACGGTGCCGGCCTTGCGCTGTTTTTCCATGCGATCCGCCCAGGCCTGCTCCAGTTCGCGTATCGCGGCGGTGTGGCGCCGGTCGCGCTCCATGGCGCCGGGCAGCTTGTCCAGGCGGCGGGCGATGCCCTTGAGATAGCGGCCGAGGTCGTGCAGGCGCGCCCAGGGCGTGTCGCGCAGAAAGCCGGAATGAACCAGGCGGGCGAGATGCTCGCGTTCGTCGGCCAGAGCATGGCGCAAGGGCCCCTGGCCTTGGAGTTTGGGCAGCAGGACGTTGTAGAGGTCGAGGATGTCGCCTGTCTCCTGCTTGAGGGCGCGCGCCACCACGGGGATGCGCGGCTTGGCGCGCTCGCGCTGCTTTTCGAAATCCTTCTGGCGGCGCGGCAGTTCGTCGTCGCCCAGCAGGGCGCGCTCGGCGACGGTGTCCAGCATGGCGGCGCGGAAGGCATCGGCGCTGCCCAGCGCGCGGTATTTCAGCGCCAGGGCGGTTTCCTGGGCGAGTTCTTTTTCCAGTTGCTTCATCTGCGGCGCCAGCGCCAGGCGCAGCAGGCGCACCACGCCGTCCCTGGACTGCGCCGCCGCGGCCGCGGCATCGTCGAGCAGGCGCAGCGCCACCGAGTCGTTTTCGTCCAGCAGCGCGGGATAGCCGGTGAGCGTCTTGCCGGCGCGTTTGAACTGCACGCTTTCCGGCAGCTCGCCGAAATCCCAGGCGG
>JAJZRU010000010.1 GCA_021802555.1 Pseudomonadota bacterium
ACGGCAGCGGGCTGGAAATCGGTGCATGCCTTGGCGTGAAGAACATCGGAAAGCCGTGTGCGGGAAAACCGCATGCACGGTTTGATGAGGGAGGGCAGGAACGGTGTTCCTGTTCTCTACTCTACCCGTAACCGGTTGCCATATCCTGGAGCCCATAGGGAGTAGAATCGCGTTTCTGGGGTGGTCACGGGCCTATTGAGCGGGCTTGAGATCCTAGGCGCCACATGAAAAGGCAAAAAAATGAATAGGGATGCTGCCGTAAGCATGAAACCAAAGAGCAGTGCGCTGCACAAGCTCGTCGTGGCTACACCGCTTGTCGTCTGCCTTGTGCCGCCCGCGGCCATCCTTGTTAGCTGGCCGTAGAAAAGAGCTTATGCAGCATGTAGCCACCCAGCTAATTTGGCGATCCATGTCTTGGCTTCCTGGTTTCTTCTTGCGTCGCTTCTTCTCAATCCAATGGCTCGCCTCGCATACTTATGTCGACGTACGAGCACGGCACGACCCAGTATCAATACGCGGGGGCGAACTCCCTGAAATACAACTGTGGGTTGTCGTCTCTAATAATGGGCATTTCGATATAGAGTTGGACCGACTGTCAGCAGAGTTTATTTTTGGCAGGGTTATTACGCAGCTCTTCTACCTACGTCGCACCAAGCTAAAGCCAACCGAGAAGCGGGAACTATTTCTGCGTGGTAAGTTGGCTGACAGCGAAATAAACCATATCTCAAAACACAAAGAACATCCATCCATATCGCTTGAACTACGAGCTGACTTTAATTCAAAAATTCATAATTTCCCAGTTAGCACTGGCCAGTTAGCCGGCATCAGGCCTGAATATATCAACTGCTAAAGGGAAAGGCATGAGTGGGCGTCGCGGGCTTTTTTTGAGTTTGCTGGTCACCGTAGTTTTCATGCTCAGCGGTTGCCAAACCATGAGTTCAATCGACAAAGGTCTCGCGAGCACGACTCGTAATTCCCCTAATGGCCCCAGGTTTGATTTTCAAACCCGCCAGCAAGAAATTCAGAATGGCAATAAGGAGCTTGATGCTTTTCTGACCAAAGAGCGATCAAAGGGCATTCCTTTAAATGCCGATGCGGTAGGGGGCGCCGAGTACCAGGAAGCCCTGGCAATATTTGATCGGATTCATTCGGTGCTACCAGTGCCTTACTCAAATGAGAAATGGACGCTGTGGATTGTCGGCCAGCCAATCTGGAATGCGTTCACCACAGGCGGGACCGGAATTGTCATTTATAGTGGCCTCCTGAAGGATCTCACTCCATGTCAGCTTGCCGTTGTCCTGGGCCATGAAAGTGCACACGTAGTGCTTGGCCATATTTCGAAGGATGCTACCTATAGCGAAATCGCCTTGGTTGGTGGGAAATTTCGCCAGTACAACTCCCTAAAGACGTACTTCACGATTGGCAACGAAATTCAGGCGGATCAGTATGGGTTGCTGTTTGCCACTCTGGCTGGGTTCAATCCGGAATGCGGGCCTGAATTTTGGGCTCACGTGGCGCAAGAGCGTGGCAATGGCGCCGACTATATGTCGGATCACCCTTTTAACAGCCAGCGCGCCAGCTATTTGAATACGCTCGCGCAGCAGTACAAGCCATACTATGCTGGTGACGGGGTGGTGAATCCAGATCACGTGGCCATCCTTAACAAGGTGCTGTATCCAAACGTCGGCGGGCTCGCGCCGGGGCAGGGCGGTGGCTTATTTGATGTCTTGAACGCGGCAATGCAGGCCAAGGTAGACATACTCAAGGCTCAGGCGCAGCAAGCTAACCGTCAAGAGCTGGCGGCGGCGCAGCAGATGATCCAGGGATCCCTGAAGCTTGAGGCTTTTTCCGTAGTGGGTGACACGCTTTACGCCAAATTTTTAAATGCGGCATATATGCCCATTAATGACGTATTTCTGCTGGGGGTCAAGGTGGCAAATGGGGCGACAGCCACAACGGCTCTGGTAAAAGTTGCGACCATGATTCCGGCCCAGGGGCAGCTTTTGGTCGCGTTTCGGAATCCCGTGTTTGCGACGGGGGTAGTAAATAAGTATGACACCAGCTTCTACATCGATAGTGTAGAAAAAGTCGGTTTCTAAACTATGGACCTTCTGCAGCAGATAAAGACGAAGCTTGGTTCAGAACTCGTCAGAACCCGGGGTCTTGTATTACAACATCATCCCCTTGCCACAAACTCATGTTCACGGTAACTCATCGCCCGGCTCACATCCGAAAACAGCGAGGGAGTATTCATGCAAGGCCTGGCTCCGCTGTAGGCGCTGCTTTTGAGCAGAGCGGCGAGGTCATGGGCGATCCGGGTGGGTAGCGTTAATGCAAGACCTCGGTGCCTTGTGGCGGGTAACAGCCAGCGGACCGCGCCGCCCGCACTGACGGTGCTGGACGACGAGCCCAGTCGCGCAGTATCCTGCACATAATTCTGTCATCTCAATCAAGGAGTAGGCCATGGGCTTTTCCACTGGTGATGTGGTTCCCTTTACCCAGGCGCGCGCCAATCTCTCCGAACTGGCCGATCAGGCCAAGGCCGGCGCCGAGAAGATCATCACCAAGAACGGCGAGAGTTACGTCGCCCTGATCGACGCCGACCGGCTGGACTACTATCACCGGCTGGAACGCGAGCGCATCCATCTGTTGCTCATCGACGACGCCCGCCGTGGTCTGGCCGACATCGCTGCCGGACGGACCTTCGAGGCCGATGGCGCCCTCGATCGGTTGCAACAGCGCCGGGCCGCGCCCGGTTCCACCAAATCGTCCATTGCCGGAAAGGCCGCCAGGAAGCGTGGCTGAGCGCCTGTACCGGGTCGAACTGACCGCGAGCTTCCTGGAATGCCTCAACGCCATCGCAGCCTTCCTGCTTGAAGCTGACGCGGGCCTGGCCTTCGATGCGCTGCTGGCCGAGTTGCGCGCCGCGGTCATCCCCAACCTGAGCCGTTATCCTCGCATCGGCCGGCGCTACCTGGACAATCCGCCCCAATCGGCCGAAGCGCTGGCCCAACTCGCCGTGCTGCCGGCCGGCACCGCCCAGGCCCTGCGCGAATACCTGCATGGCGACTACCTCATGCTGTACACCGCATCGGAAACCGATGCCACGGTTTACCTGCTGTCCATCCGGCATCACCGCCAGCTTTCGTTCGACTTCGCCGGGCTGTGGCCCGGGGCCTGATGGCCACCGCACAAGCCAGAATCGGACCACTGGAACCAACAGCATGCCAACACTGCACGGGGGGAGGAAAAGACAGGATGGTTAGCCCTTCTTGAATTTCTTGCCGACCTCGGCATCGAGGTCGTCGTCGGCGTCCTTGATTTTCCAGCCGCCCAGCGGCGTGCGCAGCAGAAACTTGTGGGCAGGTCTTGCAATACCACGCCGCCCCTTGCCGTTAGACTGCGAGTGGGCTGGCAGACTGGGCAATTCGGCGACTTTGGCCTTGGCTTCGAAGGCGCTTACGGTCTGCATGGCTGCTTCCGGTAACGGGTTAGCCAGGTTGTCGGCGGGGCATCTGCGGGCGGAAAGCCGACTTCGGTCAAACCCCCTGCTTGAGGCTGGCTTCGATGAAGGCATCCAGGTCGCCGTCCAGCACCTTCTGCGTATTGGAGATTTCCACATTGGTGCGCAGGTCCTTGATGCGCGACTGGTCGAGCACGTAGGAGCGGATCTGGTGGCCCCAGCCGACGTCGGATTTGCCGGCTTCGAGCTTGTCCTGCTCGGCCTGCCGCTTGCGCAGCTCGGCTTCGTAGAGGCGCGACTTGAGCATGGCCATCGCCTCGGCGCGGTTGCGGTGCTGCGAGCGGTCGTTCTGGCATTGCACGACGATGCCGCTGGGCAGGTGCGTGATGCGGATGGCCGAGTCGGTCTTGTTGATGTGCTGGCCGCCCGCGCCTGAAGCACGAAACGTGTCGACGCGCAGATCGGCGGGGTTGATGTCGATTTCGATGGATTCGTCCACCTCCGGATAGACGAACACGCTGGCAAATGAGGTGTGGCGCCCGCCCGAGGAGTCGAACGGCGACTTGCGCACCAGTCGGTGCACGCCGGTTTCGGTGCGCAGCAGGCCGTAGGCGTATTCGCCCTCGACCTTGACGGTGGCGGAACGGATGCCGGCCACGTCGCCCTCGGTTTCTTCCAGCAGTTCGGCCTTGAAGCCCTTGCGCTCGGCGTATTTCAGATACTGGCGCAGCAGCATGGAGGCCCAGTCGCAGGCTTCGGTGCCGCCGGCGCCGGCCTGGATGTCGATGAAGCAGTTGTTGGGGTCCAGCGGATTGCTGAACATGCGGCGGAATTCCAGCGCGCCGACCCGGGTTTCCAGCGCGTCGGCATCTGCGGCGACCGCCTCCAGCGTGCTGTCGTCGCCTTCGGCCTGCGCCAGATCGAACAACTCGCGCGCGTCGGCGATGCCCTGGCCCAGCTCGTCCAGGGTTAGCACCACGCCTTCCAGGCCTTTCTTCTCCTTGCCCAGCTCCTGCGCGCGTGCGGGTTCGTTCCACAGCGCCGGGTCTTCCACCAGGCGGTTGACTTCCTCCAGGCGGGACTTCTTCAGGTCGTAGTCAAAGAAACCCCCGGAGTTCGTCGGCGCGGCGGCCGAGGTCTGCGAGGGCGGCGGAAATCTGGTTGAGGCGTTCGGCGTCCATGGTGTACGGGGCGATGACGAAAGGGCGGAATTTTAGCATCCGCGCGCGGTGCGCTTCAGCGCAGGAACAGGGCTGCGCCCGCGAGGATGCCCGCCCCCAGCATGCCCATACCGGCCGCGGCGTGGCGCCCGTTGCGCAAGCCGGCCACCGCCAGCGTCAGCCCGGACTTGAGCGCGAGATTGGCGATCATGGCCAGCGCCAGCGCCCAGGCCGCCTGGCGCGCATCCAGGCTCGCCAGGTTGTAGAGGCGCAGGCTGGACAGCGTGATGGCGTCGATGTCGGTGAGGCCGGAGGCAAATGCCACGGGGTAGAAGCCCTGCGGCCCGGCCAGATCGGTGATCCACGCCGAAGCCAGCAGCACCAGGGCATAGAGCGCGCCGAAGCCCAGCGCCGCGCGCAGCTCCATGGGGTTCTTGAGCGCGAGCGGCGCTTCGGGCCTGGCCGGTCTGAGCTTGAGGTAGCCATAAGCGGCTATGCCCAGGCCGGGCAGCAGGCCTGTCGCCAGCACCGGCAAGACCTTGGCCAGCGTCACCGGCGCCAGGATGGCGGCGAGCACGATCAGGCGCACGGCCGACATGAGGCTGGCGGTGACGATGATGATGGCCGCGCCGGGCGCCAGGGCGGCGTCGCGGCGCGCATGGCGCGCGAAGATGAGGGTGGTGCCGGTGCTGGAAACCACACCGCCCAGCACGCCCAGGAGCCAGACGCCATGCTTCTGGCCGACGATGCGCAGGGCCGCATAGCCCGCCAGGCTGATGCCCGCCACCAGCACCACCAGCCACCAGATCTGATAGGGGTTGAGGGCGCCATAGGGGCCGTAGTCCCGGTTCGGCAGGAGCGGCAGGACGACCAGGGAGAGCACGGCGAACTGCAGGATGGCGAGCAAATCCTGGCGCGTGAGCGTGTGCGAAAAGCCGCGCAGTTCGGTCTTGAAGTACAACAGCATGGTGGCGGACACGCCCAGCACCGCGGCCAGCTGAAACTGCTCCAGCCAGCACAGCACGCCCAGGCCATAGCACACCAGCAGAGCCGCGACCGTGGTGGTGCCGGGGTCCTCCGCAGGCGGCTCCTGGCGCTGGTAGGCGGCGATCATGTAGCCGCCGGTCAGGAGCAGGCCGGCGACGACGATCCAGGGGCTGCCCAGCGCCTGGGCCAGTTGTGCGCTCATGACGCTGAACAGCGCGGTCAGGGCAAAGGTGCGCACGCCGCCCAGCGCGCTGGGATTGCGCTCCCGCTCCAGGCCCATGAGCAGGCCGAGGCCCACGGCGGCGGCATAACGGAAAAGGATTTGCCACTCGGGCGCCAGCACAAAAGCCGGTGCGTTCACGCCAGCGCCTCCCAGTGCTGCAGGCGCAGTTGCAGGGCGATGCTGCCGTTGTAATGGTTGGTCATGGGCGAGAACACGGCATGCACACGTGCCGGGAGGGGCTCGGCATGGAAGAAGGCGAGCGCGTCCATGGCCTGCCCGCCATGGTTCACCTTGAGCTTCATGTGCTTTTCGCCCACCAGGCGCTGCTCCGTGACGGACAGCGTTGCCTCGAACAGAGGCGGGGGGAAGCCCTGACCCCACACGCCCATTTCCAGTTGCGTCACCTGCTGCAGGGTGATTTCGCCGGGCGGCAGCTCGCCGTCGGTTTCGATCACGCGGGCCAGGTCGGCCGGCGAGAGGAGTTCGCGTGCCACCGCCTCCCAGGCGTCGGCAAACGCCGGAAAGTCCTGGGCCTTGAGGCTCAGGCCAGCGGCCATGGCATGCCCGCCGAATTTGCCCAGCAGTCCGGGATGGCGGCGATCCAGCAGGTCGAGCGCGTCGCGCAGGTGCAAGCCGGGAATGGAGCGGCCGGAGCCTTTCAGCTCCCCGTCGGTTCCGGGGGCGAAGGCGATCACCGGACGGTGGTATTTTTCCTTGAGGCGCGAGGCCAACAGCCCCACCACGCCGGCATGCCAGCCGGGCTCGTAGAGCGCCAGGCCGACGCGCTCGGCCGGATCGTAGCGTTCCAGGCCGGCCAGGGCGGACTCCAGCATGCCGCTTTCCACATCTTTGCGCGTGCGATTGAGTTCGTCCAGCCTTTGCGCCAAGGGCAGGGCGCCGGCCAGGTCGGGGGCGAGCAGGCATTCCACGCCCAGCGACATATCGTCCAGGCGGCCGGCGGCATTGAGGCGCGGGCCGAGCAGAAAACCCAGGTCGCTCACGGCAGCGCGCGCGGGATCGCGGCCGGCCACGGCGAAGAGCGCCCGGATGCCGGGGCAGGCGCGCCTGGCGCGCATGCGCGCCAGGCCCTGGGCCACCAGGATGCGGTTGTTGGCGTCCAGCTTGACGACGTCGGCCACCGTGCCCAGCGCGACGATGTCCAGCAGCTCCCGCAAATCGGGCTCCGCCTTTCCGGCGTAAGCGCCGCGCCGGCGCAGTTCGGCGCGCAGGGCCAGGAGCAGATAGAACATCACGCCCACCCCGGCCAGATGCTTGCTGGGAAAGGCGCATCCGGGCTGGTTGGGATTGACGATGGCGGCCGCGGCCGGCAGGGTGGCGCCGGGCAGGTGGTGGTCGGTGACCAATACCGGGATGCCCAGGGCGCGGGCGGCATCGATGCCCGCATGGGCGGCGATGCCGTTGTCCACGGTGAGGATGAGGTCGGGCTGGCGGGCGGCGGCGAGGGCGACGATTTCCGGGCTCAGGCCATAGCCGTGTTCGAGACGGTGGGGAACCAGATAAGACACCGGCGCTCCCAGCAGACTGAGTCCGCGCACGCCGACGGCGCTGGCAGTGGCGCCGTCGGCATCGTAGTCGCCGACGATGAGCAGCTTCTTGCCGGCGGCAATGGCGTCCGCCAGCAGGCCCGCGGCGGCGCCGGCGCCGCGCAGGTCGTCCGGCGGCAGCAACCGCGCCAGGCGTGGGTCGGCTTCGCGCGCGCTCGCCACGCCGCGCGCGGCATACAGGCGCGCGAGCAGCGGCGGGAGGCCTTCATCTCGCAGGCGGCGGGCGAGTTGCGGATCGTGCGGGCGTTGCTGGATGCGAATCAAGGCAGGGCGGGTGTGCGGGGTCGGGCGCGCCTATGGTAAAGCCGATCGGGGCGCTTGCGTGTTCTTCCGCCGCCATGGGCGGGATGGACTATGGCTGGATGTATTAACGGGCACTAATATTGCCCGCTTTTCAGGCGCCCATGCGTTGGGCACGGGGCAGTGCCGCCTAAGGTCGCTGCCGATTTGCGATGACTATGGAGATGAATGCCATGAAATGGATCGGTTCGTTGCGCTGGCTGCTGCCTGCGGTTCTGGCCTTGACCATGCTTCCCCAGGCCCAGGCGGCCGGCAAAGGGACGGAAGCGACGCTCAAAGGCGCGTCTTCCGTGTACAAAATCAAGATCGAGAAAGGCGTGAGCCTGTCCGAAGCGGTGCAGTCCATGCAGTTGCGCGCCAACGACCTCAACCTCAAGCAGGTGTCCGAACTACCGCTGTCCGAACAAGTCGCCGCCATGACCGGCAAACCGCAGCGGCGCATGACCATCTTCCAGTTCTGCAACGCCCTGATCGCGAAGCAGTTGGTCGATTACAACGTCGACTTCGCCGTCTTCCTGCCCTGTCGCATCGCCTTGATCGAGGATGCCAAGGGTCAGGGCTGGCTGGTGATGATGGACATGGACGTGCCCGCACTGGCCAAGGATTACCACATCCCGCCCAAGCTCGCGCAGGAGATGCAAACCGTGCGCGAGCAGCTGAAGAGCATCATGCGGGCAGGCGCCACGGGCGCGTTGTGACGCCGGCCTGAACGCCGCCTTGCCGGCGGGGTGAACGCGCGCGGCGCAAGGGCGAGGAATGCGGCACAATGCGCAGATGCCGCGCCAGCCCGTCATGCAAATCTTTTTGTGCTTTCTTTCCCTCCTGCTGGCGGCTGCGCTGCTGAGCGCTCCGGCGCGCGCCGTGATCGGCGGCAGCGGGCCGGTCGCGAATCTGCCCGGGCGGCCCTTCAGCGGCGTCGTCGCCGTGCTCTCCGGCAACGGCGCTTACAGCGGCGCCCTCGTGGCGCCAGAGTGGGTGCTCACGGCCGCGCATGTGGTGGCCGGCCGCTCGCCCGCGCAAGTGCGCATCCGCTTCAACCTTGCCGGCGGTCCCGTCATCGTGCCGGCTGCGGCCATAGAGGTGTATCCCGGATTCCACGGCGCCAGGCCCGGACCCGATGGCGTCTGGTATGGCGACCTTGCCCTCGTGCGCCTGGCCAGGCCGGCGCCGGCGGCGGCCCGGTACTACCGTTTCTACCGCGGGCCCGCCTTGCATGCCACCATCACCTTTGTCGGCTATGGCGCCTGGGGCGACGGCACCCAGGGCCAGGAAGGCGGCGGCAATGCCGCCATCGCGCGCATGGGGCGCAACCGCATCGACCTCGTGCTGCCCTCCGTTGCGGACGGCAAGGTGTACGTCTATGACTTCGACGGCCCCGACGGCCTGGGCAACCGCTTCGGCAATCCGGCCGATCCGGCCAATCAGGCCATACTTGGCGAGGGAGTCTTTGGCGGCGGGGATTCCGGCGCGCCGGTCTTCGTCGCGCGCAAGGGAGGCTGGCGCATCCTGGGCATCGCCGTATTCGTGGCGCCGCCCCAGGCGGGCGCGCCGCTGCGCTTCGGCGCCATAGGCGGGGGCACCATCGTCGCGTCTTATCTGCCCTGGATCCAAAGGGTGATGGCGGGGCGCTGAGCGGCGCGGGGGCGTCCGCCGGGTCGGTTAGAATGGGGTTCATGCAAGCGATGGCGGATAGACGTCCGCGCAATGGAGAAAGCCCATGTATTTCGTGGTTACCGGCGCCGCAGGCTTCATCGGCGCCAATCTGGTGAAAGCCCTGAATGAACGCGGCGTGAGCGACATTCTCGCCGTGGACAATCTGGCGCGCGGCGACAAATTCCGCAATCTCGCCGATTGCGACATCGCCGATTACCTGGACAAGCATGAATTCCTCAAGGCGCTCGACAGCGGAGCGCTGGAAGGCGCGGTGGAAGCGGTGTTCCACGAGGGCGCCTGCTCGGACACCATGGAAGCCGACGGCCGCTACATGATGGAGAACAACTACCGCTACTCCACCCAGCTGCTGGAGTTCTGCCAGAACGAGGAAGTGCCGCTGCTGTACGCCTCCTCGGCCAGCATTTATGGCGGCGGCCGGGTGTTCAAGGAAGCCCGCGAGCATGAGGCGCCGCTCAATGTCTACGGCTATTCCAAGTTTCTCTTCGACCAGTACGTGCGCCGCATGTGGGGCCAGCGCACGGCGCAAATCGTGGGCTTCCGCTATTTCAACGTCTACGGCCCGCGCGAGCAGCACAAGGGACGCATGGCTTCGGTGGCCTTCCATTTCTTCAACCAGTACCGCGCCGAGGGTCGGGTGCGCCTGTTCCAGGGCAGCGGCGGCTATGCCGACGGCGAACAGCGGCGCGATTTCGTCTCGGTGGAGGACGTGGCCAAGGTGAACTTGTGGTGCTACGACCACGGCGCCGTGTCCGGCATTTTCAATCTCGGCACCGGGCGCTGCCAGAGCTTCAACGACGTGGCGGTCGCCACCGTCAACGCCTGCCGTGCGGAGGCCGGCGACGCGCCCCTCACGCTGGAGCAGATGCGCAGCCAGAGCATCGTCACTTACATCGATTTTCCCGAGGCGCTCAAGGGCAAGTACCAGAGCTATACCGAGGCGGACATGAGCGCGTTCAGGCGGGCCGGCTACGATGAAGCTTTCCTCAGCGTGGAAGAGGGCGTTGCGCGCTATGTGCAACATCTGCTGAAGGGCTGAGCCATGGTGCAGTGGAAGCACATCGAGGACACCGTCGGCAACACGCCGCTCGTGCGCCTCAAGCGCATGCCGGGGAGCACCGGCAATGTCGTGCTGGTCAAGCTGGAGGGCAACAATCCGGCCGGCTCGGTGAAGGACCGCCCGGCCCTGTCCATGATCCGACGCGCCGAGGTGCGCGGCGAAATCGAGCCCGGAGATACGCTCATCGAGGCGACCAGCGGCAACACCGGCATCGCCCTGGCCATGGCCGCGGCCATGATGGGCTATCGCATGGTGCTGGTCATGCCGGAACATCTCTCGGTGGAGCGGCGCCAGACCATGGGCGCGTTCGGCGCGCGCTTCGTACTCACGTCCCGAGAGGGCGGCATGGAGGCGGCCATAGACACGGCGCGGCGCATGGAGGCGGCGGGCGAGGGCAAGATCCTCGATCAATTCTCCAATCCGGACAATCCGCTGGCCCATTACGAAGGCACCGGGCCGGAAATCTGGCGCGACACCGAGGGCGGCATCACGCATTTCGTGTCCAGCATGGGCACGACCGGCACCATCATGGGCACCTCGCGCTATCTGAAGGAAAAGAACCCGGCCATCCAGATCGTCGGCGTGCAGCCCGAGGAGGGCGCGCAGATTCCCGGCATCCGCAAATGGCCGCCGCAATACCTGCCCAAGATCTGCGACTTCAGCCAGATCGATCGCATGATCTACGTAGGCCAGGCCGACGCCGAGGAAACCACGCGCCGGCTGGCGCGCGAGGAGGGCATCTTCGCCGGCGTGTCTTCCGGCGGGGCGTTGTTCGCGGCCCTCAAGCTGAGCGCCGAGGTGGAAAACGCCGTCATCGTCTCCATCGTCTGCGACCGCGGCGACCGCTATCTTTCCACCGGCATCTTCCCGGCCTGATGGCAAAAGCCCGCACCGTCTATGCCTGCACCGAGTGCGGGGCGGTAACGCCCAAGTGGCAAGGCCAGTGCCCCGGCTGCGCGCAGTGGAACACCCTGGTGGAAACCGTCGCCGAGGCCGGCCAGCCGCCGCGCTATGCCGCGCTGGCCGCGACCAGCGAGGTGGAACGGCTGGGCGACGTCGATACCGCGGAAGAGGCGCGCGTCGCCACCGGCATCGCCGAGTTGGACCGCGTCCTGGGCGGCGGGCTGGTGCGCGGCGGCGTGATACTCATCGGCGGCGACCCCGGCATCGGCAAGTCCACCCTGCTGCTGCAGGCGCTGGCGCGGCTCTCGGACAAGCACGGCACGCTCTACGTGAGCGGCGAGGAGTCCACGCGCCAGATCGCCCTGCGCGCCAGACGTCTGCAGTTGGAGGCACCGGAGCTTCCCATGCTGGCGGAAATCCAACTGGAAAAAATCCTCGCTGCGCTGGCGCGGCAACAGCCTTTCGCGGCCGTGGTGGATTCCATCCAGACGCTTTATTCCGAGGCCTTGCAGTCGGCGCCCGGCTCGGTGGCCCAGGTGCGCGAATGCGCGGCCCAGCTCACGCGCCACGCCAAGCAAAGCGGCACGGTGATCCTGCTGGTGGGGCACGTTACCAAGGAGGGCGCGCTCGCCGGCCCGCGCGTGCTGGAACACATCGTCGACACCGTGCTGTATTTCGAGGGCGACACGGGCTCCTCCTTCCGCCTCGTGCGCGCGTTCAAGAACCGCTTCGGCGCGGTGAACGAACTGGGCGTCTTCGCCATGACCGAGACGGGGTTGAAAGGCGTGAGCAATCCGTCCGCCATGTTCCTCTCGCGCCACGGCCAGCCCGTGCCGGGCAGCTGCGTGATGGTGACCCAGGAGGGCACGCGCCCCCTGCTGGTGGAGATCCAGGCGCTGGTGGACACCACGCATGCGCCCAGCCCGCGGCGTTTGTCGGTGGGCCTGGAGCAGAACCGCCTGGCCATGCTGCTGGCGGTGCTGCACCGCCACGCCGGCATCGCCTGCTTCGACCAGGACGTTTTCGTCAACGCCGTGGGCGGGGTGAAGATCACCGAGCCGGCCGCCGATCTGGCGGTGCTGGCGGCCATCGTCTCTTCGCTCAGGAACAAACCCCTGCGGGACAAGACGGCGGTGTTCGGCGAGGTCGGTCTGGCAGGTGAGATCCGCCCCGTGCAGCGCGGCCAGGAGCGCCTGCGTGAAGCCGCCAAGCTGGGCTTCACGCGAGCGGTGGTGCCGGAGGGCAACCAGCCCAAGCAGGCCATGGCCGGCCTGGAAGTGGTGCCGGTGAGCCGCCTGGATGCAGCGCTCGATCAGTTCTTCTGAGCGCCGGAGGGATCGGCGGCGGCGCCGTGTTCGCGCAAGTATCTGGCACGGTCCGCGCGCAGCTTTTTCAACTGCTTTTCCGCCGTGATGACGTCGGGATAGAGCGGTGTGTATTTGGTCAACAGTTCGCTGCGCATGATTTCCAGTTCGGCGATTTTCTTGTCTATGCCGCGCACATAGGGGCTGTCGGCGGGCAGGCTGAGCACGCTGATGCTGGATTTGTGAGGGGCCGGGAAAGACAGCGCCGCGGACGGCGGCAGCAGCGTGCTTGCCGGGGAAAGGGCCGAGGCCACGGGAGGCGGCACGGGCGCTGCCGCAGGGGCGGGATCGCGCGCCAGGCCGGCCGTGCGGTCCGCCCGGTGGGACTCCCAGCCCATGCGGTAGAAGCCCCAGCCCGCCAGCAGCAGGAGCACGACCGCCAGGGCATGGCGTCCCCAGCGGGGGCGCGCCGGGATGGAGGGGGCCTGTTGCTGCAGCTTGCGCAGATCGGCCGCCAGGTCGCTCGCCTTCGCGTAGCGCTCCTGCGGATTCTTGGCCAGGCACTTGAGGATGATGCGGTCCAGTTCCAGCGGGACGCCCGCGCGCAATTCCCCTGGGGCAGGCACCGGGCTGTTGACGATACGGAACAGCAAGGCCGGCAGCGCTTCGGCGTCGAAGACCGGCCGGCCCGTGAGCATCTCATGGCAGACGGCGCCCAGGGAAAAGATGTCCGAGCGCCCGTCCACCGCTTCGCCCTTGACCTGTTCGGGCGACATATAGCGCGGCGAGCCCAGCATCATGCCGGCGCGGGTGCGGTCCGAAGCGGCGGCCAGGTAAGCGATGCTGAAATCGGTGAGCTTGACCGTGCCGCGGTCGGCCGTGACGATCACGTTGGAGGGTTTGACGTCGCGGTGCACCACGCCGTGCTCGTGCGCGTAGGCCAGACTGTCGGCCATCTGCACGGCGGTTTCCAGCATGAGATCCAGCGGCAGGCCGCGGCTGGCGTCGAGGATTTCGCGCAGGCTCTTGCCTGGCAGGTACTCCATGGCGATGTAGACCAGATCGTCCGTCTCGCCGACGTCGTAGATGGTGACGATGTTGGGGTGCGAGAGCCGCCCGGCGCTTTGCGCCTCGCGCAGGAAGCGCGCTTCGAACTCGCGGCGCGCTTCCGTATCCAGGTGCATGGGAATGGTCTTGATGGCCACGTCGCGCTCGATGAGCGGATCGCGCGCGCGGAACACCTGACCCATGCCGCCCTGGCCGATCTCCCCGATCAGCTCGTAGCGGCCGATCTGCGTGAGGGGCGGTGCTTCAGGTCGGCTGGCAGTGGACGATCTGGCCATGGATCGCGCTGCTTTGTGGGCTCATGAGCCACACATACCAGGGCAGGATGGCGTCGGCCGCGGCGATTTCCGCAGGCGCTTCGCCGGGGTGGGTGCGGGTGCGGAAGGGACTGTGCACCGGGCCGGGGATGAGCGTATTGACGCGCACCGAAGGGGTCAGCTCCAATTCCTGGTCCCAGATGCGGGTGAGTCCCTCCAGGCCGCCCTTGGAGAGGGCGAAGCCGCCCCAGTAGGCGCCCGGGCTATGGGCATGGGATTCGCCGGTAAAGATCACCGAGGCGTCCGGCTGCTGCTGCATCCAGGGCAGGCAGGCGCGCGTAAGGGCGAAAGGCGCGATGAGGTTGACGCGCATCAGCGTCTGCCACTGCGCCAGGGTTTGGTGCTCCAAGCGCGTGAGCTGGAAGAAAGCCTGCGCGCTGTGCAGCAGCCCGTGCAGACCCTTGAGGTGGTAGACCACCGTTTGCGCCAAGCGCTCGAAGCCCGCATCGTCAGCGGCTTCGAGGTCAAAGGGGAAGAGCGCGGGCTCCGTTCCGCCGGCCGCCCGAATGGCGTCGTAGGTCCGTTCCAGGCGCGGTTCGTGGCGGCCCAGCAGCGCCACCGTGGCGCCGTGGCGTGCGTAAGTCACGGCGGCGGCGGCGCCCAGGCCGGAGCCGGCGCCGGTGACCAAAATCACGCGGCCGGCCAGACAGTCTTGGGGGAGCGGGGGGATGGGGAAGTGCATGGTGACGACCTTGGAATGCGCACAGTGTAAGGTTTAATTGTGTCGCAAATTGTAACTCGCGCATGCGGCCGCAGCTCATGCTATGCGCCCGCCCAGGCGTATGCGCGCGGCGAGCCGAAGCTTGCGCAGCGGCGTAAGCGCATAGCGCCGCTCCAGCACCTGAAACCCGTCGCGCCGTATTTCGCGCAGCAGGGCGCGGTGGATGGCGCCCAGCGCCAGCCCGGCCTGCTGGGCCTTGCGGTCGCCGCGCGGCAGCGCAGCCAGGGCGCGCGTGTAATGGTCTTCGGCGCGCAGATACTGGTACTCCATGAGGGCGCGGAAGGCGGGCGAGGTGCGCGCGCGCAGGATGTCCGCCGCCGCGACGCCGAACTGCGCCAGCTCGTCGCCCGGCAAATAAATCCGGCCGCGCCGCGCGTCGGCGCCCACATCGCGGATCATGCGGGTGAGCCGCAGGGCCACGCCCAGCTCCTGCGCGTATGAGAGTGCGGCGTGCTCCTGCCCGCCGAGAAGCTGCGCCGTGATTTGGCTGGCCATGCCCGCCGTGCGGCGGCAATAAAGCTGCAAGGTGTCGAAGTCGGCATAGGCGATGATTTCGAGGTTCATGGCCGTGCCTTCGAGAATCTCCCGGAACTCTTCCCGTCCTATCGCGCCGGCCGCCGCCAGGGGCGCGAGCGCATGGCCCACAGGATGCCGTGCCGCGCCGGCGAACAGGCGATCGATCTCCTCGCCCCACCATGCCAGCTTGAGGCGCGCCACTTGCGCATCGCGGCAATCGTCCGCGACGTCGTCCAGTTCCCGGCACAGGGTGTGGAAGGCCGTGAGTGCGCGGCGTTTTTCGGGGGCCAGGAAAAGCAGGCTGTAATAAAGGTCGGAGCCGCGCGGGGCTGCCTTGTCCCGGCAGTATTGATCGGCATCGGTCATGGCAAGGAGCCTCTCAGCGGCGCGGCAGGAGCAGGGGGCCGGGGGGTGTGCCGAAGATCGTCGACGCGAAACAAGGAAAGCGGGAGACGCCTCGCCGGAGAGTCCGCCGAATTATAAGGGGTTTGCTCCATGTGCGGGGCGGATGTTGGCCCATAATGGCCGATGTCGCCGCGGCGCGGCATCACGATAGGAGATCAGCCCATGGCCAAAAAACCTGCCCCGGCACCTTATCCGGCGCCGCCCGAGACCAAGGATTACGAGCACGAATTGCATTTGCTGCAGATCGAGCTGGTCAAGCTGCAGAAGCAGCTCATCGCCCGCGGCGACCGCATTCTGGTGATCTTCGAGGGGCGCGACGCGGGCGGCAAGGACGGCACCATCAAGCGCATCGTCGAGCACCTCTCGCCGCGCGAGACGCGCGTGGTGGCGCTCGGCAAGCCCTCCGACCACGACCGCACGGCGTGGTATTTCCAGCGCTACGCCCCGCACCTGCCGGCGGCTGAGGAGATGGTGCTGTTCAACCGCAGCTGGTACAACCGCGCCGGCGTCGAACGCGTGATGGGGTTTTGCACGGCGGCGGAATACGACGAGTTTTTCGAGACCGTGCCGGCTTTCGAGCAGATGCTGGTGCGCTCGGGCATCAAGCTCATCAAATACTACCTTGACATCAGCAAGGCGGAGCAGAAGGCGCGTCTGAGCGCGCGCCGCAAGGATCCGCTAAAGCAATGGAAGCTGAGCCCCATCGATGGCGCGGCGCAAAAGCACTGGCGCGACTACAGCGCCAGCCGCAACGAGATGTTCGCGCGCACGCACAGCGCCATGGCGCCTTGGACGGTGGTGCGCGCGGACGACAAGAAGCTGGCGCGCCTCAATGTCATACGGGATTTGCTCTCTCGCATCGACTATCCCGGCAAGGACAGGAATCTGGCGCGTGCCGACCCGGGCATCGTTTTCGCCTATGCCGATGCCTATATTGAAAACGGCATGATCGCGCCCTGACGGCAGCTCCCTGACTCCATGCCGCAAAGGTGCTGGTGCGTTGGAGGTTGGGAACCCCTTGCCTTGGCAATACCGCATCAACAGGAGAGACGAAATAATGGCCGCGTACCGCTATGTGCGCTTTTTCGCCGAGCTGGGCATCGGCGATGTGTCCGTCGTCGGCGGCAAGAACGCCTCGCTCGGAGAAATGGTACGCCGCCTGGCGGGGCAAGGAGTGCGCGTGCCCGACGGTTTTGCCGTCACGGCGCAGGCTTATCGCTACATGCTCGATCAGGCGGGCGCCTGGGGGGCGCTGCATGGGGCGCTGGACGGCCTTGATCCCGCCAATGTCGCCGACCTGGCGCGGCGCGGCAAGCGCGCGCGGGAGATCGTTTACGGCGCCGGGCTGCCCCCCGATTTGGCAGCCGAGATCCTGGCGGGCTACCACGCCTTGCAGGAGGAATACGGCGAAGGCGTGAGCCTGGCGGTGCGCAGTTCCGCCACCGCGGAGGATCTGCCCACGGCCAGCTTCGCCGGGCAGCAGGACACCTATCTCAACGTGCGCGGCGAGCAGAGCCTTTTGGACGCCTGTCGGCGCTGTTTCGCCAGCCTGTTCACCGATCGCGCCATTCATTACCGCATCGACCAGGGTTTCGACCATTTCAAGGTGGCGCTTTCCGTCGGCGTGATGAAGATGGTGCGCTCGGATCTGGCCGCTTCGGGAGTGATGTTCACCCTGGACACGGAATCCGGATTCCGCGACGCGGTGTTCATCACCGGCGCCTACGGCCTGGGCGAGAACGTGGTGCAGGGTGCGGTCGATCCGGATGAGTTTTACGTCCACAAGCCCACGTTCCTGGCCGGACATCGCGCCGTGCTGCGCCGCAGCCTGGGCGACAAGGCGGTGAAGATGGTGTATGTCGAGGGCGAGACGCGCCGCACCACGCGCAATATCCCCACCCCCCGAGCCGACCGCGAGCGCTACTGCCTCGGCGACGCCGAAGTGCTGGAATTGGCCGACTATGCCCTCAAGATCGAAGTCCATTACAGCCGCCCCATGGACATCGAATGGGCCAAGGACGGCACGGACGGCAAGCTCTACATCGTGCAGGCGCGCCCCGAAACGGTGGCCTCGCAGCGCCGGCCCAACACCCTGGAGAGCTACGCCATGGACGGCAGCGGCGAGGTGCTCGTGAGCGGCCGCTCGGTGGGCGAGAAGGTCGCCGCGGGGCGCGTGCGCATCATCACCGACGTCGCGCATCTGGGCGAATTCAAGCCCGGCGAGGTGCTGGTGGCCGACACCACGACGCCGGATTGGGAGCCCGTGATGAAGACCGCAGCGGCCATCGTCACCAACCGCGGCGGGCGCACCTGCCATGCCGCCATCATTGCGCGTGAACTGGGCATCCCCGCGGTGGTGGGCGCCGGCAACGCCACCAGCGAAGTGCCGGACGGCAGCGTCGTCACCGTGTCCTGTGCCGAGGGCGACAGCGGGCGCGTCTATCGCGGGGAAGTGCCTTTCCACGTGACGAGCACCGAGGTGGGCGACATCGCCCGCCCCGCCACCGAGATCATGATCAACCTGGGCAATCCCGAGCTGGCTTTCAAAACGTCTTTCCTGCCCAATGACGGCGTGGGGCTGGCGCGCATGGAATTCATCATCGGCGAATACATCAAGGCGCATCCGCTGGCTTTGTTGCAGCCGGATAAGGTCGGGGACGCTCGGGCGCGCGCTGCCATTGCCCGCCTGACGCGCGGCTATGCCGACGGCGAGACATTTTTCGTGCAGCGCCTGGCGGAAGGCATAGGCACCATCGCGGCCGCGTTCTGGCCCAAGCCCGTGGTGGTGCGCATGTCGGACTTCAAGTCCAACGAGTACGCCAGCCTGCTGGGCGGCGCGGCATTCGAGCCCGACGAGGCCAATCCCATGATCGGCTTCCGCGGCGCTTCGCGCTACGCCCACCCGGCCTATGCCGAGGGCTTCCGCCTGGAATGCCTAGCCATGCGGCGCGTGCGCGAGGACATGGGGCTTGCCAACGTCGTCCTCATGCTGCCCTTCGTGCGCCGCGTGACGGAAGCCGACGCCGTGCTGGCGCGCATGGCCGAGTATGGCTTGGAGCGCGGCAAGAATGGCCTGCAGATCTATGCCATGTGCGAGATTCCCAACAACGTCATCCTCATCGACCAGTTCGCCAAGCGTTTCGACGGTTATTCCATCGGTTCCAACGATCTCACCCAGTTGACCCTGGGTGTCGACCGCGATTCCGAGATCGTGGCCTTCGACTACGACGAGCGCGACGACGGCGTCAAGGAAATGATCCGCCTGGCGGTCGAAGGCTGCCGCCGCAACGGCATCCATTCCGGATTGTGCGGCCAGGCGCCGTCCGACTATCCGGAAATGGCCGAATACCTGGTGCGCCTGGGCATAGACTCCATGAGCCTCAATCCCGACACGGTGATCGCCACCACTCGCCACGTACTGGAGGTGGAACGCAGTCTGGGGCGCGCACCGCGTACCCTGGGCGGGGGGATGTGAGGGCGCCGGCTGCGAATTGGCGACCGGTACGCTCCTCATCCATCGTTTCGACGAGGGCATGCGGCTCTCGGACAAACAGATCCTGGGGGCCTGAGCGGCGGCTGCGGGGGAGGGGCGCGCCGTGTTAAACTTTGCTGGTCGGCGGCATGGGCGCAGGCAGGGGGCCGCAGAGTTCTCCGCCGTTTCCTGAGCGTAGGGTGCGCGGCGCGCCGTGTTGCCAGAACCGCTTGCCAAATTCCACGTGATTTTCGCCAGAGCCTTTGTTTCGGCAGCGTTCTTGATCGACCAAATGATTTTTTTACGAAGTGCGAGAGTGGCGGAATTGGTAGACGCACTGGATTTAGGTTCCAGCGGAGCAATCCGTGGGGGTTCGAGTCCCCCCTTTCGCACCAGGAAACCTTCGCTTAACCCAGGATTATTGTCATGACAGCCCAAGTCGAAGTATTGAGCACCCTGGAGCGCCGCATGGAACTGGCGCTTCCTTCCGCGGCCGTGGCGTCGGAGGTGGACAGCCGCCTCAAGCGCCTCGCCAAGAACGTGCGCGTGGATGGCTTCCGCCCCGGCAAAGCACCTTTGTCCGTGGTGGCCCGTCTGCACGGGGCGGAAGTGCACCGGGAGGTGATCGGCGGTGTGCTGCAGCAGAAATTCGGCGAGGCGGTGGCGGAAAATCAGCTCAAGGTGGCGGGCTACCCGCATTTCGAAGGCAAGCCCTCGGAGGGGGCGGAACTGCGCTTTTCCGCGACCTTCGAAATCTATCCCGAGGTCAAGCTGGGCGATCCGGCGGCGTTTTCCATTCAACGTCCGGTGATTGCCATCGGCGAAGCGGAGTTGGACAAGACCATCGAAATATTACGCCGGCAGCGCCGCGAGTTCGTAGAGGTGGAGCGCGCCGCCCGCGATGGCGACATGGTGAAGCTGGATTTTTCCGGCAGCATCGACGGCCAGCCCTTCAAGGGCGGGGAAGGCAAGGATTATGTCGTGCTGGTGGGCGAAGGCCGCCTGCTGAAGGAGTTCGAGGACAACCTGCTGGGCTTGTCGGCCGGCGGGGAAAAAACCTTTGCGGTGACTTTTCCCGAGAACTATCAGGCCAAGGAACTGGCGGGCAAGACGGCGAGCTTCGCGGTCAAGGTCCAGCAGGTGTCCGAGCCCAAGCTGCCTGCCGTCGACACCGATTTTGCCCGCGCCCTGGGGGTCGAGGACGGCGATGTGGCCAAGCTGCGGGAAGAAATCAAGGCCAATCTGGAACGCGAGGTCAAGCGTCGGGTCATGAATCGCCTGAAAGAACAGGTGATGGCCCGATTGGCCGAGACGAGCGAGCTGGAACTTCCCAATTCCCTGGTGGGTCTGGAAATAGAGCGCCTGGCCGAACTGGCGCACAACGACCTGGCCGCCCAGGGGGTGGATGTCAAGCAAATGAACTTTACTGCCGATATGTTTGAGGAGCAGGCCAAGCGCCGCGTGCGGCTGGGGCTGATCCTCGCTGAGCTGATCAAGGCCCATGGCCTGACGGTGAGACCCGAGCAGGTGCGCGCCCTGGTCGAAGAAGCGGCGCAGAGCTACGAGAACCCCGCCGAGGTGGTGGATTGGTACTACGCGCAGCCCTCGCGTCTCCAGGAAATGGAGTCCCTGGCGCTGGAAGAGAATGTGGTAGCATGGGTCATGGAAAAGGCCGGGGTCGAAGACGTGGAAATGGCCTTTGACGAGTTGATGGGACGTACGTGATGAGATGGGTGGGTGAGATGGAACCGCAAGGCCTGGGTCTGGTGCCGATGGTGGTGGAGCAAAGCGGCCGAGGGGAGCGGGCGTACGACATCTATTCGCGGCTGTTGAAGGAGCGGGTGGTGTTTCTGGTGGGTCCGGTGAACGACGCGGTGGCCAACCTGGTGGTGGCGCAGCTGCTGTTTTTGGAGTCCGAAAACCCGGACAAGGACATCTTCTTCTATATCAACTCCCCGGGCGGTTCGGTGTCGGCAGGGCTGGCCATCTACGACACCATGCAATTCGTCAAGCCGGACGTATCCACCCTGTGCATTGGCCAGGCGGCCAGCATGGGCGCCTTCCTGCTGGCGGCCGGCGAGCGCGGCAAGCGCTTTTGCCTGCCCAACTCGCGGGTCATGATCCACCAGCCGTTGGGGGGCTTCCAGGGCCAGGCCTCGGACATCGAGATTCACGCCAAGGAGATTCTGTATCTGAAGGGCAGGCTGAACGAAATGCTGGCCAAGCACTCCGGGCGCAGCATGGAGGAGATCGAACGCGACACCGACCGCGACAACTTCATGGGCGGCGAAGAAGCCGTGGCCTACGGTCTGGTGGACAAAGTGCTGACGAACCGGGCCGAGGCGGCGGCCAAGTAGGAGGGCGAGATGGCTGACAAGGGAAGCGGAGAAAAACTCCTGTACTGCTCGTTCTGCGGCAAAAGCCAGCATGAAGTGCGCAAACTCATAGCCGGCCCCTCCGTATTCATCTGCGACGAATGCGTCGAACTGTGCAACGACATCATCCGCGACGAATTGCAGCAGAACCAGGACAAGGCCGCGGGCTCGGATCTGCCCACCCCCCAGGAAATCGCCCAGATCCTGGATCAGTACGTCATCGGCCAGCGCCTGGCCAAGAAGGCCCTGTCGGTCGCGGTGTACAACCACTACAAGCGCATCCGCGCGCCGCAGAAGAGCGACGACGTCGAACTGGCCAAGAGCAACATCCTGTTCATCGGCCCGACGGGCTCGGGCAAGACCCTGCTGGCGCAGACCCTGGCGCGGCTCTTGAACGTTCCCTTCGTCATTGCCGACGCCACCACGCTGACCGAAGCGGGCTATGTGGGGGAGGACGTCGAGAACATCATCCAGAAGCTTTTGCAGAAATGCGACTACGACGTGGACAAGGCCAAGAACGGTATCGTCTACATCGACGAGATCGACAAGATCTCGCGCAAATCGGACAACCCCTCGATCACCCGGGACGTGTCCGGCGAAGGGGTGCAGCAGGCCCTGCTCAAGCTCATCGAAGGCACCACGGCGTCGGTGCCGCCGCAGGGCGGGCGCAAGCACCCGAACCAGGAATTCGTGCAGGTAGACACCACCAACATCCTGTTCATCTGCGGGGGGGCGTTTGCCGGGCTGGAGAAGGTCATCCGCCGCCGCTCCGAGAAGGGCGGCATCGGCTTTGGCGCCCAGGTCAAGAGCGTGGACGACAAGAAGCGCGACTCCGAGCTGTTGCACCAGGTGGAGCCGGAAGACCTCATCAAATACGGCCTGATCCCGGAATTTGTCGGGCGCCTGCCGGTGGTGGCGGTGCTGGACGAGCTGGACGAAGCGGCGCTCATGCAGATTCTGACCGAGCCGAAGAATGCGCTCACCAAGCAGTTTGCCAAGCTCTTCAAGATGGAGGGGGTGGAGCTGGAATTCCGGGACAGTGCGCTCAAGGCCATTGCCAAGCGTGCGTTGGAGCGGCGCACGGGGGCGCGGGGCCTGCGCTCGATCATCGAGCATTCCCTGCTGGACACCATGTTCGAACTGCCTTCCCTCAAGAACGTCACCAAGGTCGTCGTCGATGAGGGGGTGATCAACGAGGGCGGTCAGCCCCTTGTCATTTATTCCGACCAGGCCAGCGCGGCGAGCTGACGGCTGCGCGCGCGCCCCTCTTGCAATCCGCCCGGCCGGCCCAATTTAGCTTGGGTGCCCCCAGTCTCGGGCCCCCTAACTTTAGGAAAGCGCCATGACCTCCTCCCAGCCCGGCGAAACCGTTCAGCTTCCCCTGCTGCCTCTGCGCGATGTGGTGGTTTTCCCCCACATGGTGATCCCCCTATTCGTGGGGCGGCCCAAATCCATCAAGGCGCTGGAGGCGGCAATGGAGGCTTCCAAGCACATCCTGCTGGTCGCGCAGAAATCCGCGGCCCAGGATGACCCAAGCCCCGCGGATTTGTACGCCACCGGGTGCATGGCGACGGTGCTGCAGATGCTCAAGCTGCCGGATGGCACGGTCAAGGTACTGGTGGAGGGCAATCAACGCGCTCACATTATCGATGTGACGGACGACGGGAACTACTTCTCCGGGCGCGCGGCGCTGATTCCCCAGGAAGACAAGGACAGCACGGAAGTCGAGGCCTTGCGCCGCGCGCTCATGGCGCAGTTCGATCAGTACGTCAAACTCAACAAGAAAATTCCGCCGGAAATCCTCACGTCGCTGTCCGGCATCGACGAAGGCGGCCGTCTGGCCGACACCGTCGTCGCCCACCTGCCGCTGAAGCTGGAGCAGAAGCAGGAAATTCTCGACATGATCGATGTGGCCAAGCGGCTGGAGCATTTGCTCAGCCAGATCGAGGGCGAGATCGACATCCTCCAGGTGGAAAAGCGCATCCGCGGCCGCGTCAAGCGGCAGATGGAGAAGAGCCAGCGCGAGTACTACCTCAACGAGCAGGTCAAGGCCATCCAGAAAGAACTGGGCGACATGGAGGAAGGCGCCGAGCTGGAAGAGCTGGAAAAGCGCATCCGCGGCGCCCACATGTCCAAGGAGGCGGAAACCAAGGCGCTGGGCGAACTCAAGAAGCTGCGCATGATGTCTCCCATGTCGGCCGAGGCCACGGTGGTGCGCAGCTACATCGAGGCCATGGTGGGCCTGCCCTGGAAGAAGAAAACCAAGATCAGCAAGGATCTCGTCAAGGCCGAGAAAGTCCTGGACGAAGACCACTACGGTCTGGAGAAGGTCAAGGAGCGCATTCTCGAATACCTGGCCGTGCAGCAGCGCGTCGAGAAGGTCAAGGCGCCCATCCTTTGCCTGGTGGGTCCGCCCGGCGTGGGCAAGACCTCGCTCGGCCAGTCCATCGCCCGCGCCACCAACCGCAAATTCGTGCGCATGGCCCTGGGCGGCGTGCGCGACGAGGCGGAGATCCGCGGCCACCGCCGCACCTATATCGGCTCCATGCCCGGCAAGATCCTGCAAAGCCTCACCAAGATCGGGGTGCGCAATCCGCTGTTCCTACTCGACGAAGTCGACAAGATGGGCATGGATTTTCGCGGCGACCCGTCTTCGGCCCTGCTGGAAGTGCTCGATCCCGAGCAGAACCACACTTTCCAGGATCATTACATCGAGGTCGAATACGATCTCTCCGACGTCATGTTCGTGGCCACCGCCAACACCATGAACCTGCCGGCGCCGCTGCTCGACCGCATGGAGGTGATCCGCCTGTCCGGCTATACGGAAGACGAAAAGATCAGCATCGCCGAGCGCTACCTGGTGCCCAAGCAGATGAAGGCGAACGGCCTCAAGGCGGAGGAATTCCACATCGCCGAAGCGGCGCTGCGCGACATCGTCCGCTATTACACGCGCGAGGCGGGCGTGCGCGCCCTGGAGCGCGAAGTTTCCAAGACGTGCCGCAAGGCGGTGAAGGCGCTGCTGCTGAAAAAGCACAAGGGCAAGCTCACCGTCATCAGCAAGAACCTGGACAAATACCTGGGCGTGCGCCGCTACACCTACGGCATTGCGGAAAAGCACAACCAGGTCGGTCAGGTCACCGGGCTGGCGTGGACCGAAGTGGGCGGCGAACTGCTCACCATCGAGGCCACGGTCATGCCGGGCAAGGGCCACATCACGCGCACCGGGCAGTTGGGTGACGTCATGAAGGAGTCCATCGAGGCGGCGCGCACGGTGATGCGCAGCCGAGCGCAAAAACTCGGCATCAAGAACGAAGCGTTCGAGAAGAACGACATGCACGTGCACATGCCGGAAGGCGCCACACCCAAGGATGGCCCGTCCGCCGGCATCGCCATCACGACGGCGATGGTTTCCGTATTCACCGGCATTCCCGTGCGCTGCGACGTCGCCATGACGGGGGAGATCACGCTGCGCGGCGAGGTGCTGCCCATCGGCGGCCTGAAGGAAAAGCTCCTGGCGGCGCATCGCGGCGGCATCAAGATCGTGCTCATCCCCGAGGAAAACGTGAAGGACCTTGCGGAGATTCCGGACAACATCAAGAACCGCCTGGACATTCATCCGGTGAAGTGGATAGACGAGGTGCTGGCGCTTGCCCTCGAACGCGCGCCGGAGCCGCTGCCCGAGCGTGAGGAAGCGGTTCCCGCCCAGGGCGGCGGCGTCGAAGCCGCGACAGATACGCCTTCGGCCATGCATTGAGGGGCCTGCCGGGGGGCGCGCTGCGCCCCCGTGCGGGGGTACGCCGCGTCGGCGCTTGACACGCTGTTTTGCGGGTTGCTATAAAACCGGGCGCGTTTTTTCCTGTGTCTTGCGCCAGACGTCGGCGGAAGCCGCAACGGCCTGTTTTGCCCACGCAGCGCGGGTGCTTAGCTCAGTTGGTAGAGCGTCGCCCTTACAAGGCGAATGTCGGCGGTTCGAACCCGTCAGCACCCACCAAATAATGCAATAAATTCAGTATGTTGCAGATAATAGCCGACTAAAGCAGTCGGCTATTTTTTTGTCCTCATGGACTCAATTTGTCCCCAATTTGTCCCCGATCCCGCATTTTTTAGGCATTTTTTAGTTCTGCCTCTTGTCCTCGTTTTGTCCCCGCTGGCAAAGAGCAAAATAAAAATATGCATTTCGCTTGACTTTTGGATTTTTGTTATAAATTTATTTGCAAGCTCAACCGTTATAGTCACATGCCTACTTTTTCTCGCTCTATCTCGCCGGAAGAACTTGAAGCCAACGGGCTGCCCGTGGGTAGCGCCAACTGGGCGCGACTGCGCGGGGTATTTCGGTGGGCGGTTATGTCCGGCCGCCGCACGACGTTTTTTAAGCCTGACTATGTGGACTGGGCACTCCGCTTTCTCGCGCCGGCCTTGCGGCACGCTGCGCGGGTGGTGGCGGCCGTGGTTGACCTATTGCTTTTGCCGCTGATGGTCGCCCTTGCGGCGGCGGCGACGCTTTCTCGTTTTTTCAGAAGCTCCGACTTGCCCATAGTGGAATCTAGGCAAGTTATCCAGTTGCGTCCGGTTCATCCCGGCGCCCCTTCTCCCGCCCTGCGCTTGATTTAGTAAGCCCGGCCCTCTTAGGCCGGAACACTGAAGAATCAAGCGCGGGGTGCCGCGCTTCACATCAAAGTCAAAGCGGGTTCCTCGCGCGCAGCAAGAAGGAGAACTCGCATGAACGCGACCCTTTTGTGGACGACCGAAGACCTGGCGGCGCGGTTGGGTTTTCACACCGCCACGGTGTATGGCTGGATCAGTGACGGCACCAAACGCTTGCCGCCGCCCGTCATGGTCAACCCGCTTCGTTGGTTTCCTCCGGCGGTCGAGAAATGGATGCTTGATGAGGCCGAGCGCAATGAAGAAGCTGGCTGGGGGGCACGCAAGAAGAAGCAGCCCCAGGCGCCTCAACCGATCCCCATCCCCCCCGCCCAGCAGGGCGTTAGGCGGCGGGGCCGGCCGCGCAAAACTGTCGTACAAGCCAGCATGACGGAAGGGGGTGTCCAATGAACCCCCAGGCCAACATCATCAAGCGCCACCTAGCAGCCCTGGGCGCGCCCTTGTACCTGGTGACGCTCCGCCGCTCGGGCACGGGACGCGCCTGCACGCTCGACGAGCACACGTCCGGCGAGTTCATCGTCGGCCCGTTCCTGGCCCGCCTGCGAGCCCGCAACGCGGGCGGGGAGTGCATCTACATCACCCCGCACTGCGAGCACCACCACTACATCCTCATCGACGACCTCGACCGGGCCGGACTTGATCGACTGATGGACGGGTTCCGCCCAGCCAGCGTCTGCGAGTCATCGCCAGGGAATTTTCAAGCCGTGCTGGTGGCCGAGCGCGAGCCGGCATCGACCAACAAGGCCGACGAAGCGCGGGAGCAATCAGCGGCGAACTCGGTCATGATTTTCCTGAACCGTCATTACGACGGCGATCCGAAAATCAGCGCCGCTCGGCACCCGTTCCGCTTGGCCGGACTCACGAATCGGAAGGCCAAATACCAACAGCCGAATGGCCTTTTCCCCTTCGTCCGCTTGATCGAAGCCCCCGGCGGCCAATGCGACCGCCTGGCCGACTTGCTTGCCCAGGAGCGCGCCCGCCGCGCGGCCCTGGCGCCGGAGGCGCGGCCGTATGCGCATCAGCAGATCGACGACGACGATGCAGGGCTGGCGCGGCCGACATGCAGCAGCGCGATGACGCGCCGGTATGCCGACGAATACGCCCGCCAGCACGCGCTGGCGCTCCGGCTGGGGTGGGCGGTCAATGAATCAATTATCGATTGGCGGGCCACCCTGGCGCTTCTTAATGAAGGGCACGACCCCGACGACATCGAGGCCGCGCTGCTCGCCGCGTCCCCGAATCTTGCACGCCGTCACCGCTACCAGGGCGGTGCCGATTACGCCCACAGGACGGTCGCCAAGGCATCCCGCAACAGGGCCGCGAAGGCGGCCCTTTCCAGCCGCAGCGCCAGCGGCGCGGCGGCGCGGGCTGTGTCTTCCTTCGTGGACGGAGGGGGGCGGTCATGAGCACCAAGAAGAAATTCCAATTCCCCCAACCGCTGCCAATCCTGCAATTCTTGCGAGATGAGCCGCCGCCGCTGGACTTCCTTTGGCCAGGCGGCCCCTTGGCCGAAACTGTTTCGACTCTCGTGAGTCCTGGGGGAGCCGGCAAGTCGTATTTCGCACTCGCGGCCTCTATGGCAGTGGCGACCGGCGGCGCTGCTGACCCCTTGCGCCTGACGCCACAAGTTGGCGGGAGGGTCGTGTATTTGAGCCTGGAGGATATCGCGCATGTTTTGCATCACCGGGTGTCGGCAATTCGGAAAAATTCAAATCTTCCATGGCGCATCCATGAACGAATAGCAGAACAATTAGACCTTGTGGATGCGCTTGGCGCGGGCTTCGATCTAGCTGATCCGGATTGCGCAGATGCGTTAATGGAAAGGGCTGATGGGGTGCGACTGCTCATCATCGACACCATGAGACGCGCACACTCGCTCGACGAGAACAGCAACGGTGATATGGCGCGGGTGTTGGGTGTTTTAGAACGTGTTGCAGCACGGACTGGCGCGGCCATTATGTACTTGCACCACGTTTCAAAAAACATGTATGCAGCCGCCGAACAGCAAGCCGCTGCGCGCGGCGCGTCGGTGCTGGTCGATAACGCAAGGTGGGCCGGATGGGTGCGAAAGATGGAGGCTACCGAAGCCGAGCGCCACAGCTTGCAAGATCGTGGGCCGCCAGTCGATCCGCGCTTTTACGTCGAATGGGGGGTGTCCAAGTCTAACTATACCGCGATTCCTAAATCGCAATGGTTGGAACGCGGTAAAGGCGGCGCGCTCAATCATGTCGAGCTTTTCCCCATTGTTCCGAAGAAGAAGGGGGGCGGCGATGGCGACATCCTCGGATCGTAAGAAAAGCCGGAAGCGCCTGCCGGCCGATGCACGCTTGCGAATCGAGCAGGCGCGGCAGGTGGCGCGACAAGATATGGCCCTTGGTCTGATGTCTCTCTTTCGGCCAATTGCTCTCGCTCATCGTGGTCTGGACAGCAGCGGAAAACGGAAACGTGAATACCTCGAACTAGAGCAAACTTGGAAGGGCGTGAAGGTCATCGTTGCAGGCCCTGAAATGAGTCAAGCCGAACAAGGGGTTCTGTTGGCTCTCCTGTCGTTGTCCTTGCAGCAGCAGGATGGCGGCATAGCGACATTAGAAGGGCCTCCCATAGGCATGATTCCGGCCGACAAGCGCGAGAGCGGCAACGAGGGGAGCAGATACCCCGTCGTGGCTGTAAGAACGACCGTGGGACGTTTATGCTCGGTGCTTGGTGTTCCGGCCGACGGGAACAGCCGGCGCAGCGTGTTGACGGCCATACGGCGCCTCGCGGGTGTGACGCTCACGGTCATGGGTGGTGGGCGCTGGGCGACCACGCACTTGATCCACAACGCGGCAGGGGATGACGGAAGCGATTCGCTGGCAATAGTCCTTAACTGGCGCCTGACAACCGCCCTCGCCGGGCAGGGGTATGCGTCGATTCCAATGAAAGACTACCGTGAGGTGCCTCCTGGGGTTCCGCGCCTGATTTACGCCTGGCTGTGTTCTTGGCTGGCGGCACGCGGAGGGGAGAGACGGATCAGCCTAGCAGCACTGGAGCCTCACATCTATGGGGACATCGCCGTTGATCGACGTGCCGCGAGCCGCCGTCGTCAGGCCCTTAGACGAGGTCTGGTGGCCTTGCGGGAGATCGGGTGGCATATCGAGATCGACGACTCCGGCATGGCGACCATAGACCGTAGATCCACTGACGCGCTCGCGACATGTACAAGCTCGCGACAAACCCCTGACAAGCTCGCGACAGCCGTTCGTCGGAACCAAGCACTGGCGCGGGTTTCCGACTGATCCAAAATACGTAAGACAACACTACAAGTGGTGGAGGCTGACGCCACCACCGAAGGTGGGTGGCTGGCAGCCCGCCTTCCGGCGGGCATGCACACAGCCCGCCCGCCCGCTCCGCCGGCGGGGGAAAGAGAAGAAGAACCAGGCCGGGCCGCGCAGCGCACCGGCCGGAGAATCACCACCAGCATGGGGGGAGGAAGGGCTGTTTCCGGCCCCAGCAAGGGCCTTGGAGGCCCGCAGGGCTGCGCCGAAGGCGCCCACAAGGGGACTCGGCTCAGCCGATCCCTGGCGGGCTTGCCCCGCCTTCGTCAACATCAATTCAAATTACACTTTCTAGGTGTAATCACCCTCTTGGAATCAACGGGTTGCGTAATTTTTACGCAGGTAGAATTTTGGCTATTTACACGTTCTGGGTGTAGGTTGCCCGCGAATTTAAACCTTGAACGTTTAAGGCCGCGCGGCGCCGCAGGCGCCAGCGCCAGCCCCAGCGCCAGCCCCAGCGCCAGCCCCAGCGCCAGCCCCAGCGCCAGCCCAAGACCCAGCCCAAGACCCAGCCGCCACGGGCACGGCCCTGGGCGGGCCGCGCAGCGCCCCGCCAGACCCACCAGATCACGCCAGGCGCCGCGCAGAGCGCGCCGCCGGGCTTCCCCAACAATGGGAGCCGTATATGGAAGGGTCAGCAGGGGGAAGCAGATGGGGCTTATTCTTCTAAGGCGGTGGCGGTCTCCCCAATTCAAAAAGCGCATCGTTTTCTCTGGTTGTCTGAAAAAACTACTAGAACGGAACACACCCGTCGCACCTATCGGTGCGCCGGCTGTGTTGCTTCCGCAACAAGCCAGCAACAGAAAACCCGCGCCAGCCCTCGCGCTTCGCGTGATTGCATCAGCTTCGCTTTTTGCTTGCAGTGGCTTGCATGGTATCGGAACGATACTATCGGTAACAACTTGTTACATATTGCTTCTCATGATTGAATGTGATTGCGTCGTTATATGTATCGTGACGATACTAACTTGCAAATTTGCAACTTAGTGAAATCGACAAAATCGGCTGTAAGCTGATCTTGTTGGTTGCGATAGGCAACTTTTTTGCAAGCAGGAGAAGCAGATGAAAGCGTTAACGATTCGAATCCAGGAAAACGAGTTCGATTGGCTGCAACAGGCTGCGGAGGCGGCGGCAACCACGCCTACCGGCATGTTGCGTAGCCTTATTCTGCAAGCGCGCGAATCGGCTGCAACCGACCATCGCCTGCAGGCCCTGGAGGCGCGTCTGCTGGCCGCCATCAAGCAGGTCGGTGAGTCCGTGGCCGCCCTGGAACCGGCCGAGGACTAAGCCATGGCCTGGCCGCGCCGCGACCCCCCGCCCCACCTCCGGGGCGATCCCCAGCCCTCACGGCTGGGTGAGGGTTTTGCCGTCGCCGCCCTGGGCAGTGCCGCATCTGTAGGACTGGCCACTTGGGGAGTCAGGAACTGGATCATCGGCAAAAACCCTTCTTGGTCCACCGTGCCCCTGATCCATTTCCCTAGTCTCGCCGCCAAGGCCATCCAGGCCGCTCCCTTGGACGTGGCCTGGCCCGCTTGGCTCATGGTGGCCGGTGCGGGCGTCGGGATCGCCGCCAGCGCCGTGGCCGGCTACTTGGCCGGCCGGCCCAGGGGTGGATGGGCAGGCGTCGAGTGGAAAGCCGGGCCGGTTTTGCAAACCGAGCCGCCGCCGCCCGACCCCAAGGCCGGCGGCATCGAGATCGAGATCGCCCCAGGTTGGCGAATCAGCCAGCGCGACGAGACCCGCATGTTCGAAATCATCGGCTCGACTGGTTCGGGCAAAACGACCGTCATTCGTCCACTCATGGATCAAGCGGTCGAGCGAGGCGACCGGTGCCTGATCTGGGACACGAAATCTGATTTTTCAAAGGCACTCAAGAAATGCATCATTTTCGTTCCTTGGGACAAGCGGGGGGCCAGGTGGCGGATTGGCCGAGACCTGAATAGCAAAACGAAAATCCAGGGCTTTGCATCAAGACTGTGCCCAGTGCCAAAGTCCGGCGATCCCATGTGGGCGGCGGCGTCGGCGGCGGTGGTGATCGCGGCGTGCCTAAAACTTGCAGAGGAAAAAAAAGGAAACTGGTTTTTGGTAGACCTGCGCGGGCAACTGTTGGAAATGATCCACTCCCTGGAGCATTTGCAGACAGTCGTCCAAAAGCATTACCCGGAAGCCTCCGGCATTGTGGTCGATTTGAAATCGAAAACCCTCAACTCAATCGTAGTTCAGCTAGTGGCAACGCTGCAAAACGTCCTTATGTTGGGCGAATTGGACGGGGAACTGGACAAGGAACTTTCGAAAACAAATCGGCCAGCTTTTTCTTTTTCCATAAATCAATACCTTGCCCTTGATGACGCGCGGCGCTGGCTGCCGCTGGTCATGCCCGGCAACCCAGGGGCGCCAGGGCTGGTGGCTGCCTATGTCGGGGCTGTGGTTGATGTGGCCGCCGACGTCCTCGTGTCGAGGCCCGAGCAACCGCCCCAGGCGGGCAGGTGTTGGCTGTTTCTGGATGAATTTCCGCAGCTTGGGCGAATCGACAGCGTCATCCGGTTGCTGCTTGTCGGCCGGTCAGTGGGCGCCAGGGTTGTCCTTGGTTACCAAACTCCGGCGTCGGTTGTGCGAACGTCGGATGAAGAGACGCTTCGAGAAATACAGGCGAACACTTCAATCAAAATCTTTTGCCAGATTCAGGATCACGAGGGCCGGAAGGCGGCCAGTCAAACATTGGGGAAAAGCCATTGGCGAGTATGCCGAAGAACCATAAGCAACAACAGCGTCGGTGGTGTCGGGGCGCCCGGCAGCACAACAAGTACGCAATGGCAGGATGTTGAGATCGACTGCGTGACCCCAGAACGTCTGGGCGAAATCAGCCCCGATGATTATGGCGTCGAGGCGATTTTCCGAGTGGGCAAGCTCGATCCCGTTTTTCTCAAGTTGGAACACCTTGAGAAACGCGAATTCCGGGCGGGCCGCGACCCCTTGGACGTGGCGGCGCCGAAGCTGTCGTTGCACAACGAACAACCGGCATCGCCACCTGCTGCCGCCACCACGGTGGTGCCGCCCCAGGACGACACCACGGCGCACCACGCTGCCGCGCAGCCACAACAGGAGGAGCATGCCCAAGCTGCCGACGATGACATCACCGCGATGATGGCCGGCCGCCCGGCCGGGGGGCAGGTGCAGGATTACCTGCCCAGCCCGCAAATGCTCTCAAAGCTGGAAGGCGAGATCGATGGGCCTGTCGAAATGGCGGCTGATCACTTGGCCACTATGGCGGTGGACGCCGTCGCGCCAGGGCTGGGGAGCGCATTGGAAATGCTCGACACTGTTGCGAAGGTCGTTCAATCCGGCCAGCAGGTCGGTGCCCCGGATGCTTCTCAGCCATTGCCGATCCATTCTTCCGGCGCGGCTGAAGAGCCCGCAGAGCCCGCTGCGCCGGCCAAGAAAAAACGCAAGTTCCGCCGCCGCCGTGACGCCGAGGCCGAGCCTGAAACTGAGCAGGAGATCGACTAATGCTGAGCCTCCACGGACTTTCTGGCACCGCCGCCGCCGACGCCGCCCGCATCGCCGACTACCCCCGCGAAGACCGAGAGCGCCAGCAGGAGCAGGCCAACCAGGCCGAAGACTACTACAGTGCGGGTGGCGCCCCCAGCGCCTGGATGGGCAGCGGCGCCGCCGCCATGGGCCTGGCCGGCTCTTCTGTAGAGCGCCAGGCCGTTTTAAATACCATGCAGGGCCTCGATCCACACACCGGTGAGCCCGTGGTGCAGGGCGCCGGACCGGCGAGAAGGTACGGCACCGATTTGACTTTTTCTGCTCCGAAATCCGTCAGCCTGGCCTGGGCCATCGGCGACGAGAAAACACGCGCGTCTATCGAGGCCGCGCAGCGCCTGGCAGTCGCCAAAACGCTGGAGTACATTGAATCCGAACTCTCGCTTGCCCGCCGTGGTCGTGGTGGTCACGAACGAGAATCGGCCAAGCTTGTAGCCGCGACTTACCAGCATGGCTCATCCCGCGAGCGCGATCCTCAATTACATACGCATGCCGTATTGATGAATTTGGGCCAGCGTGTTGATGGTAGTTGGGGCGCCATCGAGTTCGGGCAAGTCTACGACAACAAAATGTATTTGGGGGCCGTCTTTAGAGCGGCTTTGGCTCAAGAGCTGGTTAACCTGGGTTACGCCATCGAGCCGGACAAAACAGGCACCTTCCGAATTTCTGATAGTCCACGCGATGTTGAGTGGGACAACTCCCGGCGCCGTCAGCAAGTCGAGGCCGCCCTGGCAGAGTCCGGCTTCAAGGGTGGGAAGGCGGCAGAGGTAGCTGCGAAAGCCACCAGGCGGGGCAAGGAAATCACTGACGCCGACACACTCAGGCGGGAATGGTCGGAACGCGCCGCCGCGTTTGGATTCACTCCCGAAGCGGTCGATGCGTTGCGAACCTACCAGCAGGCCGCCGAACCCGATCCCCCCGCCATCCTGGCCGGCCTCACGCAAAACCAATCGACGTTCAACCAGGACGAATTGCGCATGGCCGCGATGGTGGCGGCCGGGCAGTCTGGGCGAGGCATCGAAGCCGCGCGTGACCTGGAGGCCGCCTGCCAGGCGCAGGCCGTTCAGCTCCGGGCGCCAGACGGTGGCCTGCATTTCACGACCAGGGAAATCCTCGAAATTGAAAAGAGCGTCGTTGCTGCCGGCAAGCGCCTGTCCACCAGCCAGGCCGGGGCCATCCCAGCCGCGACGGTGGCCGCTGCCATCGAAAAATTTGAGGCTCGGGTTGGCTTCAAGCTTTACGACGAACAGCGGGCTGCACTGGAATACATGATGGGCGGCGGCAGTCTCAAGCTGATTCAAGGGGATGCCGGCGCTGGGAAAACGACCATTGCGGATGCTGCCCGAATGGCCTGGGAAAACGCGGGTTTCAGGGTGTTGGGTTGCAGCCTGGGAGGCAAGGCGGCGAGCGGTCTCCAAAAGGAGGCCGGCATTGAATCCAGTACCTTGGATTCTCTCTTGATGCGTCTCGACAAAGGAGCTGAGGCGCTTGATGCCAAGACCGTCGTCGTCATGGACGAGTCCGGCACGGCGGGCGCCCGCCACATGTCTCGTTTGCTGGCCCATGTGGAGCGGGCCGGTGCGCGCCTGGTGTTGGTCGGCGACACGAAACAGTTGGCCGCCGTCGCGGCAGGCACGCCCTTCCGCGACTTGCAAAAGTCCGGTCAAGAAGTTTTTCACCTGAAACAGAACAATCGACAGATCGTTGAAAAACTTGAACGAATTCAGGCCCTCATCGGCGAAGGGAAGATGGCCGAGGCCCGCAAACAGCTTGCCCGGCATGGCCTCAAGATCAAGGACGTTCCCCAGGCCCTTGCGGAAGCGCGTGGCACCCGTGCGGCAGTGAATGACGCCGCCGTAGGTGACATCCGCAAGGCACTGGAAAGACTCGTCGAGAACAAGGCTGTCCATATCGCTCCCGTTGCCGATGGTCTGCCCCAGACCATTGAACAATGGGCGCGGCGGGGAGGCGAGCTGCGCCCACAGGAAACCTTGATGTTGGCCAGTACGCGGGCCAGCGTCGCACGCCTCAACGACGCCGCGCTGGAGCGTTTGCGTGAGAAAAATTTTCTTGGCCCTTCCGCTACCACCATGGTGCGCGACCGTGAAGGAAACAGCCTTGGACAGCGCGAATTCAGCGAAGGCGGCAGGATCATTTTCAAAAAAACGGACCTTCGTGGCCTGGGTGTCAGCAACGGTGAGCTTGGCACGATCCAGCGCATCGATCACGGGAAGAATGGCCCGATTCTGACGATCCAGGTTGACGGTGGTCGCGTCGTGAAAATCGAACCAGACGCCCCCAAGCCCGAAGATTGGAAGTCCGCAAAAGCCGCGCCTGGACTTGGCTACAGCCACATCGAGCACGGCTACGCCATGACTGTCCACAGCGCCCAAGGCGTCACGGTAGACCGGGCCGTGGCCTATGTCGATGCTGGCCCCTTGATGTCCAAGGAACTCGCATACGTCGAACTCAGTCGTGTCCGAATTTCCACCGACGTTGTTTTCTCATTCGAGACCATCGCCCGCGAAGAGGCCGCGCACGACATCGATCCGGCCGAGGCCGAACCAGACCTCGACCGCGTGAAAAAGATCATTGCACGCATGGAACGGTCTGCTGAAAAAACGAGCAGCCTTGATTTTGAGGTTGTAAACGAACCTCTCGAAAAATCCGTTACTGCACTTGAGGCCGAGGCCGCCGCGCCCACCGCGCCGCAGCCGCAACCCGAACCCGCGCCGGCCACGCCCGCGCCAGAACCCCAGCAACAGCAACCCGCACTTCAGCAGGAGATCGAAAATGTCCTCGACGAACTCGAACTTGAGCCGTAAACCATTCGAATTTCCCGACTTGGACGGGATGGCCGACGCCCTGTCCATAAAAATCGTGTGGTGGCTCGCTGGTCGGCGCCGCCAGCGCCACGGGCTGCCGTTGCCGGCCAATTGGTACGAGGTGCCGCGTGTGACGCCTGGGCTCTTGCGGTGGTGCCGCCAGCAGTCTGCGCGGTTGGTCATCCGGCGTTGTGTATTTTTTTGATTTGAGGGGGTGACCATGAATCCAGTTCGCCGAGCTTTGAAATCCCGCCACGAATTTCTTGTCGGCGCGGCCGAGGATGCCGCCGATGAAGATTGGCAAGATCGGGTGGGTGCCGCCGGTAAGCGCCTGGCCCAGGCGGGCGGCGAGGGCGAGGCGGAAGTCCGGGCTTTCTTTATTTTTTTCTTGCTCCTGGCCGCCGTTGCCGTCTTCGCCTTTTTTATTTTAGGTGTCAGTAATTCGTGAGGGAGGGCGATCATGCAAAAAATGGTTTATAGACGCTGCCCAAAAAACGAGCAATGGGAAGATCAAATTTTTTTGCGCGCGCGTAATGCTCGCAAAAAAAAGCTTGGCGACCCCGCTGACGAAGCGCAAGACCGCGCGGCGCGGGCCGACGAGCGCAGCGATATGCGGCTGCTTTTTTGGGTTGGGGGGTGCTATCTCGCGCTGCGGCTTGGCGAGGCCGGCATGACTTGGTTTGGCAAAATTTTTCTTGGGTGGAGCTAATGGAATTCGAAAAGTCTTTGCTTCCATTGCGGGAATTCGCCGGTTTGTATTACTCGTGTTTGGCTAATTTTTCGGCAGTGGGAATACCCACCGATGACACCGCCGATCCGATTTGCGACGACGCTGATTTGATTGTTTGCGTTCAACTATTGCGGCGCGGCGTGCCGGCCGATGAGCTGGCCGGAGCCGTGTGCCATTCCCCAAATTGGCGAGTGCGGTGGGGCGGCCATGCCTACGCGAGGCGGACGGTCAAGCAGGCGCGGGGAATTTTGGAGACGATGAAAAAATGAGCACTGCTGAAAAAACAGGCACCCCAAAAGAGATCGGAACGATGGGAAAGCACGAAGCTTCGACTCGGTTCCCGCCTTCCGTGGTACGTGAATCGTTGCAAACAAACAACGCGAAAAGTAAAACTGTTTCGCATGATAATATCTTGCAAAACCCTTGCGAAACCCGCGCCAATACTGGCATTGCGCCCGGTCGGCAATCGCGTTAATGTCCCTTCACCCGCACCCTGCGGGCCTCAAAACTTGAAAGGACACGCGATGAACAACCCGACCCCCACCATCCCCATCCCCACCCGCATCCCCTTGCCGAGCCCCGCCGCCCTGGCGGCCGTGCCGGACATCCTGCCGCCGGAGGTGGAGCGGCTGCTTGATTGTCTAGAGCGAGTTGCCGAAGCGTGGCAACCTGCCACGCCCGGCGATGCCGAGTTGCTGGACAGGCTGGATGCTGCCAGGGCGTCCGCTTTTGGCGTTACGCGGTAACATTCGGAGAGTTACGCTGTAACGTAAAATAGTTATAGTGTAACTTTATTCAGCCTCGTATTCGGCGCCCATTTTTTCGGCCCAAGCCAGGATTGCTTTCTCGACAATCTCCCTTTTTTTAATTCCGTCCGCCTGGTCGCAAAGCCGCGCCAGGGCTGCGGCGGCGCTCGATGACAGCATCACTTGGAGCCTGGTCAGCAGCAGGCCGTCGGGGTCGTGGAGCGCCCGCTTCCTGTATTCTTTTTGCCGCTCCGCATTGCTCTTTCTCATGCTTTTTCCCTTCCAGAAATAGTTACATTGTAACTATTCTAATGTTACGCTGTAATAAGTCAAGGGGGGGCTGGCGCCGAAGGTTTTTTGCTTGCGCGTGGGTCGCGCCGAAGCTGACATTCCGCCTACACTGCACCCACGGTATCGCCAGGTCGCTGCGAGCCGCGCAGGGCGGCAAGCAACCCCTCGCGCCAGCCCTGACGGGCCGGGGGCTCTGCTACGCGCCGCCCCCTCTGTCACTCCGGCTTGCAACCGCCCTAGTCGCGCGCGGCTCTCCGCTCAAGGGATGGGCGATACCGAGGGTGCAGATTCAACAGGCGGAAGACAACCGCCTTTTTTCGTCGTTCTGTTTTTTCTCCCCCCCCCTCCGCCCCCCTTCGGGGGGAACGGGCTCTCCAAGGGTGCAGGTTTTTAAACGGCGCATTCCGTGCCGAACCACTCCCCCAGGAGCAAAACGCCATGACCTATTCCCACCCCTCCGCGATGTCCGACATGATCGAGATTTTCGGCTCCCCGATCCATACTTACAGCCGTGCCCAAGCCCTGGCCGATGGGGTCTTGGTGGACGTGTCAGAAGCCGCCGCCGAGCGCGGCTTCAAGGTGCCCGTAGCCATGACCAGGACGGTCTGGGAGGACTGCGTAGCTTGGGCCGAAGCCGACAGCGACCGCCAGACTTACCAAGACCAGGAAGGCCGCCTGCACGACGTTCTATGGCTGGCCTGGACGTATGCCCGCATCGCCCGGCGCCGCGATACCGACACCATCACCTACGAGCTGCGGCGCGTGCCCAGGGGGGGCCGTGCCACCCGTCCCCGGCGGGTGGTGCTGACTCTCAAGATCCACGGCGGCGACCACGGCGAGCCGGTCTGCACGATCATGATGCCCGGCGAGGGCTGAAAATTTTTTTCAATACCCCTAAATATTATTGTCACTGTGACGTTAATAAGATATCACCTTCAGGAGTCCGCCATGAACATGAACATGAACATGAAAAACGACACCGCCACAAAACCAGGCCGCCCCAAAACCGCCAACCCGAAATCAGGGGCGGAACGCACCAGGTCATATCGGGCGCGAGTTGTTTTCACTAATCCTGAATTGGGCGCAATTAAGTTCATATGGGGGTATGGATCGAACCTCGACACGCGCGAGGCGTGGGATGAAACGGCTTGGATGCTCGAAGGCATACGGATTTGGACAATGAGCGAAGCGAAAATCGAAGAACTGCGATTTTTGATAGGACTGGCCGACGTGCGCGCAGAAATGTCGGAGGGGTGTTGACCCTCAAAATCAAAATCCATTCCGGCGACCACGGCGAGCCACATCACTACTTGCTCGCTTGCTCGATGGCGGTGACGCTGCAGAAGGCAAATAGACGACCCACTCGATCTGATGATAGAGTTTGCTAAGGAAGCGTGGGAGAAAACGTGACTGAGAAGCTAGAGCCCTTGACCATCAAGGAAGTCGATGATTTCCTAGCTGGGTTAGATAAGAAACGTTGTCCTTGGTGCGATGGCAACCAATGGGGCGTTCATATTGACAAAACGAATGACTCTCCAAATCTGCGCGGGCTCCCTCAAATGCAAATCAGTCTTGGAGATGATGGATTGCTAAAGGCCCAGCTACATGTAGGGGCAAACGCACTTCCGATAATCGTCGCGCAGTGCAATGATTGTGGGTATATGTATACTTTCAATTACCTGTCTATCATGGCTAAGATTCGTCGGCTGGAATCTGCGCTAAAGGGTGACGATGTCAACTCAGGTGGTGAGCAGGGTGACCAAACCGAAAGTCCCGCATGACTGCATCAGTTCATTCCATAGATCCTAATGCTGATATAAATCGTTTCCTGTCAGATTCAGCCGACGATGTTACGGTTGCAAGAGCTACGACACCCATCATGAACGCACCAACGCGTGAGGAATTTGAGGCCAGGATAGAGGCCGTTGAAGCCAGGATGGACACCCGCGTCGTTCAGATGACCGGGGAGCTTCATGGATTCGTGACAGAACAGCGCGCTCGCGATATTGAGCGCGATAAGCGTTTTGAAGAACGCGATAAGAGGATTGAACTTCTAGTAACGAATGCAGAACAGTCCGCCGACGTAGCTCGTTCGCTAAAATCAAGCATGTGGGCAGCATCGGCCGCCATTATTCTTGCCGTGATCGGTACGGTTGTGGCTTCATACTTCGCAAACCAACAATCCAATTTGGCTATTGTTCAGTCGGTCATCGCTGCATTTCAGCAAGGTGCGCAGTCTCCCAGTTCCGCCACTAACAAACGTGGCGCACTCAAACCATAGTGCGTTTCTTGATGGGTTTTTTGGTGACTGCTTTAGCATCTTCCGCCTGCGCAAGTTCCTTGGCGATTTCCTTGACGGACGGGTGGTAGTACCGGTTGGTCATTTTTGGGTCACTGTGTCCAATTATTTTTGACAGCTTCTTTCCGTCTAGCACTTTACCAAGCCTACTCGTTGCCTCATGCCTGCTGTCGTGCAGCCGAATATCAGTAAGGCCGGCACGGTTTCTTGCTCGTATAAATGCCTGGGTGATGGAGTTCGCTTTCACCTTGAAAACGCGTTGGTCTTCGTCATCGGCGGGAGGGCGGGATAAAGATTTGAGCAATCGGACAGCGGCCGGAGATAAAGGCACTTCGCGGGGGCTTCCGTTTTTTGTTTTTTCAAGAAGAATCACTCGATCTTGAAGGTCTATTAGATTCCAGGTCAATGACGCGATCTCCCCCCGTCGCATTCCGCTCTCTATTGCCAGGCGCAGGAAAGCGGCAAGAACCGACGAGCCCGTGTTCTTGCAGATTTCCGCAATTTCTTTGTCGCTAATCCTACGGGCTCGCGCATCATTCACCCTCGGCAGTTCCGCATCCGCTACCGGGTTCACCAAGCCTTTCATTTTCCAGTTTCGCCGGGCCACGGTGAACAAGTTGCGCAGCACATTCAAGCGTCGGCGAATAGTTCCTGGTTTGAGCCCTTCTTGTTCCCACTTTTTAATGATCGATTCAACGTCCCCAGACTCGATCTTTGACAAGGGAAGCTTTGCGAGCGAAGTCTCGCTGAGGATGCCTATAACCGACTTTTCTTGCAGGGCGCCACGCTTCGATTCTGTACGCTCTTCCTTATAACGTTCCAGTGCAGCAGCGAGGGTGGTGGCCTTGGCCTCTTGCATGTCATCCCACCGGCCACGCTCGACACGGCTTTCCTCGCGCCGAGCCCATGCCTCGGCATCACTCTTGAGGCGGAACGTCTTCGAGGTCGAGACGCCATCGCGCCGGATGCGGGCTCGAATTCTGCCGTTCGGTTGTGTTATAAAAGTGGCCATGGGTGGTGTAGGTGGTGTAGGTTGATGGTGGGTAAAACGGTGTCCCCATTTTGTCCCCGAATTTTGAAATAATCCGGAAACCCGCACCAATCCTAGCACATGGTGGGTTGATTTTCTCCCTTACAAGGCGAATGTCGGCGGTTCGAACCCGTCAGCACCCACCAAACCTTATACCCTGCTGTCGCGCGCCTGCTTTGTCGCAATGCGCTGCACGCCGCGCCCCATCCTGCGCGGCTGAATGCGCCATTTCGAGACGGCGTGAGGCGCATGGTATTTCACCCGGCCACGCTTTGGGCGACAATGCGCCCTTTGACATCGAGGGAAAGTGGCGTGCTTGAAGCCATTCGTGAGCGGGCGCAGGGTTGGATCGCGAAAGTCATCCTCGTCTTGATCGTGGTGCCTTTCGCCCTGTGGGGCATAGAGTCCTATTTTTCGGGCAGCAGCGGCGACGACTGGGTGGCCAAGGTGGGCGACGTCAAGATCAGCCGCCAGCAGTTCAGCAATGTGCTGCAAGATCAGATCGAACGTCTGCGTCAGGCGCAGGGCCCCGCTTTCGACGCCGCGCAAACCCGCACCCCGCAGTTCCGCAAACAAGTGCTGGATGGTTTGGTGGAGCGCGATGCGCTCATCCAGGCGGCGCAACAAGCCGGCCTGGTGGCGACCGACGCCCAGGTGGCCAGCATCATCGGTCAGGTGCCAGCCTTCCAGGAGAATGGCAAATTCTCCCGCAAGCTTTACGGGCAGCTGCTCGCGGCACGCGGAATGACGCCCGCGCAGTTCGAGAACCAGTTGCGCCAGGACATCCTGGTGGAAACCTGGCAAAGCCCCATCGTGGTGGGCGAGTGGGTGCCGCCGTCTTTGACGGCACGCATGGCGGCGCTGCTCGCGCAGCAGCGGGAAGTGTCCTGGGTGGACGTCAAGGCTTCCGATTACGCCAAGCAATCGGCGCCGACCACCGCCGAAGTGGCCGCCTATTACCGGGCGCATCCGCAGGATTACACCCGGCCCGCGGCGGTGAAGCTGCACTACGTGGTGTTCTCTCCGGCGGTGCTGGCGCAGGGCGTCCAACCCAGCGACGCGCAAATCCAGCAGTACTACCAGGACCATCAGGCCCAATATGCGCAGCCTGAGGAAAGGGAGGCGAGCCATATCCTGATCGCGGTGAACGGCACCGATCCGGCGCTGTGGGCGGCGGCCAAGGCCAGGGCCGAGCAGATTCTTGCCCAGGTGCGCAAGAACCCAGCGGATTTTGCCGCCCTCGCCAAGCGCTACTCGCAGGATCCGGGCTCGGCGGCGAATGGCGGCAATCTGGGCTTTTTTACGCGCGACGCCATGGTCAAGCCGTTTGCCGATGCCGTTTTTGCCATGCAGAAGCCGGGAGAGATCGTCGGCCCGGTGAAGTCCCAATTCGGCTACCACATCATTCGGCTCGATGCCATCAAGCCGGCGCAAACCCTGCCCATGGTCCAGGTCAAGGGCAGCATCGCCGCCATCCTGCGCCAGCGCGAGGCGCAGTCGCGCTACGACCGCGATGCGGACGATTTCAGCGACAAGGTGTATGAGGAGGGCAAGGCTCTCGCGCCGGTGGCCAAGCGCTATGGCCTGAGCGTGCAGTCCACGGACTGGATCACGCGTGCCGGTGCGCCGGCGCCGCTGAACAATGCCAAGCTGCTGGACGCCGTTTTCGCCGCAGACAGCATCCAGAAGCGGCAGAACACCGAGGCCGTGGATGTCGGCAACCACACCCTGGTGGCCGCCCGCGTGGTGGATTATCGTGCGCCGCAGTTGCAGCCGCTGAGCGCCGTGCAGGTTGCCATCACGCAGAAGCTCACGGCGCAGAAAGAAGCGCAACTGACGCAGCAGGCCGGCACCAGGCTGCTCGGACAGTTGCGTCAGGGCCTGGAGCCGCCCAATACTCGCTGGACGGCCTTCAAGCAGCTCGACCGTCAGCAGATGCTGCAGCAGCTCGGCGACGCCGAGGCCGCGCAACAGGTGTTCCGCCTGCCGGCAGACAAGCTGCCAGTTTATACATCCTATGTACTGCCGGACGGCAGTTGGCGCATCGTGCGCCTGACGCGCGTCGTTACGCCGGCCGATACCTCGCCGGATCTGCGTTCGGCCGTGGCGGCGGGCCTCAAGCAGAGCTACGTGCGCGCGGACATGGACGCTGCTGCGGCGCTCGTGAAGGCGGAAGAAAAGGTGCAGATCCGCAAGAACGCCCTGGAGCCGACCGGCTCCGAGTGAGCGCCGCCGGGGTGCGCCGAGGCTGGCCGTGAGCGACGCGCGCCTGCCCCCTGCCATCCTGCTCATGGGACCGACCGCGTCGGGCAAGACGGCGGCGGCCGTTCACCTGGCCTCGGTTCTGCCGGTGGACATCATCAGCGTGGACTCCGCGCAGATTTACCGCGGCATGGATATCGGCACCGCCAAGCCGGACGCGGCCACGCTCGCACAGGCTCCGCATGCGCTCATCGACATCCTGGACCCGACCGAGCGCTACTCGGCCGCCCGCTTCCGCGCCGATGCGTTGGCGCTCATGGCCGCGAGCGGCGCACGCGGGCGCATCCCCCTGCTGGTGGGCGGCACCATGCTTTATTTCCGCGCGCTGCTGGAGGGCTTGAGCGATCTGCCCGGCGCCGATGCGCAGCTGCGTGCGCAACTGGAGCGCGAAGCCTCGACGCTGGGCTGGCCGGCGCTGCACGCGCGGCTGGCTCGCATCGATCCGGAACTGGCCTCGCGCCTGGCGCCCACCGATGCGCAGCGCATCCAGCGCGCGCTGGAGATACATGCCCTGACCGGCGTGCCGCCGTCGCAGCGCCGGGTGGGAGGCGAGCGGCCGCCCTATGATTTTCTGTTGCTGGGCCTCGTTCCTGCGCGCCGCGAAATGTTGCACGAGCGCATCGCCCGGCGCTTCGAAGCCATGCTTGACGCCGGGCTGGTGGATGAGCTGGTGCGGCTGCGGGCACGCTACGAACTGCACGCTGAACTGCCGGCCATGCGCTGCGTGGGCTACCGGCAGGCCTGGCAGCATCTGGCGGGAGATTACGGCCGCGCCGAACTGCGCGATCGCGGCATCTACGCCACGCGCCAGCTGGCCAAGCGCCAGCTCACCTGGCTCAGGAGCATGGCCGGGGTGACCGTGCTGGACTGCCTGGCGCAAGATCTTGTGTCAGCCGTCGAGCTTGCCGTGCGGCGTGGGCTGGACGGACGCTGCTGAATCCACTCGGGTGATGCGCGCTTGCGCCTGGCCCCGCGCCAGGGTCAGCGAGACTTCGGCGCCGAGCGCGAGGCGCTCGGCCGCGCGCACGACCTGGCCGTTCGCGTCGCGCACGATGGCATAGCCGCGCGCCAGAACCTGGTGCGGATGCAGCTGGCGCAGGCTGCGCTCCAGGGCGGCGAGATGCTGGTTCTGAAAAGTGTTTTGCTTGCGCCAGGCCAGCGTCAGGCGTTGCGCCAGCAAGACCAGGCGTTGGCGCGATGCCGCGGCATCGGGGGCTCGCCGCCGCAGGCGGCCGCGCAGTTCGGCCAGGCGCCGCGCCTCGTGCGCCAGCGCCGCGTCTCCCGCGCGCAGCAGGCGCCGGGCGAGCGCGCGCAGCTCTTGCCGGCGCAAGCGCAGACGCACGCTGGGCAGCAGCAGACGATGCGCGAGCTGATCGAAGCGCTGCCCGCACAGCGCCTGCGCGTGGCTCATATTGCGCGCGAGGCGCCGCGCCAGCAGGGTGAGGCGGTGCGCGAGCTGCGCGCGGTCCGGGCTTGCCAGTTCCGCCGCCGCGGTGGGTGTGGGCGCGCGCAGGTCGGCGGCGAAATCCGCCAGGGTGAAATCGGTTTCGTGGCCGACGCCGCTTACCACCGGCAGGGGGCTGGCGGCGATGGCGCGCACCAGGGCTTCGTCGTTGAAGGCCCACAAATCCTCCAGACTGCCGCCGCCGCGCACCAGCAGCAGGACATCGCATTCCCCGCGTCGGCCGGCTTCGCGCACGGCGGCGGTCAGTGCGGCGGCGGCGCTTGGGCCTTGCACCGGGGCCGGGTAGAGGATGACCTGCGTGGAGGGCATGCGCCGCTTGAGTGCGCTCAGCACGTCGCGCAAGGCGGCCGCCGCGGGCGAGGTGATCACCCCCACCGTGCGCGGATGGGTCGGCAGGGGGCGCTTGCGCGCGGCATCGAACAACCCTTCCGCCTGCAGCTTGGCGCGCAATTTCTCATAGGCCTCGTACAGCACGCCCAGGCCGGCCGGGCGCAGCAGTTCGACCTGCAACTGGAACTCGCCGCGCGGCTCATACAGCGTCGCTTGCGCGCGCACCTCGACCTGTTGGCCATTGGTCGGCGCCGTCTCAACGAACTGGTTGCGGCCGCGGAACATGGCGCAGCGCACTTGTGCGGCATCGTCCTTGAGCGAAAAGTACCAGTGCCCCGAGGGGGCGCGGGTGAAGTTGGAAATCTCCCCGGCCACCCACAGCATGGGCAGGCCCTCCAGGGTGCGCCGCGCCAGCCGGTTGAGGTCGGCGACACGGAGTACGGTTTCCGGCGGAGGGGTGAGCATGGTCAGGAACGATGACATTTTTTTGATGCGGGAATGAGCAATGTCGGGCTTGCCGCCAGGGTGCCCGCGTCCCGGGGTTGGGCACAGGATTATCCACAGTTTTTGTGGAAAAGTGCCAGGAAGGTTGCGGTGTTTATGTGTTACCTTGGCACGAGCGGCATTCGACGCGGCGGCCGGGGGCACCCACAGCAGCGATACCCGCATCGTTCGCCAGCGCCGGGGTCGACGGCCGCCGGCGGCATCCTGCGCGAGGAATTTCACTCGGAAGCTTTCACGCGCAGCGGCGGCACGCCGCTGATGGCGCATCTGGGCCAACCTGTCGGCGCGGACATTGGGCCTCTAGGTTGAATGCATGTTTGCGGGCGAGCCCATCGACGAACCCGTCGCCGGCTGGGGTTCCTTCGTCATGAACGGCGAGGACGAGATCCGGCAGGCGATCGCGGATTTCGACAGCGGACGCTTCGGGCAGATCGCTCCCTGAGACGTTCCTGACCAGGCCGGGCTGCGGCGCCGTGACGTGATGCGACGTGCGCACCGCTTCCCTTGCCGAAGCGCCGCGGCCAAGCTAAAGTCTCGCTCATTTCCGCAGCACGGAGCACACATGCTAGCGCTCATCGAGGCCGCCGGCTGGCCCATCTGGCCGCTTATACTCGCGTCTATCCTATCGGTGGCCATCATCCTCGAACGGCTGTATTCGCTGCGCGGCGCGCTGGTCACTCCGGCCGGCCTGCTGGAGCAGATCATGACCGAATACCGCGGCCGCGGCGTTTCCGCCGAACTGCTCACCAAACTCACCGCCGGTTCGCCGCTCGGGCGCATCCTCGCCGCGGGCCTGCGCAACCTGGGCAGCAGCCGCGAGATCATGAAGGAGTCGATCGAGGAATCCGGCCGTGCCGTGACCCACGAACTGGAACGCTTCCTGCCCTCGCTGGGCACCATCGCCACGGTCGCGCCGCTCCTGGGGCTGCTGGGCACGGTCATCGGCATGGTGGAGATCTTCGGCTCGCAGACGCCCACGGGCAACAACCCCGCGGTGCTCGCCCACGGTATTTCGGTGGCCTTGTACAACACCGCCTTCGGATTGATCGTCGCCATACCTTCGATGATCTTTTATCGCTTCTTTCGCGCCCGCGTGGATGATCTGGTGGTGGAGATGGAGCAGCAGGCCGTGAAGCTGGTGGAAATCGTGCATGGGGAGCGCGGATGAATTTCCAGCGCGGCCGCGGGCGCGAAACGCCGGAAATCAACCTGATCCCGCTCATCGACGTACTGCTGGTGATCCTGATCTTTCTCATGGTCACCACCACCTACGCGCGCTACTCGGAACTCAAGATCAATCTCCCCACGGCGGCGACCCAGCCCAGCCAGCAGAAACCCGACCAGATCCGCGTCGGCGTGACCCAGAGCGGTCGGTACGAGATCGACGGCACACCCTTGGGCGGCGCCACGGTGGCGGCCCTGAACTCCGGCCTTGCGCAAGCGGCCAAGGGCAAGAATGACCCCATCGTGGTGATCGATGCCGATGCGCTCGCCACTCAGCAGTCGGTGGTCAATGTCATGGTGGCGGCGCAGCAGGTGGGTCTGGATCGCATCAGCTTTGCCACCCAGAACGCCCAGTGAGGGGAGCGCCGGCGCGGTGGCGCGCCTATATCCCCCCGGGGACTCTTTCGGCGCCCATCTTCCCGCGCTTTGGTGGCACGGCCTGACGGACCGCCTGACTGGCCGCGCCAGCCGCCGCGTGGCGCGCTGGGGCCATTTGCGGCCCGTGGGCGAACGCGGCAAGGTCATCTGGCTGCGCTGCGGCGACGACCCCTGGCAGTTGCGCCTGGCGGTCGACCTTACCCGGGCGCTGCGCGCCAAGCGTCATGACATACGCCTGGTGCTGAGCTATGAGGCCGAATATCCCGAGTTGCTGAAACCGCTCGACGATTGCCGCAACACCGGCTGGGGCTATTCGCCCTGCGATCATCCGCGCGCCCTGCGCCGGGCCTGGGCGCGCCTGCGTCCCTATGGCATCCTGCAAGTCGGTGCCGGCGCGCGCGGGCACTGGCAGGCACGCCTGGCGGCCGAGCCCAGGGTGCTGTGGATCGATTGCCCGGAAGCCATCCCCGGCCAACGCCGTTATCCCGCAAACGAGGCGCAGACGGCGGGCTGCGCCGATTGCGCGCCGGTGGCCGATCTGCTCACGCGCCTGATCGATGCCCAGGTCGATCCCCGGTTCCGCAGCGCAGTGCTGGGCGCGCGCACGGCGGAGTTGTGGTGGATGCACGCGCCGCCGCCCGAGCTTTTGACCGGCTGGCGCGAACTGTTTCCCGACGATGTGCTGTTCGTGAGCGGAGCCGCGCCCGCTGCCTACGCCCTGCGCCTCTCGGCCTGGGATCGCACTGCCTTGCCCGCCGGTGCCGTGGTGTGGGCGGACGAAACCCGTTGGTGGCCTGCCCTGGCGGCCTCGGCGCGCGCCATCTATCTCGGCGCCGCGGAGCGGCCTCTGCTGTGGCAGGCCATGGCGGGCGGGGCCCCTGTGGCGGTCGCTCCCGGCAGTCGGCTGCCGCGCGCCGATTTGGCGGACTTGGTGCCCGCTCCGGCGGCCGCGCCGCTGTTGCAGGCCTGGCGCGCCTACGCCGCCGACGCCGCGCCATGCCGCGCCGCGGGCGACCGCCTGCGGCGGCGCTTCTGGCAAGAGCGCAGGGATGCCGAAGCCGTGGGAGAGGAATTGCTCGAACGGGTGTTCAATTGGTAGGCGCACCGGCGTTCTGGCAGCGGCGTGCTTGGCGTGCGCGCCTGCTGCTGCCGCTGGGTGGTCTGTTCTGGCTCGTCGCCGGATTGCGCCGGATGGCTTATCGAAGGGGTTGGCTGCGTTCCCGGCGCGTGGGTGTGCCGGTGGTGGTGGTGGGCAACCTCGGCGCCGGCGGCGCGGGCAAGACGCCCGTGGTGCTGCGCCTCATCGACGACCTGCGGCGGGAGGGGCGCCATCCCGGTGTGATCAGTCGCGGCTATGGGGGGCGTCTGCACGGCGTCACACAGCTGGTGGCTGCAGACAGCGACCCGGCGGTGGTCGGCGACGAGCCGCTGCTGATCGCCCAGGCGGCCGCCTGCCCGGTCGCCGTGGGCCGGGACCGCGTGGCCGCGGCGCGTCTGCTGCGCGAGCGCCATCCCGAAGTCGACGTCATCGTCAGCGATGATGGGCTGCAACACTACCGCCTGGCGCGCGATATCGAAATCGTCGTGGTCAACGGCGAGATGGGCTTCGGCAATGGCTGGCCGCTGCCGGCCGGGCCGTTGCGCGAGCCCGTGGCGCGGCTGAAACAGGCAGACGCCGTGGCCGTCGTGCGCCGTGCCGGCGTGCCGGCGCTGCGCGTGGATCATGCGCGCGTGTTCGAAGTTACGCCCCGGCCCGGGCAGCTCTATGCGTTGACCAGTCCGCACACTCCGGTGGCGGCGGCCGCGCTGCCGCGCGAAATCCTGGCCGTGGCCGGCATCGCCCGGCCGCAACAATTTTTCCGCACTCTGGCGGAACTGGGCTTTGCAGTACGGGAGCGCGCCTTCCCGGACCACCACGTCTACCGACCGGAGGACCTGGAAAGCGGTCTCCCAGTCGTGATGACGGAAAAGGACGCGGTAAAATGCTTGGCCTATGCCCGGCCCGAGTGGTATGCCTTGGAATGGCGGGTGGAGGAAAACGCGGCGCTGCGTGCCTGGCTGGTAGAGGCACTCGATGCGCTGGTGGCGCGCAAGGAGAAGAATCATGGTATTGGCTGCACCGCTGCCTGAGCGGCGTCGGGAGGACCGGCACGCACTGGATGGCCTCGCAGACGGATTCTGGATGCCGGAGGCGGCAGAAATCGTCGTGCAGTTTCTCACGCGTTATCTGTTTTTTGTCCTCGCCGTGCTGTTTTTCGTCACGGCGCAGGGCTTTCGTCCCGTGCTGCTGCCCTTGGACGGCATGCTTTCCGTGCTGGCGGTCTATGCGCTGCTGAACACCGTCCTGTTTTATTTCGCCCTGCGGCGCGTCACACCGACGTTGCTGCGCCTGGCCATGTTCATGGACATGGCGCTCGTCACCCTCTGCCTGATCCATGATCCTTACCCGAACCCGCCTTCCGCCTTGGCCTACCTCATGGTGATCTTCGGCAACGGCATGCGTTATGGCATGCGCCTGTTCGCCGAGTCCATCGCCGTGGCCCTGGTGCTGGGCGGTGCCGCGCTGGCCGTGCGTTACCGCACGGGTGGCTTCGGGCTGGGTCCGGGTGACGTCTTCTTCGGCATCTTCTGGTTCACCCTGGTGGTCTACGCCTACCGCCTCATGGGCCGCGTCGACGCGCAAAGGACGCTGCTCGATCGGCGCAGTTGCCAAGACAGCCTGACCGGTGTGCTCAACCGCCATGGCTTGATGCGGGCGGCTCGGGAGATGTTCCGGCGCGACGAGCCTCTGGACGTGATTTTTGCTGATCTCAATGAATTCAAACGCGTCAATGACCGGCACGGCCATGGCACAGGCGACCGTGTGCTGACCGAATTTGCCGCCCTCCTGAAAGCGGAAACCGGCAGTGCTTGCGTGGGACGCTGGGGGGGCGACGAGTTTGTCGCCATCGTGCCGGCGCAGGGCGAGGCGGCCGGCAAGCAGTTGCGTCAGCGCATTGCCAACGCGCTCGCGCGCTGGGCACAGGCCCAGGACTTGCCGGTTTCCGTCTGCCTGGGCACCAGCCACTACCCCCATGATGGCCGCGACCTGGATACCCTGTTGTCAGTGGCCGATCTGTGCATGTATCGTGAAAAGAGTCAGGCCAGGCCCGTTGGTCTGGCATCCGCCATTTAACCGTTGCCCTGACATGGACGCCAAACTGCTCGATATCCTCGTCTGCCCCATCTGCAAGGGCCCGCTCGTCTACCGCCGCGAAGCCAAGGAGCTGATCTGCAAGCCCTGCCGCCTGGCTTACCCGATCCGCGACGACATTCCCGTCATGCTGCCGGAAGAGGCGCGCGCCCTGGACCCCTTGGAAGAAGTGGAATAAGGCGGTGCGCTTCCAGGCCGTGATTCCAGCGCGCTATGCTTCCACGCGCCTGCCGGGCAAGCCGCTGGCCGATATCGCGGGCCGGCCCATGGTCTTGTGGGCGGCGCAGCGCGCGCGCGAGGCCGGCGCCGCGCGCGTCATCGTCGCCGCGGACGATGCGCGCATCGTCGACTGCGCCCAGGTGGCCGGATTCGAGGCCCTGCTCACCAGCCCGGCGCATGCTTCCGGCACCGAACGGCTCGCCGAAGTGGCTGAGCGCATGGACTGGGAGGAGGACGAGATCGTCGTCAACGTGCAGGGCGACGAACCGCTCATCCCGGCCGAACTGATACGCCAGGCCGCCCTGGGCCTGGTACTCAAATCCGACGCTGCCATTGCCACCCTGGCGCATGCCCTGCACGGCGAGGAGGAGTTCCGCAACCCCAATGTGGTGAAAGTGGTGACGGACGCCGAAGGTTACGCGCTGTATTTCTCGCGTGCCCCCATCCCCTGGCCGCGTGACGCCTTCGCCGCCGGGGAGTCCCTGCCGGAAGGGCTGCCGGTGCTGCGCCACATCGGCCTGTACGCTTATCGTGCGGGTTTTCTGCGTGCCTATGCGGCGCTGGCGGCTGCGCCCATGGAGCGTTTCGAAATGCTGGAACAGCTGCGCGCCTTGTGGCACGGCTATCGCATCGCGGTGCAGGAGGCGGCGGCCTTGCCGGCCCCGGGCGTCGATACGCCGGAGGATTTGGTGCGCGTGCGCGGCCTGTTGCAGACAGGCTAAGAGCTCACGGCTCCACCTGCCCGGTTTTCAGCCGCCCCACTGCCGCGAGGATGCCGCGCAGCAGGTCCAGCGGCTCGGGCGGACAGCCCGGCACCCAGGCATCCACCGGTAGCAAGCCGGCCAAGCCGCCGCGGCAGGCGTAACCGGCGCCAAAAATGCCGCCATCCTTGGCGCAGGCTCCCGCGGCCACGACCAGGCGGGGCCGCGGCATGGCTTCGTAGGTGCGCAGCAGAGCCTGTTCCATGTTGCGCGTCACCGGCCCCGTGACCAGCAGAAGATCGGCGTGGCGGGGGCTGGCGACGAATTTGATGCCCAGGGCTTCAACGTTGTAATACGGATTATCGAGGGCATGAATCTCCAGCTCGCAGCCGTTGCACGAGCCGGCATCGAGCTCGCGTATGGCCACCGCGCGGCCCAATATGCCCAGCAGCTCCGCGCCGATGCGCCGGGCCTCGGCCTCGATGGCGCCGGTGTCTTGCGGCGCGGGTTCGCTCAGGTTGCCGCTGCGGGCGATCAGCTTGATGACGTTCCACATCAGCGGTCGTGCCCCGAATAGCTCAGGTTGAAGGATTTGTTGATGAGCGGGAAGTCGGGCACGATGTTGCCCATGACCGCGTGCTCGATCGTCGGCCAGTTGTGCCATGACGGGTCATGGCAATGGCAGCGTTCGATGCGCTGTCCGTCCGGCGTCAGTTCCAGAGCCACGAAGACTTCGCCGCGCCAGCCTTCCACCCAGCCTGCGCCGCTGCCGCCCTGCGGTGGCGGCAGCGCCGACAGGCAGGCGCCCGCCGGCAGGCCTTCCAGCATGGCGCGCAGCAGGCGCAGCGATTCGAGCGTTTCCTCGAAGCGCACGGTGACGCGCGCCGCGACGTCGCCGCCGCGGTGGGTGGCCATGTTCACGCCCAAGGTGTCGTAGGGGGGCAGCGGATGATCGGCGCGCAGGTCGAAAGCCTGGCCGCTCGCGCGCCCGGCCAGCCCCGCCAGGCCCAGGCGGGCGGCCAGGGGCGGTGCGACGCGCCCCGTGGTGAGGAAGCGGTCCTGCAGGCCGGCGTGTTCTTCGTAAATGGCCCTGAGTTTGCGCACCTCCGTTTCCACCGCGTCGCATTGGGCGCGCAGCGCATCGCGCTCGCTTGCTTGCAGATCCACGGCTACACCGCCGGGCGCGAGGCAATCCATCAGCAGGCGATGGCCGAAGGCCGTGCGGTTCAAGCGCAGCCAGTCTTCCCTCAGGCGGGAAAAGCGCGTGAGCCCGAAGGCGAAGCCGGCATCGTTGCCCAGGGCGCCGAGATCGCCCAGATGGTTGGCCACCCGTTCGCGTTCCAGCAGCAGCGCGCGCAGCCACTGCGCTCGCGCTGGCACGGCGATGCCCCGGATGCTTTCCAGGGCCATGCAGTAGGCCCAGGCATAAGCCACCGCGCTGTCGCCGGACACGCGCGCGGCCAGACGCTGGCCCGCCTCCGGGGGTGTTTGCGCAAACAGGGCGTCGATGCCCTTGTGCGTATAACCCAGGCGGGCTTCCAGGCGCAGGATTTTTTCGCCCACCACCGAAAAGCGGAAGTGCCCCGGTTCGATGATGCCGGCATGCACCGGCCCTACGGCGATCTCGTGCACGCCGTCGCCGGTCACGGGCACGAAGGGGTAGTCCTGCAGCGCACCCGGTGCGGCCGGCCGAGCTTCCGCGCGCAAGGGAAACCAGTCGCGCGGCCAGGCGCCGTGGTTCAGCCATGGGCGCGTATCCGCCGCGCCGTCCGGCGCGATGCCCAGCAGGTCATATTGTGCGCGCTGCATGCGGCCGGCGGCGGGAAAGATCGCGGCCAGGTCGGGATAGGTCGCGGCGCCCTCAGCCAGAGGCAGTTCCAGCCATACCAGTCCTTCCCGTACGGCATAGGCGGCCGCTACGCTGGCGCAAGCGCCCGTCTTGCCCCAGAGCGACACCAGGCGTCCGCCCGCCTCCTGCACCGCGTGGGCGGCGGCCGGCCAGGTGGCGGCGTCGGCTGTGCCCTGCCGCATGGGCAGCGGGCCGGCGAGCGGCCGCAGCGCGAGGGGCAAATCCGTCAGCGGCATGTTCAGCCCCCGATCATCTGCGCCGCCTGGCGATACCACTGTTCCAGATAGGGCGGAATGTACAGGCCTAGCATGAGCGCTATGCCCAGATGGGCGAACACCGGCAGCAGCGCCGGCGCGTGCGGCAGGCGCCGCGCCGTGGTGGCGCCGAAGACCATGGCCAGCACGCGCCGGAAGATGGCGGCGAAGGCCACGCCCAGGCCTAGCAGCAGCAAGGGCGCGGCCCAGGGCAGTTCGCGCATGGCGCTGGTGAGGATGAGGAATTCGCTGGCGAACACGCCGAAGGGCGGCATGCCGAGGATGGCGAGCGTGCCCAGCGCCAAGCCCCAGCCTACGGTCGGGCTCACCGTCACCAGGCCGCGGATGTCATCCATGAGCTGGCTGCCGGTCTTCTGCGCGGCATGGCCCACGGTATAGAAAATGGCGGACTTGACCAGCGAGTGCGCGGTCATGTGCAGCAGACCGGCGAAGGTGGCCAGCGGTCCGCCCAGTCCGAAGGCGAAGGTCATCATGCCCATGTGCTCGACGGAGGAATAAGCGAACATGCGCTTGATGTCCTTCTGACGCGACAACAGGAAGGCCGCCACCAGCACGGAGATCAGGCCGAAGCCGATGAGCAGGCCGCCGGCGAAACCCTCGCCCAGTGCCCCGTCGGCCAGCACCTTGCAGCGCAGCACGGCGTACAGGGCCACGTTGAGCAGCAGGCCGGACAAGACGGCGGAAATCGGCGTGGGGCCCTCGGCGTGGGCGTCGGGCAGCCAGTTGTGCAGAGGCACGAGGCCCACCTTGGTGCCATAGCCCAAAAGCAGGAACACGAAGGCCAGCGAAATGATGGTGGGCTGCAACTGGCCCCGCACGGCGTCCAGGTTGGTCCACAGCAGGGCTTCGCCGCCGGCGCCCAGCACGCGGTCTGCGGCGAGATAGAGCAGGATGGTGCCGAACAGCGCCTGGGCGATGCCCACGCCGCAGAGGATGAAATACTTCCAGGCCGCCTCCAGGCTGGCCGGCGTGCGGTAGACGGACACCAGCAGCACCGTGGTGAGGGTGGCGGCCTCCATCGCCACCCACAGGATGCCCAGGTTGTTGGTGGTGAGCGCGAGCAGCATGGTGAAGGTGAAGAATTGGTACATGCTGTGATACAGCCGCATGCGCCGCGGAGTCATGCGCCCGTGATGCAGTTCCACGCGCATGTAGACGCGCGAGAACAGGGCCGTGGTGAAGGCCACGAAGGCGGTCAGGGCGACCAGGAAGACGTTGAGCGGATCGATGAAGAACTGCTTTTGCAAGACGGTGATCGGTCCGCTCTCGATGATTTGGACGGTCAACGCCGCGGCCGCCAGCAAGGTGGCCAGGCTGAAGAAGGCGTTGATTTCCGGCGCTCGCTCGCGCGCCCCCCAGAGGGCCAGGACGCAGCCCCCGGTCAGGGGTAGTGCCAGCAGCAGGGGCAAAAGTGGCATGTCAGTCTTCCTTGAGCTTTTCCAGATGGCGGATGTCGAGGCTGTCGAACTGCTCGCGGATCTGGAACAGGAACACGCCCAGGATCAGCATGCCCACCAGCACGTCCAGGGCGATGCCCAGCTCCACCATCATGGGCATGCCGTAGGTGGCCGAGGTGGCGGCGAAGAACAGGGCGTTTTCCATGGCCAGGAAGCCGATCACCTGCGGCACGGCCTTGGCGCGCGTGATCATCATCAGGAAGGACAGCAGCACGCAGGCCAGCGCAATGCCGAGCGCACCGCGGGCGATGGAAATGGCGAGTTGGGCGATGGGCGCGGCCAGATTGAAGGCGATGATCACCAGCACGATGCCCACCAGCATGAGAGCGGGAATGTTGATGAGGGTTTCCAGGTCCCACTGCACTTTGAGGCGCTGGATGAGGCGGTGCAGCAAATAGGGAATGAGAAAGACCTTGAGCACCAGGGTGAGCGCGGCGGAATAATACAGTTCCGGCTGCCGGGTGATGTAGGCCACCAGCGCGGTGGCGCACACCACGGTCAGGCCCTGCAGGGTGAACAGATGGATGAGCGACAGGATGCGGCGCTGCGACAGCATGGCGAAAGCCAGGATCAGCATGAGCGCGGCGAGCAGGTTGAGGGCCTGGGAATACAGCGGTGTCATGCGTCAGTTCCCGAGCAGGGCATGGACCAACAGCCCGATGACGGCCAGCAGAAAGGCGGTGGCGAGGAACTCGGGCACGCGGAACAAACGCATCTTAGCCGAGAAGGTTTCGATCAGCGCCAGCGCCATGCCGCCCAAGGCGAGCTTGAAAAGCAGCAAAGGAAGGGCGGGCAGCATGGCGGCGGGCGATTGCGCCTGGGCTACCCCCCAAGGCAGGAACAGCGCGATGCCTATGCAGGCATAAGCGAACATCTTCAGGCTGGCGGCCCATTCCATGAGGGCCAGATGGCGCCCCGAATACTCCAGCAGCAGGGCCTCGTGGATCATCGTCAGTTCCAGGTGGGTGGCCGGGTTGTCCACCGGAATGCGGGCATTCTCCGCCAGCCACACCAGCGTGAAGGCGACGGCGGCCACGGCCAGGCTGGGGTGGATGGCGAACTGCTGGCGGCCCAGCGTCTCCACGATGGTGGCCAGCGATGTGGAGCCGGTGACGAGCGAGGCGTTGAACAGCACCATGAGCAGCGCCGGCTCGGCCAGGAATCCCAGCAGCATTTCCCGCCGCGCTCCCAGGCTGCCGAAAGCGGTGCCGATGTCCATGGCGGCCAGCGACATGAACACGCGGGCCAGCGCGAACAGCCCGGCCAGCGCGATGGCGTCCGCCACGGGCGCGAAGGGCAGATCCGTCGACAGGGTAGGCACGATGGCGCAGGCCAGAAACATGCAGCCGAACACTGCATAGGGCGCCAGGCGGAAGAACGGCGAGGCGCCGTCGGCCACCACCGATTCCTTCCAGAACAGCTTGTGCAGCACGCGATAGGGCTGCAGCAGGCCGGGGGCCGAACGGTTCTGCAGCCAGGCGCGCCAGAGATCCACCCAGCCTTTGAGTAGCGGCGCCAACAGCAGCGCCAGCAGGACGGCGAAGGATTGCGCGAGCAGGCCGAAGTAATTCATCGCCGCACCAGGAGCAAAAGCACCAACAGGGTGGCGAAGCTGTACAGGAGATAAACGGCGATGCGCCCCTGCTGCAGGCGGCCCGCCTGGCGGGCAACGAATTCGACGGCGCGCGCCACGGGCAGATAAAGACCGGTCCAGAAGCGGTCTTCGATTTCGACGCGGTAATGCGGCTGCGCGTCGAAGGCATCGGGCAGCTCGCGGCGCATGCGGAAGAAGGGTTCGAAAATCTGGCGTATGGGCTGGCCCAGCCCTTCGGCGCTGTCCTGCATGCGCGCGCTCTGCCAGGGATGGCCGCAATCCCAAGGCGGCGCGCGGCGCAGGCGTCCGTGGTAGAGCCGGCGCACCAGCAGGGCGGCGAGCAGGCTCGCAGCCAGTATGCCGGCCAGGAACACCGCCGGGCCATAGCTGGCGCGCTCGACCGAGATCGGCGCCAGCAGCCACCAGCCCTGCTGCGCCACGGCCGGCCCCAGGCCGGCGCCTACCAGCACTCGGGTGATCGGATCGACGGCCTGAATGACGATATTGGGCGCCAGGCCCAGCGCCACCGAAACCGCCGCCAGCCACAGCAGCGCGGCGCGCTCCATGACGCCGGCGTCGTGCGCGTGGGCGAGGCTGGCCTCGCGTGGGCGGCCGAGAAAGATCACGCCGAAGAACTTGACCATGGCGTAGCCCGCCAGCGCGGCCACCAGCACGATGACGGCGGCGACCACGGGGATGAGCATGTTGAGAAAGCCGTTGGGCAGGCCGGGGGTAAACAGAAAGCTCTGCAGCAGCAGCCATTCGGAAACGAAGCCGGAGAGCGGCGGCAGCCCGGCGCTGGCGAGCACGCCGACGAAGCCCAGCCAGGCCACCCAGGGCATGGTGCGGATGAGTCCGCCAAGATGGCCCAGGGCGCGCTGCCCGGTCGCGTGCAGCACCGATCCGGTGACGAGGAACAGCAGACTCTTGAAAAACGCGTGGCTGGCGGCCTGGTAAAGCGCAGCGGTCAGCGCCAGCGCCGCGAGGGCGTGCATGCCGTAGGCGCGGAACAGCAGGGCCAGACCGATGCCGGCGACGATCAGGCCGATATTCTCGATGGACGAATACGCCAGCAGGCGCTTCATGTCGGTCTGCACCGTGCTGAAGACTACGCCGTACAGCGCGGTCGCCAAGCCCAGGGCCAGCAGCAGCGCGCCCCACCACCATTGCGGTTGGTGCAGCAAATCCAAGCTCACGCGCAACAGGCCATAGATGGCGGTCTTGAGCATGAGGCTGCTCATGAGCGCGGACACCGGCGAAGGCGCCGCCGGATGCGCCTCCGGCAGCCAGACATGCAGCGGCAGCAGGCCCGCCTTGGCACCGAAGCCCAGGAGGGCGAGCAGGAATGCGGCGGAGGCCCAGAACGGCGTGAGCTGCCGGTGCGCCATGTCGGCGAAGCCGTAGTCTCCGGTTTTGCCCGCGAGCACGCCGAAGCACAGCAGGATGGCGATGGCGCCCAGGTGGGCGATGAGCAGATAAAGAAAGCCGGCGCTGCGGGTCTCTTCCGAGCGGTGATTGGCAATGACCAGGAAGAACGAAGACAGCGCCATCACTTCCCACATGACCATGAAGACATAGGCATCGGCGGCGAGCAGCACCATCGCCATGCTGGCGAGAAAGAGCAGATAGCCGAAGGCGAACAAGCCGGGCGGCGTGGCGTCGTCGCCGCGCACATAGCCGCCGGTGTACAGAGACACGCCGGCGCCGGCGTAGCCCAGCAGAGCCAGGAAAAAGGCGGACAGCGCATCGAGGCGCAGATGGAAGGGCAGGCCGGGCAGGCCGATGGCAAGCACCGCGGTCTCGGCGCCCCCGCCCAGACCCCACAAGGCGGCGCTGCCCAGCAGGGCCCCCGCCGCGGCAGCGAGAGGGAAAATGGCCCGTGCGACTACGGTGCGGCGCCGCAGCAGGAAAAGGCTCAGCAGGGCCAGCGCCAGCCAAAGTGCAACGGCAAGCAAAGCGGCGTCGATCGCGAGCAGGCCGGCAAGGCGTCCGTCATGCATGTGGGGTTGATCGCATAGATGCCTGCCTGGAGCTTGGGGACGGAACGACGATGAACTATTCGGTGAATTATATGAACAACAAATTACTCTGCAATGTTAACATTATTAACATGATTTTGATTTTTCCAACGCCTTCGACTCGTTCCAGCCAGACCACGCCATGGAAAGCCGCACCGCACGCCTGACCCTGCTCATCGATCCGCGCAAGAAGAAACTATTCGAGGAAATCTGCGCGCAGCAAGACCTTACGCCTTCGCAGGTGGTGCGCCGTCTCATCCGCCAGTACATCCTCCAGAATGCCGGCGAGCGCGAACTGCCGGACTGGCTCAAGACGTCCCCGGCTTCCGGGAAAGAGGCGGGGTGAGCGGGAGGCGCGCCAAATCAGACTTTTATCGCAGAATAAAAAAAATTGAGTTCGCCTCTCCGGCGGGGGGCTCTATCCTTAGCAACTTTGCCAACATCACTAAATCGGAGAAAGACATGCGGCTGATACTGTTGGGAGGCCCCGGCGCGGGCAAGGGCACGCAAGCCAATTACATCAAGGAAAAATACGGCATCCCGCAAATTTCCACGGGCGACATGCTGCGCGCCGCCATTGCCGCCGGCACCGAGCTGGGCCGCGCCGCCAAGGCCGTGATGGATGCCGGGCAGCTGGTGTCCGACGACATCATCATCGGGCTGGTGAAGGACCGCATCGCCCAGCCGGACTGCGCCAAAGGCTTCCTGTTCGACGGCTTTCCGCGCACCATCCCGCAGGCCGAGGCGATGAAGGCCGCCGGCGTGCAGATCGACTGCGTCGTGGAAATCGACGTGCCCGACGCCGAAATCGTCAAGCGCATGTCCGGCCGCCGCGTGCACGTGGCCTCCGGGCGCACCTACCACGTGGTCTTCAATCCGCCCAAGGTCGCCGGCAAGGACGACGTCACCGGCGAAGATCTGATCCAGCGCGACGACGACAAGGAAGAAACCGTGAAGAAGCGCCTGGACGTCTATCACGCCCAGACCGAGCCGCTGGTGAAGTATTACTCCGACTGGGCCGCGCGCGGCGAAGCGGGTGCGCCCAGGTATGTGCGCGTGCCCGGCATCGGCAAGGTCGAGGAAATCCGCGCCGCCATTTTCAAGGGACTGGGCGGCTGAACGGCACGGTTGGCATGGGCGGCAGCAGGATCCCCGACTTCACCGACGCCGAACGCTGGGTGGCGGCCGGCGTGCTCAAGGAGCGCTACGGCCGCGACATCGAGACCCAGGACGTCGAGACCGAGATCCGCCTGCTGCCGGACGACCGTGAACTGACGGTCTGCCCGGGTCTGTATTGGGAAGACGACGACTGTCATTTCATCGTCTCCAAGACCGGCGAGGGGCGCTACCGCTGCATGTTCTTCTACCGCGTGCTGCGCCGCTACGGCACCGGCCGGGACGAGTACGACAACCTGGGCGACTGCGTGGTCAGCTTGTTGCGCGTGCAGGCGGACCATGCGTCCACCGGCGAAGGCAGGGACGCGCCTTATTGATTAGGCGGGATGGATAACACGAGCGCCAGACCCGCCGTCTGGCGTTTTTCTGGAATTTCAGGAGAAATGCACGTGGCGAAAAAAATGAACGCCTTTTACGCCCAGTCCGGCGGAGTTACCGCCGTGATCAACGCCTCTGCCTGCGGCGTGATCGAGGCTGCGCGCAAGCACAAGGACAAGATCGGCAAAGTCTACGCCGGCCGCAACGGCATCATCGGCGCGCTGACCGAAGATCTCATCGACACCACCAAGGAATCCGCCAAGGCCGTCGCGGCCCTGCGCTACACGCCGTCCGGCGCCTTCGGCTCCTGCCGCTACAAGCTCAAGTCGCTGGAAGCCAACCGGCGCGAATACGAGCGCCTGATCGAGGTCTTCAAGGCGCACAACATCGGCTATTTCTTCTACAACGGCGGCGGCGATTCGGCCGACACCTGCTACAAGGTGAGCCAGCTGTCCGAAGCCATGGGCTATCCCATCCAGGCCATCCACGTACCCAAGACGGTGGACAACGATCTGCCCATCACCGACTGCTGCCCCGGCTTCGGCTCGGTGGCCAAGTACATCGCGGTTTCCACGCGCGAGGCCAGCTTCGACGTCGCTTCCATGGCCAAGACCTCGACCAAGGTGTTCATCGTCGAGGTCATGGGCCGTCATGCCGGCTGGATCGCTGCGGCCGGCGGCATGGCTTCCAGCCCGGACACGGAAATCCCCATCGTCATCCTGTTCCCGGAAGTGCCCTTCGACGAGAAGAAATTCCTCGCCAGCGTCAACGAGAAAGTGAAGAAATACGGCTACTGCACGGTGGTGGTGTCGGAAGGCGTGAAGGGGCCGGACGGCAAATTCCTCGCCGACCAGGGGCTCAAGGATGCGTTCGGCCACGCCCAGCTGGGCGGCGTCGCTCCGGTGGTGGCCGGCATCATCAAGCGCGGCCTCGACCTCAAGTATCACTGGGCCGTGGCGGATTATCTGCAGCGCGCCGCGCGCCACGTCGCCTCCAAGACCGACGTCGACCAGGCCTACGCCATGGGACGCGCGGCGGTGGAGTTCGCCCTCAAGGGCCACAATTCGGTGATGCCTACGGTGGAGCGCGTCAGCGATGCGCCCTACAAGTGGAAGGTGGGCATGGCGCCGCTCTCCAAGGTCGCCAACGTCGAAAAGATGATGCCCAAGAACTTCATCACCCGCGATGGTTTCGGCATCACGGAAAAATGCCGCGCCTATCTCGCGCCGCTCATGAAGGGCGAGGACTATCCGCCCTACAAGGACGGCTTGCCACAGTACGTGCGGCTGAAGAACGTCGCCGTGGCGAAGAAGCTGGCGGCTTTCGAGGCTTGACGGGGGATGGCCATAACGAGCAGCAAGGGACGGAAGATGGCTTCCCTGCCTACTGCAAACTGATGGCAGTCGACTGAAATCGTGACTCTCGACCGCGCACGGCAATTGCTCAAAATCCAGGCCGGCTTCGGCAGTTTCTACAACGCCAACTCCGCCAAGCTCATCCTCTCGGAAGTACAGAAGGAGCATGGCCAGGCGGCGGTCGATCAATTGATTCGGGAGCTGGAGCTGGATCGCGTGTTCGGCTTCCAGCCGGGCACGCGCTTCGAGGGCGGTCTCGCCCTGGGTCGGGAATAAAGGAATGTAGCGGCGGTGCGAACCGCCGTTTTTTTTGTTCTTAGCAAGCATCACAACACAAGGAGGAAAAGCTGTGAACACCGGAGTGTTATTGGCATTGGCCTGCGGCATCCTGGCCATCATCTATGGATTGATCTCCACGCGTTGGGTGCTGGCGCGTCCCGCCGGCAGCGAGCGCATGCGCGAGATCGCACAGGCGATACAGGAGGGCGCTCAGGCTTACCTCAAGCGCCAGTACACGACCATTGGCCTGGTCGGCGTGGTTCTCTTCGTGGTCATCGGCGTGGTGCTGTCCTGGCAGACTGCGGTGGGCTTCGCCATCGGCGCGCTGCTTTCCGGCGCCACCGGCTTCATCGGCATGAACATCTCCGTGCGCGCGAACGTGCGCACCACCGAAGCGGCGCGCAACGGCATCAACGCCGCGCTGCACGTGGCCTTCCGCAGCGGCGCGGTCACCGGCCTGCTGGTGGTGGGCCTCGGCCTGCTGGGGGTGGCAGGTTTCTACGCCTATCTGGTGGCGGTGTCGCCCAATGGCCAGCCGGAGCTGTCCCACATGGTGGGCCTGGCTTTCGGCGGCTCGCTGATTTCGATTTTCGCGCGTCTGGGCGGCGGCATCTTCACCAAGGGCGCCGACGTGGGCGCCGACCTGGTGGGCAAGGTGGAAGCCGGCATCCCCGAGGACGATCCGCGCAACCCCGCGGTGATCGCCGACAACGTGGGCGACAACGTGGGCGACTGCGCAGGCATGGCGGCCGACCTGTTCGAAACCTACGCCGTCACCCTGGTCGCCACCATGATCCTCGGCAGCCTGGTGCTGGGCAACGCCGGCCCTCATGCCGTGATCTATCCGCTGGTGCTGGGCGCCGTGTCCATCGTCACCTCCATCATCGGCACCTTCTTCGTCAACGCGCGCGAGGGCGGCAAGATCATGAACGCCCTCTATCGCGGCCTCATCGTCGCCGGGGTGCTGGCGGCGGCGGCTTTCTATCCGGTCACGCAGTGGCTCATGGGCGACAACGGCATGTACAGCGTCAACGCGCTGTACGGCTGCTCGCTCATCGGCCTGGCGCTGACCGCGGCCATGGTGCTCATCACCGAGTACTACACCGCCACCGAGTACAGCCCGGTGCGCCATATCGCGCAGGCATCCACCACGGGTCACGGCACCAACGTCATCGCCGGCCTGGGCGTGTCCATGCGCGCCACCGCCCTGCCGGTGATTGCCGTGTGCCTGGCGATCTTCGGCGCGCATGAACTCGCGGGCCTGTACGGCATCGCCGTCGCCGCCACCGCCATGCTGTCCATGGCCGGCATCATCGTCGCGCTGGACGCCTACGGCCCGGTGACCGACAACGCCGGCGGCATCGCCGAAATGGCCGATCTGCCGGACTCCGTGCGCAACGTGACCGACCCCCTGGACGCCGTGGGCAATACCACCAAGGCGGTCACCAAGGGCTACGCCATCGGCTCCGCCGGCCTGGCGGCCCTGGTGCTGTTCGCCGACTACACCCATGCGCTGAAGGGTGCCGGCAAGCTGGTGGACTTCAGCCTGTCCGACCCGGCCGTCATCATCGGCCTGTTCATCGGCGGCATGGTGCCTTATCTGTTCGGCGCCATGGGCATGGAGGCGGTCGGCCGTGCGGCCGGCTCGGTGGTGATCGAGGTGCGCCGGCAGTTCAAGGAAATCCCAGGCATCATGGAAGGCAAGGCCAAGCCGGATTATTCCAAGGCGGTGGACATGCTGACCCGTGCCGCCATCAAGGAAATGATCATCCCCTCCCTGCTGCCCGTGCTGGCGCCCATCGTGCTGGCCGTGGTGATGACCTGGCTCATGGGTCCGGGCGCCGGAACCCGCGCGCTGGGCGGCATGTTGCTGGGCGCCATCATCACCGGCATCTTCGTCGCCATCTCCATGACCACCGGAGGCGGCGCCTGGGACAACGCCAAGAAATACATCGAGGAAGGAAACTACGGCGGCAAGGGTTCCGAAGCCCACAAGGCCGCGGTGACCGGCGACACCGTGGGTGATCCCTACAAGGATACCGCCGGCCCCGCGGTCAACCCGCTCATCAAGATCATCAACATCGTCGCTCTGCTGATCGTGCCTCTGCTCTGAGCATCGGCGAACTCCGGAGTCCCCGCGCTGCGGCGCGGGGCTCCTCAGCGTATCTGTTCGATGGACAGCCGCCTCTCGTAGATGCGCGGCGTGATGAGGGCATAGCCGCGCTGCTGCCAGTATGCCAGTTCGGCGATGGCGTTGGGCACCACCTCGATGAAATTCTGGAAATCTCGCACCGAGTAGCCGTAGTCCTCGGCGGCCTGTCCGCACACCAGGAATTTCACGCCCAGGTCGGCGTAATAGCGCATGCGCCCCACGGCCTCCCGATATTTGGCTTCGTTCTTTTTCGCCACGGCGACGATCTCCGTGCCATGCAGGATGACCACGATATGCACATCCTCTGGGGCGTAGTCATAGGGCGCCTGCGTGAGGGTGTTGAACAACGATCTCACCCAATAGAGCGCACTGTCGATTTCGTGCGGATCGGCGAGATAGACATCGAATACCGCCTTGGCGGGCGGATAAGGGGTTTGGACGAAAGTCCCGGCGCCGCGCGCCCCGGCGGAAACGAGCAGGAGCAGGATCGGCAGAGCGCGCAACAGGGTTTTCATGGCGGAGCTCCCGCCTTGAACATGCCTCAAATATAGTTATTGGGGCCGAGGTTCAATAAGTTCGCCGCGCGGCAAACCGGCATTCGTCCTGCAGACGGTGCAGCAGTTGCCTGCGCGCGGGCCACAGGCGGCCGGTTTCCTCGGCGGCCGCAAGGGCGCAGCCCGGCTCCCCGCGATGCAGACAGTTGCGGAAGCGGCACTGCCCCAGATAGGGGCGGAAGTCGGGAAAGGCCCGCTCAAGCTCGGCCGGGGAGTATTGCGCCAAGGCGAACTCCTGCAAGCCGGGCGAATCGACCAGGGCGCCGTGCTCCTCCAACGCATGCAGCGCCGTGTAAGTGGTCGTGTGGCGTCCGCTTTGCAGGGCGGTGGAGATCTGGGCCACGCGCGCCCGGGCTTGGGGCGCCAAGGCATTGAGCAGGCTGGATTTGCCCATGCCGGATTGCCCTATCATGAGCGTGGTCTTGCCCGTCAGACGCGCTCGTAGGGCGTTCACGTCGCCATGCGCGGACAAGCCCAGCACCTCGCAGCCGATCGCTGCCAGCGGCGCGAGGCGCGCCATGGCGTCGGGGTGTCCGGGCAGGTCGGCCTTGTTGACCAGGATGAGCGCCGCGATGTCCTGAATCTCCGCGGCGAGCAGGCAGCGCTGCACCAGATCGAGAGAAAACTCCGGTTCCGCAGCCGCCACTATCAGCAGCAAATCGAGGTTGGCGGCAATCGCCTTGTGACGGAAGGCGTCTGCGCGCGCGAGCAGATTTTTGCGCGGCTGCAGGGCATCGACGACGCCTGTGCCGCCGCCCGTGGCACGCACCCGGACAGCGTCGCCGCACACGATGTCGCCGCGGCGGCCGCGCACCGCGCACCGCAGCGGGCCCTCGGCCGTTTCGACGACGAAACTGCGGCCGTGGGCGGAAACGACCCGGCCGGGCAGCAGCTTGGCGTTCAAACGCTTTCAGATTTCAAACAGGGCATCCACCTTGGCCGCGCAGATGAAGTCGTTCTCCGACAGGCCGCCGATGGCGTGAGTCCAGTACTCCACCCGGCAGGTGTTGTAGCCTACCAGCAGCACGGGATGGTGATCCTCGCGGTGCGATACCCACATCACCGCATTGGCGAAGGCCTGGGTCTCGAAATGGTTCTTGAATTTGTATTCCTTGTGGATCTTGATGCCTTCCTGCGTCCAGCCGGAGAGGCCTTTGAGGAGAGGGCGGATTTGCGCCTCGGCAAGCGGGGCGGCGCCGCCTTCGCAGGGGGCGCATTTCTTGCGGGCAAGCTCCTGGGCGATCTCGGACATATCCATCCTCACTGCTTGAAATGGTAGTACTGCTGGTTGAGAAATGCGACCACATCGCGCTCCTCGTCGGGGAACCAGCCGGTATTGGTGTTGGCATTGCACAGCGCGACGCGCGCCGCCAATTGCTTGAGGTTGTGCACCATGCGATTGGAGCGCGTGTATATGCCGCTGCCGTTGCCTCCATACATGGCAGCATGGCATTTTATGCAGGATTTTTCCACCAACTGCTGGCCAATCTTAGGGTTGCCTGCGGGCGCCGCGGGGGCAGACATCGGCAGCAGAGCAAGGAAAAGCAGCAGAAGCCGGCGCATGATCGTCTCCGTCGCAAGATTGTTGCCATTATGGCCGCAGCCGCGCCGTTGCGCCAGATAGGCGGGCCATCTTGTGCCACAATGAGTTTTTTACGCAGAATACCAGCTCATGCCGAAAAACCCTTCGCACCTGGTCTGGATAGACATGGAAATGTCGGGGCTCGTCCCGGAATCTGATCGCATCCTGGAAATCGCCCTGGTGGTCACGGATGCCCAGCTCAATACCGTCGCCGAGGCTCCGGTCCTGGTGGTGCACCAGGACGACGGCGTTCTGGACGGCATGGACAGCTGGAACAAGGGCACCCACGGCAAGTCCGGCCTGATCGACAAGGTGAGGGCGTCGCCGCTTTCCGAGGCGCAGGCCGAAGCGCAGATGCTGGAGTTTCTAAAAGCCGCCGTGCCGCCGCGCAGCTCGCCCATGTGCGGCAACTCCATCTGCCAGGATCGCCGTTTCCTGGCGCGTTACATGCCGCAGCTGGAGGCTTATTTCCATTACCGCAACCTGGATGTCAGCACGCTCAAGGAGCTTGCCAAGCGCTGGCAGCCTGGCTTGGCGGAGGGTTTCAAGAAAGCCAGCAGGCACGAGGCGCTGGCCGACATCTACGAATCCATAGACGAACTCAAATACTATCGGGAACGCTGGTTCACCGCGCCTGCGCAACCCTGAATCTCCCCGTTCTGACCGATATACACGCGCGTGGTACTGCATTATGAGCCGAGGCACGACCTACACCATCGAAATCAATCCCAAGATTCCGCGCCGCCTCATGCGCCTGGAGGAGCTGGCCGGCAATCTCTGGTACAGCTGGGACAAACCCACGCGCACCCTGTTCGCCCGCCTGCACCCTGGGTTGTGGGAGAGCACCGGACACAATCCGCGCGCCTTCCTGCAGCGCGTGGACGAGCAGCGCCTGATCGATGCCGCCGAAGACCATGTGTTCCTGGCCAGCTACAACCGCGTGCTGTCCACTTACGATACCTATCACAACGAACCGCTGCGCCGCGATCAGCCCCAGCACCTGAAGCAATCCGACATGGTGGCCTATTTCTGTGCGGAATTCGGCTTTCATGAAAGCTTTCCGATCTATTCGGGCGGCCTGGGCATACTTGCCGGCGATCACTGCAAGGCCGCCTCGGACGCGCGTCTGCCTTTCGTGGGCGTGGGCCTGCTCTATCGCCAGGGCTTTTTTTCCCAGACCATAGACCGCGACGGCCGCCAGATCGCCAGCTACACGGATTCGGATTTTTCCACCCTGCCGGTCACCGCAGCGCTCGGCGACGACGGGCGCGAACTCAAGGTGCCGGTGGAAATGGCCGGGCGCATCGTGTGGGCGAAGGTGTGGCTGGCGCGCGTGGGCCACGTGTGGCTGACGCTGCTGGACACCGACATCGAGGAGAATCCGCCCGAAGATCGCGACATCACCCACCGGCTCTACGGCGGCGACCGCGAGACCCGCATCCGTCAGGAGATCGTATTGGGTGTGGGGGGAGCGCGCGCGCTCGCCGCCATGGGCGTGAAGCCGACGGTCTGGCACATGAACGAGGGCCACGCCGCCTTCCTGGTGCTGGAGCGTGTGCGCATCTTCATGCGGGAAACCGGGATGGATTTCGCCAGCGCCCTGGAAGCGGCCGCCGTGGACATGGTCTTCACCACCCACACGCCGGTGCCGGCGGGCCATGATCATTTCGGCATGGACATGCTAGAACGCTATTTTCAGGATTACTGCCGCAATGCCGGCATCGACATGGAAGTGCTTAAGGCCCTGGGGCGCGCCAAGGACAGCCCGGATTTCAACATGACGGCGCTGGCCCTGCACGGCTCACGCCACCACAACGGCGTATCGAAGATCCATGGCGAAGTGTCGTCGCGCATCTGCGCCGACGCCTGGCCGCAGATCGAGCCGGAAGAAAACCCCATGGGCCACGTCACCAACGGCGTGCATCTGGCTACTTTCCTGGCCCAGGAATGGATGGAGATGTTCGACGAGCGCCTGGGCTACGACTGGCGCCACCGCCTGACGGACACCAAATATTGGGAAACGCGCATCGACGAGATCCCGGATCACCTGTTCTGGACCGTGCGCCGCAGCCTCAAGTCGCAGATGCTGTTCACCATACGTCATCGCCTGGCCAAGCAGACGCTGCGCAACCACGCCTCCGAGGCGCACCTGGACCGCATCCTGCGTTTGGCCAATCCGCTCGACCCCAAGGTGCTCACCATCGGTTTCGCCCGCCGTTTCGCCACTTACAAGCGGGCCACCCTGCTGTTCCGCGACATGGAATGGCTCAAACGCATCGTTTCCGACGAAAACCGTCCCGTGCTGTTCATCTTTGCCGGCAAAGCGCATCCGGCGGACCAGCCCGGCCAGGAGTTCATCCGCCAGATTCATGAACATGCGCGCCGTCCCGAGTTCGAGGGCAAACTGCTGCTGGTGGAAGGCTACGACCTCGGACTGGCGCGCCGCATGGTGGCGGGGGTGGACGTCTGGCTCAACAACCCCATCTATCCTCTGGAAGCGTCCGGCACCTCGGGCATGAAGGCGGCCATGAACGGCAGCCTCAATCTGTCCGTGCTGGACGGCTGGTGGGGCGAGGGCTGGGATGACACCAACGGCTGGGCCATCAAGCCGGCGCCCGCCTATTTCGACGAATCGCGGCGCGACGAGGAGGAAAGCCTGAGCCTCTATGAGCTGCTGCAGGAGCAGATTCTGCCGCTTTATTACCAGCGCAACGACATGGGATATTCCGAGGGCTGGGTGAAGATGGCCAAGCGTTCCATCGCCACGCTGCTGCCTCGCTTCAACGCCGGGCGCATGGTCTCGGAGTATGCGAGCAAGTTCTACAGCGCGGCGAGCGCCAACGGCCAGCGTTTCCGCGCCGACAATTACGCGGCGGCGCGCACTTTGGCGGAATGGAAGCGACGCGTACGCAGCCACTGGCCCAAGCTCGCTCTCACGCGCCTGGACAGCCCCAAGTCGCGCCTGGTCTATGGCGAGAGCTTCAAGCTCCAGGTGGCGGCCTATCTGGATGGCTTGAGCCCTGAGGACATCCGCGTCGAAGTGTTCAGCGAGCGCACCGGCACCGGCCGCAAGCTGGACATGCACAAGTTGGCAAGCCGCGGGCCGCTGGAAGATGGCCGCGTGCTGTACGAACTGGATATGGCGCCGCAGTGGTGCGGACGCATGAATTACCACATCCGCGCCTATCCCTGGCACCCGCTCCTGAGCCACCCCTTCGAGACCGGCCTGATGGTCTGGTTGTAGTCCGTCCGGTGCGCCTCAGGCGCGCGCTGCCAGTATGCCGCGATAAAGCTCCAGATACTCCCGCGCGCGCGCCGCCCAGCCGAAGTCGCGGCTCATGGCGGCGCGCTGCATGCGCCGCCAGTCGTCCGGCCGGCGATAGAGTTCCGCCGCGCGCTCCAGCGTGGCGGCCAAGTGGGTCGCGTCCAGACGTTCGAGCACAAAGCCGGTGGCGCTGCCGTCGGCCAGGCGGGCCGGCGTTGCATCGGTCACGGTGTCGAGCAGGCCGCCGGTGGGCGCCACCACCGGCAGGGTGCCGTAGCGCTGGCTATACATCTGATTGAGGCCGCAGGGCTCGAAGTGTGAAGGCATAAGGAAAACATCCGCACCGGCCTCGATGCGGTGGCTCAGGGTTTCGTCGTAGCCGATATGTGCGGCCACGCGCCCCCGATAAGTCTCGGCGAGGCCGCGGAAGCGCGCTTCCAGGGTGCGCTCGCCGCTGCCCAGCAGCACGAACTGGAAGCCCAGGTTGATCAGCCGGGGCAGCGCGTCCGCCACCACGTCCAGGCCCTTTTGGGGCGCGATGCGGCTTACCACTGCGAGCAGGGGCGTGTCGGGCTCCGCGGCCAATCCCATGGCCTGTTGCAGGGCGGTTTTGTTGCGCGCCTTGCCGGAAAGGTCGTCGGCATCGTAGGCGGCCCACAGGCGCGGGTCGCGGGCGGGGTTCCATTCCTCCGTGTCGATGCCGTTGAGGATGCCGGACAGCACATCTTGGCGATGATGCAACAGGCCCTGCAGGCCGAAGCCCAGCGGCTCATGCTGGATTTCGTGCGCGTAGCTGGGGCTCACGGTGGTGATGCGGCCGCTGTACACCAGCCCGGCCTTGAGGAAGGAGAGCATGCCGTGGAACTCCAGGCCTTCGAGGTGAAAGCTTTCCTGCGGCAGGTTGAGCGCGTCCAGGGCGGCGGGCGGGAACACGCCCTGGTAGGCCAGGTTGTGGATGGTCATTACCGTGGCGGCGGGGCTGCGATCGTAGAAATGCAAGTAGGCGGGCGCCAAGGCGGTCTGCCAGTCGTTGCAGTGCAGCACGTCAGGGCGGCGCGGCAGGGGGGAATGATCCCCGGCCAGCCAAGCCGCCATCTGGCCGAGCAGGCCGAAGCGCAGCGCATTGTCCGGCCAGTCGTGGCCGTCGGGGCCGAGGTAGGGGTTGCCCGTGCGCTGATAATAGCCGGCATGTTCGATCAGGATGAGCGGCAGGCCATCTGGCATGCGGCCCTGCAGCAGGCGCACCTCGCCATGTTGGGGCAGATCCAGGCGTGCAATCTGTTGCAGCGGCCCGGCGCCGTCCAGCGCGGCGGCATAGCCCGGCAGCAGCAGCGCCACCTCCACACCCAAGCGCGCCAGGGCCGCAGGCAGCGCGCCGCTTACGTCGGCCAGACCGCCGGTTTTGACCAGGGGAAAGATTTCCGAAGTGGCGAACAGCAGGTGCAGGGCTTCCACGCGGACTCCTAGAAACAGCGGGCCATGCTAACGCGCGCACGCGAGATCGCCAAGCCGGAAAACAAAAACGCCGGCTTGCGCCGGCGTTGCAAGGGCCTGGGGACAGGCCCGATTGGAGCGAGTGTAGGGTCGGAGTTTCAGAACATCCAGGTGAGCTGTACCGCGGCGAGATTGCCCATGCTGTTGGCAATCTTTACGGCGTTGGCCCCCGCGGCCCCCGCAGCCGGATTAGGTACACCTAGCGTACGGATGGCGTAGTTGAACTGCATCTTCAAATTGGGCTTGAAATGGTATTGCGCTCCCAAAGTCCAAGTTTTGAAGATGCGCTCATTGGGGGCGTCGTTGGTGAGGCGATCGTAATAATCGTAGCGCAGGTCGAACTCCAGCTTGGGCAGCACATAATAGCCGCCTTCCAAATAACCGCCTTGCGCCTTGTTGTTGTCGGCCAAGGCTACCTGGTAAGTGGGCGTGGGGCCGGGGCCGGCCACCGGTTGGAAGGGGGGGGCGATGCCTGTGAAAATCATGCCCTCGCCCCACAGATATTCACCCGAGACGCGCAGCTTGCCTTTGAGATAGCGGGCACCTACGCCATAGCGAGTGCGGGTATAGTTGGTGCCGCCGAAATGACGCTTGCCGGTTTCATACCACACATAGCCGGTCACATCGTTGCGCTTGAGGCCCTTGCCGCCGAAGATATAGGAAGCCTGCAGGCGACCGCTGATGTCGCCGCGGCCATAGTCGCTGCCCAGGGAATACAGGCCGGTGCCGGTGGAGGCCATGACGGCGTAGGCGTATTCCCACTTGCCGTGCGGGAACCAGTCGAATACCTCCACGCCCAGATCGCGATAGGCAAACGCCCCACCCGTGGTACGAGCGTTGGTAAGTCCGGCGCCGGACGTGGTTTTTGCCCCCGCCGGATAGCTGGCTGTGGGGATTTCATTCATCAGGCCGAGGGTGGCGGCACTGAAGTTGATGTATTCGGAATCGATGAAGGCCGGTTGCATCGCTTCGTCGCCGATGGGCAGGCGGCCCTGGCCGACGCGAATGCGCGCGCCGGGGATGTAGTTGAAGGTCACGAAGGCATCGGTCGCCACCACGTCGTTCTTGGTGGTGACGCCGTTCTTGCCGGCCTCGCCCAAAAGGAAGTAGTTGATGTGCGGATTGATGGCGCCGCGTACGCCCAGGCGGGCACGCAGGAATTGGAAAGCGCTGGTGCTGTCATTCATGGGCGGAACAAAATTGAACAAAGCCGTGTGATTATTGAACTTGGCGAGGGGGGCCGCCAGCCCAGTCACGTTGTCGCCACTGATACGCGTATAAGTCGGCTGCACAAAGCCAAAGAACCGGTAAACCGGCGCCTTGGGCGGTTCGGTGTTCTGGAGCTGGAACCAGTTGGTCGCATGGGCGGGCAAGCTGGCGCTGGCGAGAGCCAGGGCTAGGGCGTGGCGTAGTTTCATCCGTCGTGTCCTCCGTGTGGATGCTGGGTTGGTGTTGAGAAACGGTTGTTATGGCCCGGAACTTTACGATTTATTTACGGCTTAATGTAGACGTAACCTTCTCGGGCCTGCAGGCGCGAGACTTCGGCGACACCCGAGGGTACCACGCTGGCCTCCTCGATCACCGCGCTTTTGTCCAGGTTGCGGCTTTTCAAGGTGTTGTTGCAGACGCGGAAATCCACGCCTTGTTCGTTGAGCTGCTGGACCGCGACTTCGTAGGGGTTGCCGTTCTTGTCGACGGCGTCCTTGAGCAGGAAGTCTATGCCCTTGCCATGCGTGACCACGGTGATTTTAACCCCGGGCTGGGCTTTGAGGTGGTTGCGGATGTTGTTCAGGGCCAGACTGGCGATGCTGCTGTCGTTGATGTGATACACCACTTTTTCCAGCTGTTCGGCCTGGCAGGTGGCGGGCGTCAGCAGCAGGGCGGCGGCGGCGGGCAGGGCCAGGGCGGAGAGCAGACCCAGGCGGGCCAGGGATTTGTTCGACTTCATGGCGGTTTCCTCCTCATATACAGGGGCTCTGCAGGGGCCCCCCTTAAGGGTTAAAGACGCAGCACCGGCACATTTATTCCATTTTTTTCCCCCCTGCGGATGGAATAAAACGACTATCGAGACGTCCTTCAAAAAGGAAAACCCGATGTCCACCTCCATGCGCTGGCCTTGGCTGCACGACCATCAACCCGAGATCCTGCGGCCTCGCCTGCTGAGGCTGGCCAGCGCCTGGTGCGGCGATCGTCATTTGGCGGAAGATTTGGCCCAGGAGGCTCTGGCGCGGGCGTTGCGCACGACCTCGGCGCTGCGCGATCCGCGTGCGCTGGAGGGCTGGCTCATGGCCATCCTCAACAATGTCTGGCGCGACCATTTGCGCAAAAGCAAAGGCGTCGAGGACATCGACGACTGGGCCGAGGTGCTCGCCAGCGACGGCCCGGGGCCGGAGGCGAGTCTGGAGGACAGGCAACTGGTGGAAGAAGTGCGCGCGGTGGTGGCCGCGCTGCCTCTGGGCCAGCGCCAGGTGCTCACCTTGGTGGATCTGGAGGAACGCACCTATGCCGAGGTGGCCGAGATACTGGCCATCCCGGTCGGCACCGTGATGAGCCGCTTGTCGCGCGCGCGCGCCGCTCTGAAGGAAAAGCTTCTGGCGCGCCGACCGGCGGCTGCGGCACCGGCCTTGAGGAGAGTGAAATGAAATCCGGCTTGTCGGAAGAAATGCTCAATGCCTTCGTCGATCAGGAATTGTCGCGGCCCGAGATGGACGAGGTGCTGCAGACCCTCAAGGATGACCCGCAAGTGGCCGCCGAAGCCTGCGCCCTGCGCCATACCAAGCTCCTGGTGCGCCATGCCTATCGGCTCGACGCGGCGCCGGCCGCGCCGCGCCGCGCCGGCTGGCGGGCCTGGGCGGGGCGAGTTTGCGCCATGCTTTGCCTGCTTGCCCTCGGCGGCCTGCTGGGCTGGCAGGTGGAAAAAGCGCGCGCGCCCGTGCCCAGCATACATTTCACCCTGGCCGCGCCCGCCTATGGCGCGACCCCGCGCGTGGTGAGCCTGACCAATGTCAGGCCGCAGGCGCATGATGTGCTGCTGCACCTGGATTCCGGCGACCCGCGCAAGATGGCGGCGGCGCTGGACTATGCCCAGCAGATCCTCGACCAGGCGCGGCGTCAGGGGGTGCATGCGCGCATTGAAATCGTCGCCAACAGTTACGGCCTCGATCTGCTGCGCGCCGACAAGAGCCCTCTTCTTAACCGTATCGAGGCCCTCAGCCGGCAGCATGCTAATCTGACTTTCGTGGCCTGCGGCCAATCAGTGGCGCGCTTCGAGCGCGAAGGCCAGACGGTGCGCCTCATTCCCCAGGCCCGCGTGGCCTCTTCCGCGGTGAGCGAAATCGCGCGCCGCCTGCAGGAGGGCTGGACTTACATCCAGGTTTGAATTTTTCGTCTGCTCCATCTTGGCCCGGCCCGTCCGGGCTTTTTTTGCTCATCCGCCCGGAGTATGCGCTAAGCTGAGTGCTGCGTGGATGCCGCCGGCGCCGCGCGAACCTTCGCGCGCTCGCGGCATCTGTAGTGCAGCGGAGCCAGATCCGCAATTCAATCGGGAGAATTCCATGAATCAGTTGGCCTTGATCGGCCTGGGGCGCATGGGCGGCAACATGGCGCGGCGCCTGGCGCGCGCTGGGATAGCCGTGGCGGTGCACAACCGCACGCCCGAGGTGGCGCAGCGGCTCGCGGCGGAAGAGGCGCATGCGCAGGCCTATGCGCGCATCGAAGACATGCTGGCGAGCGTAAAGCGGCCGCGCATCGTTTGGCTCATGCTGCCGGCCGGAGCGGCCACCGAGGGGACGCTGGAGACGCTTGCTCCGTTGCTCGATGCGGAAGATTTGGTGGTCAACGGCGCCAATGCCTATTACCGCGACTCGCTCGCCCAGGCGGCACGCCTGGCGGAAAAAGGCATAGATTATGTCGATGCCGGCGTATCCGGCGGCGTCTGGGGGTTGTCTAACGGCTACGCCCTGATGCTGGGCGGCAGGGCGCAGGCGGTCGCCCGCCTCCAGCCCGTCATTGCAGCGCTCGCGCCTGCCGCCGATCAGGGCTGGGTGCATTGCGGGCCGGTGGGTTCGGGGCATTACGCCAAGATGGTGCACAACGGCATCGAGTACGGCATGATGCAGGCGCTCGCCGAAGGCTTCGCCCTGCTGGAGGCCAAGCGCGAGTTCGCCTTTGATCTGGCGGCGGTAGGCGAGGCCTGGCGCGTCGGGTCGGTGGTGCGCTCCTGGCTGCTGGATTTGACGGTCGCGGCGCTGGGCAAAGATCCGCGTATGGAAAGCGTCGAGCCCTTCGTGGCCGATTCCGGGGAAGGGCGCTGGACCGTGCTGGAGGCGGTGGAGCGCGGCGTGCCGGCGCCGGTCATGACGCAGGCCCTGTATGCGCGCTTCGCCTCCCAGGGGCGGGGCGATTTCGCCAACAAGCTGCTGGCCATGATGCGCAAGGGCTTCGGCGGCCATGCCGTGAAGCAGGAGGGAGGCCATGACTGATTCCATGAGCGGGTTGTGTGCCTTCGTCATCTTCGGCGCCACCGGCAACCTCGCCTCGAAAAAGCTGCTGCCTTCCCTGTACCGGCTGGAGCTGGCGGGCCGGTTGCCGGACAGCTTGAATTTCGTCGCCTTCTCGCGGCGCGAATGGACCACCGAGCAGTGGCGTTCCTATCTGCGCGACGTGCTGCGCGAGCAGGAGGACGTCGTTTGCCAGGAGGAAGCCTGCCAGCGCTTCGTCGCGCGCTTCGATTACGTGCAGGGCGAATTCGCCGACACGGCGGCCTTCGAGCGCCTCAAGGAGGCGGTGGCCAAGCCCAAGATGGGCGTTTGCTCCAACGTGGTGTTCTACCTGGCCATCCGCCCGGGCGAGTACGCGGAGGTGATCAAGAACCTGGAGGCGGTCGGCCTCAACAAACCGCGCGGCTTCAACCGCATCGTCATAGAAAAGCCGTTCGGCCAGGACATCGAATCGGCGCAGATCCTCAACCAGCTGCTGCACCGCTATTTCGACGAGGAGCAGATTTACCGTATCGATCATTACCTGGGCAAGGAGACGGTGCAGAACCTGCTGGTGTTCCGCTTCGCCAACACCCTCATCGAACCGTTGTGGAATCGCAATTTCATCGACCATGTGCAAATCACGGTGGCGGAGTCCATAGGCATCGAGGGACGGGCGGACTACTATGACAAGGCCGGCGCCCTGCGCGACATGCTGCAAAACCACCTGATGCAGCTCTTGACGGTGGTGGCCATGGAACCGCCGCCCGCACTGGAGGCCGACGCGCTGCGCGACGAGAAGGTCAAGGTGCTGCGCTCCATCCGCTCCATTCCCAAGCGTTCGGTGCATGCCCACGCCTTCCGTGCCCAGTACGGGCCAGGTTTCGTCGACGGCGACATGCAGCCGGGCTATCAGCAGGAGTCAGGGGTGGAAGAAAACTCCATCACCGAAACCTTTGTCGCCGCCAAGTTCTACATCGACAACTGGCGCTGGCGCGGCGTGCCCTTCTACCTGCGCACCGGCAAACGCCTCAAGCAGCAGATGTCCATGATCGCCATCCGGCTGCGCCATCCGCCGCAGCAGCTGTTCCGCGAGACGCCGCTGCAGACCGTCGATCCCAACTGGATACTGCTCTCCATCCAGCCGGAAGAAACCATGAAGATGGAAATCCACGTCAAGCAGCCCGGCCTGGACATGGAAACCCGGCTGTTGCAGCTTAATGCCAGCTACCGGCGTGAGGACGAAAAACCGCTGGACGCTTACGAGGCGCTGCTGCTGGATGTGGTCGAGGGTGACAAGACGCTGTTCATCCGCTTCGACGAAGTAGAATGGGCCTGGCGCGTGGTGGATCCCATCCTCAAGTATTGGGCGCAGGAGCGCGATTTCATCCATACCTACCCGGCCGGCACCTGGGGTCCGCACGAGGGCAACCGGCTGTTCGACGCCGAGGATCAGGAATGGCGCAACAGTTTGTGAGGCGCTTGGGCGGCCAACACCGCTGCGGCGGCTGTTGAACCTCAGGCGGCGCCGCAGTCAAAAGACCATGAATACGACATCCGCTCCCATATTTCCTTCGGCGCGGCGCTGGCTTTGGCTGCGCCGCATTCTTGGCCTGGCGTGGCTGGCCAACGCCGCCTTCCACTATCTCGCGTGGGTATACAGCCCCGGCGGCGGCGCTCGTGCGCTCGCGGCATTCGATCAGGCGCGAGTGGCGCCGGCTTGGCTGGCGCCGGCGCTCTCGGCGCTGCACGACGGCATTGCTGCGCTCGGGGCGGAGCGCTGCGCGCTTTTCATGATCCTCATCGAGCTGCTGCTGGGGCTGGCCCTGCTGACGGGGTATCGGGTGCGCAGCTTTCTCGTGCTGGGGCTGGCTTATAGTGCGTTCTGCTGGCTGGCGCTGGATGCGCTGGGCTATCCCTACGGCGGCGGCCAGACCGATCCGGGCGTGTTCATCGCTTACATGCTCGCTTTTCTTTTTGCTTGGCGCGGACAGCAGCTGATCGAAGGCGCGCCGGCCGCGGCGGATCCGTTCCGACGCGAAAGGGTGCTGTTCGGCCTGCTGTGGGCTTTTGACGCCTTGCTCAAATGGGAGCCTTATTTCCTCGCCCATTTCATGGAACAGCTGCTTCCCGCTGCTCAGGGCCAGCCGGCGTGGGTTGCCGCCTATATCCTCGGCATCGCCGCGGCGGTGCAATGGATCGGCCCGGGCATTGTTGCGGTCCTTGTGGCGGTGGCCGAAACGCTTCTCGCCGCGAGTCTGCTGGGCGGGTGGCTGCTGCGCTACGCGGTGCCCCTGGGCGCGGCCTACAGCCTGGCGGTCTGGAGCACGGCGGAGGGATGGGGCGGCCCCTACGGTCTGACGGGCACGGGGGTGAGGGGAGACGTTCTGGGCAACGTCCTCATTTATATTTACCTGTTTGCGTACCTCTGGCCGGCAGGTCTGCGGTCGGCGCGCCAATAAAGCGGTCCGGCTTGCGCCGCACCAGCGCTCATCCGACGGGTGGGCGGCTCGGCATGGACGTAAACTTATGGGTCGGCGTGGTTTCTTTGCTTGTATTTCTCCGCGCCGGCTCTGCGACTCAAGCGTTTTTCGGCTTAATTGCCGTCACCCTCCGGGCGTACGCTGACCGGGCTTTGCACCGGGCGCTTGCCTACTTCCAGAGTGATCTGCAAAGGCTTGCCGCGGCGCAGCAGGCTGAGGCGGGCCTGGGTATCGGGCGTCAGGCCGGCGATGAGGTTGAGCAGGCCGGCGGAGTCGCTCACCGGCTTGCCGTCGATGGCGGTGAGGATGTCCCCCGGGCGCACCCCGGCGTGATAGGCCGGGCCGTTCTTGAGCACGCCGGCCACCAGCGCACCTTGGGTGTTGGGCAGGCCGAAGGACGCGGCGATCTGTGGAGATACATCCTGCACTTCTACGCCCAGCCAGCCGCGCGTGACGGAGCCGTGCTGAATGATCTGCTCCATGATTTTTTTGACGGTGCTCTCGGGAATGGCGAAGCCTATGCCCTGGAAGCCGCCGGTGCGCGAATAAATGGCCGTATTGATGCCGACGAGATTGCCCGCGGCGTCGATCAGCGCGCCGCCGGAATTGCCCGGGTTGATGGCCGCATCGGTCTGGATGAAATTCTCGAAGGTGTTGATCCCGAGGTGGGAGCGCCCCAGGGCGCTGACGATGCCCAGGGTGACGGTTTGGCCGACACCGAAGGGGTCGCCGATGGCCAGCACCCAGTCGCCCACGCGCAGTTTTTCGGAGGAGCCGAAAGTGATGGCAGGCAGGCCTGTGGCATTGATTTTCAACACCGCGAGGTCGGTTTCCGGGTCGGAGCCGACCACTTTGGCGGGGTAGTTCTTGCCATTGGACAAGGCTACCTGGATTTCGTCGGCACCGGCGACCACGTGATGATTGGTGATGATGTAGCCGTCCGGACTGACGATCACGCCTGAGCCCAGGCTAGACACCTCGCGCGGGCGATTGTCGAGGTGATTGCCAAAGAAATGGCGGAAGAAGGGGTCGTTGAGCAACGGGTTGCGCGGCGCGCGCACGGTTTTCTGGGTGAAGACGTTCACCACGGAGGGGGTTGCCTTGGCCGCGGCGTTGGCGAAGGAGTGGGTGACGTTTACCCGTGCGTTGGGGTTGACTTCCTGGATGGTGATGCCGTTGTGGAAGCGCCAGTTGATCCATTCCGGCTTGAACAAGGCGATCACGAACAGCACGCCCAGCGCCACCGTGACCGCTTGGGCAAAGGTCAGCCAGAGTTTTTTCATGTGCGAGTTAAGCCGTTGTTGATTTCACGGGGAGTGGATCGAGACCCTGCTCCGGCATTATATCCCCAAGCACTTTCGCCGGGCCCCGGGTTTGGTTAGAATCACGCTGCTTTTTTAAGGTTGCGACAGGCAGACAAAAATATCCCGCGCAAGCGGGGCCGGGGGGTAAAGTGATCTACGCAACGCAGACAAAACAAAAAATTAATTAATAATGTCTTCGGCCGGCACGGCTTGGCGCCTGTCGCATTAGAGTGGTTTCTTGAGACTGATTTGTTGAAGCGGAGTTCTCGGTGAGTCATCAAATGAGCATAAAAGGGGGGTCGGTGCAGGCGCCGACGGACTTGAAGCGCCGCAAGTTTCTGGTGGCGGCGACGGCGGCGGTGGGGGGCGCGGGAGTGGCGGTCGCAGCGGTCCCCTTCATCATGAACATGCTGCCCAGCGCCAAGGCCCTGGGCGCCGGGGCGCCGGTGGAAGTGGACATCTCCAAGCTCGAACCCGGCATGATGATCATCTCCGAATGGCGCGGCCAGCCCGTCTGGGTGGTCAACCGCACCCCCGCCATGCTCGCCATGCTGCAGAAGAACGACGCCATGCTCACCGATCCCCACTCCAAGCAGGATCAGCAGCCCGCCTACTGCAAGAACGCCACCCGCTCCATCAAGCCCGAGTACATGGTCTTGATCGGCATCTGCACCCACCTGGGCTGCTCGCCCACCTACCGCCCCGACCCGGTCGCCCCCGACATCGGCTCCTACTGGACCGGCGGCTGGTTGTGCGCCTGCCACGGCTCGCGCTACGACCTGGCCGCGCGCGTGTACCAGGGCTCTCCGGCGCCGCTCAACATGGTGGTGCCCCCGCATTTCTACCTCACCGACACCCGCATCAAAGTGGGTGTAGACCCCAAGAAGGGAGCATAAGCCATGAGCGCCGGCCAAAAACTGCTCAACTGGATAGACGACCGCTTTCCGCTCACCGCCAGCTGGAAAGCGCACCTGTCCGAATACTACGCGCCCAAGAATTTCAACTTCTGGTACTTCTTCGGCTCGCTCGCCCTCCTGGTGCTGGTGCTGCAAATCGTCACCGGCATCTTCCTGGTGATGAACTACCAGCCCAATGCCAAGCTGGCCTTCGGCTCGGTCGAATACATCATGCGCGACGTGGATTGGGGTTGGCTCATACGCTACCTGCATGCCATCGGCGCCTCGGCCTTCTTCGTCGTGGTGTACCTGCACATGTTCCGCGGCCTCATCTACGGCTCCTATCGCAAGCCGCGCGAGTTGATTTGGATCTTCGGCGTGGTGATCTACGTGGCCCTCATGGCTGAGGCTTTCATGGGTTATCTCCTGCCCTGGGGGCAGATGTCCTTCTGGGGCGCGCAGGTGATCATCAACCTGTTCAACTCCATTCCCGTCATCGGCCCGGACATCGGCTTGTGGATACGCGGCGACTACGTGGTGTCGGGGGCGACGCTCAACCGCTTCTTCTCCTTCCACGTCATTGCCGTGCCCATCGTGCTCTTGGCCTTGGTGGTGGCGCACATCATCGCCCTGCACGAAGTGGGCTCCAACAACCCCGACGGCATCGAGATCAAGAAGCACAAGGACGCCAACGGCATTCCGCTGGACGGCATTCCCTTCCACCCCTACTACACGGTGAAGGACATCGTGGGCGTGGCGGTGTTCCTCATCATCTTCTCCGCCTTCGTGTTCTTCTGGCCCAGCGGCGGCGGCATCCTGCTGGAACCCGACAACTTCCTGCCCGCCAACCCCCTGGTGACGCCGCCGGAAATCCGGCCGCTGTGGTACTTCACCCCCTTCTACGCCATCCTGCGCGCCATTCCTCCCATGTTCGACTCGCAGTTCCCGGGCGTGCTGGTGATGGGCCTGGCGATCGTCGCGCTGTTCTTCCTGCCCTGGCTGGATCGCAGCCCGGTCAAGTCGATCCGCCATCGCGGCGGGCTGTACAAATTCTTTGTCGCCATATTCGTGATTTCCTTCATAGCCCTGGGTTATCTGGGCATGCAGCCGGTCACGCCGGTGCATACTTTGTTCGGGCGCATCTTCAGCGTGCTGTATTTCCTGTTCTTCGTGCTCATGCCCTGGTACACGCGGGTGGACAAGACCAAGCCGGAACCGGAACGGGTGACGTTCAAACATTAAGAAAGCGAGTGCGCATCGATCATGAATCTGCTCAAGAAACTCCTTTTCCTGGCTGCGCTGCTGCCCGGCCTGGCGCTGGCCGAGACGGCCATCACCCTGGATCACGCGCCCATCGACCTGAACAACCAGGCCTCATTGCAGCGCGGCGCCAAGGACTTCGTCAACTACTGCCTGAGCTGCCACAGCGCGCAATACATGCGCTACTCGCGCCTGGAGGCTCTGGGCCTCAGCGAAAAACAGATCCAACATAACCTGCTGTTCACGCGCAACAAGGTGGGCGACACCATGACGGTGGCCATGCGCCAAGACGACGCCAAGAAGTGGTTCGGCGTCGCCCCTCCCGATTTGTCGGTGATCACGCGCGCCCTGGGGCCCAACTTCGTCTACACCTATCTGCGCAGCTTCTACCGCGATCCCGCGCGGCCCACGGGCTGGAACAACGCGCTCTTCCCCAACGTGGCCATGCCCAACGTGCTGGCCAACCTGCAAGGGGATCAGGTGGCGGTGTTCAAGACCCATGTGGACATGGTGGACGGCAAGCCGCAGAAGGAAAAGACCTTCGAGCACTTCGAGCTGGTCCAGAACGGCAGCATGACGCCGGCGCAGTACAACGCCATGGTGGGCGATTTGGTAAACTATCTCACCTGGATGGCCGAGCCCTCCAAGGAGCAGCGCCTGCACACCGGCGTCTATGTCATGATCTTCCTCTTCGCCTTTTTCATCCTTGCCTACTATCTCAAAAAGGAATACTGGAAAGACGTACACTGACGCAGCCGCTATTCCGTTCGCCGCGGCCCGGCTTGCGCCGGCCCGCGGCTTTGCTTTTTGATATCAAGAGAGACCACGCCCATGATGACCCTCTACTCCGGTACGGTGGATCCCTACAGCCATCGCTGCCGCATCGTACTCTATGAAAAAGGGATGGACTTCGAGGTCATTGACGTCGATCTCCACAACAAACCCGAAGATCTCGCCGTCATCAATCCGCACAACAAAGTGCCCGTCCTGGTCGAGCGGGATCTTATGCTGTACGAGTCCAACATCATCAACGAATATATCGATGAGCGCTTTCCGCACCCGCAGCTCATGCCGCCCGATCCCGTGATGCGCGCGCGCGCCCGGCTGGTGCTGCATAATTTCGAGAACGAGTTGTTTGCCCACGTCAACATACTGGAGCATGGCGGCAAGGCTGCCGCGGACAAGGCGCGCCTGGAAATACGCGATTCCCTGACCCAGTTGACGCCCATCCTGACCAAGCAGAAATACCTGCTCAACGACGATTTTTCCATGCTCGACGTCGCCATAGCCCCGTTGCTTTGGCGCCTGGAGCATTACGACATCCAGTTGCCCAAGCAGGCCGCGCCTGTGCTCAAGTACCGGGAACGCCTGTTCTCCCGTCCGGCTTTCATCGATGCGCTGACGCCTACCGAAAAGGCCATGCGCAAGTGACCATGGCTGCGCCTTCCACCCAGCCCTATCTGCTGCGCGCCATATACGAATGGTGCGCGGATGCCGGCTATACTCCGCAGATACTGGTCAAGGTGGATAGCCGCACGCGCGTGCCGCCCGGGTACGTCAAGGACGGAGAAATCGTTCTCAACATCGGGGCCAGCGCCACGCGCAATCTCACCATGGACAACGAGTGGGTGCAGTTTTCCGCACGTTTCAGCGGCACGTCCTACGAGATCGCCATTCCGGTCGATCGCGTGGCGGCGATCTTTGCGCGCGAGAACGGTGAGGGCCTGCAGTTTCCCGTGGGGGCGGGCGGCGAGGGGCAGTCCGTGCCAAGCGCCGGCTCCGAGGGCGAGCCGCCGCCCAAAGGGCGCCCCAGCCTGAAAATCGTCAAATAGGGCGAGAGCCTTTACAATGCGCCGTCGCGCCTGCCTCGGCGCGCCATGCCGCTTTAGCTCAGCCGGTAGAGCAATCGCCTTGTAAGCGATAGGTCGTCCGTTCGAATCGGACAAGCGGCACCAGGCTTCCTGTCGGGGCAAGGCCCTGGAGAAGGGTTTGCCATGCTCATCTACACTCGCATTTTGATCGATGCCGCGTGCCGCGGCTATGCAGCAAGGGACAAGGGGGCGGCGTGGGAGAAGTGATGGCGCCGGCGTTTCGGTCCGCAGACGAGGAGGCGGAGCGGGATGCGCTGTACATGGAGGCGGCGCTGCGGCAGGCACGGCTCGCGCAGACCGCAGGCGAAGTGCCCGTGGGCGCGGTGGTCGTGTGCGGCGGAGAGATCGTCGGGCGCGGCTACAACCGTCCCATCTCCGCCAATGACCCCACCGCGCACGCCGAGATCGTGGCCCTGCGCGATGCCGCGCAGCGGCTGGGCAACTACCGCCTGCCTGATTGCACCCTGTATGTCACGCTGGAGCCCTGCGCCATGTGCAGCGGCGCGATTTTCCATGCCCGCATTGCGCGCCTGGTTTATGGCGCGTGTGATCCCAAGACCGGCGCGGCGGGGAGCATCATCGATTTATATGCCGAGCGGCGCTTGAATTTCCATACCGAGGTGGTCGGCGGGGTATGCATGGAGGCATGCGGGCGCCTGCTCTCGCAGTTCTTCGCCGCGCGCCGCTCGGCCAAGGCGGTAGCGGGGAAGGAGGGCGACAGTGGGGATTGACGCTCCCTACATCCATGTCAGTCTGGCGCGCCAGCAGCTGTATCTGCTGGAGCCGGCACCGGAGGGCGAGGTGCTGCTGCGCCAGTATCCGGTTTCCACGGCGCGCAACGGCGCAGGCGAAGAGATGGACAGCTACCGCACCCCGCGCGGCCGCCATGTTGTCGCGCAGAAGATCGGCGCCGGGCAGCCTTCCCATGCCGTCTTCGTGGCGCGCGAGCCGACCGGCGAGATCTGGACCCCGGAGCTGGCCGCACGCTATCCGGGCCGCGACTGGATACTCACCCGCATCCTCTGGCTGGCCGGAGATGAGCCGGGCAGGAACCAGGGCGGACGCGTGGACACGCAAGCCCGCTATATCTATATACACGGCACCACGGACGAACACCTGATCGGCACGCCGGCTTCGCATGGCTGCATACGCATGAAAAACGCCGACGTGCTGGACTTGTTCGAGCGCGTATCGGTCGGCACGCGGGTCGAGATCAGCGACGTCTGAGAGGCCGCTCAGCGCCTGGACGGGCGCGTGCGCCACCGCTCCAGGGCCTGCAGCGTGTTGGCCACATGCTTGCCCGGCAGCAGGCTGGCGTAGCAGTAGAGGATGGCGTCGTTTGGCGCGATGACGTAAGAGATGCGATTCGCCACCTTGCCGACCAGGGGCATGACGGCGCCGTAGGCCCGCGTGATGCTGCCGTCCGGGTCGGCGGCGACCGGGAATCGGCTGCGGCATTCGCTCACGGAAAATCTTTGCAGGGTGGCAATATCGTCGCGGGAGACGCCGATCACGGAGGCGCCCAGGGCCTGGTAGCGATCGATGGCGGCGGCGAAGTCGTGCGCTTCCAGGGTGCAGCCGGTGGTGAAGGCGGCGGGATAGAAATACAGCACCACGGGGCCTTGCCTGAGGGCGGCGGCCAGCGAGTAGGTATACACTTTGCCCGCCAAAGCCGCCTGGGCGGTGAAATCGGGTGCCTTGTCTCCTGGCTTGAGTGCTTGAGCTCCCGATGGCGAGCAGGCCGCCAGCAAGGCGCTCAGGGCCAGCGAGAAGGAAATGCGCTTCATGCCATGAGGGGGTCCATGCCCTCGGCGCGCAGCATGTCGATGAGCGCGATCAGCGGCAGGCCGATCAATGCGTTCGGGTCGTCGCCCTCGTAGCGTTCGACGAGGGTGATGCCCAAGCCTTCCGACTTGGCCGACCCGGCGCAGTCATAGGGCTGCTCCTTGCGCAGATAGGCTTCGATCTGCGCATCGCTCAAGGTGCGGAAGTGTACGATTACCGGGATTTCCCGGACTTGCATCCGGCCGCTCTGGCTGTTCAAGAGGCATAAGGCGGTATGGAAAACCACAGCGCGCCCCCGCATGGTCTTGAGCTGGGCCAGGGCGCGTGCGTGACCTCCGGGTTTGCCGATCTGCGCGCCGTCCAGGGCAGCGACCTGGTCGGAGCCGATGATGAGGGCGGCAGGAAATTTTTCCGCCACCGTGCGCGCCTTGAGCTGCGCCAGGCGCAGCGCCGTCTGCGGCGGCGTTTCGCCGCTCAGGGGCGATTCGTCGACCTCGGGCGCCGCGACTTCGAAAGGCAGCTGCAGGCGCGCGAGCAGCTCGCGGCGATAGCGCGACGTGGAGGCGAGCACGAGCTTCATTCCGGCTGGATTTCAACCAGGGCCTGATCCGGTGTCACGGCCTCACCCTTGGCGCAGTAGATGTTGACGACGGTGCCGCTGACGCTTGCCTGCACTTCGTTTTCCATTTTCATGGCCTCGATGACCAGCACCGGATCGCCGGCCTTTACCTGCTGGCCGCGCTCCACGAGCACAGCGACCACCGTGCCGGGCATGGCTGCGGTGATGTGGCCGGGGTGCGTGGCGCGTGGTTTGGGGCTTGCGCCTGTGGGCGGCGCTGGAGGGGCGCCAGTGGCGGCCGGGGGCGACGCGGTGAGACCTGGGCCAAGCGCCCTTTCCGCCAGCGTCTCCACCCAGACTTCCTCGGCCACGCCGTCGACACTGACGAAAAAAGGCCGCATCGCCTCGCCGTGCCGGCCGCTGCCAGCGATTTTTATGTGGTAGGTCTCCCCGTGCAGCGTAACCTTGAATTCCTCCGGTGCCGTGCGCGGGACTTCCGAAGGCGAATCCGCTCCCTTCGGCTTGAGTGCCTCCGGCTTGAGCGTGCCGGCGGCGCGCTCCTGCAGATAGGTGCGCCCCAGATCGGGGAACATGGCGAAGGTGAGGACATCCTCTTCGCTCTTGGCCAGGTTGGCTATGTCCTCGCGCAGCTTGTCGAGCTCGTCTGCCAGCAAATCTGCCGGGCGCTGTGAGAGCACGGGCGCGTCGCCGATGGCCTGGCGGCGAATGTCATCGTTCACCGGGCCGGGGGTTTTGCCGTAGCGCCCCTGCAGATACAACTTGACCTCGTTGGTGAACGACTTGTAGCGGCTGCCGGTGAGCACGTTGAGCACCGCCTGGGTGCCGACGATTTGCGAAGTGGGCGTCACCAGCGGCGGATAGCCCAGGTCGGCGCGCACGCGTGGGATTTCCTCCAGCACGGCGTCCATTTTGTCCAGCGCGTTCTGCTCCTTGAGCTGGTTGGCGAGGTTGGAAATCATGCCGCCGGGCACCTGGCTGCTGAGCACGCGGGTGTCCACGCCGGTGAAGTCGCTTTCGAACTGCCAATATTTCTTGCGCACTTCGCGGAAGTAGGCCGAGATTTCCTCCAGCAGCGGCAGCGCCAGGCCGGTGTCGTAAGGGGTGCCGGCCAGCGCGGCGACGAAGCTCTGCGTGGTGGGGTGGCTGGCGCCTTCGGCAAACGCGCCGATGCAGGTGTCGACGATTTCCGCGCCGGCCTCTATGGCCTTGAGATGCACCATGGCCGCGAGGCCGGAGGTGGAATGGCTGTGGGTGTGGATGGGCAGGCCGGTGGCTTCCTTGAGGGCCTTGACCAGTTCGTAAGCGGTATAGGGCGTGAGCAGGCCGGCCATGTCCTTGATGGCGATGCCGTCGCAGCCCAGGGCCGCGAAACCGCGCCCAAGCTCGACGAAATGCGGGATGTCGTGCACCGGGCTCACGGTATAGCAGATGGCGCCTTCCGCATACTTACCGGCGGCCTTGACGGCGGCGATGGAAACCCCCATGTTGCGCAAGTCGTTCATGGCGTCGAACACACGGAACACATCCACGCCGTTGTCCGCGGATTTCTGCACAAAGGCGCGCACCACGTCATCCGAGTAATGGCGGTATCCCAGCAGGTTCTGGCCGCGCAGCAGCATCTGTAGGCGGGTGTTGGGCAATGCGCGGCGCAAGGCGCGCAGGCGCTCCCAGGGGTCTTCCTTGAGGAAGCGCACGCAGGCGTCGAAGGTCGCGCCGCCCCAGGCTTCCAGCGACCAGAAGCCCACCTGATCGAGCTTGGAACAGATGGGCAGCATGTCGGTGGTTTGCAGGCGCGTGGCGATGAGCGACTGATGGCCGTCGCGCAAAACCAGATCGCAGAGGTGGACTCGGCTCAATTCAGGCTCCGTGGTGGGCGGTGAGGGCGGCCGCGATGGCGGCGGTGAGGACTTCGCGCGGCATGCGCTCCAAGTAGTTCACCAGTTCGGGATGCGCCTCGACGAAGCCCGTGTCGAAGCGGCCGCTGCGGAAATCGGCGTTCTTGAGGATTTCCTGGTAATAGGGGATGGTGGTCTTCACGCCGTACATGACCATGTCCGCAAGCGCCCGGCGTCCGCGCTCGATGGCGCCCTCCCAGGTCAGGTTCCAGACCGTGAGCTTGGCGCACATGGAGTCGAAATAGGGCGGAATCACATAATCAGTGTAAATGGCTGCGTCCATGCGCACGCCGGGGCCGCCCGGCGCGTAATAGCGCGTGATGCGCCCGAAGCTCGGCAGGAAGCCGTTCTTGGGGTCCTCGGCGTTGATGCGGAATTCCACGGCATAACCGCGATGCTCGATGTCGCTCTGGCGGTATTGCAGGGGCAGCCCGGCGGCGATGCGGATCTGCTCCTGCACGATGTCCACGCCGGTGATGGTTTCGGTGATCGTGTGCTCCACCTGCAAACGGGTGTTCATCTCCATGAAATAAAACTGGTTGTCGCGGTCGAGCAGGAATTCCACCGTGCCGGCGTTCTCATAACTGACGGCGCGCGCCGCCTGCACCGCGAGCTTGCCGACATACAGGCGCTGCGCCTCGGTGAGCTGGGGTGAAGGTGCGATTTCGATGAGTTTCTGGTTGCGCCGCTGGATCGAGCAGTCGCGCTCAAAAAGATGGACGATGTTGCCCTGCCGGTCGGCCAGGATCTGCACTTCGATGTGCCGAGGGTTGACTACGCAGCGCTCCACGAACACTTCGGGCTTGCCGAAAGCCTTGCCGGCCTCGGACACCACGCGGTCGTAGTTGCGCAGCAGGTCCTGCTCGCTGTCGCAGCGGCGGATGCCGCGTCCACCGCCGCCGTTGGTGGCCTTGAGCATCACCGGGTAGCCGATCTTGGCGGCGACTTGGCGCGCTTGCCCGGCGTTTTCCAGATTGCCCTCCGAGCCGGGCACGACCGGGATGCCGGCCTGGATCATGGCCTGGCGCGCCTGCACTTTGTCCCCCATCCGGCGGATGACCTGCGGCCCGGGGCCGATGAAGCGCACGCCGCGTCGGGCGCAGACCTCGGCCAGCAGGGGGTTTTCCGAGAGGAAGCCGTAGCCGGGATGGAGCGCATCGCAACCGGAAGCGACCGCAAGGTTCACCAGCGTGTGAGGATTGAGGTAGGGCGCCACGGGCTCATTGCCGATGTTGTAGGCGTCGTCGGCTTTTTTGACGTGGAGCGCATGGCGGTCGGCGTCGGTGTAAATCGCCACCGAGGCGATGCCCATTTCGGCGCAGGCGCGCACGATGCGCACCGCGATCTCTCCGCGGTTGGCAACCAAAATTTTGCGGATCATGGACGGCGCAAGCGATTTTGACAGGGAAAGGGAAAAAATATTATCATTCTTCTCTTATGCTTCAACGCCCCAGCGTGCATGGATTCCACTTCGCGCAAGCTTCCCGGACTTGGCGCGGCGCGACGGACATCAATGCATTTGCACGCTTGGCGGAGGCGTTGCCTGAGTGCCGCGGCACCATCATGTACCAGGTGCGCGGATTTGTCGACAGCGAGCGGCACTCATATGTGGATGTCGAGGTTGAAACGGTGCTGGCCCTGGTGTGCCAGCGGTGCCTGGGCAGTCTGCGGTGGCCGCTCAAACTCGGGCGCCGGCTTTATCTGGCGCATGATGAGAAAGAGGCGGAGCGCCTCGAAGCCGACGTCGCGCTGGTGCCCGATGCGGAAGTCCTGGTGGCGGATGCGGCGGTGGATCTGGCCGCTCTGGTGGAGGACGAGGTGCTGCTGAGTTTGCCGCTGATCCCCAGGCATGAGGAAGGGCAATGCCCGGCAGAGGCGCCCGTAACGGAACTGAATTAGGAGTACGCAAATGGCTGTCCAACAGAACAAGAAATCCCCTTCCAAGCGCGGCATGCATCGCGCGCATGATTTCCTCACGCCGGCACCCCTGGCGGTGGAGCCGACCACGGGCGAGGTGCACCTGCGCCACCACATCAGCCCGAGCGGCTATTATCGCGGCCGCAAGGTGGCCAAGGGCCGCGGCGAGTAAGGTGTTCATGCTTCGGTCGGTTGCGGCGGGGTGTCCGGCGGTTTTCGCCCGGACTCGCCGCACCGGCGGACAGGCCGCATCGCCCTGATCGCCCGCGCCGCTACGCATCCATGAGGGAAATCACTGTTGCGGTTGACGCCATGGGGGGCGATCACGGTCCTCATGTCACAGTGCCTGCGGCGTTGCGCTGCGCGGCCGCCAACGAGTTGCTCAACATCATCCTGGTCGGGCCGAACGACGCGCTGGAAGCCGAGCTCAAGACACGGCGCCGCCAGCACGCCGATCCGCGCGTGCGCCTGCACCATGCCTCCGAAGTAGTGGCCATGGATGAGGCGCCGGCCTATGCTTTGCGCAACAAGAAGGATTCCTCGCTGCGCGTCGCCATCGATCTGGTGAAATCTGGCGAGGCCGATGCCTGCGTGTCGGCCGGCAACACCGGGGCCCTCATGGCCACCGCCAAGTTCGTCCTCAAGACCCTGCCGGGCATAGAGCGGCCGGCCATCGCCACCATCATGCCCACGCGCAAAGGCGAGGTGCTCATGCTCGACCTGGGCGCCAACGTGGAATGCAGTCCGCAGCAGCTGCTGCAATTCGGCATCATGGGCGCCATGCTGGTGGCGGCCACGACGCGCAAACCCGATCCCTCGGTCGGGCTGCTCAACGTGGGCACGGAAGACATCAAAGGCAGCGACATGGTGAAGGAAGCCGCCGACCTGTTTCGTGCCAGCCATCTGAATTTCCACGGCTACGTGGAGGGCGACGACATCTATCGCGGCACCACCGATGTCGTGGTATGCGACGGCTTCGTCGGCAACGTCGCGCTGAAGACCTCGGAAGGGCTGGTGCGCATGCTCGCGGGGCTGCTGCGCGAAGAGTTCAATCGCAACCTATTCACGCGTGTGGCCGGGGCTATCGCCCTGCCCGTGCTCAATGCCTTCAAGCGCCGCGTGGACCCGCGCCGCTACAATGGCGCCACCCTGCTGGGGCTGCGCGGCGTGGTGGTGAAAAGCCACGGCGGCGCAGACCGTTTTGCCTTCGAGCAGGCCATCAACACAGCGGTGGGCGAGGTGCAGAACAGCGTGCTCAGGCGCATCACCGAACAGATACAGGAAACCCCCGCACCCTTGCGGGCGGTACCGTGAGGCCGGGGAGCCCCGACGGCATGACCCACGCACGCATCGTCGGCACCGGCAGTCACCTGCCCGAGCGGCTGCTTACCAACGCCGATCTGGAAAGGCTGGTCGACACCACGGATCAGTGGATCGTCGAGCGCACCGGCATACGCCAGCGCCACGTCGCCGGCGCGGGCGAGCTGACCAGCGACCTGGCCGCCCAGGCCGCACGCCGCGCGCTGGAAGCGGCCGGCGTGGTGCCGGCCAGCGTCGATCTCATCGTGGTTGCCACCACCACGCCGGACCGCGTGTTCCCGGGCACCGCCTGCATCGTCCAGGCCAAGCTCGGCATCGGCAATGCCTGCGCCGCCTTCGACGTCCAGGCGGTATGCAGCGGCTTCATCTATGCGCTGGCGACGGCGACCAATTTCATCAAGGCGCGCCAGGCGCGCACCGCCCTGGTCATCGGCGCCGAGACCCTCACGCGCATCACCGACTACAGCGACCGCGGCAACTGCATTCTGTGGGGCGACGGGGCCGGCGCCGTGGTGCTGGCTGCGAGCGACGTGCCTGGCATCATTTCCACCCACCTGCATGCCGACGGCCGCTATGAGGCCTTGCTGTATACCGACGGCGGACCGTCCTCCGGCAGCCCGGACGCGGGCCCCAAGGTGCGCATGCAGGGCAACGCCGTATTCAAGATGGCGGTCAACACCCTGGATGCCATCGTCGATGAGACCCTGGCCGCCAATGGCCTGGCGAAAACCGATATCGACTGGCTGGTGCCGCACCAGGCCAACATCCGCATCATCCAGGCCACCGCCAAGAAGCTGGGCATGGGCATGGAGCGCGTGGTGCTGACGGTGGACCGGCACGGCAACACCTCGGCCGCGTCCATCCCTCTGGCGCTGGACACCGCGGTGCGCGACGGCCGCATCCGGCCCGGCCAGACGCTGCTCATGGAAGCCTTCGGCGGGGGCTTCACCTGGGGCTCGGCGCTGGTGCGCTACTGACAGTCTCGGTAAGCAAGACCAGAATTCAAGATACTCATAACGCTATGCAAGACGCTTTTTTGTTTCCCGGCCAGGGCTCCCAGGCTGTGGGCATGATGAAGGACCTGATGGGGCGCGCCGAGGTTGCCGACACCTTCCGCGAGGCCACGGCGGTGCTGGGCTACGATCTGCGCAAGCTGATCGAGGAGGGCCCGGCCGAGCAGCTCAATCTGACCTGTCATACCCAGCCGGCCATGCTGGCCGCCGGAGTGGCCGCCTTCCGCGCCTGGCGTGCGCTGGGCGGGGCCGAGCCGGCGTTTCTCGCGGGCCACAGCCTGGGCGAATACACCGCCCTGGTGGCGGCGCAGGCGCTGGACTTTGCCGACGCCCTTGCGCTGGTGAGCTTTCGCGCGCAGGTCATGCAGGAAGCGGTGCCCGAGGGCGCGGGCGCCATGGCGGCAATCCTGGGGCTGGAGGACGAGGTCGTGCGCGAGGTCTGCGCCCAGGCGGCCCAGGGCGAGGTGCTCGAAGCGGTCAATTTCAACAGCCCCGGCCAGGTGGTGATCGCGGGGCATCGGCCGGCCGTGGAGCGCGGCATGGCCCTGGCGCGCGAGCGCGGCGCCAAGCGCGCCCTGGCGCTGCCGGTGTCGGTGCCTTCCCATTCCAGCCTCATGCGCGGGGCGGCCGGCAAGCTGGCGGAGCGGCTCGCGCAAATCAATCTGAAGGCGCCGCGCATACCGGTCTGGCACAATGCCGACGTGGCGGCGTACGACGAGCCGCAACGCATACGCGACGCTCTGGCGCGGCAGCTGTACGCGCCGGTGCGCTGGGTGGAAACCATACGCGCACTCAAGGCACGGGGCGCCGCGCGCTTTTTCGAATGCGGCCCCGGCAAGGTGCTGGCGGGCCTCAATAAACGCATCGATGTCAGTCTGATGACTTTTGCGCTTACCGACGAGGCGGCGATCCGTGCAGCGCTCTGATTACATGTTTGCGGCATGCCGGGCGAGGGTCGCTTTGGGCGCCGGGGAGGGGAAATGAAAGGAAAGATCGCTCTCGTCACAGGCGCCAGCCGGGGCATCGGTCAGGCCTGCGCACTGGTCCTGGCGCGCGCCGGCGCCACCGTGATCGGCACGGCCACCAGCGACACGGGGGCCGACGCCATCGGCGGCTATCTGCGCGCCGAGGGCGGTGCGGGCCGGGGGATGAAGCTGGACGTCACCCAGGGCGCCGAGGTGGATGCCGTGGTGACGGCCATCGAGCAGCAGTTCGGCCCGGTCTCCATCCTGGTCAACAATGCCGGCATCACGCGCGACAACCTGCTCATGCGCATGAAGGACGAGGAGTGGGACGCCATTCTGGCCACCAATCTGTCGTCCGTGTTCCGTCTGTCGCGCGCGGTGCTGCGCGGCATGATGAAGGCGCGCTACGGCCGCATCATCAGCATCGCCTCGGTGGTCGGGGCCATGGGCAACGCCGGGCAGACCAATTACAGCGCCGCCAAGGCGGGCGTCATGGGCTTCACCCGGTCTCTGGCGCGCGAAGTCGGCAGCCGCAGCGTCACGGTGAACTGCGTGGCCCCCGGCTTCATCGACACCGACATGACGCGCGCCCTGCCGCAGGCGCAGCGCGAGGCCCTGCTCGCCCACATACCCCTGGGGCGTCTCGGCCAGGTGGAAGACATTGCCCATGCGGTGGCTTTTCTGGCCGGCGCAGGGGCGGGCTACATCAGCGGTGCGACCCTGCACGTCAACGGCGGCATGTACATGGCGTAAGGCAGAGGCAAATTTGGTAAAATCCCGCGTCTTCATCGTCGCTGCATGGACTGCGCGATGAGGCATTACGCACAACCCGATAGAGGAAACACAATGGATATCGAACAGCGTGTCAAGAAAATCGTCGCCGAGCAGCTAGGCGTAAACGAGGCGGACGTCAAGAACGAATCGTCTTTCGTCAACGATCTGGGCGCCGATTCACTCGATACGGTGGAACTGGTCATGGCTCTCGAAGAGGAGTTCGAGTGCGAGATCCCCGACGAGGAAGCGGAAAAAATCACCACCGTGCAGCAGGCCGTTGACTACGTCAACGCCCATCTCAAGTAATTCCAGGGGCGCAATTGGCTAAGCGGCGCGTCGTCATCACCGGCCTGGGGATCATCTCCCCGGTGGGCAACAGCATCGTCGAAGCTTGGGACAACCTGCTCGCAGGGCGTTCCGGCGTCGGCACCATCACCCGCTTCGACGCCGCCCTGTTCGCCTCGCGGATGGCGGGGGAGGTGCGCAATTTCGACGTCGGGGCCTACCTCAACCCCAAGGAAGCGCGCCGCATGGACGTCTTCATCCAGTACGGCATGGCGGCCGGCATCCAGGCCATGCGCGATTCCGGCCTGACGGTGACGGAGGCCAACGCCGAGCGCATCGGCGTCAATATCGGCTCGGGCATCGGCGGCATCCTGGGCATCGAAGAGACCCACAAGCTCTATCTCGAATCGGGGCCGCGCAAGATTTCGCCCTTCTTCATCCCGGGCGCCATCATCAACATGATTTCCGGGAATCTTTCCATCATGTACGGCCTGAAGGGCCCCAACCTCGCGGTGGTCACCGCCTGCACTACGGGCACGCATGCCGTGGGCGAGTCGGCGCGCCTCATCGAACATGGCGACGCCGACGTGATGATCGCGGGCGGCGCGGAAAACGCCATCACCCCGCTGGGCGTGGGCGGCTTCGCCGCGGCGCGCGCGCTGTCCACGCGCAACGACGATCCGGCGGGCGCCAGCCGCCCCTGGGACCAGGACCGCGACGGCTTCGTCATCGCCGACGGCGCCGGCATCCTGGTGCTGGAAGAATACGAGCACGCGCGCGCGCGCGGTGCCCACATCTATTGCGAAGTGGCGGGCTACGGCCTGAGCAGCGATGCCTACCACATGACCGCGCCCCGCGAGGACGGCGAAGGCGCCCGGCGCTGCATGCTCAACGCCCTGCGCAATGCCGGCGTCAATCCCGAGCAGGTCGATTACATCAACGCCCACGGCACTTCCACGCCGCTGGGCGATGTGGCGGAAACCGTCGCGGTCAAGCGCACCCTGGGGGCGCACGCCGGCAAGGTGGCGATGAGCTCGACCAAGTCCATGACCGGCCACATGCTGGGCGCGGCGGGCGGCGCGGAGGCGGTGTTCACTGCCCTGGCGATCAAGCACCAGATCGCGCCGCCGACCATCAATCTCGCCCAGGCCGGCGAGGGCTGCGATCTGGATTACGTGCCCAATACCGCACGCAACATGAAGATCGACGTCGCGCTGTCCAACTCCTTCGGTTTTGGCGGCACCAACGGCACCTTGGTGTTCCGCCGCCTCTGAGCTTTCCCACGCGCAGCCTGCCTGGCTTGAGTCGCCCATGATCTGGATAGACGGCCAGCCCGAGGCGCGGCTTCCCGCCACCGACCGCGGCCTTGCCTATGGCGACGGGGTGTTCCGCACCCTGCGGGTTGCTGCAGGGGAAATTCCCTGGTGGCAGGATCACTATGCCAAGTTGCACGACGACGCGGCCCGCCTCGCGCTTTCCTGCCCGACGGAAGAAGTACTCAGGAGACAGTTGGAGGCCGCCCTGGCCGCCGACCCCGGGGCAAGCCACGCCAAGCTCATTCTCACCCGCGGCGACGGGGCGCGCGGCTATGCGCCGCCCCAAGGCAGCCCGCCCAGGCTCATCATCATGACCGGCACGGGGGAGAGTCCGCTGCTGGCCAAGCCCCTGATCGCCCGTTGGTGCGATCTGCGCCTGGCAATACAGCCTCGCCTGGCTGGCATCAAGCATCTCAACCGCCTGGAAAACGTCCTGGCGCGCGCGGAGTGGAGCGACGACGCGATTGCCGAGGGCCTGCTCATGGATACCGGTGACCGGGTGATCGGCGGCACCATGAGCAATCTCCTGCTCTGGCGCCGGGGCGAACTGCTGGCGCCCGACGTGAGCGGCGCCGGCGTGGCCGGCGTGGCGTGCGCCCGCGTGCTGCACGGCGCGGCGCGGGCCGGGCTGCGCGTCGGCGTGCGGGCGGTTGCGGCCGCGGAGGTCATGGACGCGGAAGCGCTCTTTCTGTGCAACAGTCTGGCCGGGGTGCGCCAGATCGATCATCTGGACGAACGCAGTTGGTCTCCGCACGAAATGGGCGCGGCTTTGTTAGGATGCCTGCATGAATCGCCTTAAGTATTTGTTGCTGTTCGGCCTGTTGCTCGTCGCGGCGGCCGTCGGCGGCCTAGCCTGGTATGCCAATGCGCCATTGGCTTTGCCGTCGCCGCAGGTGGAAATCACCCTGGAAGAAGGCACCACCCTCAAAGCCCTTGCCGGGCAATTGCAGAAGCAGGGTGTCGTGCAAAGCGCCTGGCTGTTCTCGTTGCTGGGGCGGCTTACCGGGCAGGCGAGCCAGCTCAGGGCGGGGGCCTATCTTCTCGATGGCCCCATGAGCCCCTGGCAGCTCTACGCCATGATCAGGGAGGGCAAGAGCCTGCAAAGCTCGGTGCGCTTCATCGACGGCTGGAGTCTCGTCGAAGTGCGGGCGGCGCTCAACAGCGCCCCCGATCTGCGCCATGACACGGCGGCCATGAGCAACGTGCAACTGGCTGCGGCGCTGGGCATACGCGAGCCCACGCCGGAAGGCATGTTTTTTCCGGACACCTATTTTTATGCGCCGGGATCGAGCGATCTCGATGTCTTGCGGCGCGCCTATGCTCTGGAAGAGCAGAAGCTGGCAGCGGCCTGGGCTGCGCGCGCGCCGGGCCTGCCTTACCAGTCGCCATATCAGGCGCTGATCATGGCCTCGCTTATCGAAAAGGAAACGGCGCAAGCCGATGAGCGCCCAATGATCGCGGCGGTCTTCCTCAATCGCCTGCGCCTCAACATGAAGCTGCAGACCGATCCCACGGTGATCTACGGGCTGGGCAGCCGGTATGACGGCAATCTCACGCGCGCCGATCTGGAAACCGATACGCCCTACAACACCTATACGCACTACGGCCTGCCGCCCACGCCCATCGCCCTGGCGGGCGAGGCGGCGCTGCTGGCGGCGCTGCATCCCGCGCACAGCGCGGCGCTGTATTTCGTGGCCCGCGGCGACGGCACGCACCAGTTTTCCGATACGCTGGCGGAGCAGAATGCGGCGGTGTACCGGTATCAGATTCGCCCCGGTGGCTCATGATGCGCGGGCGCTTCATTTCCCTGGAAGGCCTGGACGGCGCCGGCAAGAGCACGCATCTGGCATTCATCGAGGGGCGCCTGCGCGGCCGCGGCGTCGATTTGCTGACTACGCGCGAGCCGGGCGGCACGCCGCTGGGCGAAGCATTGCGCGGCCTGCTGCTGAGCCGCGGCATGGTTGCCGACACCGAACTGCTGCTTATGTACGCGGCGCGCGTCGAGCATGTGCAGAGCGTCATCGAGCCCGCGCTTGCGGCAGGGCGCTGGGTGCTGTCCGACCGCTTTCATGACGCCAGCTACGCCTATCAATGCGGCGGGCGCGGCATCACCCGGGCGCGCCTCGCGGCCCTGGAGGAGTGGGCCTTGCAGGGTTTCGCGCCCGATCTTACGCTGTTGCTGGACGTGCCGGCCGAGCTGGCGGCCGAACGGCGCGCCCAGGCGCGCGCGGCCGACCGCTTCGAGGCCGAAGACCTGGAATTCTTCCGCCGCGTGCGCGACGCCTACCTGGAACGGGCGGGCTTGAACCCCCAGCGCATCCGTGTAATCGACGCGACCCGCGCGCCGGCAGAGATCCAGACGGACGTCGCGCGTCTGCTGGACAGCCTGTGAGCGCTCCTTACCCTTGGCTTGAACCTTCCTGGCGCCAACTGGCGTCGTCCTGGCAGGGGCGTCCGCCCGGTGCCCTGCTGATCGCCGGGCCGCGCGGGGTGGGCAAGCTGGCGCTGGCGCGCGCCTGGGCCCAGAGCCTTTTGTGCGGTTCGCAACCGGCCTGCGGGCAGTGCGCCTCCTGCCGCTGGTTTGCCGAGGGGGCGCATCCGGACTTTCTTCATCTGACCCTGGAAGAGCGCGAGAATCAGGCTGGCGAAGTGCGCCTGGCGCAGGAGATCGACGTCGCCCAGGCGCGCCGCGTGGTCGATTTCGTACGCCTGTCCGCGCATCAGGGCGGTTGGCGCGTGGTGCTCGTCCACCCTGCCGACGCCTTGAACCGCGCAGCCTCCAATGCCTTGCTAAAGGTGCTGGAGGAAGGGCCGATAAATACGGTGTTCGTGCTGGTAAGTGATGCCGCCCATCGCCTGCTGGCCACCCTGCGCAGCCGCTGCCGGCGGCTGGACATCGGCCTGCCGCCGCGTCAGTCCGCATTGGACTGGCTGGTCGAGCGCGGCGCGCGCGAGGCGCCCTTGGCCTGGGTGGGTGGTGCGCCGTTGCGCGCGCTGGAGTGCGAGGAGCAAGGGTTGAGCGCTCAGCGGCGCGAGGTGTTGGCGCAGTTGGCGAAGCCCTCGGCCATGGAGCCCACGGCGCAGGCCGAGGCCTGGGCGGCGCTGGGCAACGAAAGCTGGTTCGAGCTGATCTACCGCTGGCTGGTGGATTTGCTGGGCTGCCATTTGGGCATTGTGCCGACACGCAACCCCGATTTCGCCGAGGCCTTGGGCCAATTGGGTCTGCGCGTGGAACGCGGCGCGTTGCTGGAATTGCTGGCCGCCACGGCGGCCGAGGGATGGGTGCTGCGCCATCCGCTGAACGCCACGGCGCAGCGCGAGGCGTGGCTGATGCGTTACCGGCAGTTGTTTTGGGAAAGGCGCCCGGCGAGGGTCGCATGAGTAGCGAGGTGAGGCATGAGTTTCAACCCTAACACCGAAGGCGGTGGCCTGAATCGCCCTGGGGTGATGTCGCTTTCCATTCGGGAAAAGGCTGCACTTTTCGCGGCCTACATGCCTTTCATCAAGGGCGGCGGCTTGTTCATTCCCACCAACAAGCTGTACAAGGTGGGCGAGGAAGTGTTCATGCTGCTCACCCTGATGGACGATCCCGTGAAAATCCCGGTTTCCGGCAAAGTGATCTGGATCACGCCGACCGGCACGCATGGCAATCGCGTGCAAGGTGTAGGCGTGCAATTTGCTGCCAACGAAAGCGGCAATGCGGCGCGCCACAAGATCGAGGGCCTGCTTGGCGGCGCACTCAAATCGACGCGGCCTACCCACACCATGTAAAAACTCCCGGCAGCGGCGCGTTTAATGCTGCGGGCGGCAAATGGCGTTGACACGCCTTGGTGTATGGGGAGAGAGTTGACAAGTGGCTTGGCTGACTCCATAATTCACCCTCTCGGCGCCTATTGGGGTCGACACGGTCGCGGGGTGGAGCAGTCTGGCAGCTCGTCGGGCTCATAACCCGAAGGTCACAGGTTCAAATCCTGTCCCCGCAACCATCGTTCTTTAACAACGAAACAGCCGATAGGTGTGGGCATCTAGTTGGGTGAGTGAAGAGATGCTCATACTTGGATGAAGTAATTCGTTTGAGTTGAGTGACGGCCTGGATAGACAGGCGAAGAGA
>JAJZRU010000033.1 GCA_021802555.1 Pseudomonadota bacterium
GCGGCATCGTCGAGCAGGCGCAGCGCCACCGAGTCGTTTTCGTCCAGCAGCGCGGGATAGCCGGTGAGCGTCTTGCCGGCGCGTTTGAACTGCACGCTTTCCGGCAGCTCGCCGAAATCCCAGGCGGTGATGCCGCTGCGCTCGTAGCGCCCGGCCTCGTCGTCGCTGCGCCCGTAGGCCAGGCGTGCGGTGTCGCCCAGTTGCCGACGCAACGCGGCGAGATCGCGCCCCAGCGCCAGTTCCTGGCCGGCATCGTCGATGACGCGCAGGTTCAGCAGCAAGTGGGGCGGCAGATCGGCGGCGAAGTCGGCGGGGCTGACCTTTTGCTGCGCACGCGCCGTGACGAAAGCGGCGAGGGCTTCGGGGAGCGGCTGTCGGGCGGTATCGGCCGCGCTCAAAAAGGCCGTAACCGCCTCGGGCAGCGGCATGAGGGGTTGGCGCAGTGCCTTGGGCAGGCCCTTCAGCAAGGTGGTGATTTTTTCGCGGATGAGCCCCGGCACGAGCCAGTCCACTTGCGCTTGAGGAATGCGGTTGAGCAGATAAAGCGGCAGGGTCAGCGTCACGCCGTCGAGCGGATGGCCGGGCTCGAAGCGGTAGCGCTGCTTGCAGGACACGCCGTCGACCGTCATTTCTTCCGGGAACAGGGCATGGTCGGGGCTGAAGCCTTCGCCCACCATGTCTTCCAGGGTCAACTTGAGCGCGTCCTGCTTTTTCTCTTCCCGCAGCCAGCGCTCGAAGGCAGTGGCGTTGTGGACCTGCTCCGGAATGCGCGCGTCGAAGAAGCGGAACATGCGTTCCTCGTCCAGCCAGACGCCGGAGCGGCGAGCCTTGTGCTCCAGGGCCTCGACCTCATTCACGAGCTGGCGGTTGTGCACGAACCAGGGCGCGCGGCTGTCGTAATCGCCCGCCACCAGGGCGGCGCGGATGAACAGTTCGCGGCACAGCTTGGGGTCGAGGGGGCCGTAGTGCACTTTGCGGCGCGCGACGATGGTGAGGCCGTAGAGCGTCACTTTCTCGTAGGCGGCGACGTAGCCGCGCGATTTCTCCCAATGCGGTTCGGTGTGGCTGCGGCTCACCAGATGGGTGCCCATTTCCTCCAGCCATTCCGGCTCGATGACGGCATTGGTGCGCGCGAGCAGCCGGCCGGTGTCGGTGAGCTCGGCGCTCATGATCCACTTCGGCGGCTTCTTCGCCAGCACCGAGGCCGGATGCAGATTGAAGCGGATGCCGCGCGTGCCTTGGTACATGCCTTCCTTGCTCTGCGCCTTGGCATCGTCGGACTTGAAGCCGGCATTGCCGAGCAGGCCGGCGAGCAGGGCCTTGTGCAGTTCCACATAAGCCGGCGGCGCGTCGTTGGGCTTCAGGCCCAGCTCGGTGACCTGGCTGAACAACTGGCCGTGGATGTCGCGCCACTCGCGCATGCGGCGCGGCGAGAGAAAATTGTCCTGCAGCAGCTCGTTCAACTGGCGGTTGGATTTCTTGTGGCGGATCGCTTCGTCGAAGAATTCCCATAGCTTGAGCCAGCCCAGGAAATCGGATTTCTCGTCGGCGAACTGGCGGTGCTTCTCGTCGGCCGCGGCCTGCCGCTCCAGCGGACGCTCGCGCGGGTCCTGCACCGACAGTGCGCTGGCGATGACCAGCGCTTCGCTCAGGCAGCGCCGCTTATCGCTTTCCAGGACCATGCGGGCGATGCGCGGGTCGAGCGGCAGGCGGGCGAGTTTTTTGCCCACGGCGGTGAGGCGGCCGGCTTCGTCCAGGGCGTGCAGTTCCTGCAGCAGTTGTTCGCCGTCGTGCAGCAGGCGCGGCTGGGGCGGGTCGATGAAGGGGAAGGCGGCGGGATCGCCCAGGCCCAGTTCCTTCATGCGCAGGATCACTCCGGCCAGGCTGGAGCGCAGCAGCTCGGGATCGGTGTAGCGCGGCCGGTTGGCATAGTCCTCCTCGTCGTAGAGGCGGATGCACACGCCCGCCTCCACGCGCCCGCAGCGCCCGGCGCGCTGGTTGGCCGAGGCCTGCGAGATTTTCTCCACCAGCAGTTGCTCCACCTTGTTGCGCGCGGAATAGCGCTTCACGCGCGCCAGGCCGGTGTCGATGACGTAGCGGATGCCCGGCACCGTGAGCGAGGTCTCCGCCACGTTGGTGGCCAGCACGATGCGGCGCGCGCCGTGCGGCTTGAAGATGCGGTCCTGCTCTTCCACCGACAGGCGCGCGAAGAGCGGCAGGATTTCCGTACCGGGCGGATGATGCTTGCGCAGGGCCTCGGCACAGTCGCGGATTTCCCGCTCGCCCGGCAGGAAGACGAGCGTGTCGCCCGGCCCCAGGCGGGCGAGTTCGTCGCCGGCGTCGAGGATGCCTTGCATGAGATCGGGCTCGTCCTTTTTCGCATCCTTGCCGCGCGCGGCGGGTGCCGCCGGGGTCGGCCGCTCCGGCGGGCGCCAGCGGATTTCCACCGGATAGGTGCGGCCGGACACTTCCAGGGTGGGCGCGCCGCCGAAGTGGGTGGAGAACTTGTCGATGTCTATGGTGGCCGAGGTGATGACGAGGCTCAGGTCGCTGCGCCTGTCCAGCAAATCCTTGAGATAGCCGAGCAGAAAATCGATGTTGAGGCTGCGCTCATGGGCCTCGTCGACGATGAGGCAGCGATAGCGCCTGAGCAGCGGGTCGGACTGGGATTCGGCCAGCAGGATGCCGTCGGTCATGACCTTGATGCGCGTTGCGTCCTGCACCTTGTCGGAGAAGCGCACCTTGTAGCCCACCAGGCCGCCCAGCTCGCATTTCAGCTCCTGGGCCAGGCGCGCGGCCACCGCGCGCGCGGCGATGCGGCGCGGTTGGGTGCAGCCGATCAGGCCGCCGCCGTCGCCCAGCCATTCCAGCGCCATCTTGGGCACCTGGGTGGTCTTGCCGGAGCCGGTTTCGCCGCTCAGGATGAGGATGCGGTGGCGTGCCAGGGCGGCCAGGATTTCTGCGCGCCGGGCCGCGACCGGCAGGTCCGGGTAGTCGATGCGTTGCGTCATCAGACGTGGGGGATATAGGCCGCTTCGTCGTAGCTTTCCAGCCAGCCCGGGCGGTACACCGCCATGAGGGTGACGACCCCGCCCGACAGAAAGGCCTCGGAGAACGCCACCAGGATGTAGTAGGCGAGGTAATTCTCCAGCAGGAACGCCAAGCCGTAGGCGCCGCCCAGGAACAGCGCCAGGCTTTCCGCGGCGCCCGCCAGCAGGACGCCTATGCCGGCGCTGATGAAGCCGGACAGCATGAGATAGACGAACAGATGCCTGGGCAGGTGGCGTTGCGCGATGCCATGTACCAGGGCGGTAAAACCGGCCGGCACCGCCACCAGGGCCAGCGTGTTGAGGCCGATGGCGTTCCAGGCGCCATGGCCGAAGGCCGCGCTGGCGGCCTGTACCAGCACCCCGGCCAGCACCGCGCGGCTGAAGCCGAACATGAGCGTGAGCGCGGTGATGCCGAAGAGATGGAAGTCCAGGCCGGGGCGGATGCCGGTGCGCACCTGCCACAGCGCCATCACCGCCACCGTGGCGCCGAGGAAGAGGTTGGAGCGCTTCGCGTCGAGCAGCTTGCGCCAGTCGCCGCTCTGCAGCCAGAAGCCGAGGATGACGACCAGGCCGATCCAGCCCAAGGTGAGGAGTTGCGAATTGGGCAGGGTGGCGAGTGCGGGCGGATTCATGCGCGGCATTTTACTGGCTTTGGCGGCGCGCGCCGCTGCGGTCTACAGCCAGTCGGTCAGCATGATGCCGATGCCGAGGCGGTTGATGCTGCGGTTGTAGTCGATGAGGCTTTCGCCATAGCCGCTGAAATACTGCACATAGCCTTTCAGCCGGTGCGTGAGGGGAAAGCTGTAGTCCAACTGCAGCGCGCCGCGGTTGGCGTGCCAGCGCAGGTTGTCGTGCAGGGTGAGGGCGAAGGTCTGGTCATGGAGCTTGTACGCCAGCACCAGGCTGCCATAGCCCAGGTAGTCGGTGATGTCGGGGTTGTCGTTCTGACTGGTCAGGCGGATGCGTTTCCATACCCGCAAGACGCCGGCGAAATTGCCGCGCTGGAAGGCGGCGGTGGCGACGATGCGGTTCCAACTGCGCGAGCGCAGCCCGCCCTGGCCGTTGGACTGGTGCACGAAACCCAGGCGCAGCAGCGGAACGTCGAGCCCGAGGATGCGCAGATTCCGGGGGCGATAGCCCAAGCCCAGCTCGGGTTCGTAATCGGTTTCGCGGAAGGGGCTGGAGGCGGCCCCGTTGTAGGCCTGCCAGAAAGAGAGCTGGCTGTAGGTGCCGTACAGGCTGGTGCCGCGGCCCAGCAGGCCGGACAGCATGTCGAACTGGAAGGAGATCTGGAATTTGACTTCGCTGTGTTCGGGGCGGAAGCCGTAGTCGGGGTTGCCCAGGCGGTTGGGAGTGTAGGTGATGGGCAGGATGTAATTGGGTTTGTAGGGAACGATGGCGAAGCGGTTGCGCTCGGCCGCCTGCTGGTTTTCCAGACGCTGGGTGAGCGCGGGCGGCGGGGCAGAGGCGGCCGGCGCCGGTGCGGAGGCAGGAGGCCCGGCCAGGCTGTCGTAGCAGGCCAGGCGCGCGTGATCGTCGGCAATGGCGCGGCAGCTTTGCAGGGAGGCGGCGGCTGCGGGCGGGGCGGGCAGCAGCAGGAGCAGGGCGGCGCAGGCGGAGGGCGGGCGATTCATGGCGGCAGGGCAGTTTTTTCTTATCCTAGCGCAGCGGAGCAGTTACGTATCGGCGGCCGGGTATACTGCGCGGGCTTCATGTTTTTGCCTTTCTGCCCATGAAACTGGCTCTTTTCGACCTCGACAACACCCTGCTCGCCGGCGATTCCGATTTCGAGTGGGCGCAATTCCTCATCAGCCGCGGGGTGCTGGACCGCGAAGTGCACGAAGTGCGCAATCGGGAGTTCTACGAGCAGTACAAGGCCGGCACCCTGGACATCCACGCTTTTCTCGATTTCCAGCTCAAGCCGCTCGGGCGCCATCCGCGCGCCCAATTGGAGGCCTGGCACTGCGAATACATGGCCGAACGCATACGCCCGATGATTACGGACCAGGCGCGCGCGCTGGTGAAAAAGCACCGGGAAGACGCCGACCTGCTCGCCATCATCACCGCCACCAACCGCTTCGTCACGGCACCCATCGCGCGCGAGTTCGGCGTCGAGAATCTCATCGCCACCGAAGTGGAGGAGATCGACGGCCGCTTCACCGGACGCGGCACCGGCATTCCCTGTTTCAAGGAGCACAAGATCACGCGCCTGGAGATGTGGCTGGCGGAGCGTCGCCTGCTGTGGGAGGACATTTCGGAAAGCTGGTTCTACAGCGATTCGCTGAACGACATCCCCTTGCTGGCGAAAGTCAGCCATGCGGTGGCGGTCGATCCCGATGCCACCCTGCGCGCCCGCGCCGCTGCGGCGGGCTGGCCCATCATCAGCCTGCGTGCCTGAGGCGCCGGCGGCGCCGGTTTATAATGCACGATTCTCCCCGGGCCGTGACGGCAGCATGATACGTCGTTTCATCCAGTCGGTTTTTGGCAAGCGTGCCGCCAAACACGCTCCCGCCAGGATTTACCCCAGGAGCGAGCACGGCATCGCACGCGAGCGGCTCTCGCCCTGTGCGCTCAAGGTTACGGATACGCTGAGCGGCGCCGGCTATGCCGCCTTCGTGGTCGGCGGCGCGGTGCGCGACTTGCTGCTGGGGCGCGCGCCCAAGGATTTCGACGTCGCCACCAATGCCACGCCCGAGCAGGTGCGCGCCCTGTTCCGCCGCAGCCGCATCATCGGCCGGCGCTTCCGGATCGTGCACGTCATGTGCGGGCGCGAGACCATAGAAGTCACCACCTTCCGCGCTTCCGGCAACGGCGCCGACGAGGACGAGCGCCCCACCGACGAGCACGGCCGCATCCTCGCCGACAACGTGTTCGGCAGCCAGGCGGAAGATGCCGCGCGGCGCGATTTCACCATCAACGCCTTGTACTACGATCCGGCGCGCGAGGAGATCACGGATTACCACGGCGGCGTGGCCGACTGCCGCGCGCGCGTCATCCGCATGATCGGCGACCCGGCCACGCGCTTCCGCGAGGACCCGGTGCGCATGCTGCGCGCCGTGCGCTTCGCCGCGCGCCTCGAATTCAGCGTCGATCGCGCCGCGCGCGCTCCGGTGGCCGAGCTTGCGCCGCTCATGGGCAATGTGCCGCGCTCGCGCATGTTCGACGAGGCGCTCAAGCTGCTCTTTTCCGGCCACGCCCTGCGCGCCCTGCACCAGTTGCGTGCCGAGGGCCTGCATCACGGCCTGCTGCCGCTGCTGGATACGATCCTGGACGACACTGCCGGCGAGCGTTTCATCCAGGCCGCGCTTGCCAATACCGACGCGCGCATACGCGCCGACAAGCCGGCCTCGCCGGGCTTTCTTTTCGCCAGCCTGCTGTGGCCGCAGGTGCTGCGGCGCTGGCAGGCCGCCAAGGAGGCCGGCGAGCACGCCATGCCCGCGCTTTTTGCCGCGGCCGACGAAGCCCTGGAAGCGCAGCGCGAGGCGCTCGCCATTCCGCGCCGCTTCGACGGCATGATGAAAGAGATCTGGGCGCTGCAGCCCCGGTTCGAACAGCGCGGCGGCCAGCGGCCCTATCGCTTGCTGGAGCATCCGCGCTTTCGCGCCGGCTATGATTTTTTGCTCTTGCGCGCCGAAGCGGGCGAGGTGGAGGCGGAACTGGCGGACTGGTGGACCCGCTTCCAGGACGCCGACGAGACGGAACGCGCATCCATGCTGGTGCGCGATGAAGCATCCAAGCCGCGCCGCCGGCGCCGACGCAAGAAACCTTCCGGCGCGGGCGCCGCCGAAGATGCGGCCGACATCGACACGGACAGCGCCGCGGCATGAAGGTGGTCGCCTACATAGGATTGGGAGCCAACCTGCAAGACCCGGTCGCGCAGGTGGAGCATGCCCTGGCGGAGCTGGGCGGCCTGGAGCACAGCCGCCTGCTGGCGTCCTCGCGCCTTTATCTGTCGGCCCCGGTGGGCTACGACGGGCAGCCGGATTTCGTCAACGCGGTCGCCGCCCTGGAGACAGGCCTGTCACCGCGCGCGCTGCTGGATGCGTTGTTCCGCATCGAGCAGCGGCATGGGCGCGAGCGCCACTTCAAGAACGCGCCGCGCACCCTGGACCTGGATTTGCTGCTCTACGGGGATGCGCGCTTTCACGAGGAAGGGCTGACGCTGCCGCATCCGCGCATGCACGGCCGCGCCTTCGTGCTGCGCCCCTTGGCGGAAATCGCGCCCGCGCTGTGCCTGCCCGGCCTCGGGGCGCTCGGGCCGCTGCTCGACGCGGTCGCGGAGCAGGCGGCCTGGCCGCTCGCAGCACCTTGTTCCAGCGCGGCCGTGGGCTGTTCATGAGCCTGGCGCGCTACCGCTATCTGGTGGTGGAAGGCCCCATAGGGGCGGGCAAGACCAGTCTGGCCAAACGGCTGGCCGCGCATCTGGGGGCCGATATGCTGATGGAAAGCGCGGCCGACAATCCCTTTCTGCCGCGTTTCTATCAGGACCCCAAACGCTATGCCCTGGCCACCCAGTTGCATTTTCTGTTCGATCGCGTGCGCCAGGTCAAGGAACTGGCGCAGGGCGATTTGTTCCGCAGCACGCTGGTGGCCGATTTTCTGCTAGACAAGGACAAGCTGTTCGCGCAGCTGAACCTCGACGAGGACGAATACCAGCTCTACCGGCGCGTGTTCGACGATCTCAGCCTGCATGCCCCGACGCCCGATCTGGTGCTTTATCTGCAGGCGCCCGTAGAGGTGCTGCAGGCGCGCATCCGCCAGCGCGGCATCGATTACGAGCGCGGCATGAGCGCCGATTATCTGCGCCGGCTCGCGGCGCTCTACAGCGAATTCTTCCACCATTACGAGGCCGCGCCGGTGCTCATGGTGAACAGCGAAAACCTCAACTTCGTGAGGCAGACGGAAGATTTCGAGCTGCTGCTGGAGCGCTTGGACAAGATGCGCGGCGCGCGCGAATTCTTCAGCAAGGGGAGCGCATGAACCGCCATACCCTGCGCAGCCTGCGGGCCATGAAGGCCGCGGGAGAGAGGATCGCCGCGCTGACCTGCTACGACGCCAGCTTTGCCCGCATGCTGGATGGCGCCGGTGTGGATGTCGCTCTGGTGGGGGATTCGCTGGGCATGGTGGTGCAGGGCCGGGACTCCACTTTGGCGGTGACCTTGGAGGACATGGTTTATCACACCGCCTGCGTGGCGCGCGGCTTGACCCGCGCCTTGCTGGTGGCCGATCTGCCCTTCGCCAGCTATCAGGTTTCGCCGCGCCAGGCCTATCGCTCGGCCGCGTGCCTGATGGCCGCGGGCGCACACATGGTCAAGCTGGAGGGCGGCGCGGTGATGACGGACACCGTGGCCTTTCTGGTGCAGCGCGGCATCCCCGTGTGCGCCCACCTGGGCCTGCTGCCCCAGTCGGTGCATCAACTGGGCGGCTATCGCGTGCAAGGCTGCGACGAGGCGGGCGCGCGCCAGCTGCTGGAGGACGCGCGCATGCTGCAGGAGGCCGGCGCGGGTCTTATCGTGCTGGAAGCGATGCCCGCGGTGCTGGCCGCGGAAATCAGCCGCGCGCTGACCATCCCTACCCTAGGCATAGGCGCGGGCCCCGGCTGCGACGGTCAGGTGCTGGTGCTCTACGACGCCCTGGGGCTGTATGCCCAGCCGCCGCGGTTCGCCAAGAACTTCCTGGCCCAGGGCGGCGACCTGCACGTGGCGGTGGCCGAATACGTGCGCCAAGTGAAAGCCGGCGAGTTTCCCGATGCCAGCCACACCTTGGCCTGAACGGCGCTTGGGCCTCGCCGGCGCGACCTGATGCAGGTGCTGCGCACCCTGGCCGAGCTGCGTGCGTGGCGCGATGCGCAGGGCGCAGTGGCCTTCGTGCCCACCATGGGCAATCTGCATGAGGGGCATCTGCGTCTGGTCGAAGCGGCGCGCCGGCATGCCCCCGCGGTGGTCGCCAGCCTATTCGTCAATCCCCTGCAATTCGGCCCCGGCGAGGATTACGAGCGTTATCCGCGCACCTGGGAGAGCGATTGCGCCAAGCTCGTCGATGCCGGCTGCGACGCCTTGTTCGCGCCCGCCGTGGCGGACATGTATCCGTGCACGCAGACCTGCTTCGTGGCGCCGCCGCCGCTGGCCGGCGAGCTGTGCGGTGCGCATCGGCCGGGGCATTTCCGCGGCGTGCTGACGGTGGTGTTGAAACTGTTCAACCTGGTGCGGCCGCAGACGGCGCTGTTCGGCAAGAAGGACTATCAGCAACTGGCCCTGGTGCGCGACATGGCGGCGCAGTTCGCGCTGCCCGTCGCCATCGTCGGCGTGGACACGGTGCGCGCCGCCGACGGGCTGGCGCTGTCCTCGCGCAACGGCTATTTGACCGCCGCCGAACGTGCCGAGGCGCCGCGCCTGTACCGGACGCTCATGGCCGTGGCGGAGCGTCTGCGCGCCGGCGAGCGGGATTTTCCGCGCCTGGAGCAAGACGCCGCACAGGCCTTGATGCGCGCGGGTTGGAAGGCGGATTACGTGGCCGTGCGCGAGGCCGGCACGCTGGCCCCGGCGCGGGCGCAAGGCGGCGAGTTCGTCGTCCTGGCGGCCGCATGGCTGGGCGGCACGCGCCTCATCGACAATCTGGAAACCGTGCCCGGCTGATCCTTTATAATTGATAGCTTGGGCGCCTGCGGCGCCGCAAGGCCCGACGGCATGCCATGACTCGAACCATGTTGAAATCCAAGCTGCACCGCGTGCGGGTGACCCACTCGGAGCTGCATTACGAAGGCTCCTGCGCCATCGACCTGGACTTGCTCGAGGCGGCCGATATCCGCGAGTACGAGCAGATCCAGATCTACAACGTCAACAACGGCGCACGCTTCACCACCTATGCCATCGCCGCGCAGCGCGGCTCCGGCCTCATTTCGGTCAACGGCGCCGCGGCCCACAAGGCCGCGCCGGGCGATCTCGTCATCATCGCCAGCTACGCCCAGTACAGCGAACTGGAACTGGCGCGCTACCAGCCCAAGCTGGTGTACGTGGACGCCAGAAACCGCATCGTCGATCAGCGCAACGCCATTCCGGTACAGGCGGCGGGCTGAGGTAGAACGTGGCGGCCGGGCGGAGCACTCGGCCGCTCATCCGACCCAGGCGTGGTCCAGCACATCCAGGCGCAGGTTCTCGCTGACGCTTTCCCCGCCGACGCTGATGCTCAGCGTCACCACTCGCACTCCGACAGTGGAGAAGCGCACTTCCTGGTCGTAGACGCCGGGCAGATTCACGTTCGCCTCCCCCAGCGCCTGGCCGGCGGCATCGGTGATCTTGCAGGCCGCGACGCCGCTGCCCTCCAGCCAGGCCTGGATGCGGAAAGGCTCGTCGGGCAGGCGGCGGTACACCTGGGGATCGCGGTTGGCGTTGTACTGCAGGTTGTTGAGCTTGAGCAGCTTGATGAGTTTTTTCATGGGGCTTTCCCTGCGCTGGAACAAAGGTCGAGTAAAATAGTCGGGTATAGAGTGCGCGCCGATAGGCTGCACAGTGGAATGAAATTATAGGTTCAAGTTCCCGCCCATGCCCCAACCCGATCTGGCTGTCTTGCTTGCCGACGTCGATGCGGAAATCCGCATGCTCGAATCCGGCCTGGGCGACAGCGTGGAACCGCCGCCGGGGCCTGTGGTGGACGCCGCTCAGGCGCTCACCCGGCGCATGATCGCCGGCTACCTGAGCGCCGCGACCGACAAGATGGCGCCGGCATCGGACGATCTGCTCGCGCTCTGGAAAGTGCTGGTAAAAGGCGACCCTGCCTGGAACACCATACGCGACAACTGCCGCGAGCTGGTCTATTACCGCAACTGCCTGGATGCCGGCAGAGCGGACGCCCTGCCGCGCAAGCCGGCGCGCATGGCGGTGCGCACCCTCCGCCACCTGCACTTGTTCATCAAATCCCGCTGCGAGCGGGAAGGACGTCTATGAAATCCCTCATCCAGCGTCTGCGCGGCGTGGAGCGCGACATCGTGCAGACGCCGCCGGAAGGCGGCGACGCGCCGTATTACGAAGCCCAGGGCGGCGAGGCGGAGCTTTTCGAGGCGGCCTATCGCAAGCGCCTGCCGGTCATGCTCAAGGGGCCGACGGGTTGCGGCAAGACGCGCTTTCTCGAATATATGGCCTGGAAGCTCAAGCGCCCGCTGGTCACGGTGGCCTGCCATGAGGACCTGACCGCCGCCGATCTGGTCGGCCGGTTTTTGCTCGAAGGCGAACAGACGGTGTGGCAGGACGGCCCGCTCACGCGCGCGGTGAAGGCCGGGGCCATCTGTTATCTGGACGAAATCGTCGAGGCGCGTACCGACACCACGGTGGTCATCCATCCGCTCACCGACCATCGCCGCCAGCTCACCCTGGAAAAGAAGGGGGTGGAAATCGACGCCCACGAGGATTTCATGCTGGTGATTTCCTACAATCCCGGCTACCAGACGGTGCTCAAGGATTTGAAGCCCTCCACCAAGCAGCGCTTCGTGGCCATCGCCTTCGATTATCCGGCCGAGGACGTCGAGCGCCGCATCCTCGCCAACGAGGTGCCCGATCTCGCGCCCGACCTCGTGCAGAAGCTGGTGGCAGTGGGCCGCCGGGCGCGCGTGCTCAAGGACCACGGCCTGGAGGAAGGCACGTCCACGCGCGCCCTGGTGTATGCCGGGCAGTTGCTGAGCGCGGGCTTGGCACCGCTCGATGCCTGCCGAGCAGCGCTGGTGGTGCCGGCCACGGATGATCCGGAGTTGGCCGAGGCGCTCATGGAAATCCTTGCGGCGCATTTCCCGCAATGAAGCGCCGGCGCATGGCCCCCGGGGGCGGCCGGCGGGCTTGAGCGCCGGCATGGACGATCCCGATCTCACGCCCGCCCTGCGCCGGGAGCTGGCCGAGCTGGAGGCCATTTCCTTCGTCGCCCACCGCGACGCGGGCGCCGCGCTCGCGGCTTTGACGGAGTATGGCGAGGCGGCGGCGCTTGCCTGGCTGCGCGCGGCCCGCACTCTGTTCGAGCACGACCGCGACGCCGGCAAGGCCTATATCCGCGGCAGTGCGGAGGTCGCCGAGGCGGCCGGCGAGCTGCTGCCCTGGGTCGAGCGCATGCTGCGTTTCGCGCAGTGGCGCGGCAGTTGGCGCGCAGTGGAGGGCGCCATGGAGCATCTGGCGCCGGCGTATCGCCTGCTCGGGCGCGCGGGCGCCTTGGCATGGCTGGATTTGGGCCTGCTCTGGTGCGGACGCGGCCTGGAGGCCGGCGCCGCCTATTTCGCCCAGCCGGTGGCGACGCTCATGGGCCCGAGCGGCGATGTCACCGCCCTCCGCGCGTTGCTCGCACCGGCGGAAGCGCTGTACGGCGAGCGGCGCCTGCCGCTGGCGATCTACCTTGCCGGCGCGCCCCGGGCCAGGGACCTGCTGGGGGCGGACGCGCTGGCCGTGTGGGCGCGGCGCGGCGCGGACGTGCTGCAGGCCGGGCGTCTGCGCGGCGAGGCCTATTTCCGCCTGGAGTCGGAGGAAAGCCGCGACGTGCTGTTGCAGCATCTCCCCGGCTACCGCCTGCCGGAGCATCGCCGCGTGCTGGGCCTGGTGCTGGCAGCCTGGCTGGGCGAGGCCTACGAGTTGCGGGTGTCGGAATGGTCGCCCGAGCAGGGACGGCCTTTCGTGGAGACGGATGGCGCGGCGCTCTATGTGCCGGCGGCCATGGCGCAGCGCGAGGAAGCCTGGCTGGCCGTGCTGCACGCGGCCGGCCATCTGCGCTTCGACGGCTGCGAGCGCGGTGCCATCGATGAACTCCATCGCCGCGCGGACTTGGCGCAGCCGTCCTTGGACGCAGACCGGCGCGTCACCTGGCGGCCTTTGTTCGCGCCCTACGGCGCCGACATGGTGCGCTTCCAACTGATCTTCGATCTATGCGAAGACCATCGCATCGATGCCGCGCTGGCGCGGGTCATCCCCAATTACCTCCCCCGCCTCCTGGCCGCTGCGCGCGCTGCGAACGTGCCCGAAGGCCCGGCCGGCGCTTATTTCCGCGCTGCGGCGCAAGGCCTGGAGGCTCTGGCGCAGGGCGGGGGCGGGATGCTCGCGGTGCTCGCCCAGTCTTCGGCCACGCTGGTGGATGCCTGGGCGCTGGCACAGGAGCTTTATGACGAAGGAAGTTTTCCGCCCATGACCCTGGCGCAGCGCGCCGCCGCTTATCTGCCCTGGCGCGGTCCCAATGCCGCGCGGGCGGTCTATCCGCGCGCTCGCAGCGGCGCGCGCGCAGAAGATGCCGTTGACGCCTCACAACCGCAGCCGGCCGAGCCCAGTTCCGCCGGGCGCAAGGACAGGCCCGAAGCCGGCGACGAGCGCGAACTGGACACGCTGGCGGAGCAGACGGCCGGCTCGGGCGGGCGCGTCGGCGCGGGTGTGCCCCAGCCGGCGCGGTTCGCCGCGCGCGTCCGGGCCGCGGCGGTCGGTGTCCAGGGCCTGCCCTATGCGGAATGGGATTATCGCGAGAGCGCCTACAAGGCGCGCTGGGCCTGGGTGCAGGAAAGGACGCTGAGCGAGCGCGACGAGACCGGCGCGCAGGCCTGTCTGGCGCGCCACGCTCCCGTGCTCGCGCGCCTCAAGCGCGCCCTGCAGGCGCAGCAGCCGCGCCGCCCGGCGCCGCGCCGGCGCCAGTGGGAGGGGGATGAGCTCGATCTCGACGCAGCGCTGGAGTTCATCGCCGAGCGCAAGGCCGGGCTCGCGCCCAAGCCGGCGGTTTACCGCCAGCGCCGGCTGCTGCAGCGCGATGCCTCGGTGCTGCTGCTGGCCGATCTGTCCACCTCCATCATGCAGCCTGCCGCGGCAGGCGGCCGCGTGGTGGACAGCCTGCGCGCCGCCATGCTGCTGTTCGCCGAGAGCCTGGAAGCGGTGGGCGATCCTTATGCCTTGTGCGGCTTCGCCTCCAAGTACCGCGACGGCGTGAGCTTCTACACCCTCAAGGATTTCGATCAGCCCCTGACGGCCGACGTGCGCGCCCAGCTCGGCGGCCTGTCCGGGCGCCTGGCCACGCGCATGGGGGCGGCGCTGCGCCATGCCGTCACGCGCTTCGACGGGCGCTGCGCGCGCCAGCTGCTGCTCATCGTTTCCGACGGCCGCCCGGCGGATTACGACGACGGCGGCGACGAGCGCTACCTCATGGAAGACACGCGCATGGCGGTGAAGGAGGCGGTGGACGCCGGCGTGCATCCCTTCTGCCTGACCCTGGATGCGGGCGGCACGGATTATCTGCCGCGCGTCTTCGGCCCCGGCCATTATCTGGTGCTGGACCGGATCGAGGCGCTGCCGCAAAAGCTGCCGGAAATCTACCTACGCCTGCGCCGATGAGCCGCGCCCGCTTCATCGCCGCCGCGCGCTACCGGCGCCCCATATATGGCAGCAACCATCCGCTCGCCATCCCGCGCGTATCCCTCACGCAAGACCTCATCGCCGCCTATGATGCCCTGCGCCCGGAAGAATTCGTGACCGCGCGCCAGGCCGCCGATGTCGAGCTGCAATGGTTTCACACCGCCGAGTATGTGAGCGCCTTCAAACGTGCCGAGGCGCTCGGGCGGGTGGCGCCGGCCACGCGCGCGCGCCATGCCTTGGGCACCCTGGAAAACCCATATTTTCCCCAATTCTTCAGCACCCCGGCGACTGCCGCAGGCGCCTCCATCCAGGCCGCGGAAGCGGTGCTGGAAGGGCGCATCGGCTTCAATCCGGCGGGCGGCATGCATCACGCGCGCGCCGACCGCGCCCAGGGTTTCTGTTTTTTCAACGACCCGGTGCTGGGCATCCTGCGCCTGAAGCGCGCGGGCCTGCGCGTGCTCTACGTGGACATCGACGCCCATCACGGCGACGGCGTGGAGGAGGCTTTCCTCGACGACCCCGACGTCTTCACCCTGTCGCTGCACATGGACACGGCCTACGCCTATCCGTACTGCGGCGGACGCTTCCGGGACAGCGCTCCCCAGGCGGCCTACACCAGCCTCAACCTGCCGCTGCCGCGCGGCACCACGGATGCGGAATACCGTCTGGTATGGCAGGAAGCCTTTCCGCGCGTGCTGGACAAGTTCCGCCCGGACGCCGTTTTTCTGCTCGCCGGCACCGACGCCATCGGCCATGACCCCCTGGGCAAGCTTGCGCTCACCACCCAGGGTTGGCTCGCCGTGTGCGCGGATGTCCTGCACGATGCCCCGCGCCATCCCGACGGCAGCGCGCGTTTGCTGGCGACGGGCGGGGGCGGCTATCATCCCCTGGTCGTCGCGCGCGCCTGGGCCGGCCTGTGGGGGCTGCTTTCGGGCCGCACACTGCCGGCCGCGCTGCCGGCGGCCGGCGCCGCGGCGTTGCGGGAGAGCGGCTGGGATTTGGATGAGGACGAGGCACACTTTGCGCAATTTTTTATGAGCCGCCTGGACGCCGATTTGCCGCCCGCGGCGCCGCGCCCGGAGATCGAGCAGCTCGCGCGTGCGGTGGCCGGGCATCCCTATTTCCGAAGCGCATGAGCACACTGGTTCCCGGCCGCGCCACCACCTTGGGCACCAGGCGCTATGTGGAGCGCCAGGGCGCGAATTTTCCCGCCGCCCATTACAGCGACTTTCTCCATCTGCATTACAAGCTGTCCTCGCTGGGCCTGGGCAGCTTTCCGGGCGCGGCCAGCGACGAGGTCGATGCCGCCTATGCCGCCATCGTTGAGCGGGCGGCGCTGGCCGGCATCAACGTCTTCGACACCGCGGCGCATTACCGCTACGGCCGTTCCGCACGCGCGCTGGGCGAGGGCCTGCGCCGCGCTTTTGCTAACGGAGTAGCGCGCGAAGGCCTGTTCGTGGTGGCCAAGGGCGGCTTTCTCACCTTCGAGGACGGCCCGCCGGAAGATTTCCCCGCCTGGTTCCGGCGGCATGTGGTGGAACCCGATCTGGGCACGGAGGACGATCTCACCCAGGCGCACCTGCTCGCGCCAGCGTATATCGATCGGCAGATCGACCACTGCCGCGAGGCGCTGGGACTGGCCACTCTGGATGCCTTCCTCATCGATCAGCCCGAGGTGCACATTCCGCGCCTGGGCAAGGAGGAACTCAACCGGCGCCTGCTGCGCGTGTTCGTGATGCTGGAGCGGGCGGTGCAGGAGGAGCGCATCGCCTGCTACGGCATTGCCACCTTCCATGGGTTGCGCGCGGCCACGGACGATGCCTTGTTCCAGTCCTTCACCTCACTGCTGGGCCTGGCGGAAAAGGCCGCGCGCGAGCTGGGCGGGGCGCAGGCCCCGCACCATTTCCGCGTCGCGCAACTGCCCTTCAACCAGGTCATGCTGGAAGGCTACACGCGCTTCTCCCAGGCCACCGGGCAGGGCAACGTGGCTTCCAGCATCCAGGCCGCCCACCAGCTCAAAATCTACGTCATGGCCAGCCATGGCCTGCTCAAGGGGCATCTGGCGGCGCAAAGCGTGGAGGCCGTGGCGCAGGCGCTGGCCGCCCTGCCCAATCCTGCCCGGCGCGCGCTGCAATTCAACCGTTCCACGCCCGGCTTGGGCACCAGCCTGGTGGGCGTGTCCACCCCGGTCCATCTGGACGACGTGCTGGCGGTCGCGGCGCTGGAGCCCATGGCCCGGGCCGATTACCTCAAGCTCTACGCCCGCGCGGAGTGACCATGGAATTGCTGATCCCCGACTGGCCGGCGTCCGGGAATGTGCGAGCCTTCATGACCACGCGAGTGGGGGGCGTCAGCACCGGACCGTATGCCGGCCTCAACCTGGGCGAACACACGGGGGACGATCCCGGCGCGGTGGCGCAAAACCGCGTGCGCCTCCGCACCCGTCTGCCTGCGGAGCCCTGCTGGCTCACCCAGGTGCATGGCCATGCGGTGTGCCGCGCGGACGATTCCGCCGCCTCGCGCAGCGCCGATGCTTCGGTGGCGCGGCAAGGCAACGTCGTCTGCGCCGTGCTCACAGCCGACTGTTTGCCGGTGCTGCTGTGCGATCTCAGAGGCAGCGTGGTGGCGGCGGCCCATGCCGGCTGGCGCGGCCTGGCAGGCGGCGTGCTGGAAGCCGCCGTCGCTGCCATGGACGCGCCGCCGCAGGAACTCCTGGCCTGGCTGGGCGCGGCCATCGGGCCGCAGGCCTTTCAGGTCGGCGATGAGGTGCGCGCGGCCTTTGTAAAGGATATGCCCGCCTGCGCGCAGGCCTTCGTTCCCGACGCCCAGCCCGACAAGTGGCGTGTCGATATCTACCGGCTCGCGCGCCTGCGCCTGGCGCGCGCGGGCGTGGCGCGAGTGTACGGCGGCGGCTTGTGCACCGTGGCCGATGCCGAGCGCTTCTACTCCTACCGGCGCGATGGCGCCACCGGGCGCATGGCTGCCGTCATCTGGCGCGGGATATAGTTCTCAGGCAAAGCGCAGGGACAAATCCACGGCGCGCACATGCTTGGTCAGGGCGCCTATGGAGATGCGGTCCACGCCGGTTTCCGCCACCTCGCGCACGTTGCCGAGCGAGATGCTGCCCGAGGCTTCCAGCACGGCCCGCCCGGCGGTGATCTTGACGGCGGCCTTGAGGGTGGCGAGGTCGAAGTTGTCGAGCAGCACCAGGTCGGCGTCCGCCTGCAGGGCCGCTTCCAGTTGGTTGAGATTCTCCACTTCGATCTGTACGGGCACGCCGGCTTTGAGCGCCCGGGCGGCGGCCAGGGCGGGGGCGATGCCGCCGGCGGCGGCGATGTGGTTTTCCTTGATGAGCACGGCGTCGTACAGCCCCATGCGGTGGTTCATGCCGCCGCCCACCGTGACGGCGTATTTCTGCGCCCCGCGCAAGCCGGGCAGAGTCTTGCGCGTGTCGTAGATCCGCGCCGATGTACCGGCCACGGCGTCCACGTAGCGGCGCGTCTCGGTTGCCACCCCTGAAAGCAGCTGCAGGAAATTGAGCGCGGTGCGCTCGCCGGTGAGCAAGGCGCGGGCGTCGCCGTCCAGTTCGCAGAGCACCTGGTTGGCATGGGTCGGGGCTCCCTCGGGCACCAGCCAGCGCAGCGCCGCATGCGCGTCGAGGCGGCGCAAGACCGCCTCGACCCAGGGAATGCCGCAGAGCACGGCGTTCTCGCGGCACAGCAGGGCGGCGCGGGCGCGGGTTGCGGTGGGAATGAGGGCGGCGGTCAGGTCGCCGCTGCCCACGTCTTCTTCGAGGGCGCGGGCAGCGTCTTCATCGGCGAGGCGCTGGATGGGGGTGGCGGAGCTGCTGGGGGGCATGTTGCGAAGTCGTCGGAAGGGATGAACAAACAACGGGAGCCCGCCATTGTATGCCACCTGGGCGGCATGAAATACCGGTGCGCTTGCGCCGCGCCGCCTGGCGCGAAGCTTGCAGATGCTGCAAATGCTTATTGAATGATTACCTAAGCGCGTGAAGCGCGTGACAGTCACCGCCCTGGACTCGGTTGCCCTCATCCGGCGCTGCGCGCCACCTTCTCCCGGAGGGGGAAGGGATTGACCTCCCTCTCTCTTTGGGAGAGGGCCGGGGTGAGGGCGCTCACGTGTCACGGCGTTTTGTCACGGAGTTTTGTAATTCTCAATAATCAAAGCGATGCGTTGAGCCGGCGCATCACTCAGCCAACGAAAAGCGAACAAGGAGAGCCGCAATGAACATCAACCGAGTATTTCTGCCGCTGGCCGCCATGCTGTCCGGGGGGCTGGCCGGTCCGGTCTTCGCCGCCAGCCTCGCGCCTTGGATGGCCGGTCCGGTGACCGGCAGCCACGGCGTGAACAGCGATTGGGTGCAGGTCAACATGAACTGGCCCAGCTACCAGGACCCCAATCCCGGCATCATCGATCTGGCGCGCGCCAACCAGGCCCTGACCCAATTCAGCGGCGCAAGTTCCACCGACCCGCAGGCGGTCAACGCCGGCCTGTGGAACACCTACCGGGGCGTGGTCGGCCAGATCAACTTCGCCAACACGGATTTCAATTCCACGGTCTGGAACGTCAACGGCAAGAGCGTGGTTTGGGGCCAGATCTACGGCACCCGTCCGCTTGCCCCGGTGTTCGCCGGCAGCCCGGACAGCAGCTACCAGGACAATTTCGTCGGCCGCTTCAACGGCTATCTCTACATACCCTACAGCGGCGAATGGAACCTCGGCGTGCTGGTGGACGACGGCTTCGCCTTCACCCTGCAGGGGGCTGACGGCGCAAGCATGGCGATCTCCCGCGACGGCGAAGCGCCGCCCGATCTGGTCAGCTACAGCAGCAATCTTCAGCTCGGCCAGGGCGTCTACGGCTATAGCATGACCGGCTACAACCATCTGGAGGCCGGGGTGCTCTCGCTGGAATGGTGGTCGCGCGACCATCCGACCTGGCAGGCGGTCTCCGCGGACAACTTCTACACTGCGGTGAGCCCGGTGCCCGAGCCGGCGCAGGCCCAGCTGCTGCTGGCCGGCCTGGGTTTGCTGGGCCTGATCGGATGGCGCAAGGGGAGGCGGCCCGCGTCTGCCTGAGCCCGGCATTTCACGCCCCCTTGGGGCGGATGGACATGAAAAACAAGAACCCGCTTTTCTATCTGGCCGTACCGATCAAGCTGGGCATCGCCCATGGCGCCGCCCTGGCCTGGATGATGTTCAGCCTGTATCTGGCCCTGCCCTGGATCCACGACCTCGCCCGGCTGGTGCCGACATGGCTGGCGGTGCTCGTCATCACCGGCATTGCCCTGCTGCCGGGCTATGCCTTTGCCTTCATCCTGGCCAGCCTGCTGCTGGACCGGCGCCCACGGCCCGCGATGCCCGAGCATGGCTGGCCGGCGCTGTCCGTGCTGGTCGCCGCCTACAACGAGGAGGCGACCATCGCCGAAACCTTGCATTCGATCGCGGCGCAGGCCTATCCGGGGAGCCTTGAGGTCATCCTCATCGACGACGGTTCGCGCGATCGCACGGTGCAAGTGGCGCGCGCCCTGGAGCTGCCGCAACTGCGCATCCTGTCCATGGAACAAAACGGCGGCAAGGCACGTGCCCTCAATGCCGGGCTGGTCCAGGCCAGCCACGAGCTGATCGTCACCATCGATGCCGACACCTTTCTCTACCGCGATGCGCTCAAGCACATCGTCGCGCGCTATCTCGCCGACCCGCCCGGCACGGTCGCGGTAGCGGGCGCCATCCACGTGCGCAACTCGCGCGACAACTGGCTCACCGCCGTGCAGGAGTGGGATTACTTCCACGGCATCGCCGTGGTCAAGCGGGTGCAGAGCCTCTACCAGGGCACGCTGGTGGCCCAGGGGGCGTTTTCCCTGTACACCCGCACGGTCTTGCGCGCGGCGGGCGGCTGGCCCGAGTGCGTGGGCGAGGACATCGTCCTGACCTGGGCGCTGCTGGCCCAGGGGCACCGCGTCGGCTATGCGGAGAACGCGGTGGTCTTCACGCGCGTGCCGAACACCTTCCGCAATTATTACCATCAGCGCAAGCGCTGGGCGCGGGGGCTCATCGAGGCCTTCAAGCACCACCCGAAGATTTTGTTCAAGCCTCGCCTCAACCTCACGTTCTTTTATCTCAATCTCCTCTATCCCTTCATCGACGCCTGCTACCTGTTTTTCTTCGTGCCGGGGCTGATCGCCGCCCTGCTGGGCCACTACTGGATCGCGGGGCCGATGACGCTCATCGTCCTGCCGCTCGGGCTGCTCAACAATCTTTTCATGCTGGGCGTGCAAAGGCGCATGTTCAAAAGCCGCGATCTCAGCGTGCGGCGCAATCTGGGCGGCTTTCTCAGTTATCTGCTGTTCGGGCAGTTGGTGATGTCGCCATCCTCCGTGATGGGCTATGTGAGCGAGCTGGCCAATCTGCGCAAGAGCTGGGGCACCAAGTGAAGCGGAGAGTCCTTGCCGCTCTGCTGCTCGCGCTGGCGGCCCAGGCTGCTCATGCGGACGACACGGCCGGCGCGGATATTCGCGCCGGCCGCGCCGCCCTGGTCGCGGGACGGCCGCAGGCGGCTTTGGCGCATTTCCAGGCGGCGCTCGAGCGTGCCGGCGCAGCGCGCGATGCGCGCTTCGTCGCCTTGGTGGGCCTGGGGCGCGCGCAGCTCTGGCTGGGGGCCTATGCCGGCGCGCGGGAGAGCTACGCCCGGGCCTTGCCGCTGGCGCAAACCGCGGCCGACCGGGAAGCGGCGGCGACCGGTCTCGCCCAGGCCGACAATGCGCTGGATTATCCCCGCCGGGCCTACGCACTCGTGCAAGCCCATGCGCGCGGCCGCCTGGAGCCGACGCTGGAAGCGCTCAAGGCCCAGCGCGCCCTGGGCTGGCAGGATTTAAGCCTGCCCTACTTTGCGGCCATGGGCGCCGTGCCGGCCCAGGGCCGTTTGGGCGAGGAATACGCGCGCCTGCGGGCGGACGCGGACTATGCCGTCGGCAAACGCGTGCAGGGCGATTTCTCCTATCAGCACGACAGCGACAATCTCACCACCTGGGCATACGGGGCGGGCGTGAGCCTGCCAGGCACGCCGGGCGGCGCCTGGTTCCCCGCATGGAATCTGGCGGCCCATGCCGTGTGGGTGAACGACGGCACGCAGGCGGCCAAGGTCAACATTCTGGACGGCGGCCTGGAGGCGCGCATCGGCCGCAATCAGCGGCTGGGCCTGCGCCTGGGCGCGGGCGAACGCGGCGGGTGGAGTTTTTTGCAGGGGCGGGCGGGCTGGGAATATCAGCCCACGGACCGCTTCGGACTGAATGCCGCGGCCGAGCGCGCGCCCATTTATACGCCTACCGCGCTGGGCAGGCATGTGCTCTACGATACCTATACCCTGGGCGTGAGCCTGCGTCCGGGCGCGCACTGGTATGTGCTGCCGGCGGCCTACCATCAGGATTTCAGCGACGGCAACCGGCGCGACGGCGGCGTGCTGCGCGTGATCCTGAGTCCCTACGATCTTCCCGGCACCGCCTCGGCCCTGGGGGCCGAGTTCTATGGCCGCGTGTTCCGCAGCACCATGCCGGGCGGCGGACTGGGCTATTTCAACCCCGCGCATTATGACGAGGCCCAGCTCAGCCTCATCGCCATCCACCGGCTGGCCGCCGACTGGCGATTGCGCGCGCAGGCCGGCCTGGGCAGCCAGACGGCGGACGGCGCGAGCGCGGGCACCTATGCCCTGGAACTGACGCTGCAAGGCAGGCTGCCGGGCAACGGCCGTTTGAGCGCGCGCCTGGGGCGCTCCAACGTGGCTTCGGTGAGCGGCGGCGGGACGGGCTATTGGAACAATTACCTGACGCTCACCCTGGGCTATCCATTTTGACGGCGGCCCCGTCTTGAAATAACCGCGCTTCTTCCCCACATAAGCAGTAATGTCTTGAGGGAAGACCCATGCGTTTCGACAAACTCACCAGCGCCTTCCAGCAGGTGCTCTCCGATGCGCAGAGCCTGGCCGTGGGGCACGATCATCAATTCATCGAGCCCTTGCACCTGCTCGCCGCCCTCGTCGGTCAAACCGACGGCTCGGCCGCCAGCATCCTCACCCGCGCCGGCGTCAACGCGCCCCAGCTCAAGAGCGGCCTGGAACAGTCCTTGACGCGCCTGCCCAGGGTGGAAGGCCATGGCGGCGACGTGCAGTTCTCGCGCGATTCCACCGCCTTGCTCAACCTCGCCGACAAGGAGGCGCAAAAGCGCGGCGACGCCTATATCGCTTCCGAACTGCTGCTGCTCGCGGCCCTGGAGGACAGGGGCGAGGTCGGCCGTCTGCTGAAGCAGGCGGGCGCCAGCCGCGCCACCCTGGAAGCTGCCATCAATGCGGTGCGTGGAGGAGAAACCGTGCAAAATCCCGAAGCCGAAGCCAGCCGCGAGGCGCTCAAGAAATACACCCTGGACCTCACCGAACGCGCCCGGCGGGGCAAGCTCGATCCGGTCATCGGCCGCGACGACGAAATCCGCCGCGCCATCCAGATCCTGCAGCGCCGCACCAAGAACAATCCCGTGCTGATCGGCGAGCCCGGCGTGGGCAAGACCGCGATCGTCGAAGGCCTGGCGCAGCGCATCATCAACGACGAGGTACCCGACACTCTCAAGAACAAGAAAGTCCTGGTGCTGGACATGGCGGGTTTGCTGGCAGGCGCCAAGTACCGCGGCGAGTTCGAGGAGCGCTTGAAGGCCGTGCTCAAGGAGCTGGCGCAGGATCCCGGCCGCAACATCGTGTTCATCGACGAAATCCACACCATGGTCGGCGCCGGCAAAGCGGAGGGCGCCATGGACGCCGGCAACATGCTCAAGCCCGCGCTGGCACGCGGCGAGCTGCATTGCATCGGCGCCACCACCCTGGACGAATACCGCAAGTACATCGAGAAGGATGCCGCCCTGGAACGCCGCTTCCAGAAGGTGCTGGTGGAGGAGCCCAGTGTCGAGGACACCATTGCAATACTCAGGGGCCTGCAGGAAAGGTACGAACTGCACCACGGCGTGGAGATCACCGATCCGGCCATCGTCGCTGCCGCCGAACTCTCGCATCGCTACATCACCGACCGCTTCCTGCCGGACAAGGCCATCGACCTCATCGACGAAGCGGCCGCGCGCATCAAGATGGAAATCGATTCGAAACCCGAGTCCATGGACAAGCTCGACCGCCGCCTGATCCAGCTCAAGATCGAGCGCGAGGCGGTGAAGAAGGAGAAGGACGAGGCCTCGCAAAAGCGCTACGCGCTCATCGAGGGCGAAATCGCCCGCCTGGGCAAGGAATATGCCGACCTGGAGGAAATCTGGAAGGCGGAAAAGGCGTCGGTGCAGAGTGCCGCTCACGTCAAGGAGGAAATCGACAGGCTGCGCGCGCAGATGGCGGATTTCCAGCGCCAGGGCAAGTTCGACAAAGTGGCCGAACTGCAATACGGCAAGCTGCCGCAGCTGGAAGCGCAGTTGAAGGCGGCGAGTGAAGCCGAAGGCAAGGAGCGCAGCTTCAAGCTCCTGCGCACCCAGGTGGGCGCCGAGGAGATCGCCGAAGTAGTGTCGCGCGCCACCGGCATCCCCGTCTCCAAGATGATGCAGGGCGAGCGCGACAAGCTCATCCGCATGGAAGACAAGCTGCACCAGCGCGTGGTGGGCCAAGACGAGGCCGTGCGCCTGGTGTCGGACGCCATCCGCCGCTCGCGCGCGGGCCTGTCCGACCCCAACCGGCCCTATGGCAGCTTCCTGTTTCTGGGCCCCACCGGCGTGGGCAAGACGGAGCTGTGCAAGGCGCTGGCGGAGTTTCTATTCGACAGCCAGGACCATCTCATCCGCATCGACATGAGCGAGTTCATGGAGAAGCATTCCGTCGCGCGCCTGATTGGTGCGCCGCCCGGCTATGTGGGCTACGAGGAGGGCGGCTATCTCACCGAAGCGGTGCGGCGCAAACCCTATTCGGTGGTCCTGCTCGACGAGGTGGAGAAGGCCCATCCGGATGTCTTCAACGTGCTCTTGCAGGCGCTGGACGACGGCCGCATGACGGACGGGCAGGGGCGCACGGTGGACTTCAAGAACACCGTCATCGTCATGACCTCCAACCTCGGTTCGCAGATGATCCAGCAGATGGCCGGCGACGACTACCAGGTGGTGAAGCTGGCCGTGCTGGGCGAGGTGAAGAACTACTTCCGCCCCGAGTTCATCAACCGCATCGACGAAGTCGTGGTGTTCCACCCGCTCGATGAGGCCAACATCGCGTCCATCGCGCGCATCCAGCTGCAATATCTGGAGAGCCGCGTAGCGCGCATGGAGATGAAGCTGGAAGTCACCGATGCCGCCGTGGCGGAAATCGCCAAGGCCGGTTTCGATCCCGTGTACGGCGCGCGCCCGCTCAAGCGCGCCATCCAGGGCGAGATCGAGAACCCGCTGGCGCGCGAGATCCTGTCCGGACGCTTTGCCCCCAAGGACACCATCCGCGTGGATGCCGAGGGCGGGCGCATCGTGTTCGCCAAGGGCTGAGCCGCCCTGCGAGCAAGTAAAATCGTGTCTGACCGTACGCAGTAACAGTAGTCAATCTAACGGACATGGCGAATCGCCGCCCCAAATCATGAAACGCTCTTATCGCCCTGTCCGTTTCCCTCACCCCAGCCCTCTCCCAGAGGGCGAGGGGGACGCGGCAACGCTGCGCGTTGTTTCACGCTAATAGAATCAAGCTTGCCTCGTCAGTAAAATCTGTGGGCGAGTTGTGGCTCGGGAAGTTTGCCAAGTGCATGATACAAGGCGAGTTCTGTGACGCGGAAGGTTCGGAAGCCGTAGGATTTTCTCATGGTGACTTTGACCT
>JAJZRU010000047.1 GCA_021802555.1 Pseudomonadota bacterium
CGCCGCCAGCGCAAGCGCCAGTTCCGCGCGCTCTGGATCGCCCGCATCAACGCGGCGGCGCGCGAGCACGGCCTGTCCTACAGCGTATTCATGAACGGCCTGAAAAAAGCCGCCATGGAGCTGGACCGCAAGGTGCTGGCGGATCTTGCCGTCATGGACAAGGCTGCATTCGCCAAGATTGCCGAGCAGGTGAAGGCAGGCCTGGCCGCCTGAGGCGGCCACGGGAAGGGGGCCATCAGGACTCCTTCCGTTTCGGCGGCGGTTTTCTCCGAGAACCGCCGCTCAAACGCTCGACAATCGCATGAACAATCCCAACGACATCGTCGCCGAGGCGCTTGCGGCCATCCTGGGGTGCGCCGACTACTATGCGCTGGAACAGGTCAAGGCCCGTTATCTCGGCAAGCAGGGCGTGCTCACCGGACTGCTCAAGTCTCTGGGCCAGATGCCGGCGGAAGAGCGCAAGAGCGCGGGCGCGCGCATCAACGAAGCCAAGGCCGCGCTGGAGGCCGCGCTGCGCGAACGCCGCGAGGTGCTCGCGGCCGCTGAACTGGAGCGGCGCCTGGCGCAAGAGGCCCTCGACATCAGCCTGCCCGGCCGGGGTATAGGGCGCGGCGCGCGCCATCCCGTGAGCCAGACCTTGGCGCGCATCGAGGCGCTCTTCCATTCGCTCGGCTTCGGCGTCGCGGACGGGCCGGAAATCGAAACCGATTTTTATAATTTCACGGCGCTCAACATTCCCGAGAACCATCCCGCCCGGGCGATGCACGATACTTTCTATCTGCAGTCCGGCGAACTCCTGCGTACGCACACCTCCCCGGTGCAGGTGCATTACATGCTGGAGCATCGGCCGCCCCTGCGCATCATCGCCCCGGGGCGCGTCTATCGCTGCGACTCCGACGTCACGCATACGCCCATGTTCCATCAGGTGGAAGGACTGTGGGTGGATGAGAACGTCTCCTTTGCCGACCTCAAAGGCGTGCTGGCAGATTTCATGCGCGCATTTTTCGAGCGCGACGACCTGCCGGTACGCTTCCGGCCCTCGTTTTTTCCATTCACCGAGCCGTCGGCCGAGATGGATATCGGCTGCGTGATCTGCGGCGGCGCCGGCTGTCGGGTCTGCTCCCACACCGGATGGCTGGAAGTGCTCGGCTGCGGCATGGTGCACCCCAATGTGTTCCGCCACGTCGGCATCGACCCGGAGCGCTATCTGGGCTTTGCTTTCGGCATGGGAGCCGAGCGCCTCGCCATGCTGCGCCATGGGGTGGACGATCTGCGGCTGTTTTTTCAGAACGATTTGCGCTTTCTCTCCCAATTCCGTTAGGCCGGCCCCATGCAATTCCCTGAATCCTGGCTGCGCGCTCTGGTGAATCCGCCTCTGGATGCGGCGCAACTGGCGCACGCCCTCACCATGGCGGGCCTCGAAGTGGAAGGCATCGCCGATCTGGCGCCCGGCTTCTCCGGCGTGGTGGTGGGAGAGGTGCTGTACTGCGAAAAACACCCGGGGGCGGACCGCCTGAAGATCTGCCGCGTGGGCGTGGGCGAAAGCGACTCGCTGTCCATCGTGTGCGGCGCACCCAATGTGGCAGTGGGCTTGAAGGTGCCCTGTGCGCGCATCGGCGCGAAGCTGCCCGGGATGGAAATCCAGGCTGCCCAGGTGCGCGGCGTGGAATCGCATGGAATGCTTTGCTCCGCTCGGGAACTGGGGCTTTCCCAGGATGGCGAAGGCCTGTACGTTCTGCCGACGGGCGCGCCCGTCGGCAAGGATTTGCGCGACTATCTCGCGCTCGACGACAAAATATTCACCCTCAAGCTGACTCCCAACCGGGCGGACTGCTTGAGCATGATCGGCATCGCGCGCGAGGTGGCCGCCATCACGGGCGTGGCCGCCAATCTGCCCAAGCCTGCGCCGGTGCTGCAGGACACCACCGACACCTGGCGCGTGAGCGTGGCCGACGCCGCAGCCTGCCCGCTTTATTGCGGCCGCATCATCAAGGGCGTCGATGCGCGCGCCGCCACGCCTCCCTGGATGGCCGCACGCCTGGAACGCGCCGGGCTGCGCCTGCTCGGCGCCGTCGTCGACGTCACCAACTATGTTCTGCTGGAGATGGGACAGCCCCTGCACGCCTTCGACCTGGGCAAGCTTGCCGGCGGCCTGCGCGTGCGCCGTGCTCAGGCCGGCGAAACTTTGCGCCTGCTCAACGAGCAGGAGGTCACGCTGGCCGAAGACATGCTGGTCATTGCCGACGAGCAGGCGCCGCAGGCCTTGGCCGGCATCATGGGCGGGGTCCACAGCGCGGTGGGCGAGGACACAAAGGACGTGTTCCTGGAAGCGGCCTTCTTTGCTCCGGAGGCCATTGTCGGGCGCGCCCGGCGCCTGGGCTTGAGCACGGACGCCTCGCAGCGCTTCGAGCGGGGCGTGGACTATGCGGCCACGCGGGCGGCCCTGGAGAGAGCCAGCGCCTTGCTGGTGCAGATCTGCGGCGGGCGCCCCGGTGCCGTGGTCGAGGTCAAGGGCCGGCTGCCGGAGCGCAAGCCCATCCCCCTGCGTCTGGAGCGGCTGGCCCGCATACTGGGCTTCGCCATGGATGTCGGCACGGCGACGCGATATCTGGAGCGGCTGGGTGCCCGGGTGGCCCCTGCCGGAGATGCGCTGCTGGTGACGCCGCCCAGTTTCCGTTTCGATCTCGCCATCGAGGAAGATCTGGTGGAAGAACTCGCCCGTCTGCACGGCTACGATGCCATCGACGCCAAGGTGCCGCGCGGCCCCCTTGCGATGCTCCCCGTCAGCGAAACGCGGGTGGCGGAAGCCGAGCTGGCGGAGCGGCTCATGCACCGCGATTACCAGGAAGTCATTACCTACAGCTTCGTGGATCCGGCCTGGGAAGCCGCGCTCGGTGAAAACGGCGCGCCGCTGGCCTTGCAGAATCCCATCGCCAGCCATCTCGCAGTCATGCGCACCACGCTATGGGGCGGCTTGATCGACACCCTCAAATACAACCTGGACCACCAGCAGAGCCGCGTGCGTGTTTTCGAACTCGGCCGGGTGTTCCTTGGGGCGCAGGCCCAGGCGCAGCCGCGCCGCCTCGGCGGCCTGGTTTATGGCGCGGCGCAGGAAGAGCAATGGGGCCTGCCGACCCGTGCGGCGGATTTTTTCGACGTCAAGGGCGATGTGCAGACCCTGGCTGCCGGCCTGGAGTTTGCCCGCGCCAGCCATCCCGCCCTGCATCCGGGACAGAGTGTGGAAGTGCTGCGCGGCGGCCGGCACGTGGGCTGGTTGGGGGCCTTGCATCCGCGCCTCTTGCAGCGCTTCGACCTGCCGGCCGCGCCCTGGCTGTTCGAGTTCGCGCTGGATGCGCTGGCATCCAGGGATGCGGTGCGCCACCAGACGCTTTCGCGCTTTCCTTCCGTGCGGCGCGATCTTGCACTGGTGGTAGCCGAGGAGGTCGCTGCCGCGGTCTTGCTGGAAGTGCTGAGAAGTGCCGCCGAGGCTTGGGTCGTAAGTGTCGAATTGTTCGATCTGTACCGCGGCAAAGGGGTGGAGGGTGGGAAGAAAAGCCTTGCTTTCCGGGTAGTTATGCAAGATACTGAACACACGCTCACAGAAGCGGAAGTGGAGGGCGCCGTGGCTCGCATGGTGGAGGCGGCGCAAAACTGTTTGCAAGCCCGATTGCGCTCCTGAAAAAATGACACTGACCAAAGCCGAACTTGCCGAGCTGATCTTTCAGCACGTGGGCCTCAACAAGCGTGAGGCAAAAGACATGGTGGAGTCGTTTTTCGACGAGATACGTCTTGCCCTGGAACGCGGCGAGAACGTCAAATTGTCGGGATTCGGCAATTTCCAGTGCCGGGAGAAGTCCCAGCGGCCGGGGCGCAATCCCAAAACCGGCGAGGAAATGCCCATCTCCGCGCGCCGGGTCGTGACCTTCCATGCCAGCCAGAAGCTCAAGGCTTTGGTGGAGGCCAGCGTGCCCTCCAGCGAGGAGGCGCCGCCTGCTTCCTGACCATGGCGGAGCAAGCCCCCGGCAACGCGTTGCCGCCCATTCCCGCAAAGCGCTACTTCACGATCGGAGAGGTCTCCGATCTGTGCGCGGTCAAGCCCCATGTCCTGCGCTATTGGGAACAGGAATTCAGCCAGCTCAGACCCGTCAAGCGGCGCGGCAATCGGCGCTACTATCAGCACCACGAGGTGCTCCTCATCCGTCGCATCCGTCATCTGCTGTATGAAGAAGGCTTCACCATCCAGGGCGCGCGCAATCGCTTGGACAGCGAACTGCCCGCGACGAGCGAAAAAAAATCCGCTGCGCCCTTGTCGCTCGCCGAAGTGCGTGCGGAATTGCAGGAAATCCTGCGCATTCTGGAAAAATAGCGCTTCCGCACGAAGCCGCTCATCTGCTAGAATCGCGCCTTTCGCGTCGGGGCGTAGCGCAGCCTGGTAGCGCACCTGCATGGGGTGCAGGGGGTCGGAAGTTCGAATCTTCTCGCCCCGACCATAAAATCAAGTACTTATAATAGAATTATGCCTAAAATTTAATCAGAGAAATCGAAAATTGATGACAGGCTGTCATCAACCGGGCAATTCCAACTCCACACGGCCTATTTTCGACAGGCGTTCCTTAAGGTACGAGCGGCTTAGCTGCACGTCGGTATGGGCCAGCCCTTCGCTGATCTCCTCGACTGCGTAGCCCATCCGTCTGGCGTCCGTCGCGTGCTTGGCACGCAGGTCCTTGAGGGTGGCGTTCTTCACGCCGGCGCGCTCCCGCGCGCGTTCCCAGGCGGTGCCGACACCGTGCGCCGTGTAAGGCTCGCCCTGCAGGTTGTGGACCACGTAGGGCGACGTCTCGCGGCGCCTGCGCATCCACTCCTTGGCGCGCGCCAGAACCTCGGCAATCGCAGGCGTAACGGGGATGTCTACCTCGGTGCCCGCGCTATGTCGAGTCTTGCTGGGTTTGAACCGGATCATGCCATCGCCGATCTGC
>JAJZRU010000048.1 GCA_021802555.1 Pseudomonadota bacterium
GTAGATGCGGCTCAAGAAGCCGCCAGGCGGTATCGGATAAGTCGTGTCGTCTTGCGCTTTCAGCCATTGCAGTACCCAGAAGCGATGAAGCTCACAGTTTACCTCATCTCATGACGACATTATCTAGATCGCGGAAGGCGGCTGCCATGCAGCGGTACCCCTTGGACGGCTCTGCCACAATGCGCCCAGAAGATTTTGGCTGGCCTATATTGATATTGTTTTCCCAGGAGGTGCCGAAATGAAAGCCGATTTCGATCCCCAAAGAGGGCTGGAGCTCCAGTTCGATGCGGCCGAGGCCCGCAAGCTGGCGCAGGATCTCATCCAGCATTCCGAGGCGGCCAACACCCATGTGCTCAACCTGGCCTATGCGTTGCGGGAGGCGGGCTACGAGTTGAAGAACCACTTCCGCCAGCCGCCGCATGCCTGGGATCTGCAGCATCTGCCCTGGCCGAGCACACGCACGCATTGAGAGAATGATGATGGATATTGAAGCCGATGCCACCCGGATCGCCGCACGCTTGAATGCAGGCGATGCCGCCAAGTTGTTACAGGGTCTGGAAGCCATGCAGGAGGAGGTCGGCAGCCTCGCCGGCGAGTTGATCCGGCTCCTGCAAGAGGCGGGTGTGCCTGTCCTGCGAGGCGGGCCCATGCGCACGGAATACGCCGGCCCCCAGTAGTGTCGTCCGTCACATGTGGGCGATCATGGCCGCGCCGAAGGCCGAGCATTTCACCTCTGCCGCCCCCTCCATCAAGCGGGCGAAGTCGTAGGTCACCGTCTTCGCCGCAATCGCCTTCTCCATGCCGGCGATGATGAGGTCGGCCGCCTCGACCCAGCCCAAGTGGCGCAGCATCATCTCCGCGGAGAGGATCAGCGAGCCGGGGTTGACGTAATCCTTGCCGGCATATTTGGGCGCAGTGCCGTGGGTGGCCTCGAACATCGCCACCGTGTCGGACAGGTTCGCCCCCGGCGCGATGCCTATGCCGCCGACTTCGGCCGCGAGGGCGTCGGAAATATAGTCGCCGTTCAGATTAAGGGTGGCGATCACGTCGTATTCGTCGGGCCGAAGCAGGATCTGCTGCAGGAAGGCGTCGGCGATCACGTCCTTGATGACGATGCCGCCCGCCCCATATTTCTCGGGAAGCTTCATCCAGGGGCCTTCGTCGATCAGGGTGGCGCCGAACTCGCGCGCCGCCAGCTCGTAGCCCCACTTCTTGAAGCCGCCTTCGGTGAACTTCATGATGTTGCCTTTGTGCACCAGGGTCACCGACTTGCGCCGGTTGTCGATGGCGTACTGGATGGCCTTGCGGATCAGGCGCTCGGAGCCTTCGATGGACACCGGCTTGATGCCGATGGCCGATGATGTGGGAAAGCGTATTTTCTTCACGCCCATGTCCTGCTGCAGGAAGGCAATGACCTTCTTCACCGCATCGGAATTGGCTTCCCACTCGACGCCGGCATAGATGTCTTCGGTGTTTTCGCGGAAGATCACCATGTCCACCTTTTCCGGCGCCTTCACCGGGCTGGGCACGCCCTGGAAATAGCGCACCGGGCGCAGGCAGACGTAGAGATCCAGCATCTGCCGCAGGGCCACGTTGAGCGAGCGGATGCCGCCCGAAGTCGGGGTTGTGAGCGGCCCTTTGATGGAGATGACATAATCCTTCACCGCCTGCACGGTTTCGTCCGGCAGCCACTGATCGCCCCCGTACACCTTGACCGCCTTCTCGCCGGCAAAGACCTCCATCCAGGCAATGGCCCGCCTGCCGCCATAGGCCTTGGCTACCGCGGCATCCACCACGGCGCGCATGACCGGCGTGATGTCCACCCCCGTGCCGTCGCCCTCGATGTAGGGAATGACGGGCATGTCGGGCACGTTGAGGGTATTGTCCGCATTGACGGTAATCCTTTCGCCTTGGGCGGGGACTTTGATGTGCTGGTAGCTCATGATGGGATGCCGAAAAAAGTTAAAATTGGATTTTGTCCCGGGCAAACGTGTCGCGCCTGATTTTGTTCAACAAACCCTATGGGGTGCTCAGCCAGTTCACTGACGAAGGCCATTTTCGCGGGCTTGCCGCTTACATTCCGGTGCCCGGCGTCTATGCCGCGGGCCGGCTGGATGGGGACAGCGAAGGGCTATTGATTCTAACCGATGACGGCGCGCTGCAGCATCGCCTGACGGACCCGCGCCACAAGGCGTCCAAGGTCTATTGGGCGCAGGTGGAAGGCAGGCCTGATGAGACGGCCCTGACGGCTTTGCGGCGCGGGGTGGATCTGGGCGATGGCATCACCCGTCCCGCGCAAGTCGACGTCATGGACGCGCCCCAAAGCTTATGGCCGCGCAATCCTCCGATACGCGAGCGGCGCCACATCCCCACTGCCTGGCTGCGCCTGACGCTGACGGAAGGGCGGAATCGCCAAGTGCGCCGCATGACGGCTCGTGTCGGCTTGCCGACCCTGCGCCTGATCCGCTATGCCATGGGGCCCTGGACCTTGGAGGGGCTGGCGCCCGGAGAATGGAAGGAAATCCATGTCTGAAATCTGGAGGCCGCATGTGGTCGCGGCGGCGGTGGTGGAGCGCGACGGCCGTTTCCTGCTGGTGGAGGAGGAAACCGACGACGGCGTGCGCCTCAATCAGCCCGCCGGCCACTGGGAGGAGAACGAAACCCTGCTGCAGGCAGTGGTGCGCGAAACCCTGGAGGAAACCCGCTATCACTTCCGGCCCACGGCGCTCTTGGGAGTGTATCGCTGGGCGCATCCGCGCAAGCTGATCACCTATCTGCGTTTCGCTTTCGTCGGCGAGATCACGGGCGAACAAGCCGACGCGGTGCTGGACAGGGGTATCATCCGCCCGCTCTGGCTGAGCGTGGACGAAATCCGCGCCAGCCAGGAGCGCCATCGCAGCCCTCTGCTGTTGCGCTGCGTCGAGGACCACCTCGCGGGGCAGCGCCATTCCCTCGATCTCCTGCATCACCTCCATGGCTAAGGTCGTGGTCGGCCTTTCCGGCGGCGTTGATTCCGCCGTGGCCGCGTGGCTGCTCAAGGAGCAGGGCCATGAAGTGCTGGGCGTGTTCATGAAGAATTGGGAAGGCGACGATGACGACCCGGCTTGCCCGGCGCGCCAGGATTTCCTCGATGTGCTTGCGGTCGGGGATACGCTGGGCATCGAGGTGGAACTGGTCAACTTTGCCGTCGAATACCGCGAGCGGGTGTTCAGTTATTTCCTGCGCGAATACCAGGCGGGGCGCACGCCCAATCCCGACATCCTGTGCAATTCGGAAATCAAATTCAAAGCTTTCCTCGAAGATGCGCAAAAGCGCGGGGCCGATTACATCGCCACCGGCCATTACGCAGGGCGCGGCACGGATGCGCAAGGGCGCGCCAAGCTGTTGCGCGGGCTCGATGGCAACAAGGATCAGAGCTATTTTCTCTATCGCCTCAACCAAGCCCAACTCGCCTCTGTGCTGTTTCCGCTGAGCGAGCTGCCCAAGCCGCGCGTGCGCGAACTGGCCCGCGATATCAGCCTGCCCAATGCCACCAAGAAGGACAGCACCGGCATTTGCTTCATCGGCGAGCGGCCGTTCCGCGAATTCCTGGAACGCTATCTGCCCCGTCAGCCGGGGCCCATGTGCACCCCCGAGGGCGTGACCGTGGGCGAGCATCAAGGGCTCATGTACTACACGCTCGGCCAGCGGCAAGGTTTGGGTATCGGTGGCCCGGGCGAACCCTGGTACGTAGCGGGCAAGAATCTCGCCCGCAATGTCCTCATCGTCGTCCAGGGGCACGATCATCCCTTGCTGTTGAGCACGGCGCTGAAGGCGCAGGACATCAGCTGGGTGGCCGGCAAGGCGCCGGATTTCGGCAAGGCCTACACGGCCAAGACCCGATATCGCCAACAGGATGCCGCATGCCGCATCCGGCCCGTGGAGGGAGGGAGCTTGGAAGTGGAGTTCGATGTTCCCCAGTGGGCCGTGACGCCGGGCCAGTCGGTGGTGTTCTATGAAGACCGCGTTTGCCTGGGCGGCGGCGTCATTGCCTGAGCCCTGCTTCGGCTATAATGGCGCCCCGATGCTGGTGTAGCTCAGTTGGTAGAGCAACTGATTCGTAATCAGTAGGTCGTAGGTTCGACTCCTATCACCAGCACCAAAAACCCTTCTCATCCCATCGCATACCGTAGCACAAACCCTGTAAATCCTAGGTTTACGCGCTTTCCCTTGTAAGATACCGCCTTATGCCATAGCTTGAAATACCGTCGCCTCTGACGGTATGTTTGACGGTACGTCGGCATACCGTCAAACCGCCTGAAAGGTGCCCTTGCAGCAAGCCTTTCCGGTTGGCGACTGCACTCCTCCAGAGGGTGCACCGTGCAACCACTGAATCTATTTACAATTTAACCGGACAGCAGTGTCAACTGATATGGGCCTGAGAAACCCGAATCGCAAGTCCACCCATCCGGGCGCGATTCTGCGCGAAGACGCACTGCCCGCGCTGGGCATGACGCAACCCGAGTTCGCCCGCTGGCTGCATGTGTCGCGCCTGACGGTTTCCAAACTGCTGCATGAGAGGCGCGGACTCTCTCCCGAGCTTGCGGCGCGCATCGGCAAGCTGACCAACACCATGCGGGAATCGTGGTTGCGGATGCAAGAGGTACTAGATTTGTGGAAAGTCCGTCAGCGCCGCGACACGCTGGCGAGTATCGAACCGATGCCGTAGCGGCCTGACCGTTAAGCCGCTGGCTAGCAGCCCATTGGTCGGACTTACCTCTGATGCGCGGGTCAAGGCAGCCGAGAATAGACTGTTACCCATTATTGGATGATATAGGCAAAAAAAACCCGCACTTAGGCGGGGTGCTCGGATGTTACCGGATTGTTTTGGACTAGGTAATGGTGG
>JAJZRU010000011.1 GCA_021802555.1 Pseudomonadota bacterium
CCTTCGATGCCGATGCCGTCGCCCGCCTGGTGCCCATGAAGCGCGCCGGACGTGCGGAGGAAGTCGCCGACCTCGTGGGATTTCTCTGCTCCGAGCAGGCGGCCTACATCAGCGGGCAGGTCATTTCCATCAACGGCGGCATGATCTGAACATAGCGATGAGCGCCGCCCCCGCCTCCTCCGTGCATGCCGGCGAAGCACTGCTGTACTTCACCCTGCTGCAGCTCGCCGTCATCGTGCTGGCCGGGCGCCTGGGCGGCGCGCTGGCGGTGCGGCTGGGGCAGACCGCGGCGGTGGGCGAAATCATCGTCGGCATCCTGCTGGGGCCGTCGCTGCTGGGCCTCTTGGCGCCGCAGGTGTTCGGCTACGTGTTCCATTCCGCCTCGGGCACGCCGCTGCAGATGCTCTCTCAAATCGGCCTGGTGCTGCTGATGTTCCAGATCGGCCTGGAGTTCGACTTCGGCCACCTGCGCGAGCCCCGACACCGCCGCAGCGTGCTGTGGATAGGCGCCGCCAGCATGATCCTGCCCTTCGCCCTGGGCCTGAGCTTCGGCTGGGTGAGCGCGCCAGAGCTTTCGCCGCAGGCCGCGCGCAAGGCCTCGGCGCTGTTCGTTGCCACGGCGTTTTCCATCACCGCGCTGCCCATCCTCGGCCGCATCCTGATGGATTTCGGGCTCACCAGGCTTCCGCTGGGCGTGGTGGCGATCAGCGCAGCGGCGATCAATGACGTGGTCGGCTGGCTGCTGCTGGCGCTGGTCACCCTGCTGTCGGAGAGCCACTTCGCCCCAGGCGCCTTCGCGCTGCAGGTGGCGCTGGTGCTGGGCTTCGGCCTGCTCTGGCTGTATGGGCTGCGGCCCGTCGCCTGCGCGGTGGTGCGGCGCATGCAGGCCGGCGGCGACGACCTGCCGCCGCACCTGCTGGGCATGGTACTGGCCGCGGTGTTCGTCTCGGCGATGGCGACCTACCAGCTCGGCATCTTCGCCATCTTCGGCGGCTTCGCCATGGGTGTGGTGCTGCACCAGGAAGCCCGCTTCGTGCGCGCCTGGAGGGCGCAGATCAGCCCCTTCGTGCTGGTGTTCTTCCTGCCCATCTTCTTCACCTACACCGGGCTGCGCACCGACATCGGCAGCCTCTCCAACGCGACCCTGTGGGGCTGGTGCGCGCTGCTGGTGCTGCTGGCCACCGTGGGCAAGTTCGGCGGCGCCTACTGGGCTGCGCGGCGTTGCGGCATGCCACGCGCCGAAGCCGGGGTGATGGGCGCGCTGATGAACACCCGCGCGCTCATGGAATTGATCGTCATCAACGTCGGCTACGATCTCGGCGCGATTTCGCACAACGTGTTCACCATGCTGGTCATCATGGCCATATTCAGCACCGTGATCACCGCTCCGCTGCTGCGCCTGTGGTTGCCGCGCGCCGGCTACGCAGCCGCGCCGCGCGCGCCCACGGCGCAAGCCACGCCCGATCGCCTGGCACCCTGAGAAAAACTATCAACGCCCGCGCAGCCACCGCCACAACAGCATGGGTAGGCGCAGCAGAAAGCCAGTGAAGAGGCGCGCGTGCATCCAGCTCAGCAGGGCGTTGTCGCGCAGATATTTGAAATGCGACACGCCGCCTTCCTCGGCGCGCAGATAGCGCACCGGTGCCGGCAGGTTGACGGCCGGCACGCCGGCCCAGCTCAGGCGCACCGCCGCCTCGGGATCGAAATCGAAGCGCCGCATCCAGCGCTGTCCGTGCATGATGCGGCGCAGCGGGGCGATGGGATAGACGCGGAAGCCGTAGAGCGAGTCGCCGATGCCGCCCCACAGGGTTTCCAACTGGGCCCAGGTATTGGAGATCTTGCGGCCCTGCACGCGCAGTTGCGGCGCATCGGCGGCGAATACCGGCTTGCCCAGCACCATGGCCTGCGGCTGCGCGCGCGAGGCGGCCATGAAATCCGGGATCAAGGCCGCCGGATGCTGGCCGTCGGAATCCATGGTCAGCACGTGGCTGTAGCCTGCGGCGGCTGCGGCCTCCAGCCCATGCAGCACGGCGGCGCCCTTGCCGCAGTTCTCTGCCAGCACCAGGACGCGCAGCTGCGGATCGGCGGCCGCCATGGCTTGCAGGCCTTCGGCCGTGCCGTCCGTGCTGCCGTCCACCACCATCCAGACTGGCGCCCAGAGTGCACGCGCCGCGCGTACCGTGTCGTACACCGCCGCGCCGGGGTTGTAGCTGGGGATGAGCACCAGATGGCTGGCGCTGGGGACAGAGGAGGCCGCGCTGGGCTCAGCCATCGCGCGTCGTACCCAAGAACGGCGGCAGGCACGCATCGGCCAGCGCCGTGTTGAAATAGTCCCCTAGCTCGCCCACGAAGGCATGTACGTCCTCGGGAGGGTCGAAACGCCGCCCCAGGCGCACGCGATAATGGATGGGCAGGCGCGGACAGCGCGACAGCGGCCAGCCCTTGGTGAGAAAAGCCGAGTCGGTTTCGATGAGGACGGTCTGCACCGGCACGCGCGCCTGCTTGGCGATGAGCCCCGTGCTGCCGCGTATCGGACCGACCGGACGGGCGGTGCTGCGGGTGCTTTCAGGAAACAGCAGCAACTGGCGGCCGGCCTGCAGCTCGGCCACCGCCTGGTGGATCATGTTGCGCGGATCGTCGTTGCGGATGTAGCCGGCCAGGCGCGCTCCGGCGCCGAACACGGGGCTGCCCAGGATGCTGGCCTTCATGATGCAGGCCAGGCGCGGCAGGCGGGAGAGCACCAGGACAGCATCGATCAAGGCGGGGTGGTTGGGCGCGATGATCATGGGCCCCTGGCCGGCGAGCGCATCGAGCGCGGCGAGATCGAAGCGGCAGGCGCCCACGCCCGCCAGCACAGACAGATAAAAACGGAAGCCGCCGCGGATCACCCCGCGGCCGAGCGCCAGCCCAGCGCGCCCGGGCAGCAGGTAATACAGCGGCACCGCCAGCAGCGACCAGCCCAGGCCCAGCAGGCCCAACAGGCCCAGGCCGAAGCAGGCGCGCGCACCATCCCAAAGCGCGCGGCCGCGCCCCGGCGCGGGCGCGGCATATCCTTCGTTCATGTGGTCACCCATGCGGGACAACGGCCGTTCCAAAATCGCACGCTCGCGACAGGGGGGCGCACGAGAGGCCGAACCGCATTACGCTTCCCCGCCCCCCGCGGCCTCGATCTCCACCAGCAGTTCGCCGCGGCAGACGTCGGCCTGCAACGCCAGCACCGCGGCCCGGCCGCCAATGGTGCGGCGCAATTCGGCTTCGATCGCCGGCCAGTCGGCCGGGTTCCGCACATAGACTTTGTAATGCAGTTGAGAAAATTCCCAGCGCGCCGCCGTCAGGCCCGCGGCCGCATCCAGCACGGCTTGCAGGTTGCACAGGGTCTCGCGCGTCTGTGCGAGCGCGTCGCCGGCGTGCAGGCTGCAATGGCCGACGATGCTGGCGGTGCCGGAAATGAACAGCAGCGGTCCGGCGCCCGCCCGCACCAGCGTGGCGCGCGAGAAAGTGGGGCTGCGCGGGCCATATTCGGCCGGATAGCGGTAGGCGCTCGTCTGGCGCGGGTTCTCGACAGCCTGCACGGGATGGCGCGTGGCCAGGGCGTAAAGGGTGAAGGGCGCGCCGGCGGCGGCACCCAGCGCGCTGGCGGCGGGCACGCCGCCGCCTGCAACGCTGTACCCCCCGGCCAGCAAGGCATCCTGGCGGCCGATGTTGAATTGCCGGTAACGCTCCAAGCCGTTGCCGTCGCCATTGATGTCGGCGATGTGGTTCCACACCCGCACCAGGCGCTCGAAGCCCGCGGCCGCCGCCGCCTCCATGAGCTGGGTGTAGGCACGCTGCACCGTCTGCTGCAAGGGCGCGGCGGGCTCGCCGATTCGCGCAGCGCCGAACCACCAATGCTCGCTGCAGCGCCAATGCCAGGGTCCGTGGCGCCCTTCGCGCAGCGGGCCGGCCGCGGCAAAGGCTTCGCAGGGCGCAGGCGGACCAGCCAGCACCGGCGCCTGCACGTGCGCGCACGGCAGGGCGAAATCGGGCGCCGCGCCGCCGAAACAGGCCGCCCCCAGCCACGCGCCCGCGGGCGGCGGCGCGCCCAACGCGCCAGCCGGCAGATGAAACAAGTGCAACATGCGCGGGTCAGCCTGAACGTCGCGAGGCGGACACTATGCCGCCTCACCCTCATCCGGCGCTACGCGCCACCTTCTCCCAGGGGGAGAAGGCATCAAGCCCCTCTCCCCCTGGGAGAGGGGTTGGGGTGAGGGAAAAGGCCATGACGAGCGGCGTTTCATGATACGGGGCGGCAATGCGCCATGTCCGTTCAGGTGCCCGACACGCCGGGCAGATGCTCCGGCCGGATCTGGCGCCGGCGCAACGCGCGCGCCTTCAGGCTGCGGGCGAAGTGGCGCAGGCAGGATAGGTAATAAATGCCCTTGAGTGCACGCACCGATGCCCAGATCGGCGTGCTGCCGTAGATGTCGCCCGCCAGCACCGACAGGAGCGCCTCCTTGACGCGGAAGATATTGCGCGGGCGCATGAAGAGATCGCGCATGGTGGGATGGTTGACGCGAAAGATGAACCAGGAGAATTCATGCGGGCCGTGCCGGATCGCGCGGTCGAAGCGCGCCAAGGCCTCGGCCGCCCGGCTCGGCTCGCGCAAACAGGTCTGCACCGTGTCGGCGGCAAGAAAGCCGCCCTGCATGGCCAGCATGACGCCGGAGGAAAACACCGGGTCGATGAAGGCATAGGCGTCGCCGATGAGCAGATAGCCGGGGCCGTGGGTGCGGTCGCAACTGTAGGAAAAATTGCCCGTGGCCTGCACCTCGGAAATGCGCGTGGCGCCGGCCAGGCGCTCAGCCAGCGCGGGTGCCATGGCAATGGTGTCGTCGAAAAACTGCTCCAGCGGCTTATCGCGCGTCTTCAGATAATAAGGCCACACCACGCAGCCCACGCTGGTGACGCCGTCGGCCAGAGGGATGAACCAGAACCAGCCGTGTTCGAACCAAAAGATGGTGATGTTGCCCTGGGCCTTGCCGTCCAGGCGCCGCGCGCCGCTGTAGTGGGCGAAAATGGCCGCACTGCAATGCTTGGGATTGGGCTGCTTGGCCTTGAAGCGGCCGGCCAGGAAAGTGTCCCGCCCCGAGGCGTCGATGACCCAGCGCGCGCTCCAGGCGGCCCGCGCGCCGTCCTCGTGTTCCGCGGCCACCACCGCACCGCCCCCGGGCAGGAATTGCACGTCTTGCACCTTGCAGCCTTCGATCACCTGCGCGCCCCGGTCCGCGGCATTGCGGATGAGGATGCTGTCGAATTCCGAGCGCCGCACCTGATAGGCCATGGGCATGGATTTGTCCCAGGCCTCGGCGAACTGGAAGGTCTGGCTTCTTTCCGCGTGCCAGGGCGAGACGAATTCGGCGCCCCATTTCTCCATGCCGATGGCGCGCACCGCGTCGGCCACGCCCAGTTTTTCCAGCAGCTGCAAATTGGCCGGCAACAGCGACTCGCCGATATGGAAGCGCGGATGGCGGTCCTTTTCCAGCAGCACCACGCGCAAGCCCCGCTGCGCCATCAGCGCCGCTGCCGTGGAACCCCCGGGGCCGCCGCCGATGACGACGACGTCGGCATCCTGCCCGTCTTGTGTCGAAGAATATGCCATGCGTTTCCCTCGCGAGTATTTACTTGGCCTCAAGTTTGACTGGTCCCCAGCTGCTGGCGCGGCGTGTTGACGAGCAGGAGTTCCACACTCGCCACCTCTGCATCCTCCAGGCTCAGCCGGCCGGACAAGGCCGCGACGTTATCCGACATCTGGCGCGAACTCATCTCGATGGCCACCCAGGCGTCGGCCGGCACGGGGCGCCGGAAACTGCACTTGCGTATGCCCGCCAGCATGCCGATATAGCCATCGCCCATGCCGGCCGCGTGGGGGTCGCCCGCCAGCATGCCGGCACCGGCCACCTGCGCGGCCGCTTCCACCAGCAGCACGCCCGGCACCAGAGGCATGCCCGGGAAATGTCCCTGCAGGATGGACAGCTCGCGCGGCCAGATTGCGTGGCCGACATAGCGGTCGTGCGCCAGCACGGTGATGCGCTTGACGAACAGACTTTCGCCGCGGTGCGGCAGCAGGCGTTCGATGGCCGCCGCATCCAGTTCCATGGGATAGCACAGGGCCGGCTGAGCCGCGCTCAAGGTATCACCCCTGCGCCGGCCCGACGCCGATAGGTGCGCGGTGCGGACACCCAGGCCACGAGAGCGCCCAGCAGCGCCCCGGCCGCGACATCGACGAAGACATGCTGCTTGGTGGCCATGGTGGAATAAGCGATGGCCATACACCACAGCCAGTTGAAGCGCCTGAGACGCTCCCCCCAGCCCAGGGCGGGCGCCATCCAGTTGAGCCACAGCGCCGTGAACACCGCGCTGGCCACATGCAGCGAGGGGCAGGCGTTGCCGGCGGCGTCTATCCCATGCAGCAGGGAAAACCCCGGGTAGAGCGCCCAGTCCTCCGTCACCCGCGGCACTTGCGTGGGCCACAGGTAAAAAACCGCAAGACCCAACAAACACAGAGTACCGATGCGCAGGCCGTAGGCGGCGATCTCGCGCGGCGATGACATCAAGGCCACGGGCAGCGAGACGTAAACCCACAGCGAGAGATAGATGGGCAGCGCCCAGGGCTGAAAGCCGATCCAGCGATCCGGCGCCGTCAGGGGCATGACGGTCACCGACGCGGTAGGATGCTCGAGCAGATAAAAATACGCGCGGAAAAAGACCGTCATGAAGAGGGCCGTGCCCAAGGCCTTGAACCAGGCCAGGCGCATGGAGGTGCGCAGCGTCCGCAGGGCCAGATCGAGCGCGCCCGCAGGCATCGGGGAGAGCTGCGCGCCGGGGACTGCTACGGCCGATTCTTCCTCGCGCATGTCAAGGCTCCGCGCGGCGCGCGATCAGACAGGCATTGCTGCCGCCGAAGGCGAAGGAGTTGGACATCACGGCCTCGATGCGGCAGCCGTGCCTGGCCTCTAGGGGCACGTAATCGAGCGTGCAGCGCGGGTCGGGGTCCAGCAGATGCGCCGTGGGGGGAATCGAGCCGCTCTCCAGCGCCATGATCGCGAGCGCCAGTTCCAGCGCACCCGCCGCGCCGATCAAGTGGCCGTGCACGGCCTTGGTGGAGCTGACCGCCAACTGCCGGCTGGCGCTGCCAAAAACCTCAGCGATGGCCTGCGACTCGACCACGTCGCCGACTTCGGTGGCCGTGCCGTGGGCGTTCACATATTGAATTTGTCCGGGCTCCATGTCGGCCTGCGCCAGAGCCTGGCGCATGGCCGCGGCCTGGCCGGCCTGCGCCGGCTGGGTGAGATGGCCGGCATCGGCGCTCGCGCCATAGCCGGCCAGTTCGGCGCGCGCGCGGGCACCGCGGCGCTCGGCGCGCACGCGGCTTTCCAGCACCAGGGCCGCAGCGCCCTCGCCCAGCACGAAGCCGCTGCGCGCGCGGTCGAAGGGGCGGCAACTCGCGGCGGGATCGACCGCATGCACCCGTGCCATCACCCGCAGCGCGTTCCAGGCCACCATGGAGCCGGGAGTGAGCATCGCCTCGGTGCCGACCACCAGCGCGGCATCCAGATAACCGTGCCGAATGGCGCGCATGGCCTCGCCCGCGGCAATGGCCGAGGACGCGCAGGCCACGGAATAAGTGTTGCCCATGCCGCGCAGGCCGTAGCGCAGGGAGATGAGCGCGCCAGGGGCGTTGGCCATCATGCGCGGCACCGACAAGGGATGCACCACGGCAGCGCGCCGGCGATTGTTTTCATCGCCGCCCAGCGTCGCGCAATAGCGCGCATACATGGCATCCAGGGTATGGGCGCCGCCGAAACCGACGCCGACGAAGACGCCGAAGCGCCCGGCGTCTGCCGGCGCTTGCGAAATGCCGGCGTCGGCCATGGCTTCCTGCGCGGCCGCCAGGGCGAACTGCGCGGCGCGATCGCTGCCGGCATAGCCGCTCTCCAGCAGGGGCAGGGGCTCGGCCGCCGCCGGCGCCATGAGCAGATCGGGCAGACCGGCGCTCAGTTCGGCCGAAGCGCGCCGGATGGCGCTTTGTCCTGCAAGGGCCGCAGCGAAGCTCGTCTTGCAGTCCGCGCCCAGGGGGGAAATCATCCCCAGACCGGTGGCCAGCACAGACGTCATCGCGCGCCGGCCGGCGAGTCGAAAGCCGCGATATCCGGCAATTCGCCATTGTGGTGCGCGCGCACCTGGGATTCGATGTCGGCCACCATGGCGTCGAAGGTCATGCTCTGGTAGCGCATGGGATCGGCAATCTGAAAGCCGAATTTGTCTTCCACCTCGAAGAGCATTTCGATCAGACCCAGCGAATCCAGGCCCAGGTCGGCGACCTTGATGTCGGGCTGGTCGAATTTGGCCGGATCCACCTTGGCGCTGGTGATCAGATAATGCTTAATCAGTTGGGCTAACATGCATCTCCCAGTGCTGGCCTTGGTAACCAGTCCATGTCATGAGCGGTGATATAGGTCATGGATTTTTGCGTCGGCCGCGCGCCGGCCCGGCGCGGAAATGTTACTTAACAATGCCGGTGCCAGGCAACCCAGTTCCTCCCGGCAGCTGGACGTACCGGGCGCCGGAAGAGGTTTTTTATTATCATTGGCCCCTGCGCCGGGGACCCGATTCTCCACTTGCGATGTAAACCGCCGTGCCAACATCAGCCGAAATTGCCAGACGCCTTCGGATATCCATGGTTGCCAAGAGCATCCTACCTCCGCCACCGCCCCCGCTGCCTTGTGCCCGCCGGCTCGGCATGCCGCGAACCTAAGGGTAGGATGAGGCTGACCGGCGCCGCCTGGGCGCGCACCACTCTGGCCATGGCGGGCGCCGCCGCCTACGCCTGGCTGGCCTATCGCAGCGCCGGCCAGGCCGCGCCCAGCCTGTTCGGCGCTGCGCTGGGTTTCGCCCCGCTGATCGCCCTGGCCCTCTGGCTGGCCTGGCAATCGCCCCTGCGCCTGCCTCTGCTCGCCTTGCTGGGCCTTGCCGCCACACTCGGCTGGGCACACGCCGACCTGCTGCTGACCCACTACCGCTGGGCCTACCTGGCGCAGCACGCCGGCGCCATGATGCTGTTCGGCGTGATGTTCGGCCGCACCCTGCTGCCCGGACAGGAGCCCATGGTCACGCGCTTCGCCCGCCACACCCACGCCAGCCTGTCGCCGCGCGTGGCCCGCTATACGCGCGGCGTGACCTGGGCCTGGACGCTGTTTTTCGCCGCCATGGCGTTGGCCTCGCCGGCGCTGTTCGCCACCGTCCCGCCCCGCGTCTGGGCGTTGTTCGCCGAGGGCCTGACGCCGCTGCTGGTGCTGGCGCTGTTCGTCGCCGAATACCTGGTGCGCCTGCGTGCCTTGCCGGCGCACGAGCGCGCCGGCCCCGTACAAGCGGTGCTGGCCTACGCGCGCTACCGTGCCGCCACGTCGCGCCCGCAGCCTGCAACAGCCGACGCCGGCGCGCCGCGCGGCACGGAGCGATGAAAGCGCTGCCCCTGCTTTCCGTTGCCGCACCCGAGGCGGTGTTCGCCTGGCGCAGCGGCCGGCCGCTGCGCGCGGCGGATTTCCTGCACGAGGTCCGGCGCCTGGCGGCAACGATGCCGCCCGGCCGGCATGTGCTCAACCTGTGCCGGGACCGTTACCGCTTCGCCGTTGGTTTTGCCGCCGCCATGGTGGCCGGCAAGATCACCCTGCTGCCGTCCACGCGCACCCCGGAAACGCTGCGCCGCCTGCGCGCGCTGACGCCCGATCTGTTCGCCCTCGTGGACACACCCGACGACCTCGATTTGCCCTGTCTGCGCTACCCCGACGAAGACCCCGCGCCCGCAGCGGCACCGCCAGTTATGCCCATGATCGAGGCCGAGCGCGTGGTCGCCCTGGTGTACACCTCCGGCTCCACCGGCGACCCCCTGCCGCATGCGAAAACTTGGGGCAATCTCGTGCACTGCGTGCAGACCGGGGCCGTCTGTCTGGGGCTGGCCGCGCATGCCGGGCTCACGCTGGTGGGCACCGTGCCCGCCCAGCACATGTATGGCTTCGAGTCCACCCTGCTGCTGGCCATGCAGGCGGGCGTGGCACTCGGCGCCGCACACCCCTTCTATCCCGCCGACATCGCCGCCGAACTGGCGCAAGTGCCGGCACCACGCCTGCTGGTGTCCACCCCCATACATCTGCGCGCACTGCTCGACGCCGGCGTGCGCCTGCCGCCAGTGGCCGCCGTGCTGTGCGCCACCGCGCCGCTCGATCCGGCGGACGCGCGTGAGGTCGAAGCGCGCCTGGGTGCGCCTCTGCTGGAGATCTACGGCGCCACCGAAACCGGCCAGATCGCCACGCGCCGTCCCGCGCAAAGCGACGTCTGGAAGCTCTTCCCGGATGTCGGCCTGAGCCCGGACGGCCGGGGCGGCTGGATCGCCGGCGGCGGCCACGTGGCATCGTCCTGCACGCTGGGCGATGCCCTCGAAGTGCTGGATGCGCGCCACTTCCGCCTGCTGGGACGGCTGGCCGACATGGTCAACATCGCCGGCAAGCGCAGTTCCCTGGCCCACCTCAATCACCATCTGTGCGCCATCCCCGGCGTGCGCGACGGCGCCTTCTTCCTGCCCGACGACGGCGGCCCCGGCGTCACCCGCCTCATGGCCTTTGCCGTGGCGCCGGGGTGCACGCGCGAGCAACTCATGGCCGCGCTGCGCCAGCGCATCGATCCGGCCTTCATGCCGCGCCCGCTGGTCCTGCTGGAAGCGCTGCCGCGCAATGCCACCGGCAAACTGCCGCGCAGCGCCCTGGCCGAACTGGCGGCGCGCCACACCCAAGCCTGCGAGACCGCGCATGACACAGCGCGCTGAACCCTTGCCCTCCTACCCGCCCGAGCACCCGGCCTTCGCCGGGCACTTTCCCGGCCGCCCCATCGTCCCCGGCGTGCTGCTGCTCGATGCCGCCCTGCACGCGCTGGGGACCGACGGCGCAGTCTGCCGCATCGCCAACGCCAAGTTCCTGCAGCCGGTCGCGCCCGGCGCTGCCCTGCGCCTGCAGGTCGTGCCCGCCGGAGCGGGGGGCTGGCGCTTTGCCGTGCACGGCGCGCAGGGCGAAGTCGCCAACGGCCGGGTCGAACCCGCCGCGGGCGAACCATGAACGCGCGGCCACCCGTCACGCTGCCGCCGCCCGATGCGGCCTGGGCGCGCGACGGCGAACGCAGCAGCCCGATGATGCTGCGCCTCATGACCTGGATCTCCCTGCGCCTGGGACGCCGCCTGGCGCGCGGGGTGCTGGTTGGCGTCGCGGCCTATTTCGTGCTGTTCGCCCCGCGCGCCCGGCAGGCTTCGCGCCGGTATCTGCGGCGCGCGCTGGGGCGCGAACCGGGCTGGCTGGACGGCTTCCGCCACGTGTTCAGCTTCGCCGCGACGGTGCACGATCGCGTCTACCTGCTCAACGACCGCCATGACTTGTTCGACATACGCGCCCATGGTCTGGAGCACATCGAAGCCGTACTCTCAAGCGGTCGGGGCGCCTTTTTGCTCGGCGCGCATTTCGGCAGCTTCGAAGTAATGCGCGCGCTCGCCCGGCGCCGCGGCGGGCTGGAGGTATCCCTGCTGATGTACGAGGACAACGCGCACAAGATCAATGCCGCGCTCAGTGCCATCAATCCGGCGGCGGCGCAGGACATCATCCCGCTGGGCCGGGTCGATTCCATGCTGCGGCTGCAGGAGCGGCTCGATGCCGGTGCCGTGGTGGGCATGCTGGGCGACCGCTCGCTGCGCGACGCCGCCGCCGCTACCCTGCCCTTCCTGGGCGCGCCCGCGCCCTGGCCGCGCGGCCCGCTGCGCCTCGCCGCGCTGCTGCGCCGGCCGGTGCTGTTCATGGCCGGCACCTACCTCGGCGGCAACCGCTACGAAATACATTTCCAGCCGCTGGCCGACTTTACCGACACGCCGCGCGGCGAACGCGATGCGGCGCTGGATGCCGCACTCGCAGCCTATGTCGCGCAACTGGAAACGCACTGCCTGGCCGCACCCTACAACTGGTTCAACTTCTACGATTTCTGGCAGGGACCGAACCCGCAGGAACCCTGAACACGTCATGCCATACACCCGCTTCTCCCTCCCTGCGCCCAACCTTGGCCGCCTGCGCGGCCTGTTGCTGTGCGCGGCCCTGTTGCTGACCCCCCCGGCCGTCGCCGGGGCATGGAATCTCGACGCCCTCATGCAGGCCCTGGCCCAGCATCCGGCGAGCCGCGCCAGCTTCGTCGAGAGCAAGACCCTGGCCATGCTCGATGCACCCATAGAATCTTCCGGCGAGTTGCGCTTCCGCGCACCCGACACTCTGGAAATGCGCACCCTCAAGCCGCGGCCGCAGACGCTGATCCTGGAGGGCAACCGCCTTACCGCCGACTTCGACGGCCGTATCCACCACATCAACCTGGACGACCATCCCGACGCCGCCGTCCTGGTCGACAGCATCCGCGCCACGCTCAACGGCGACCGCGCCGCCCTGGAACGCGAATACACCGTGACTCTGGTCGGTGACCGCGCCCACTGGACTCTCACCCTGGTGCCCCTGAACGCACGTGCGCGGGCACGCGTGAGCGAGATACGCATCGCCGGGCGGCGCGGCCAGGTGCGCAGCATCGCCGTTGAGCAGGCCGACGGCGACCACTCACTCATGACCATCCGCGAGCAGGCCGAGCCGTGAGCCGGGCTGTGCTGGCGCTGTGGCTCGCCGTGCTCGCGGCCTGCGCGCTGGTCATTGCCCACAGCCGCTTCGCCGCCGACCTGTCGGCCTTTCTGCCGCGCGCGCCCAACACGCAGCAACAGGTGCTGGTGGACCAGTTGCGCGACGGCATGGTGTCGCGCCTCGTCTTCGCCGGCATCGACGGCGCCGACGCTCCCACCCGCGCGGCTCTATCCAAGGCATTGGCGCAGCACCTGCGCGCCGGGGGGCTGTTTCTTTCCGTCAACAACGGCGAGCCGGTGAACGCGGGGCGCGATTATGCCCTGCTGTCCCGCTATCGCTATGTGTTGAGCCCGGACACCACGCCCCAGGCCTTCAGCGCGGCCGGCCTGCACACAGCCATCCAGACCGCCATCGACCGGCTCGCCTCGCCTCTGGGCGGCGATCTCAAGACCCTGCTGCCGGCCGATCCCACGGGGGCCACTTTGCAAGTCCTGAGCCGCCTGTCCGCCGCCGCGCGTCCGCACGAAATCGATGGCGTATGGGCCTCGCCCGCCGGTACGCGTGCCCTGCTGCTGCTGCAGACCCGTGCTGCCGGCACCGACACCGACGGGCAGCAGGCCGCCCTCGCCGCCGTGCGCGAGGATTTTGCCGCCGCCCAGCGCGAACTGGGGCCGCAGGCCACACGCGCCACCCTGGTGTTGAGCGGCCCCGGCGTCTTCGCGGTCCAATCGCGCGCCACCATCAAAGGCGCCGCCGAGCGCGTGTCGCTCATCGGCAGCGCGCTCATCGTCACCCTGCTGCTCTTGGTATACCGTTCCCTGCCGGTGCTGCTGCTGGGCCTGCTGCCCGTGCTCACCGGCGTGGCCGTCGCCATCGCCGCCGTGGGTCTGGGCTACGGCGTGGTGCAGGGCGTCACCCTGGGCTTCGGCACCACGCTCATGGGCGAGGCGGTGGACTATTCCATTTACCTGTTCGTGCAATCCGGCACGCGCGGCAACGGCGCCGACGCCCGCCGCGACTGGCTGCGCCGCTTCTGGCCCACCATCCGCTTGGGCATGCTGACCTCGGTGGCGGGCTTCGCCACCCTGCTGCTGTCCGACCTGCCCGGCCTGGCCCAGCTCGGCGCCTATTCCATCGCCGGGCTGATAAGCGCCGCCCTGGTCACCCGCTTCGTCCTGCCGCAACTGCTGCCGCGCGCTTTCGCGGTGCGCGACCTGAGCGCCGTGGGCGAGCGGCTGCTAAACGTCGTGGCAAGGCTGCGACGGCTGCGCCGGCCGCTCGCTCTGCTGGTGCTCGCCGCAACCGCAGTGCTACTCGCCCAGCGCGCGCATTTATGGAACACCCGGTTGTCCGCCCTGAGCCCCATCAGCCCCGCGGCGCTGGCCCTGGACGCGCAGCTGCGCAGCCAGTTGGGCGGCCCCGACTCCGGCGATCTGGTGGCGGTGAACGGCGCCAGTGCCGACACCGCCCTGGCCGCCGCCGAAGCCGTCGCCCCGCGCCTGCGCGCGCTCCAGGCGCAAGGGATCATCGCCGGCTTCGACAGCCCGGCGCGTTATCTACCCAGCCGCGCCACCCAGCGCGCGCGCCAGGCCGCGCTGCCCGATGCTCCCACCCTGCAGCGGCACTTGGATGCCGCCGTGCAGGGCCTGCCCGTCAAGGCCGCGCTGTTCGCCCCCTTCGTGCGCGACGTCGCAGCGGCGCGGACGGCCGCGCCGCTCACGCGCGCGGACCTGGCCCATACTTCCTTCGCCCTGGCGCTCGACGGCATGCTGCTGCACGGCGCAGACGGCCGCTGGACCGCGCTCCTGCCCCTGCGCGCGCCCGCGGCGGGTGACATCGACGGCGCCCGCGTCGCCGCCGCGCTGGCCGGCAGCGGCGCGCATTACATCAACCTGGGGCAGGCCAGCAACACACTTTACGACGGCTATTTGAAGAGCGCGGCGCGGCTGTCGCTCGCCGGGCTGGGCGCCATCGCCCTGCTGCTGGTCATTGCCCTGCGCTCGCCCCGGCGCGCGGCGCGTGTGCTGGCGCCGCTGCTTGCCGCGGTTGTGGTGGTGGCCGCCGGTTTGCTGCTTCTGGGCGTGAAGCTCACCCTGCTGCATCTGGTGGGCATGATGCTTATCGTCGCCGTGGGCTCCAACTATGCGTTGTTTTTCGATCGCGGCAACAGCACAGGCGGCATCGCACCCCGCACACTGGCCTCGCTGGTGTTCGCCAACCTCACCACAGTGGCCGGGTTCGGCCCGCTGCTGTTCTCCGGCGTGCCGGTGCTGCAGGCCCTGGGCGCCACCGTCGGTCCCGGCGCGCTGCTGGCGCTATGGTTTTCCGCCGTCCTGTCGGCGCCGCCGGCCAAGACAGCCGGAGTCCGGGCGGCAATCCCCCGGTGATGGAGCCCCCTAATTCCGCCGTGCCGTTTCCGGCGGCGCCCCCTTGGCGGCCCACGCCTCTGCTGCGGGCCGTCATCGCCCTGCACGTCCTGGCCGTGATCGCGGTGATCGCACACCCCGGACTGTGGCCCTGGGCGCTCGGCACGGTGATCGCCAGCCATCTGTTGGTGGTGGCCGCGAGCCTGTGGCCGCGCTCCCGCTGGCTGGGGCCCAATCTGACCCGCCTGCCCGAAGCCAGCGCGGCACGGGGCGAAATCGCGCTGACCTTCGACGACGGCCCCGACCCCGAGGTCACGCCCGCCGTGCTCGATCTGCTCGACGCCCACGGCATGCGCGCCACCTTCTTCTGCATCGCCCAGCGCGCCGCGGCACATCCCGAGCTGTGCCAAGACATCGTGCGCCGCGGCCATGCGGTGGAAAACCACAGCGCCCGCCATCGCCACAACTTCGCCCTGCTGGGCCCGTGCGGCTACGCGCGCGAGCTGCGCGCCGCCCAGCAGACCCTGAGCGCGATCACCGGCGCCATGCCGGCGTTCTTCCGCGCGCCGGCGGGCCTGCGCAATCCCTTGCTGTGGCCGGCCCTGACGCGCCACAACCTGCGCCTGGCGAGCTGGACGCGGCGCGGCTACGACACCCGCAGCCGCGAGCCGGCGCGGGTACTGGCCCGCCTGCTGCGGAACCTTCGTACCGGCGACATCCTGCTGTTGCACGATGGCCATGCCGCGCGGGGCGCGTCCGGCCGGCCGGTGGTGCTCGACGTGCTGCCACCCCTGCTGGCGGCAATCCACACCGCCGGACTCAAGCCGGTGACCCTGCGTGCCGCCTTCGGCATCCCGGACGTCGCCGAGCGCAGTGTCGACCGCAGCCCAACCCCCGGCACATCGTCCTGAGCCGTTTGGGGCTTTGCGCCCTCCCCAGTGGGAACAATGATCCTGTGCTATAAAACAGCTGACGGCTTGCCGTGCAACGCTCGCCCGGCGGCACGGAAATCACACCAAGGACAGGCGGCATAGGCCAGACACCTCGCCTGTCGCCGCGGCGCGGGGGCATCGGCTTCACCCCCCGCATACCGCCGGACACTACACTTCAGGGCATGAAAAGCCGGTGCATCATGCTCGGATCACGTCTTACGGCGAGACCCCGTGTTTCGACGCGCGGGCGCAGCGATTGGAGGAGCACAACATGGGCAATTTCGGAGCGGAAATGATGGGCGGCTATGGCATGGGCTGGGGTTTCGGCTGGTTCTTCATGCTGCTCTGGTGGATCCTGATCATCGCAGGGATCGTGGTGCTGGTGCGCTGGCTGGTCGGTTCCTCGCACAACTCGCACCCCATCCATGACAAGACTGCGCTGGACATCCTCAAGGAGCGTTACGCGCGCGGCGAGATCAATCGCGAAACTTATGAACAGATGCGGCGCGACCTCACGGGCCAGGGGGGAAGCGAATGAACCGCGCGAGAACCTTGTCGGCCTTGGTGGGGTTGGCCGTGCTGCTGGCGCTCGCGGGCAGCACCCTCATGTTCATGGCCGGCCACGCAAGATATGGCCCCTGGGGCACCATGCCTTTCGGCGGCCTCTACATGATGGAAGGCTATGGAGATGCCTACGGCGCAGGCGCGTGCGGCGCCGGATATGGCTGCGGCATGATGGGTCGGTGGGGTGCTTCGATGCCTTATGGGCCCATGGACTGGAGTTACGGCGGGGGCCCGCGCTATTCCGCCCATGGTCGCCTGAATCTCACGCCGCAGCAGAGGGAGCAACTCGACCAGCTTCAGCTGGGTCTATTCCAACAGGAGGCGGCGCTGGCCGCACAGCTGCACGAGCCCGATGTCCAGCTTCGCAAGATGTACGCGGCGGGAACTGCCGACGCCGCGGCCCTGGACCCCGTGTTCGCCAAGATCGCCAACATCCAGCGCCAGATGTTCCAGGCAAGGCTCGCCGCGAAAACCCGCGTTGAAGCGCTTCTGACGCCGGCGCAAAAACAGCGTCTGAAGGAATTGCCGCAGGATACGGGAACACCGACGCCGTGGTGACCGGCAGCGTCGTCTACACCTGCCCCATGCATCCCGAGGTGCGGCAGGCGCAGGCGGGCGTCTGCCCGAAATGCGGCATGGCGCTTGAGGCCGTCGGCGCGCCGGCCACGGCAAGCAGGATCGAATACGTTTGCCCCATGCACCCGCAGATCGTGCGCGCTGCTCCGGGGACGTGCCCTCTATGCGGCATGGCGCTGGAACCGCGCACCGTCACCCTCGAAGAAGAAGAGAATCCCGAGCTGCGTGACATGTCGTGCCGCTTCTGGGTCAGCATCGGTTTGGCCGTTCCGGTATTCATCATCGCCATGGCGGCGGAGTTCCGGCCGGCGGCCGTGGCACAGTGGATTTCTCCCCGTCCGCAGCAGTGGATCGAGCTGGCGCTGGCGACCCCGGTGGTGCTCTGGGGCGGCTGGCCGTTCTTCGTGCGCGGCTGGCGTTCCGTGGCGACCTGGAGCCCGAATATGTTCACGCTCATCGCCCTGGGCGTAGGCATGGCCTGGGCCTACAGCGTGGCGGGAACGCTTTGGCCCGGCATATTCCCCCTCTCGGTGCGCACCGCATCCGGCAGCGTGCCCGTGTATTTCGAGGCCGCTGCCATCATCACCGCCTTGGTGTTGCTGGGGCAGGTGCTGGAGCTGCGCGCCCGCTCGCGCACCAATGCCGCCATCAAGCTGCTGCTGGGGCTGGCGCCCAAGACCGCCCGCCTGGTGCGGAACGATGGGGCCGAGGAGGACGTACCCCTGGAGGGCGTGCGCGTGGGTGACCGCCTGCGTGTGCGCCCCGGGGAGAAGGTGCCGGTGGACGGGCTGGTGCTCGACGGCAGCAGCGCGGTGGACGAATCCATGGTGACGGGCGAGCCGTTGCCGGTGAGCAAGCATGCAGGCGACCGGCTCATCGGGGCGACGGTGAACGGCACCGGCAGCCTGGTCATGCGTGCGGAAAAGGTCGGCGCGGACACGCTGCTTGCGCAGATCGTGCGGATGGTGGGCGAGGCGCAGCGCACGCGCGCGCCCATCCAGAAGCTGGCCGACGTCGTTGCCGCCTATTTTGTCCAAGCAGTGGTGGTCATCGCCGTCATCACCTTCATCGCCTGGGGCCTGTGGGGGCCCGAGCCGCGTCTGGCGCACGCGCTGATCAATGCGGTGGCCGTGCTCATCATCGCCTGCCCGTGCGCGCTGGGTCTGGCAACGCCGGTATCCATCATGGTCGGCACAGGCCGCGGTGCGACCATGGGCGTGCTCATCAAGAATGCCGAAGCTCTGGAGACCATGTGCCGGGTGGACACGCTGGTGGTGGACAAGACCGGCACGCTCACGGAGGGCAAGCCCGGGCTGGTCGGCTTGGAGCCGGCTGCGGGGTTCGATGCGGACACGGTATTGCATCTTGCCGCGAGCCTGGAGCAGGCGAGCGAGCATCCGCTCGCCGCCGCCATCGTGGCGGGTGCCAAGGCGCGCGGACTGACCCTGGGCCGCCCGGAGGACTTCGAATCCAGAACCGGGCAGGGCGTGCTCGGGCGTATCGATGGCCGCCGGGTTGCCCTGGGGAATCGCAAGCTCCTGCAAGACCTGGGCTTGGCCGCCGAGGCCCTGGATCGGCGCGCGGAGGCGATGCGCCGGGACGGCCAGACGGTGATGTATCTGGCCATAGACGGCCAACCCGCGGGCTTGATCGGCGTGGCCGACCCCATCAAGGAATCCACCGCGGAGGCGCTGAATGTCCTGCACCAGGAGGGCGTGGAAGTCGTGATGTTGACCGGAGACAGCCGCACGACGGCAGAGGCCGTGGGCCGCAAATTGGGCATAGGGCGGGTGGAAGCCGAAGTACTTCCCGAGCGCAAAGCCGAGGTCGTGAAGCAGTTGCAGGCGGAAGGGCGCAACGTGGCGATGGCAGGCGATGGCATCAACGACGCGCCGGCGCTCGCCCAGGCACAGGTCGGCATCGCCATGGGCACGGGCACCGATGTCGCCATGGAAAGCGCCGGGGTGACCCTGGTCAAGGGCGATCTGCGAGGCATCGCACGCACACGCCGGCTGTCGCGCGCCACTATGCGCAATATCCGCGAGAACCTGTTTTTCGCTTTTATCTACAACGCTCTCGGCATCCCCATCGCCGCCGGCGTGCTGTATCCCGTTTTCGGCCTGCTGCTTTCACCCATCATCGCCGCCGCGGCCATGAGCTTCAGTTCCGTGTCAGTGATCGGCAACGCCCTGCGATTGCGGCATGCCAGTTTGTGAATGCGCGGGCGATCGGGATGGGGGCGAGTTTCCGCCGCGCCTGGCGTCAGAATTCGTTGCGGATGCGCTTGTAACCGCGCACCAGTTCCAGGTTGGCCTGGGTGACGCTTTCGGAGAAGTCCGCCGCATCGGGCGTGACGCGCTCGATCTTGGCGAGCTCGGCGTCGGAATGGATGTTGCTGGTGGAAGGAATGTAAAAGCCCGGCGGCACCGCGCAGCCTTCGACCACCGAGTTGTGGCGGATGACGGAGCCGTCGCCCACGCTGCAGTTGAACAGCACGGAATTGAAGCCGATGAAGACGCCGTCGCCCACGCGGCAGGGACCGTGCACGATGGAGCGGTGGGCAATGGAAGTGGACTCGCCGATCACCACGCCGCCGCCGGCCTTGCAGTGGATCACCACGCCGTCCTGGATGTTGGAGTTGGCGCCGATGACGACGGGTTCCATGTCGCCGGCAGCGTCCACTTCGTCGGCGCGGATCACGGCGTAGGGGCCGATGAAGACGTTTTCGCCGACGACGATCTTGCCGCACAAGATGGCGGTCGGGTCGACGAAGGCGGATTCGGCCACCACGGGAACGTGGCCGGAGGGGTTCTTGCGTATCATGCGCTGCCCGGCTGAGAAACGAGTGGGCCAATTGTATGCGCACCGCCCGTCAGGGGAAACCCGCACGCCGCAGACAGGCGGCGCGGTCAGGCCGGGATATCCGGCACCAGCTGGACGCGCAGGTGCTCGATCTGATCCTTGAGCGCAAGCTTTTCTTTCTTCATGCGCTTGAGCACCAATTCGTCGCGGAACTCGGTGGCGAGCAGATGCGCGAGCACCATGTCGAGGTCGCGGTGGCGCGTCTCCAGGGAGGCGATGCGCACTCGCAGGGCGATTTCTTCGATGGGCTGCATGAGCTTGGGTAGGGTAGACAACCCTCAGCATAACCCATGCGCCGCCGCCGCGGCGCTAAAATAACGCCCCGACACAACGTCCCGGACCAAGCGCATGGAACCAAGCATAGCCCCCGCCGACTTTCAGGCCATCCAGCATCGGATCCTGGTGCTGGACGTGCGCCGCAAGGCCGATTACGACGCCAGCACGGAAACGGTGCAGGATGCTTTCTGGAAGGACCCCGAGCAAATCCAGCGTTGGATCGGCGCCCTGCCCAAGACCCATGACATCGTGGTGTATTGCGTGCGCGGCGGCGCGCTGTCGCAGGACATCGCCGCGCGCTTGCGGGACGAGGGCATCAAGGCGCGCTACATCGTCGGCGGCCTGGAGGGCTACAAGACCGCGGGCGGCAAGGTCGTCGCCAAGCGCGTGCGTCCCGCTCAGTAGTCGCCGTCAGACGCAGCCGCCGCCCAGCCTGCAACTCGGCCCGCCGCCGGCTTTCGGCAGCTCGCATTCCGAACAAGCCGGATCGGCATCGCGGCCGCCCAGCGCGGCGCTCAGCACCTGGCCGATCACGGCGTTGGGGCGGTAAGTCGCCAGCCCTTTCAGGCCCGTTTTCCAAGCCGCGGCATAGAGGCCGCGGAAATCCTCGTAAGGATAATCGGCGGCCACGTTCACCGTTTTGGAAATGCTCGAGTCGACATAAGGCGCCACCGCCGCCGCCATGGCCAAATGGTCGGCGGCGGAAATCTCCAGGGCGCTGACGAAGGCCTCCGGCAGCGGCGCCAGCGCGCCCGCCAGATGGCGGAACAGCCGGAAGGCGTGGTCCTCCACCGCATAGTCCTGCCAGCCCCCGTCCGCGCCGCGCTTGCGGCGCCGGTACTGCCAGGCGTAGGGGGGCTCGATGCCGTTGGAGGCATTGTCGGCGAAGGCCAGCGAGATGGAGCCGGTGGGCGCGATGGACAGCAGATGGGAATTGCGCAGGCCGTCGCGCCGGATGGCCTCCTGCAAATCCTGCGGCAGGCGGCTGGCGAAATTGCCTTTGGAGAAATATGCCGCGGCATCGAACAGCGGGAAAGGCCCGCGCTCGCGTGCCAGCGCCACCGACGCCCAGTACGCCGCATCGCGCAGCTCGCGCGCCAGGTGCGCGGCGAATGCGCGCCCGGCGGCGCTGTCGTAGCGCAGCCCCAGCAGGATGAGCGCGTCGCCCAGGCCGGTGAAGCCCAGGCCGATGCGGCGCTTGGCATGCGCCTCGCGCTGCTGCTGCGGCAGCGGCCAGGCGCTGGCGTCCAGCACGTTGTCGAGCAGGCGCACCGCCGAGGGCACCCATACGCGCAGGGCGGCGAAGTCGAAGGACGCCTGCGCGCCGAAGGGGTCGCGCACCAGGCGGGTGAGGTCGATGGAGCCGAGGCAGCAGCAGCCGTAGGCCGGCAGCGGCTGCTCGGCACAGGGGTTGGTAGCCTCGATGGTCTCGCAATAGCGCAGGTTGTTGTCGCGGTTGATGCGGTCGAGGAACAGCACGCCCGGCTCGGCATGGTCATAGGTGGCGGCCATGACCTCGTCCCACAGCGCGCGGGCGCGCACGCTGCGATATGCCCACAGGCCGTCGGGGCGGCGGCGGGCGCCCGCCGCCTTCTGCGCCGGGCCCGGTGCGGCGCGATGCACCAGCTCCACGAGGGTGTCGTCTTCCACCGCCTGCATGAAGGCGTCGGTGACGCCGATGGAAAAATTGAAATTGGCGAAGCCGCCGCCATCCTTGGCGTGGATGAAATCGGCGATGTCCGGATGGTCGCAGCGCAGCACCGCCATTTGCGCACCGCGCCGGTTGCCGGCCGCCTCCACCGTCTCGCAGGAGGCATCGAACACGCGCATGTAGGAGAGCGGCCCGCTGGCCAGCGCCTGGATGCCGCGCACCCACGCGCCGCGCGGGCGGATGGGCGAGAAATCGTAGCCCACGCCGCCGCCGCGGCGCATGGTCTCGGCGGCCTCCTTGAGCGCGGCGTAGATGCCCGGCCGCCCGTCTTCCTCTTGGGAAATGGAGTCGCCCACCGGCTGCACGAAACAGTTGATGAGGGTGGCCTCGCGCTCCGTGCCGGCGGTGGCCTCGATGCGCCCGGCCGGGATAAAGCCCGCCGCCATGGCGGCGCAAAAACGCTCCTCCCAATGCGCGCGCGCCGCAGCCGGCTCCACGGCGGCCAGTGCACGCGCCACGCGGCGCTGCACCTGGGCGGGCGAACGCTCATCGCCCCAGGCATATTTCTCCTGCAGCACAGCCATGGAGATGTCCTGCACGGGCAGGGCGAACGAGCGGCTCATGCGCCCAGTATAGCCAGCCGCATCCGCGCGGAAATATCACGTTAAAATCCGCTTTTTGCCGGAAAGCCAGCCATGCCCCATCCACTGATCGGTCTCGTCATGGGCTCGCAGAGCGACTGGGAGGTGATGCAGCATGCCGCCACCCAGCTCAAGCATCTGGGCATACCCTTCGAAGCGCGGGTCGTGTCGGCGCACCGTACGCCCGATCTGCTCTACCGCTACGCCGAGGAGGCGGAAGGGCGCGGGCTCAAGGCCATCATCGCCGGCGCCGGCGGCGCCGCCCATTTGCCGGGCATGCTGGCGGCCAAGACCCTGGTGCCCGTGCTGGGCGTGCCGGTGCCATCTAAATATCTCAAGGGCATCGATTCCCTGCTGTCCATGGTGCAAATGCCCAAGGGCATCCCGGTGGCCACCTTCGCCGTGGGCGAGGCCGGCGCCGCCAACGCCGCGCTGTTCGCCGCCGCGCTGATCGCGCGCTACGACGGCGGCCTGGCCGAGCAGCTGGAGGAATACCGCCGCGGCCAGACCGCCGCCGTGCTCAACATGAGCCTGCCCGATGTCTGAGCCCCTGCTGCCCGGCGCCACGCTGGGCATCCTCGGCGGGGGCCAGCTCGGCCGCATGTTCACCATCGCCGCCCGCACCATGGGCTACCGGGTCATCGTCCTGGACCCCGATCCCGCAAGCCCGGCGGGGCAGTTGGCCGACCTGCATTTGCAGGCGGATTATCTCGACCGTGGCGCGCTGCGTCAGTTGGGCGCAGCCTGCGCCGCGGTGACCACCGAGTTCGAGAACGTCCCGGCCGAGAGCCTCATCGAACTGGCCCGCTATTGCCGCGTCTCCCCCGGCGCCGGGGCGGTGGCCATCGTGCAGGACCGCAGCCGCGAGAAAACCTGGCTGGCGCAGCACGGCTTTCCCACTGCGCCGTTCGCGCTGGTGAACGACAGTGCCGACCTCCCGGCCGCCTGCGCCAAGACCGGCCTGCCGGCCCTGCTGAAAGTGGCGCGCCTGGGCTACGACGGCAAGGGGCAGTTCCCGGTGGCCTCGGTCGAGGACGCCGGCCGGGCCTTTGCCACGCTGGGCGGCCAGCCCTGCGTGCTGGAAGGCTACCTGACCCTGGCGCGCGAGATCTCCGTGGTGCTGGGGCGCGACGATGCCGGCCGCTGCGCCCTTTTCCCGGTGGCCGAAAACCGCCATGCCGGCGGCATCCTAGACGTTTCCATCGTACCGGCACGCGTCGATGCCACGCTGGCCGAGGCCGCGTGCGGCATGGCGCGCGCTGTGGCCGACCGGCTCGACTACGTGGGCGTGCTGGCGGTGGAGTTCTTCGTCACCCGACAAGGCGAACTGCTCGTGAACGAGATCGCTCCGCGCCCGCACAACTCGGGCCACTACACGCTGGATGCCTGCGTCACCGACCAGTTCGAGCAGCAGGTGCGCCTGCTGGCCGGGCTGCCGGCAGGCGACACGCGCCTGCTCTCCCCCGTGGTGATGGTGAACATCCTGGGCGACCGCTGGAGCAACGGCGGCCCGCACTGGGCGCGCCTGCTCGCGCACGGCAACGTCAAGCTGCACCTCTACGGCAAGCAGGCCGCGAGAGCAGGCCGCAAAATGGGCCACTTCAACGTGCTGGATGCCGAGTTGACCGGCGCCCTGGCGCTGGCGGAGGAATTGCGCGGGGGCTTGTAGGCCCGGCAGTCAGGCGGGCGCCTTCCGCATCGAGCAGGCCTACATGATCTCGCGCTCGATCTCTTCTACCGAAGTGTGGCGCACGTCCTTGCCCTTGACCATGTAGACGACATACTCGGACATGTTCTTGGCATGGTCGCCCATGCGCTCGATCGCCTTGGCCACGAACAGGATGTCGATGAACACGGAGATGGTGCGCGGGTCCTCCATCATGTAGGTGATGAGGTGGCGCAGGTTGAGCTGGAATTCCTCGTCCACCTCGCGGTCGCGGCGCGCCACAGCGGCGGCGTTGCTGACATCGAGACGGGCAAAGCCGTCGAGCGACTGACGCAGCATTTCCAGCACGATGCCCGCCATGTACTTCACTTCGTTGAAGCGCGGGGCGTTGAGCCGCCCGCCCTCATGGATCAGCTTGGCCATGCGGGCCACTTTGGCGGCCTCGTCGCCGATGCGCTCCAGGTCGGTGATGGTTTTCACCACCATCATGATCATGCGCAAATCGGACGCCGTCGGCTGGCGCTTGGCGATGATCTGGGCGCAGGCCTCGTCGATCTGCACCTCCAGGGCGTTGACGGCATGGTCGTTGGCGATGACACGCTCGGCAGCCTCGGAATCCGCCTCGACCAGGGCATCGATGGCATGGGAGATCTGCTCTTCCACCAGGCCGCCCATCTGCAGCACGCGGGCACGCACGTTTTCCAGTTCGGCGTCGAACTGCTTGAAAGTATGTTCACTGGGCATGGCAGGCTCCGGCAAAATGCCGCCTCTCATTCTAGGGAGGCGGCGAGACAGGGTTGTGACAATAGCATGTCGTCGACTTCAATCTAACGGACGGAAAACGGCAAAGTATAGGTCGCCTCATCCACGCGCAAATTCGCCGCCCAGCTCACGCCGCCGTGGGCGCAAACCGGCAGGACGACGTTCTCGGCGGTGAAGACTCCGGGTTGGACTTGCTTGAGGACATAGCGGTTCTCGCCCATGTCCATGTCGGGCATCTGAAAGTCGACCGCCACGGCCCGGGCGCCCGGGGCTTTCACCGTCAGCGCAAAACTTTGCATGGCGCTGGGCGGACGCGAGAATCTTACTTGCGCGGCCTGCCCGCGAAAATCGAAGGCGCACCCCTGCGCGACATCGGCGCAGGCGATGGCCCGGGTCTGCGGCGGCGATTGCGCCCGGCGGGCGAAATGGGCGTAAAAGGCCACGCCCAGCAGGATCGCGACGAACACCCAGGGGGCGATTTTCCATTTCATGTCCAGGCCCCTCTCAACATGGCGATGCCGTGGGCGCCGTGCGTACGCGCTTCGTCCAGCAGGTTTTCATGCATCCCTCCCAGGGCATAGACAGGCAAGGCGCAGGCCTGTGCCCAGGCGCCAAACTTCTCCCAGCCCAAGGTCGCCTCGCCCGGGTGGCTGGCAGTGGGCAGCACCGGACTCAAGACGGCAAAATCCGCGCCCAGGGCCGCAGCCCGGTCCAGCTCTGCGGGGCTGTGGCAGGAGGCCCCCAGCCACGCCACGTCCGGACGCCCGGCCAGCCGGGCGAGGCTCGCGCTATCGAGATGCACACCGTCCGCGTCCGCTGCCCGGCACAGCGCCGCGCTGCCGTTGACGAGCACCCGCGCCCCATGGACATGGGCGCGCGCCGCCACCTCGCGCGCGAGTTCCAAGCGCTCCGCTTCAGGCAGCTTCTTGTCCCTCACCTGGATGAGCTTAAGCCCTGCGGCCAGCGCTTTGTCCAGGCGCGCCAGGAAGGCAGCGGTGCCGAAGGCCTCGGCCTGGGTGATGCCGTACACCTCCGGCAGCGACAACGCGCGCAGCACCGGCGCATTGGCGGGCAGCATCGGCTCGGGCAGAACGGCGCCGGGCGCCAGCCACGCCAGATTCTGGCCCTCGTGCGGGCGGGGCTCGCCTTCCCATTGCCGCACGCGGAAGAAATGCAGGCGCACGCGGCCATGGGGATAGGCGTGCTCGCGCACGATCCAGGGGTCGGCGCGCGTCACGCGTATGCCCAGCTCCTCGCGCAGTTCACGCACCAGCGCCGCGTGCGTGGATTCACCCGCCTCGACCTTGCCGCCGGGAAATTCCCAATAGCCGCCGTAGATCTTGCCGAGCGGCCGGCTCGCCATGAGAAAACGCTCCGCGCGCAGCAGCACGCCCACCGCCACGGCAATACTTGCCTGGGTCATTGCTCAAGGAAACGAAAAGGGTGGATTTTACCCTTGGCCGCCGGCCGCCGCCCGGAACAGGGCCAGGGCCCGCTGCCGCATGGCGGCATGGTCGACGATGGGAGCGGGGTAGTCGCGCCCGAGCACCACGCCGAGCGCCTGCTGCCGGGCATACGGCAGTGTCCAGGGCGCGTGCAGGGCGGCATCGGGCAGGGGCGCCAACTCCGGCAGATAACGGCGGATGAAGTGCCCCTGCGGGTCGAATCTTTGCGACTGCATCACCGGGTTGAAAATGCGGAACCAGGGCTGGGCAACGCAGCCCGTGGAGGCCGCCCATTGCCAGCCGCCGTTGTTGGCGGCCAGGTCGTAGTCCAGCAGCCGGGCAGCGAAATATTTTTCGCCCAGGCGCCAGTCCACCAGCAGATCCTTGGTCAGAAAGGAGGCCGTCACCATGCGCAGGCGGTTGTGCATGTAGCCGGTCTGGTTCAGTTGGCGCATGGCGGCGTCCACCAGCGGGTAGCCCGTGCGCGCCTCGCACCAGGCCTGCAGATAGCCGGGGGGATTGGGCCAGGGCAGTGCGTCGAAGGCGCGCTGGTAGGCACGGCCCGCCGCCAGATCCGGGCGATGCCAGAGCACTTGATGATAGAAATCGCGCCAGGCCAGTTCCGCGAGCCAGGCCTGCGCACCGGACGTTCCGCGCGCCAGGGCCGCCGCCGCGAGCCGGCGCACGGAAAGCGTGCCGAAGCGCAGATGCGCGGAGAGATAGGACACGCCCTTCAGCGCCGGATAGTCGCGCGTCGCGCGGTAGCGGTCGATGCGCTGCATAAAGTCGTCGAACAGCGCCCGGGCGCCGGACTCGCCGGCGGACAGCGCCAGGTCCGCGGGCGCGAAGCCCAGCTCGGCGAGCGTCGGCATGGAGGCGGGCGCCAGGCGCGCCAGACGGTCCGCGTAGGGCGCGACCGGGTAGGCGGCAAGCCCTGCGCTCGCGAGTTTTTTGCGCCAGGCATCGAGATAGGGTGTGAACACGCCGTAGGGGCGGCCGGCTTGGGTCTGGATCTCGTCGCGCTCGAAAATCACGACATCCTTGTAGTCATGCACCGCCCGGCCGCGCTGCTGCAGGGCGCCGGTCACGGCCGCGTCGCGGGCGACGGCGGCAGGATCCTCGTCGTGGTTGAAAAAAACCGCCTGCGCCCCCAGCTCGCCGGCGAGGCGCGGAATGGCCGTGCGCGCCCGATCGTGCAGCACCACGAGGCTGCTGCCGAGCGCCTCCAGGTCTGCCTTGAGCGAGGCCACGCAGCGATGGATAAAGTCCACCCGCCGGTCCTGTGCCGGCAAGCGCTCCAGGATGTCGCGGTCGAACACGAACACGGGATACACGCGCCCGCTGGACCGGAGAGCATGGTGCAGCGCGGCATGGTCGTCCAGGCGCAAATCGCGTCTGAACCAGAGCAGGACGGCGTCGTAGCAGGCCATGCAGCGGCAGGATACGCTGGCTTAAGGGGGAAGGAATGGTACTTTCGGGACGGACGGGCGTCACACAAAAGGCTAAAATGCGGATCATGGAAACGGTCAATCTCACCCACCACTTCCTCATCGCCATGCCCAGCATGGCCGACCCGAATTTTTCCGGCACCCTGACCTACATCTGCGATCACGGCACCCAGGGTGCGCTGGGGTTGGTGGTCAACCGTCCCATCGAGCTGGAGCTTTCCAGCCTGTTTGAGCAGATCGGCCTGGAATTGCCCGACGAGATGCTGCGCCACCAGGCCGTGTACTACGGCGGCCCGGTGCAGACCGAGCGCGGCTTCGTGCTGCACCGGCCGACGCACCAGTTCCAATCCACCCTCACCGTCAACAATGCCGTCAGCCTGACCACCTCCAAGGACGTGCTGGAAGCGGTGGCGCAGGGCGAGGGGCCGGGCCAGTTCCTGGTGTCGCTGGGCTATGCCGGCTGGGGGCCAGGCCAGTTGGAGCAGGAGATGGCGCAGAACGCCTGGCTCTCGGTGGCGGCGGAGCCGGAGATCATCTTCGACCATACCCCGGAGGTAAGGCTGTCCGCCGCCATGAAGCTCCTGGGCATCGATTTCACCCATCTCTCCGACCTGGCAGGCCACGCGTGATCTCCAAAGGCACGCTGCTGGCCTTCGACTTCGGCCTCAAGCGCACGGGCGTGGCGCAGGGCGAACTGGAAATCGGTGTCGCGCATCCGCTCGGCACGCTGCACGCAGCGGCGCGTGAAGAGCGTCTGGCCGCCATCGAACGCCTGGTGCGGGAATGGCGGCCCGCGGCCCTGGTGGTGGGCCTGCCGCTGCATCCCGACGGCGCCGAACACGAAATGACGCGCGCAGCGCGCAACTTCGCCGCCGCGCTGGAAAAGCGCTTTGGCCTGCCGGTATTTCTCGCCGACGAACGCTACACCAGCGCGCTGGCGGAAAGCGAGCTGGCCGCCCAGGGCGCCAAGGGCAAGCATCAGGCCGACAGCCTCGCCGCGCAAATCATCCTGCAAGGATTCCTGGATGCTCGTCGCGCTGCCTGACGCCGAAGACCTCATCGCCTGCCTGGCCGCCGCCGTGCGTCCTCAGCTTGCGGCCGACACCGCCATCGTCGGCATCCACACCGGCGGCGCCTGGGTGGCACAGCGGCTGCGCGACGCGCTGGGCGGCGACCATCCGCTGGGCGAGCTGGACATCTCCTTTTACCGCGACGATTTCTCGCGCATCGGCCTGCACCCCCAGGTCAAGCCTTCGCGCATACCCTTCGCCGTGGAAGACCGCCCCCTGCTGCTGGTCGACGATGTGCTGTACACCGGCCGCACCGTGCGCGCGGCCATGAACGAGCTGTTCGACTACGGCCGCCCCAGCCGGATCCGCCTCGCGGTGCTGATCGACCGCGGCGGGCACGAACTGCCCATCCGCCCTGACTTCGTCGGCGCCACCCTGGCCATCCCGCAAGGCCAGAACGTCGAGCTGCGGCGCGACGCCGGCCGCCTCTCCCTTATCCTCAGGTAACCCATGGTCGACCCGCAACTGACTCCCCAGGGAAAGCTGCGCCACCTGCTCACTCTCGACGGCCTGCCCGCCGCCACGCTCAGGCAAATCCTCGATACCGCGGAGTCTTTCATGGACGTGGGCGAGCGCGATGTCAAGAAAGTCCCGCTGCTGCGCGGCAAATCCATTTTCAACCTGTTCTTCGAGCCCTCCACGCGCACGCGCACGACGTTCGAAATCGCCGCCAAGCGGATGTCCGCCGACGTCGTGAACCTCAACATCGCCACCTCCAGCCAGACCAAGGGCGAGACCATCCTGGACACGGTGGCCAACCTCACGGCCATGCACGCAGACATGTTCATCGTGCGCCATGGGCAATCCGGCGCGGCCCATTTCATCGCGCGCCATGTCGCACCACACATTTCGGTGATCAATGCCGGCGACGGCCGCCACGCCCATCCCACCCAGGGCCTGCTGGACATGTTCACCATCCGCCGCTACAAGGGCGCATTCCAGCATCTGCGCGTGGCCATCGTCGGCGACGTGCTGCATTCGCGCGTGGCGCGCTCGCAGATCAGCGCGCTCACCACCCTGGGCGTCCCCGAAGTGCGCGTGGTCGCCCCCAAGACCCTGCTGCCGCCCGGCGTGGAACAGCTGGGCGTGCAGATCCATTACGACATGAGCGAAGGCATCCGCGATTGCGACGTCATCATCATGCTGCGCCTGCAGAACGAGCGCATGAAGGGCGCGCGCCTGCCCTCGGCCCAGGAATATTTCAAGCAATACGGCCTGACCGCCGCCAAGCTGGCACACGCCAAGCCGGACGCCATCGTCATGCATCCCGGGCCGATGAACCGCGGCGTCGAAATCGATTCCGAGGTGGCCGACGGCCCGCAGTCGGTGATCCTGCCCCAGGTCACCTACGGCATCGCGGTGCGCATGGCGGTAATGGCCATGCTCGCCGGAGGGGGCGGCGACTGAAATGAAGATACACATCAAGAACGGCCGCCTCGTCGACCCCAAGAATGCGCGCGACGGTCGCGCCGACGTTTATGTCGCGGCAGGCAGGATCGTCGGCGTGGGCGAGGCCCCGGCGGACTTCCACGCCAACCGCGTCATCGACGCCGCGGGCTGCGTAATCTGTCCCGGCCTGGTGGATTTGTCCGTGCGCCTGCGCGAGCCGGGCTACGAATACAAGGCCACGCTGGAATCGGAGATGCTGGCCGCGGCCGCCGGCGGCGTGACTTCGCTGGCCTGCCCGCCGGACACCGACCCCCCGCTGGACGAGCCCGGGCTCACCGAAATGCTCAAATTCCGCGCCCGCAACCTGCCCGGCCCGCGCGTCTATCCCATCGGCGCCATGACGCAAAAGCTCGAAGGCACGCGCCTCACGGAAATGGCGGAACTGAGCGAGGCCGGCTGCCTGGCCTTCTCCCAGGCCGACATCGCCCTGACCGACACCCAGGTGCTGCTGCGCGCCATGGAATATGCGGCCACCTTCGACTACGCTTTGTGGCTGCGGCCGCTGGACCCCTTCCTGTCGCGCGGCGGGGTCGCCCATGATGGGCCGGTGGCCGCGCGCCTGGGCTTGCCCGGCATCCCCACTCTGGCGGAAACCGTGGCCCTCTCCACCATCCTCCTGCTGGCGCGCGAAACGGGCGTGCGCGTGCACCTGCGCCGCCTTTCGGCGCGCGAATCCGTCGCCATGGTGCGCGCCGCCAAGCTGCAAGGCGTGCGCGTGAGCTGCGACACGACCATCCAGAACCTGCATCTCTCGGAAATGGACCTGCTTGGCTTCGACAGCCACTACCATCTGCAGCCGCCGCTGCGCAGCCTGACGGACCGCGACGCCTTGCGCGAAGCGCTCAAGGATGGTTCCATCGATGCGCTTTGTTCGGATCACACGCCGCTGGACGAAGACGACAAGCAAACGCCCTTCGGCGAATCCGCGCCGGGCGCCTCGGCGGTGGAGCTGCTGTTGCCGCTCACCCTCAAATGGGCGCGCGAGATGGCGGTGCCGCTGCCCAAGGCGCTGGACCTCGTGACCTGGAAGCCGGCCCAGGTCCTGGGCATCGACGCCGGCCATCTGAGCCTGGGCGCGCCCGCCGACCTGTGCATCTTCGACCCCGAGGCGGAATGGACGGTGAGCCCGGCGCTGCTGCGCAGCCAGGGCAAGAACACGCCCTTCCTAGGCCAGCGCCTGCAAGGCAAAGTCCGCTACACGATCATCGACGGCCACCTGGATTACGAAGCCTGAGCGCGGGCGCGCGGTGAAGCCCGTTCCTGCGATCTCATCATCGCCGCGGAGAATCTACCGCGGATGATTTTCTGCTAGACTTCAGGCGTCGGGAAACACGGACTCCCGGCCTGCCCCCAGACGGTGTCCCGTCCAAGTTCCGTTGAGACCACTTGGGTATTGCCATGGACACCGCCACCTCTCTTCCATCTGTACGAAATTTCACCGCGGCCCTCCCCGGCCAGTGGCCGCACGTACTCGCCGCCCTCGCCAACCGCTACACGCTGCGGAAGCACCAGCAGGACGCCACGAAGGTCGGGCTGTCGCTTTCTTCATTCGCTGGAGGCAATCCCTCATGAAATGGATCACACGCGAACGCCCGAAGATCGACCGCATCGCCTGCCCCTGGCTGATCGCCCGCTTCATCGATGCGAACCCCGAGTTTCTCTACGTCCCGGCCGGCGACGTCATGCGCGTCGCCGCCGCCACCGGCGCGACACCTTACGACGTGCCCGGAGTCGAGTTGGGCCACCACGGCGAAAAATGCAGCTTCGACGCCTTCATCGCCAAGTACGAGCTCGACGATGCCGCGTTGAACAAGCTCGCCCGGATCGTCCGCGCCGCCGACTGCGCCGCGCCGCAGCTCGCCCAGGAAGCCGCCGGGCTGGTGGCCATCTCCAGGGGTCTGTCGCTCAACTTCGCGGACGACCACGACATGCTCGGGCACGGCATGGTGATCTATGATGCACTCTATGCCTGGTGCGCCGATATGCCCTTGCAGAAGCTCGCGCACCTGCCGGAGCTCCGATAGCAATGCCGTTGCTCGCCAATGTCGCGCCCGCAGCCCGCCGGCTTCTGATCGGTCGCGCGCTGCGGGCTTTCAGCGACGGCTACGTCGCCATCCTGCTGCCCGTCTATCTGCTCGCCCTCGGCCTCGGCAAGTGGGAGGTCGGGCTGTTTTCCACCGCCACGCTGCTCGGTTCGGCCTTGATGACACTCGCGGTCGGCCGCTGGGGACATCGCGTTCCACGGCGCCGCCTGCTGCTCGCGGCTACCTGGCTGATGTGCGCAACCGGCCTGCTGCTGGCCGGCTTCTCGGCGCTCTGGCCGCTGCTGGTCGTCGCCTTCGTCGGCACCATGAACCCGAGCTCCGGCGACGTCAGCATTTTTCTGCCGCTGGAACACGCGTGGCTGGCCGAGACGGCACAGGGCGAGGCCCGCACCACCCTGTTCGCGCGCTACACCTTCCTCGGTGCGCTCTGCGCAGCGGTCGGCTCGCTGGCGACCGCGATCCCGCAAATGCTCAGCACCGGCGGGATGGCGCAGCTCGATGCCTTGCGCCTCATGTTCGCGGCCTACGGCCTGACCGGTGCAACGGTTTTCTTTCTCTACCGTACATTGCCCAATCATCACCCGCATGAACAGGCGGTGCCGCCGGCCCCTCTCGGACCGTCGCGCGCCATGGTCATCCACCTCGCCGCGCTGTTCTCGGTCGACGCCTTCGCGGGCGGGCTGCTGGTGAATACCCTGCTCGCGCTCTGGCTGTTCGAGCGCTTCGATCTTTCGCTCGCCGCGGCGGGCCAATTCTTCTTCTGGGCCGGCCTGCTGTCGGCCGGCTCGCAGTTGGCAGCCCCCTGGGTGGCGCGCCGCATCGGCCTCATCAACACCATGGTGTTCACGCACATTCCGGCCAGCCTCTGCCTGATCCTCGCCGCTTTCGCCGCCAGCCTGCCCGTGGCGCTGGGCCTGCTGTTCGTGCGCGCCGCGCTCTCGCAGATGGACGTGCCGACACGCACGGCCTTCGTCATGGCGGTGGTCACGCCGGCAGAACGCACCGCCGCGGCGAGTTTCACCGCCGTACCGCGCAGTCTGGCCGCGGCAGCCAGTCCGGCGCTGGGCGGCGCGCTGTTCGCCGCCGGCTGGCTCGCCGCGCCGCTGGTCGCCTGCGGGGCGCTGAAGATACTTTACGACATCGCCGTCTGGCGGGCTTTCCGCAAGGTCAGACCGATGCACTGAGCAAGTACGCCAACCCATAAATTTCGCTATGTTCGACGCGCCCCGCATCGCCGATTGCTTTGTCGCTCATCCTCGCCATAGCTACGGCTATGGCTGCGGTTCGCTTCGCGCACTCGGCGCGCGGATGCGCGTCTCGGCATGTACGCAAACTTATGGGTCGGCGTACTAGTCGATGACGCGGATATGTCGGTAGCGCGGCGCTTATCCGCCGCCGACTTCACGCTGATGGCGGAACGCCAGCACCCTCACCACATCCTCGCTTTCCCGGTAGCGATAGAGCGCGACATAGCCGCTCTTGCCGTGCGAGATGACGAGCTCGCGCAAAATGACGGCGCGCGGTCTGCCGATTTTTGGATGCTGGCGCAAAATCTCGATAGCGGACGTGATGAGCGGAATGATCTGGCGCGCGGCGGCCAGATCGGCTTCCAGCAGAAAATCTTCCAGACGTTCCAGATCGTGCAGCGCCCTGGGCGAATAAACCACCTCGGCCATTGGTCAAACTTTGACCGGCTTTGGACGCTTTACGGGTTTGCCTTTCAATTTTGCCAGTAGATATTGGTGCACGTCTTCCATCGCGTACCCCAACCCTGTTTCGCTCATTTCACGGTCATTTTCCATGGCTTCGGCAACGAAGGCGGCATAGGCTTCGGACTGCGCCACCCGGTCTTCCAGCGCTTCGATCATCCAGGCATGAGGCGACTTCCCCGCGGCCTCGGCGAGCGGCAGAATGCGCGCCTTGAGTTCTTCGGGTAGCTTGAGGGTGGTGGTCGCGGCCATGAAAAATCCCCGGCGATTATTTAAGTGTCACCAAAGTAACACCGCGATAGGTGGGTGTCAATCAGATTGGGGGGCGCGTCCGAGGGCGGCCTTCATTTACCTTGTTGTACATTGCAGACATGCAGCGGTCCCGGAATGCCACGCGTTCCCTCAGCCCCCCAGACTCTCCAGCCGCTTGATGAAGTTGCGCTTGGCCTTGTATTCCGTGCGCAGCGCGGCGAGTTCCTGGCGAAATTCTGCGAGCTTATCCTGGCGCTTGCGCAGTTCCCGGATCCGGCTAACCAATTCATACGCTTCGTCGTAGCGGGCGTTGCTTTGGCCTCGACGGACTGCGTCGGGCAGCAGCTTGCGGTAGATGGCGATGGCGTCGTCGGGGTGGGTCGCGCCGCGCAGTTGGGCGATCTGGGGCCAGAGGTTGGCGGCAATGGCATGGCCGCTGGCCAGTTCCCAGACCCGGTCGGCGTCTTTCTGATGAAGGCGGATGCGTATCAGGGTGGAGCGGGCGTCATTGCGCTCCCAAGCCCACGTGCGCGCCGGTTTTTTGGGCGCGCTTTCTTCGCGCTGCATGACTTCTTCCAGATGGGCGATACCGCGTTGGGCAGCTGCCTTGCGCTCGGCTTTCGGGCTGTGCTCGATCAGGCGCTGCCAGCTTTCGAAGCTCGGGCGACGGATGTATTGTTCCCACGCGAGTGCGTCGGCCCGCTCAGCCTGGCCCAGTTTGCGGTTGAGGGCTATGCAGAAATCCACCAGCCGGTCATCCTGCTTGTCTGGATAAGCCTTGAGTCCGCGTTCGGCCCATTCCAGGGCCTGTGCATGGCGGCCCGCCACTGCGTGGCGTTCGGCAAGCTTGAGGTATTGATACGCGCTGTCCAGTCCCTTTTCCAGGAAGCGCAGCATGGGCGCGTCGTCGCCGTCATGCCGGCAAAGCCTGTCGAGCAGTCGTTCCAGGGTATAACGCCTGACGCCAGTGGCGTTGACGGAGGTTTTGGTCTTGACCGGCAGCGCCTCGGCGGCCTCCAGCAGGCGCCGGCGATAATGGCGCAAGCCTTCGTCGCCCAGCACGTCGAGATAATGCGGGAGGGTGCTGGGGTAGAAATCCCACTGAGCGTTGGTTTCGATAACAAACAGCCGCTCGGCCAGTTCCACCGGATCGGGCCGGCTGGCGCGGCAAGCGGCGAGATGCGCCCGGCCCAAGCGGTGCAGCGCATCCTGCACGGCGCCGTCGGAATCGTCCACGTTTTCCAGCGAGGACTCCGCTTCCCGCAGGGTTTCCTCGATGATGGCGGGCAGGCCGGGCTCGGCTTGTGCCACCCGCGCTTCGATGAGGTCGGCGGCGTCGTGCAGGCGCTCGGCATAGCTGCCCACGGCGTGCCAGTCGAGAAAACCGCTCTGGCGCGCCGCCTTGAGCAGGGCGCTGCGCAGGGCGGCCAGTCCGCCGGCGGATTTGCCGCCCGTCGCGGCGCGCGCCTGCATCAGCAATTTGTCGCGCAGCCCGCGATCGCGCACGGCGGCTTCCAGCAACAATTCGCGCAGTGTTGCTTCAGACTGGGTGGCGAGAAACTCTGCGATGAGGTCGGCCTGGGTCTTGCGCTTCTTGCGCGGTTTGCCCGACGGCGCGGATTCCTCGGGCGGAAAATTCTCCTCGCCGGTGTTTTCCAGCCAGGACAAGGCCACCGCCACGGCGTGCTTGCAGAAATCGCCGTCCGCGCCCACGGGGCAGGTGCAATCGTATTCCAGTTCGTCGTCGGACGTAGCGGTGAGTGCCACGCGATAGGTGTGCGTGCCCTGCACGCGCGCACGTATCTGACCGTCCGAGATGTCCAGCAGGCCCACCGCGCCTTCATGGAAATACGCCAGGCCGCGCGCGTAGGTTTTCTCGCCCGCCAGATCGCGCACCTCTTTCAGGGTGAGCGCATCGGCCAGTGCCACCACGGTTTTACAGCCCGAGGTAGGCGAGGATGCCTTTCGCCGCCTCGCGCCCTTCCCACACGGCGGTGACGACCAGATCGGAGCCGCGCACCATGTCGCCGCCGGCGAAGATTTTTTCATGGGCGGTCTGGTAGAGATGGCGCTGTCCCTTGGCGACCACCCGGCCCGCCGGGTCGGTAATGATGCCCAGGGGCGCGAACCAGGGCTGCGGGTTGGGACGGAAGCCGAAGGCGATGACGACGCGATCCGCCGGGACGATTTCCTCGGAGCCCTCGATGACCACGGGCGTGCGCCGCCCGCGCACATCGGGCGGCCCCAGTTCCGTGGTCACGAGCTTCACGCCTTCGACTTTGTCCCGGCCGACGATCTCCACCGGCTGGCGGTTCCACAGGAACTGCACGCCCTCTTCCTTGGCGTTGGCGACCTCGCGCTTGGAGCCGGGCATGTTCTTCTCGTCGCGCCGGTAGGCGCAGGTGACCGAGGCCGCGCCCTGGCGAATGCTGGTGCGGTTGCAGTCCATGGCGGTATCGCCGCCCCCCAGCACCACGACACGCAGCCCCTTCATGTCGTGGAAGACGTCGCCCGGTTTTTCGTAGCCCAGGCAATGGTTGGCGTTGGAAATGAGGAAGGGCAGCGCCTCCAGCACGCCGGGCAGATCCTCGCCCGGGAAACCGCCTTTCAGGTAGGTGTAGGTGCCCATGCCCAGGAACACCGCGTCGTATTGCGCCAGCAAATCGTTCACCTGCACGTCGCGCCCCACGTCGGTGTTGAGGCGGAATTGCACGCCCATGCCCTCGAACACTTCGCGCCGGCGCGCCATGACCCATTTCTCCATCTTGAATTCGGGGATGCCGAAGGTCAGCAAGCCGCCGATTTCCGGATAGCGGTCGTACACCACGGGGGTCACGCCATTGCGCGCCAGCACGTCGGCACACCCCAGGCCGGCCGGGCCGGCGCCGATGACCGCGACTTTCTTCCCGGTGGGCCGCACCTGGCTCATGTCGGGGCGCCAGCCGGCCTTGAAGGCTTCTTCGGCGATGTATCGCTCGACCTGGCCTATGGTCACCGCGCCGAAGCCGTCGTTGAGCGTGCAGGCGCCCTCGCACAATCTGTCCTGCGGGCAGACCCGGCCGCAGACTTCGGGCAGACTGTTGGTCTGGTGCGAGAGCTCCGCGGCCTCGAACAGGCGGCCTTCGGTCACCAGCTTGAGCCAGTTGGGGATGTAGTTGTGCACCGGGCACTTCCACTCGCAGTAGGGGTTGCCGCACTCCAGACAGCGCCCCGCCTGTTCGGCGGCGTGGGCTGCGTCCATCTTGGCGTAGATTTCCTTGAACTCGTGGATGCGGATGACGGCGGGGGTCTTGGCGCCGTCGCGGCGCGCTTGCTTGAGGAATTGAAATACGTCGGACATGAGGCTTGTTCCCGCGCTTTCAGGCGGCCATGGCCTGGAGGCTGGGCAGGTCGTCCAGCAGGGTTTCGAGAGTCATGCGCTTGGGCTTCACCAGCCAGAACCGCTCCAGGGCAACCACCCAGTTCGCCAGGATGTCGCGCGCGCGCGCGGAGCCGGTGCAGGCCAGATGCCGTTCCACTTGGGCCTTGAGGAAAACGCGGTAGGACTCCATATCCTCCGGGGTCAGGCGCGCGATGTCCACCAGCTCCTTGTTGTAACGGCCGGCGAACTGGCCGGACTCGTCGTACACGAAAGCCACGCCGCCGCTCATGCCGGCACCGAAATTGAGCCCGGTGTCCCCCAGCACGATGACGGTGCCGCCGGTCATGTATTCGCAGCCGTGGTCGCCCACACCCTCCACCACGGCGAAAGCGCCGGAATTGCGCACACCGAAGCGTTCGCCCGCCTGGCCTGCGGCGAACAGTTCGCCGCCCGTGGCACCATACAAACAGGTGTTGCCGATGATGGTGTTGCGGTGGGCCTCGTAGGCCGCGGCCTTGGGCGGGTAGATGACCAGACGGCCGCCCGCCATGCCCTTGCCCACATAGTCGTTGGCGTCCCCTTCCAGGGTGAGCGACAGGCCCTTGTGGTTCCACACGCCGAAGCTCTGGCCGGCGGAGCCGGCGAGGCGCACGCGTATGGTGTCGTCGGGCAGCCCCTTGCCGCCGTGGGCCTTCGCAATCTCGCCGGACAGGCGCGCGCCGATGGAACGGTTGACGTTGCGTATGACGTAACTCAGCTCGATCCCGCGGCCCGCCGCTATGGCCGGCTTGGCGTCCTGCACCATCCGCTCGGCCAGTTCGCCGCGGTCGAAGCTGGGGTTGCGCGCCTGGACGTTGCAGCGCGGCTCCGACTCCGGTATGCCGCCTTGCGAGAGCAGCGCGTCGAGCTTGAGGCGCCCCTGGCGCGGCGTTGCGCCGGGCAGGAGTTCCAGAAGGTCGGTGCGGCCGATGAGGTCGGTAAGCTTTTTCACGCCCAGCTGGGCCATGAGCTCGCGCGTCTCGCGCGCGACGAAGCTGAAGTAGTTGATCACCATCTCGGGCAGGCCGATGAAATGCTCGCGGCGCAGCTTGTCGTTCTGGGTGGCCACGCCGGTGGCGCAGTTGTTCAGATGGCAGATGCGCAGGTACTTGCAGCCCAGCGCCACCATGGGGCCGGTGCCGAAGCCGAAGGATTCCGCCCCGAGGATGGCGGCCTTGACGACGTCCAGCCCGGTCTTGAGCCCCCCGTCGGTCTGCACGCGCACGCGCCCGCGCAAACCATTGGCGCGCAGCACTTGCTGGGCTTCGGAGAGGCCCAGCTCCCAGGGCGTGCCGGCATATTTCACCGAAGTGAGGGGCGAAGCGCCGGTGCCGCCGTCGTAGCCGGAAATGGTGATGAGGTCGGCATAGGCCTTGGCCACGCCCGCAGCCACGGTGCCCACGCCGGGCTCGGCCACCAGCTTCACCGAAACCAGCGCCTCGGGATTGACCTGCTTCAAATCGAAAATGAGCTGCGCCAGGTCTTCGATCGAATAAATGTCGTGATGCGGCGGCGGCGATATGAGCGGCGTGCCGGGCTTGCAATAGCGCAGGCTGGCGATCATGGGCGACACCTTGTCGCCGGGCAGCTGCCCGCCCTCGCCGGGCTTGGCGCCCTGGGCGATCTTGATTTGCAGCACTTCGGCGTTGACCAGATAAGTGGGCGTCACGCCGAAGCGGCCGGAGGCCACCTGCTTGATCTTGGAGGTCTTGACGCTGCCGTAGCGTTTGGGATCCTCGCCCCCTTCGCCCGAGTTGGAGCGGCCGCCGATGCGGTTCATGCCTTCGGCCAGCGCCTCGTGCGCTTCCGGCGACAGCGCGCCCAGGGACATGCCGGCCGAGTCGAAGCGCTTGAGGATGGCTTCGATGGGCTCGACCGCTTCCACGGGGATGGCCTGCGCGCCGTCCAGCTTCACTTTCATGAGGTCGCGGATCATGGCCACCGGCCGCGCATTCACGGTGTCCGCATAGATCTTGTAGTCCTCGTAGCTGCCGGACTTCACGGCTTTTTGCAGCTGCTGCACCACGTCGGGATTGTAGGCATGGTATTCGCCGCCGAACATGAACTTCAGCAGGCCGCCGGTGGTGAGCGGCTTGAGCGGGTTGAATGCGGCGCGCTGCAGCGCCCGCTGGTCGGCCTCGAAATCAGCGAAATTAGCGCCCGAAATGCGCGACATCGTGCCCTTGAGGCACAGGCCCACCACTTCCTCGTGCAGGCCCACCGCCTCGAACAATTGCGCGCCGCGGTAGCTCGACACCAGCGAGATCCCCATCTTGGAGAGCACCTTGTAGAGGCCCTTGTCCATGCCCTTGCGGTAATTGCCCAGGGCCTTGTCCAGCGGCAGCTTGACGTCGCCGGATTTCACGAACTCGGCGACGATCTGGTAGGCGAGATAGGGATAGATCGCCGTCGCGCCATAGCCGATGAGGGCCGCGTACTGGTGCGGATCGCGCGCCGCCCCGGTCTCCGCCACGATATTGGCGTCGCAGCGCAGGCCGGCGTCGATCAGGGCATGGTGCACGGCGCCGGTGGCGAACAGCGCCGGAATGGGCAGGCGGTCCTGTGCGATATCGCGATCGGACAGCACGAGGATGACATGGCCCGCGCGCACCGCAGCCACGGCGTCGGCGGCCAGCTGGCGCACGGCGGCCTGCAGGTCGAGTGCCTTGGGATCGTAATTGAGGCTCAGCACGACGCTGCGATAGGCGGAGTCGGCTTGGCCGGTGACCGCAACGAAGGCCTCGTGCGACAGCAGCGGGCTGGAGACTTCCAGCCGGTGGGCATGGCCGGGGGTTTCGTCGAACAAGTTGCGCTCGGGCCCGAAGCAAGTGGCGAGCGACATGACGATGGCTTCGCGGATCGGGTCGATGGGCGGGTTGGTCACCTGGGCAAACTGCTGGCGCAGATAATCGAAAGGCGAACGCACTTTCTGCGAGAGCACCGCCATGGGCGTGTCGTCGCCCATGGAGCCGATGGCTTCCTGGCCGTCTTCCGCCAGCACGCGCAAGACCTGGTCGCGCTCTTCGAAGCTGACGTTGAAGAGCTTCTGGTGGATCAGCAGGCTGGCGGCGTCGATCGGCGGCAAATCCGCATCCTGACGGACGCCGAACTCCAGCCTCTTGGCCTCCTTGAGCCACTCGCGGTAGGGATGGGCGGATTTCAGCGCGTTGTCGATGTCCTCCGGCAACAGCAGCTTGCCGGTCTGCAAATCCGCGGCCACCATCTGGCCGGGTTTGACACGGCCCTTTTGCACCACGTTTTCCGGGCCGCCGTAGTCCCACACGCCGACCTCGGAGGCAATGGTCAGGATGCGGTCGCGCGTCAGCACCCAGCGCGCCGGGCGCAGGCCGTTGCGGTCCAGCATGCACACGCCGTAGCGGCCGTTGGTCAGCACCACGCCGGCGGGGCCGTCCCAGGGCTCCATGTGCATGGAGTTGTATTCGTAAAAGGCGCGCAGGTCGGGGTCCATGGATTCCACGTTCTGCCAGGCCGGCGGCACCAGCAGGCGCAGGGCGCGGAACAAGCCCACGCCGCCCATGAGCAGGCCTTCCAGCATGTTGTCCAGGCTCATGGAGTCGGAGCCGTCCGTCTGCACGATGGGGCGGATATCCTCCATGTCCGGAATCATGGGGCTGACGAACTTGATCTCGCGCGCACGCGACCAGTTGCGGTTGCCCATCACGGTGTTGATCTCGCCGTTGTGGGCCAGATGGCGGAACGGCTGGGCCAACTTCCATTGCGGCCAGGTGTTGGTGGAAAAGCGCTGGTGGAAAACGATGAGCGAGGAGGCGAAGCGCTCGTCGTTCAAATCCGGATAGAAGACCGGCAGCTTGGCGGGCATCACCAGACCCTTGTAGCTGATTACCCGCCCGGATAACGTGGGCTGGTAATAGACCTCGTCGCCTCTGGCTAGCAGCGCCTTCTCGGTGCGGCGGCGGGCGATGTACAGCTTGCGCTCGAACAGTTCTTCCGAGAGGCCCGCCGGGCAGTTCACGAACACCTGTTCGATGCGCGGCAGGATGTTGAGCGCGTACGCCCCGCATACCGAGGTGTCGGTGGGCACGGCGCGGAAGCCGGCCACCGTGAGTCCCTGGGCCTGCAATTCCGCCTGCAGGGTCGTCTTGGCGTCCCGGCAGCGGGCCTCGTCGCGCGACAGGAATACCAGGCCGGCAGCATAATGGGCCGCGAGTTCCATGCCCGCGTCGCGGGCCACGGCACGCAGGAAGCCGTCCGGCTTTTTGAACAGCAATCCGCAGCCGTCGCCCGACAAGCCGTCGGCCGCCACGGCGCCGCGGTGGGTCATGCAGGCGAGCGAGGTAATGGCGGTCTGCACCAGCTTGTGGCTGGGCCGGTCGTCCATTTGCGCGATCAGGCCGAAACCGCAGGAATCCTGCTCGAAATCCGGGCTGTAGAGAGTGTCTTTCAGCCAGCCCTGTTTATCCACGTGCTCGTTCATAGCTCTTGCGTCACTGCCATAGGTAAAAATGGCCCGGAGTCCGGGCCATTTATTATTGTATTGTGGAGCCCCGCCGGGGGCAACGGCAGGATGCTGCCCCGCCGCCTGCCGCGGGAAGCGGCGCTTGGGGGATAATGCGCTTTTTTTGCGCCGGCGTTTTCATGCACCTGCACATCCTCGGCATCTGCGGCACTTTCATGGGAGGCATCGCCGCCCTCGCGCGTTCGGCCGGGCACCGCGTCACCGGCTGCGATGCCAACGTCTATCCTCCCATGTCGGACCAGTTGCGCGCGCTGAGTATAGACCTCATCGAAGGCTACGACGCCGGCCAGGCCGACATCGGCACGGATGTGTTCGTGGTGGGCAACACCGTGAGCCGGGGCAAATATCCGCTCATGGAAGCCATCCTCGATCGCGGCCTGCCGTATGTCTCGGGGCCGCAATGGCTGGCAGAGCACGTACTGCGCGGCAAGTGGGTGCTGGCCGTAGCCGGGACGCACGGCAAGACCACCACCGCGTCCATGCTGGCGTGGATACTGGAAGATGCGGGGCTCGATCCCGGCTTTCTCATCGGCGGCATACCGCAAAATTTCGCCGTCTCGGCGCGGCTGACCGACAGCCCTTTCTTCGTCATCGAAGCGGACGAGTACGACACCGCTTTCTTCGACAAGCGCTCCAAGTTCGTGCACTACCATCCGCGCACGGCCTTGCTCAACAACCTGGAATACGACCACGCCGACATCTTTCCCGATCTGGCGGCCATCGAGACGCAGTTCCACCACCTGGTGCGCACTGTGCCCGGCAACGGCAAGCTCGTGGTCAACGGCCGCGACGACGCCCTTGAACGCGTATTGGCGCGCGGCTGCTGGAGCCCGGTGGAAACCTTCGGCGCAGCGCCGGGCTGGACCGTCGCGGGCGGCGAGTCGGCCTTCGACGTGCTGCTGGACGGCAAGCCCCAGGGCCGGGTGCAATGGGATTTGCTGGGCGAGCACAACCGGCTCAACGCCTTGGGCGCCATCGCCAGCGCGCGCCACGCGGGGGTCAGCCCCGAAATTGCCTGCCTGGCGCTGGGCCGCTTCCAGAACGTGAAGCGGCGCATGGAAGTGCGCGGCATCGTGCGCGGCGTCACGGTGTACGACGATTTTGCCCATCATCCCACCGCCATCGCCACCACCGTGGGGGGCCTGCGCAACAAGGTGGGCAAGGCGCGCATCCTGGCCGTGTTGGAGCCGCGCTCCAACACCATGAAGCTGGGCACCCTGAAGGCGCAACTGCCGGACAGCCTCAAGGAGGCCGACCAGGTTTTCGTCTACAGCCACGACCTCGGCTGGGACGCCGGGGCCGTGTTCGCCGCGCAGGCGAACGCGCAAGTCCACGCCGACCTGGGCACGCTGGTGGATGCGGTTGCCCAGTCCGCGCAGGCCGGCGACCAGGTGCTGGTGATGAGCAACGGCGGCTTCGGCGGCATCCACGACAAACTGCTGCGGGCCCTTGCCGCATGATTCTCTACATTCACGGCTTCAATTCCTCCTCGCGCTCGGGCAAGGCCCAACAGTTGAGGGGTTGGCTGGCCGCGCGGGGACGCGAAGCGGAATACCGCTGTCCCGATCTCCCCCATCGACCGCTGGAAGCCGTCCGCCAACTGGAAGACCTCGTCGCCGGGCACGACGTAAACGACATCAAGCTGATCGGCAGCTCCCTGGGCGGCTTCTATGCCACGCACCTGGTGGAGAAGTACGGCATGAAAGCCGCGCTCATCAACCCTGCCGTGCATACCAACGTGCTGCTCAAGGCGGCGCTGGGGCCGCAAAAAAATTATTCCAGCGGCGAGGAGTACGTCTTCACGCCCGAACACCTGCGCGAGCTGGATGAATTGGATCAACCGACACCCAGGCGCCTGGCCAACTATCTGTTGCTGGCGGAGGAAGGCGACGAGGTGCTGGATTACCGCCAGGCGGTGGCCTACTACGCGGGCTGCCGACAGATCGTGCACCCCGGCGGCAATCACAGCTACACGCACTTCCTCGACGATCTCCCTGCCATTCTGAACTTCTGAGGGCTCCGGCCCGCGACGCATCGTCCATGTACCTGCTTTACGAAGAAGACGGCCAATTCAAAGTCGGCACCATCCTGAGCGAGGCGGATGCCTCCCTGCAGATCGAGGCCCAGCACGGCAAGCGCGCCAAGATCAAAGCCGACCGCGTGATGCTGCGCTTCGCCGCGCCCGAGCCCGCCCAATTCCTGGAAGCTGCCCACCGGCTGCGTGACGATGCGGACACGGATTTTCTCTGGGAAGTGGCGGGCAGCGAGGAATTCGACTACCTGAGCCTGGCGCAGGATTATTTCGGCCACACGCCCACGCCCGTGGAAGCGGCCGGCATCCTGATGTGCCTGCACGACAGCCCCATCCATTTCCACAAACGCGGGCGCGGGCGCTACCGTCCGGCGCCGCCCGACATCCTCGCCGCCGCGCGCGCCGGCCAGGAAAAGAAGCGCCTGGCGGCGGAAAAACAGGCGCGCCTGGTGGAGGCGCTCTGCCGCTACGAGTTGCCCTCCGAACTGCCGCCCCTGCTGCCGCGCCTGGCGCTCAAGCCCGACAAGAACCTGCTGGAATGGAAGGCCCTGGAAGAGGCCGCCGCCAAGACCGGGCTCAGCGTCGCCCGCCTGCTGGAGCGCTGCGGCGCCATCCCCGATGTCGAGGCCTTTCACCTGGCCGCGTTCACTCTGGAGCATTTCCCCAAGGGCACCGACTTTCCGGCGGTGGCAGAACCCTATGATCCGCCGGAACTGCCCCTGGCCGAGGTAACCGCCTTCAGCATGGACGATGCCGCGACGACGGAAATCGACGACGCGTTTTCCGTGGCCTTCCGCGAAGACGGCAGCGTGCGCGTGGGCATCCATATCGCCTGCCCCGCGCTGGGCCTGCCTCCGGGCTCGGCGCTGGACGAGATCGCGCGGGCGCGGCTCTCCACGGTGTACTTTCCCGGCCGCAAGTTCACCATGCTGCCGGAGGCCTTCATCCGCCACTACACCCTGGGCGAGTCGCACGCCTGCCCGGCGCTCTCGCTCTATCTCACGGTGGCGCCCGATTTCACCGTACAGGCGCAGGAAACGAAGCTGGAGCAAGTCGCCATCGCCGCCAACCTGCGCCACGAAACCCTGGACGCCTCGTTCAACGAAGACAGCATCGGCGATAGCGCCGCACCGGATTATCCCTACCGGCGCGAACTCGAATGGCTATGGGGCTTTGCCGCCACCCTGGAGGCGGCGCGCGGCGCCGCGAACCAGAACAACCGCCGGGACTACAGCTTAAAATTCATCGACGGCCACATCGTCATCGAGCCGCGGCGCCGCGGCAGCCCCATAGACAAGGTGGTGTCCGAACTCATGATCCGCTGCAACTCGTACTGGGGCACCTGGCTGGCGGACAACAAGGTCGCCGCACTGTATCGCAACCAGAGCATGGGCAAGACCCGCATGGCCACGCAGCCGGGGCCGCACCAGGGGCTGGGCGTGGAAAATTACGCCTGGTCCTCCTCGCCCCTGCGCCGCTATGTCGACTTGGTGAACCAGCGCCAGATCATCGCTCTGGTGCGCGCAGAAGCCCCCCCTTACGCGCCGCGCAGCGAATTTTTGTTCGCCACGGTGCGCGATTTCGAGCTGGCCTACGACGCCTACAACGAATTCCAGCGCAAGATGGAGCGCTACTGGGTGCTGCGCTGGTTCGAGCAGGAAGCCGTCACGGAAATTACCGCGAGCGTCATCCGCGATGATCTCGTGCGCTTCGAGGGCGTGCCTTTCATCACCCGCATCGCCGGACTGCCCGCGCTGGAGCCGGCACAACGCATCCGTTTGAAGCTCACACGCCTGGATTTCCTGGAAGTGGAGCTGGCGGCGGAATTCGCCGGCTTGGCGGAGGATGCCGCCTGTTAGAATGGCCGCGTAAACCGGATTCGAGCTTTTGGCCCACGCCCCCCCGCCCCTCGCCGCCCCTTCCGAGAAGGGCATGCGCATCGCCATCGCCTTGATGGTGTCCGTGGCGCTGCATGGCATCGTGCTCTCTACCCATTTCGTGCACGTCAATCCACGTCTGCTGGAAGACACCGGCCGGCGCCTGGATGTCGTACTCATCAACGCCAAGACCCGCGCAACCCCGCTCAACCCCGACGTGCTGGCGCAGGTAAGCCATATGGGCGGGGGCGAATCCGACGCCGATACGCGCGCCAAGAGCCCGCTGCCCGCGGCCGACGTGGACAACGTCGCCGCGGCCCAGGCGCAGGTCAGGCAGCTGGAAGAAGAGGCGCGAGCGCTCATGACCCAGCTCAAGCAGGGCGCCCCGCCGCCCAGCACGCCCGCGCCGGAGCAGTCCAGTCAGAGCGGCCAGACCTCGCCCAGCGCCAGCCAGCTGCTGGAGCAGGGTCGCAACGCGGCACGCCTGGAAGCGGAAATTTCGCGCCAATGGAACGCCTACCAGAAGCGCCCCCGGCTGCTCATCCCGGGCATCAACGCCAAGGGCTATGTATTCGCCGCCTATATCGCCGACTGGGTGGCCAAGATCGAGCGCATCGGCAACAACAATTACCCTGAGGCCGCCAAGCGGCTGGGCATCTACGGCAGCCTGGTGATGAGCGTCTCCATCCGTGCCGACGGCAGCCTGGCGGGCGTGGAAATCGATCGCTCGTCGGGCTCCAAGATCCTCGATACCGCGGCGCAAAACATCGTCCATCTGGCCGCCCGTTTCGCCCCCTTCCCGCCCGAGATGCGCAAGGAGGGCGACATCCTGGTCATCACCCGCACCTGGACGTTCACCCGCTCCGACCGCATGTCGGGAAGCGACTAGTACGCCGACCCATAAATTTCGCTATGTTCGACACGCCCCGCATCGCCGATTGCTTTGTCGCTCATCCTCGCCATAGCTACGGCTATGGCTGCGGTTCGCTTCGCGCACTCGGCGCGCGGATGCGCGTCTCGGCATGTACGCAAACTTATGGGTCGGCGTACTAGTATTTATACCCGGCCATCTGTCGATTTCTTGCATAGCGCGAAACTCGTCAACAAGACCGTTTCGGTCGAATCGAATTTCGCCGATTGTGATTGTCCGCAACCCCTGTCGTAAACGTTCCCGCTCGAACATGACAAGCCGGACGAAGTTTCGGCGCTCGCTTACATCGGCGCCCTTTTTCAGGGCGGTATCATAGGCCGGAAGCTGCAGCGGCCGATCAGCACACTTCCAGGTACGCCTGCGCAGTACCGCCATGTGCTGCCGGCTTACGGCAACGCCCTCGCCGCACCGCGGCCCGCGCCGGCGCGGCGCTGCGGCAGACAAGCGTCGATTGGCGTGAAACGGCGCGCAGCGTTGCCGCGTCCCCCTCGCCCTCTGGGAGAGGGCTGGGGGCAAGCACAGACCTTCCCTACACCCGCCGCCCATCCCAGCCGGCTTACGCCCTGCCGGGACATTGGCCGGGCCAGTTGAAGACGCGGGTGGCTTTTAAGCCGTCAAGCTGTCCCTTACCCGCTCCAGACGCCCCCTCACCTCCCGGGCGAGCTCGCCTATCCCCGCTTTATCCACGAGCTGCAGAACCGCGGCCGGATCCATGAAGGCGACGGTGACGGTCTTGTCCTCTTCTTCGCGCACGACCACGTTGCAGGGCAGCAAGGCGCCGATGTCGGGGTCCGTGGTAATGGCGCGGTGGGCCAAGGGGGGATTGCACGCCCCCAGAATGCGGTAGGGCCGCCCTTCGACATTCAATTTGGCCTTCATGGTGGCCTGTACGTCGATGTCGGTCAGCACGCCAAAGCCTTCGCGCTTCAGGGCCTCGATGGTTTTCTCTACGGCAACGGCAAAAGGCTGGTTCAGCTGCGCGGAAAATACGTACATGCTATTTGCTCCTACGGTTGAAAATGAAAAAATCCCTCGATGCCCGTCGTCGCGCACCGTCAAGGCATCGGCATCCCGGGTCTTGCCGTGGGCGTACTGGCCCCGGGAGCGTATCCATAGCTGGTTCAGGTTGTAGCCGATGCGCGCACGTCCATCCCAGGCAGCGCCCCAGCCGTTCTGGCCAGGCAGGTATTCGAGCTGGTCAGCATGGATTTGCTGATCAAGGGATCATCGTTCATGCCCCCAAGACCATTATGCCGTAGTGCGCATACGAATACCGGGCGGAGTGATCTTTTTCGCACCTGCGTTGACCGTGATGACACAGGATGGCTTGCCCGGTATTCCACACGGCGACGGCAGCGGCGGCTATGCGTGGTGATTGCATTCACTCAACTGCCGCAGCGTTCCAGCGTCCGCCCAGATGCCGCCGATGCATCAGGATCAGGACGTAATAGACCACCGGCGTGGCGATGAGCGACAGCAGCACGGAGAAAGTTAGGGCGCCAATCACCGTGATTCCCAGCGGTTGCAGCATTTGCGCGCCGGCGCCCCCGCCGTAGGCCAGGGGCAGCATGCCCAGCGCCGCAGCGAGCGAGGTCATCAATACCGGCCGCAGGCGACGATGGCCCGCACGAACTAGCGCCTCGATGAGATCCATCCCCTCGGCCTGCAACTGCCGGAAGTAATCCAGCACGAGTATGCCGTTCTTGGCAACGATGCCGACGCCGATGATCGCTCCAAGATAGGAGACGATGTTCAGCGTGATGCCCGAGACCCACAACCCGAGCATCGCTCCGAACAAGGCCAGCACGGCGCCGAAAACGATGGCGATCGGCTCGTAGAATGAACGGAATTCGACCACCAGGACGATGAACACGAGCAAGATGGCGGTGAGCAGCACTTCCAGAAGGGTATGGAACGATTTTTGTTGCAACCCGTAAAGGCCCGCATACTGTACCGTGCCGGGGGGTAGCCACTGGTCATGGCTCAGCGTGGCTTTGACCTCCCGTATGGCCGTGCCCAAATCGATTCCCTCCAGCCTGGCGTACACGGTGTCATCCTGACGCAGATTGTCCCGATGGAGCACCATCTCGTTAGGCTGCTCTTGGACGGTGGCGACCTGATCCAAGCGGACCACCTGGCCGGTCGGCGTGCGGATGGGCAGGTTTCGCAAAGCGGCAAGATGGTCTACGGCCGACCGCTCCGCCAAAACACGGATGTTCACCACATGGTCGCCCGTGAGGACGAATGAGGAGATCTTGCCCAGCAGGGCGTTGTTGGCCTGATCCGCGATAGCCCGGGTCGTAAGACCGAAGCGTGCCGCATCCGCAGGCCGCACGCGCAGGTCGATGGCGGGCCCGCTCACCGTCAGGCCGTCAAAAGTGTCCACCAAGTGCGGAATTTTCTTGAGCTGATCCTGAACGCGTGGTGCGGTTGCCTTCAGCCATGCGAGGTCCGATGAAAACAGCCTGACTTCTATCGGATACGGCGCAAGTTGCAGATCGCCGATCAGATCATCGAGAAAGCCATGGATGTCCCAGCGCACCATCGGAAACCGGCTGTCGAATTGATGGCGGATATGCGCCATCACCTCGCGCGTCGTGTGCTTGCGGTCGGCTTTGAGCTTGATCAGGTAGCTGCCTACATAGGGCTGGCCCAGAAACGGTCCGAGCTGAAGTCCCAGCCGGCGCGAATAGCTCTGCACATCGGGATCGGCACGAATGATGTTTTCAGCCTGATCGAGAACGCGCGACGTCTCCGCCAGCGTCGTGCCCGGGAGTGCCGTGAAGTCGATATCGAAGCCGCCCTCGTCGAAATAGGGCAGGAAGTCGGTCTGCAGGCTCCGATAAACGAAACCGGCCCCGGCGAGCACCATGGCGCATGCAAGCAGCGTCACGCGCCAGTGCTCCAGGGCCCAGCGCAGCGCGCGTTCGTAGACCGACAGCACTCCCTTGAACAGCCTGCCGCCTTCCTCCTTTTTCTTCTCGCGGCCGCGGATGAACCACGCGGCCAGTGACGGCGTAAGGGTGACCGCAAGAACCAGCGATGCCAGCAGTGCCACCACCATCGCAAGTGCCAGCGCCCGGAAAAAAACCCCGGCAAGTCCATTCAAGAAAGCCAGCGGCAGAAATACCACCACGGGGGTCAGCGTCGAACTGACCAGCGCAGTGAGAATTTCCCCCATTGCGTTCTGGATCCCGGCGAGCCGCGGTTGTCCCGAGGAAATCTGGTGGCACATCGCCTCCACGACGATGATGGCGTTGTCGATGATCAAACCAATGGACGCCGCGATGCCGCCGAGGGTCATCATGTTGAAACTGAGGCCCGCCAGCTTCATGACGACAAATGTCGCCAGCACCGAGACCGGGATGGTGATGACTGCGGTCCAGACGCTGCCCCAGTCCTTCAGGAACAGGTAAAGGATCACCACCGAGAGCAACAGCCCGAAAATGATCGCATCCCAGACGTTGCTGATGGACTGCTGCACGAATGACGACTGGTCGTAATAGAGCACGAGGTGCATGTCCGGAGGGAGCTGCCGGTGCAGCCGTGCCAGATCGCTTTTCAGGGCCGCGGCAATGGACAAAATGCTGGCGTTGGAATGGGCCTCCACGTCGAACAGCACCGCCTGCCGTCCCTGCGCCGTGATGCTGGTGTACGCCGGCGCCGGTGCCCGTGTCACCTGCGCGACATCGCGAATCCGGATCGGATGGCCCGCATGAACGGCGACCACCAGGTTGCCGATGTCAGCCTCCGAGCGCACGCGCCCGTCCACCGTCGTCAGAAACAGGCGATAGTTGCGTTTCAGCAGGCCGGCGGACGCAATCAAGTTGTTCCGCTTCAGCGCTGCGCTCACGTCGCCGAGCGACAGGTGCGCGGCCAGCAGTTTCGTCGGATCCACTACGATGTGATATTCCGGCACACGTCCACCGATTATCTGCACCCGGGACACCCCTGGAATCTGGAGAAACAGGGGCTTGATGGTGTAGGTCGCAGTATTCCACAGGTCCATGAGGCTGCGGTTGGGGTTGGAACTGGTCAGGCTGATTCCCATGATGGGATAGCTCAACGTGAATCCGACCCGTGAAGCATCGGTGACGGTGCCCGGCGGCAGCTGGCCGCGTATCGTCGACAGCCGCCCCAGCACGTAGAGCTCGGATCGGCGCATGTTCGCGTTCCAGTGGAACAGTACGTTGATGATGGCCGAGCCGCGCGTCGTGGAGGATCGCACCGAGCGCACCCCGGGGATTCGTTTCAGCGCATATTCGATGGGGCGCGTCACCGTGGCCATCATCTGGTTCGCCGGCATGATGCCGTTGTGCACCGACACGACAATGCGGGGAAATGCCGTAGCCGGAAACACCGATGAGGGCATGCGCAAGGCCGCAAAAATGCCCGCCAGGCACAGCGTCACCGCGATGAAGGTGATGGCAAGCGCGTGCCGTGTGGCAAAACGTCCGACAGAGGAGGCGGGGGAACTCATTGCGCGCCCTCGCCATGCGGTTTGGCCGAAGCGGTTGCGGCTTCGTCTGGATGGATAATGCGGATTTCCGTGCGCCGCGGCAACCCGTAGGCGCCCACTGTGACCACCGGGTCGCCCGCCTTCAGGCCCGGCCCGCTGACCTGCACCCAGCCACTTTCTCGATAGCCGGTCTTCACCGCTGTGCGCACCGCTTGATCGCCTTGCACCAAGGAAATGAAGCTCTTCCCGGATATGCCGGTGATCACGCTCTCCGCAGGCGCGGCCAGCACATCCTTCTGCACGCCCACGGTAATGCGCAACTGCACGAACTGGCCGGGACGCAAACCGCTATTGGCCGGCAGCGGGGCCCAGGTCGTGATCGAGCCGTCGGCCGGATCCACGGCAGGGCTGATATAGGCCAGAGGCACCGTCAAGGAGGGCTGCAGCACTTCCATGGGTTGGCCGGGCTGCAACTCGGCAGCCTGCATGGCCGGGATATCTGTCGTCACGACCAGGCGATGCAGGTTCACGATCTTCAGCAGCACCGTATCCGTATTGACGGCGGCACCGGGCGCGGCAGCGACATTCACCACCGTGCCGGACAACGGCGCCGTCACGCGCAGCAGGGTAAGCTGCGCTTCGGCCGCCTGCAGCGTCTTGAGGGACGTATTGTGCTGCGCGTAGAGCTTCTCTTGCCGGGCTGCTTCCCGTTCCGCGTACCTCTCCGTCATGGTGCTGGAATTCAGTTCCGCCAGCAGTTGGCCGCGTCTGACTCGTTGACCCGGCGCAGCGTCCAGGCGGGTCACGACTCCGGTTACCGGCGAGGCGACGGCGGCGAAGGCTGCCGGCTGCCTTGCCGTGGCCGGCGCCGCCGTCACTGTGCCGTAGCCGGTGACGTAGCGATGCAACGTCATGCGTTGGAGCGCGCCCACCTGCACGCTGATGCGGGTGGCGGTGGCGGCGCGCTTCTTGTCCGCGTCCGGAAAGTGAAGGCGCGACGCCATCAGCCAGGCAGCGCCGATGACTACGCCGATGGCGATGGCGCTGCGTAGAAAAACGGTTCTCGAATTCATGGGCTCGTCCTTTTCTGGGCGCGGGGCATATCGAATTGCGCTCGATGCAGCGCCATGGGTGACAGCGTAAGCGGACTCTCCACCGCCAGTTCCAGTCGGCCGAGCGCCTGCTGCGCTTGCACTTCGGCCCCGAGCCGCCTTCGCGCGCCGACATCCAACGCAACCTGCGCATTGGCGTAATCCAGAGGCTGCAGCTCGCCGGCCTCCACCTGCGCATGGATCGAATCCGTCTGTTTGTGCAGGCTGGCGAGCAGCAATGCCGCCGTTGCCATGCGTTCGCGGGCCGCGCGGTACGCGGCCAGTGCGCCGTCGATTTCGGCGATGGCACGGGCTTGCACGCTCAGGAAGCGTGCAGCCGCCAGTTCACGCCGTGCCTTCGCCTCGGCAATCGGCCCCTGATTGCGATTGAGGATGGGCAGGCTCAGGCCCAGCCCGATACTCCACTCGCTGTCGCCGGCAAGCTGCGCATTCCAGGCGTATCCCGGCCCAAGATGGATGTCCGGATATTGCAATGCGATCTGAAGTTGCAGGGCCGCCTGGCTGGCCGCGTACTCATCCAGCGCCGCGCGCACGTCCGCCCGGTTCAGCAGTGCTTTTTGCCGGATTTCAGCCCGGGTCAATTGCAGAGGGAATGTCTTGAATGGGGCGAACGAGAGGCGCGCACCTTGCAGGGCGTGCAAAGGCAGCCCGAGCGCTTCAGCCAGGCGCACGCGCGCCTGGGATGCCCGCCCGGCGGCGGCTTGCTGCGCGAGGATCGTCGAGCTCAGTGCGGTGCGCGCCTGTTCGACGACATAGCTGGAAACGCTGCCAGCGGCAAACTGCTCGTCGAGCAGCCGGACGACAGTCCGGCGCGTCGATGCCTCGCGGCTCAGGAGCTCGTCGAGCCGGCGCGCCACGTAAAGATCCAGCAATGCGGCACGCACGCGACTGCGCACCTGCCACACGGTGCCGATCAGTTTCCAGCGCGCGGCGCCGGCCCGCTCGCGCGCCTGCGCCATGCGGTCGCTGCGCTTGCCGGCGGTCTCGATGGTCCAGTCCAGGCGAAGCGGCACGATCCACGGACTCGTCGCGCCGGCAACACCCGCGTCGTATCCCGGCGTCACGGAGAGCGATGGATTGGGGCGTTCGCCCGCGGTGATCTGCGCGGCTTGAGCCGCCAGCAGGCGGGCCCGTGCTTCGGCAAGCACGGGCTGATAGTAAATCGCCGCCAGCGTGAGCGCCTTGAGATTCCAGGTTCCGCCCGGCGGAGGCGCCGTGACGTGATTCGCTGCGAGAAAGGTGCGCAAGCCGGAATTGTTCAGCGAGCGCGCGTCAAACGCCGCAGCGGTCATTCGGGGCGACAGGGGCCGGGAATGAAAATGCGCACAGCCGGAAATCAATCCGGAACAACAGAGCAGAAGCAGCCAGCGGCGGCTGCGGCGAGCCTTCCGCAAGCGCAGGGCTCGAAATACATTCGTAAGCACGGTAATCGGCACGATCCCTCCAGGTCATGGTCCGGGAGACAAACGCCGGAAGGAATCTGACGAAGCAGGGCGGCGCCGCGCGCTGTTCGAGCGCGCCGGCGACATACTTCTGCTAGATCATCCCGACGGAAGCGGGATCAGTGCGGAGGGGCGTGAGGCCAGGAAGCGCCCAGGACGAACGATCGTCGTGGAATGCGCAATGGGTTCTGTGTGAAGCCGGGTTTTGACGTTGCGACCGGGAAGGCGGCGAACACAACGGCGGCGACGGCCGGTGCCGCTTGCATGACGGAAACCGCCGCAACCCCGAAATCGCCGGTCTGGGCGACCGCGGAAAGATGTTGTTGCCCAGTGCAGCAACCGTTCGCATCCGCGTTCTTGCGGAAATGGCGGCCGGCAAGTATCGGGCTCGCAAAGCCGGCGACCTTAACTGCAGGCGCGTTGAAGTTGACTATGGCTTCGGCTTGCGGACAAAAGACGAGCGAAGTCAGCCACGCCAGCATCATCGCCAGGACACCGAACCGGTGCCCCAGACTTTCCCGTGTGTTTCCAGACAGCTTGCACGCAGCAGTCATAACCTTTGAGCAATTTTTCATTGCTGGAATTTTCCGCATCCTAGCCGAGCCCGGCGACGCCCGTCAAATCGCGGTCCGCCCGATGGATGGAGTGAAACAGATTTTCCCGTGATAGCGGCGCTCACTCATTTATCCAGAAAATCCCTCCACCACTACCACCTTGACAAGGCGGCTTTGCGTAAATTATCTTGACGCGGTGCGAGAATTATTCTCATCCAGACAGTTGCGTCGCCTGGCCTCGATAATGGCTGTGGTGTGGCTTGCCTTTGTCGCGCTGGCCACGCTTCAGCGTTGTGAAGCGGCGGAAATCGACGCACACGGCGTACTGGAAGCTCAGCCTGCCGGTCAGCATGGCACCCAAGCTCCTCAAGACGATGCGTGCTGCCACTCGCAGGCCAGCAACCCTGATTTATTTCCGGGCTTATCGCTGAGCGACGGCAGCTTTAGCCTGTTCAAGCTGGTTCTATCGTCATTTTTGCCAACTTCGTTCCTGCTGCCGGCATCCGCCGGTCGTCCCGTCGCATCCCCCGCCTTGGGCGAACCTCCGCCCGCTCAAAGTAGCCCCTTCCTCGCTACGATCCGCCTGCTGATTTAAAAGCGTCAGCTGCGCCGGCATTGCCAGGGGTGCTGTTTGCACGCCTCCAAGGCAACTGCGCATTGCCGTTATCACGGCCTTCTCCCGGCGTCCGCATCGTAAAAGTCGTCACCAGCGGACTTAATGCTGCCCCATTTCGGCGGGTAGCGTTTTGGGGGCGCGATACCGGCTCGCTGCACGTGGTGTCGTTAATCTTAGGGAGCAATTTTTCATGCCCATATTGTGGAGAACCCACGCCAGTCGGGCCTTGTGGCGCTTGGTGTTTATCTTGATCGCCAGCGGAGGTTTCCATGCCACGGCGCAGGCCGCGGGTCTGGCTTTGGATCAGGCCATGCGCATGGTCCTCAAGGAAAACAAAGACTTGCGGGCTGCCCGCTATGTCGTCGAAATCGCCCGCGCCCGCCTACTGCAGGCCGGTCTGGCACCCAACCCCAGCTTGGAGATCGGCGGCCGCAACGACCTTCTGTTTGGCAACAACGGCGAATACACCGCAAGTGTCGCCTTTACCCAGCGTTTTCCGGTTGCCGGCCGCATCGCTCGCCAGAAGGACGTGGCGCGGGTCGACGTGGCTCTGGCCACGACCGAAATCAGCCAGGCCGAGCGCAAACTGGCCGATGAAGTCGCCAGGCGCTTTTACCGGGTGCTGGTACTGGACCGCCAAATTCAGGTATATGACCGCTTGATCGGCGTCGACCAGAAGCTGGTCAAGGTGACACGCGATCGCTACCGGGTAGCCGAGGTGTCGGAACTCGACGTGAACACCGCGCGGCTGGAATTGCAGCGCCTGTCGCAGGAACGTACTCTGCTGCAAAGCCAGCGTGTTCTTCAGCTCGCTCGCTTGAAGCAACTCCTTGGCCTCTCTGACGCCCAGCCACTGGCCTTGGATGACGATCTCCCCCCCCTGGCGCCGCTGCCGCCACTGGCCGAAGAGCAAAGCCGGGCGCTGGCCATTCGCCCCGACATGCAGGCGGCGTTGCTGGGAGCGGACCGCGCGCGCGCCGAACTCGCCTTGGCCAAGGCACAGCGGTGGCAGGACTGGACGGTGAGCGTAGGCCTCGAACAGGGCCGGCGGGTGATCGAAGGCGTCCGCCCCCAGCCGAACGACCGCGCGCTAGGCTTGAGCCTGTCCATCCCCTTGCCGTTGCTGAACAAAAACCAAGGCCGCGTTGCCGAGGCCATCGCCACCGGCACCCAGGCGGATGCGCGCATCGAGGCGCTCAAGTTCAACATCGGCAACGAGGTGGCCAGTGCCTATGTCGAGGCCGAGCGGCTGCAAGCCGTGGTGCGTCGATACCAGGACGGCATGCTGGCCCTCAGCGACCGCAATGTGCGCTTGGCCCAGCAAGGCTACGACATGGGCCTGGCCCCGATACTCACGGTGGTACAGGCACAGCGTCAGCAGAGCGAGCTCTACGTCGCCTATCAGAATACCCTGGGCCAATACCTGCAGGCACTGGTGGCGCTGCGCACCGCGACGGGCGGTTATGCGGCGCAGCCCCTCCAGGCCGAACAGAAGGCCGCCGCCAACAACGCGAAGGAAAATTGACATGAGCATCCGTGTCCACACAAAAAAATCATTGGGTTCAGGAATTCCGATGCCCGTTTTTCGGGCGCTCGGCGGCTTGCTGCTGCTTTCCCTTCTGGGGCTTGCCTCCGGCGCCCTACCCAGAGCCTTCGCCCATGGCGGTCAAATCGAGGTTGGCGGGGGGGCGCGCGGCCCGGTGCAATTGAACGCCGTGCAGCAAAAGGCCATCGCCCTCGAATTGGCTCCTGCCAGCATCCGCCCCTTGGAAAAGGTGCTGGACCTGAATGGCGAAGTGCAATCGCTGCCCAACCGTCAAGCCGACGTCACTCTGCGCATCAGCGGCCAAGTCACGGGCCTCTATGCCAATCTGGGAGAAACGGTGCGGGCCGGGCAAGCGTTGGCCAAGGTGCAGTCGCGCCTGATTGGCGATCCGCCGCCCAGCGTGACCATCACCGCCCCCATGCGCGGCGTCATCGATGCCCGCAACATCGTTCTCGGGCAGGCGGTGGAGCCGAATACGGTGCTTTTCCATATCAGCGACCCGTCGCAGGTGATCGTGGTGGCCAGGGTCTATGAAGAAGACTTGGGAAAGGTCAAGCTGGGACAGGAAGCGCGCGTCCGCCTGCTGAGTTATCCGCAGCAGATCTTGAGCGGCAAGGTGACGCTCATCAGCCCGCAGCTGAATCCCCAGAACCGCACGGTGGCCGTATGGGTTCAGCTGCCCAATCCCCGGGGGATATTGAAACCCAACATGTTTGCCCGCGTGGCCGTGGTTCTGCAACGCGACAATGCCGCGCTGACGATTCCCAATGCCGCCATTCTCGAAGCCAACGGCGAGAAATTCGTATTCGTGCGCGAAGGGAACAAATACCACCGCGTGGAAGTGACCACCGGGGCCAGCGATGACGAATACACCGGAATTACCGGCGGCCTGGTGCCGGGCGACGAGGTGGTGACCCAGGGCAACCGCGAGATCTACACCATGTGGCTGGCCGGCGGCCAGATGAAGGCAGGGGATTAATCATGTTCAATCGACTGATTGCCTGGTCCCTGCACAACCGCCTGATCGTCCTTGCCATCACCCTGATTTTGTTCGTTGCGGGCTGGTTTGCATTAAAGCGGATGCCGGTAGATGTGTTTCCTGAATTCGCGCCGCCGCAAGTAGTGGTGCAGACCGAAGTGCCTGGTTTGGCACCGAGGGATGTGGAAGCCCTGGTGACCTACCCTCTGGAAAGCGCCATCAATGGCACGCCGGGCGTGACCCACGTGCGTTCCAAGACTTCCGTGGGCCTGTCGACCATCACGGTGGTCTTCAAGGCGGGGTCAGACATTTACCAGGACCGGCAACTGGTCAACGAGCGCGTCCAGGCCGTGGCGGGCCGCCTGCCGGCCGGCGCCAAGCCGCCGGTCATGCTGCCGGTGACCTCGGCGGTGGGCTGGCTGGTCAAGTACGCCCTGACCAGCGATACCCAGTCGCCGGAAGCGCTGCGCACCCTGTCGGACTGGGAAATCCGTCCGCGCATCCTGTCCCTGGGGGGCATCGCCTCGGTAGTCTCCATCGGCGGCGAGGTCAAGCAGTATCAGGTGCGCCTCGATCCGAGCCGCATGCTGGCCTACGGCATCAGCGCCGAGGAGGTGCGGCGGGCTCTGGAAAAATCCAACAGCAATGTGCCCGGCGCCTTCCTGGAAAAACCGGGGCAGGAATTTATCGTGGCCGGCGTGGGGCGGATCACCTCCCTGGACGATCTGGAAAATACCGTGATCGTGGTCCGTGACGGCGTGCCCATCACCATCGCCAATGTTGCCAAAGTGGCTTTTGGTGCGGAAATCAAACGCGGCGACGGCGCCTTGGGGATGGAAAACGCCGTGGTCGGGACCATCTCCAAGGCCTACGGGGCCGATACTGTTACAACCACGGACAAGGTGGAAAAAGCGCTCGCCGACATCAAGACGCATCTGCCGGCGGGGGTACAGCTGCACACCCAGGTGTTCCGCCAGGCGAATTTCATCGAGGCGGCGATTCACAACCTCAGTGTCTCCCTGCTGCAGGGAGCGCTCATCGTCATCGTCGTCCTGTTCGTATTCCTGATGAACTGGCGTGCCTCGCTGATCACGTTCTTGTCCATGCCGGCTTCTTTCGTAGGCGGCATCCTGGTGATGCATGCCCTTGGCATAGGCATCAATGCCATGACCCTGGGCGGTCTGGCCATCGCCATCGGCGAGGTGGTGGACAACGGCATCATCACCGTGGAGAACGTGGTGCGCCGATTGCGGCTCAACCGCAACGCGGCGCGCACGCTGCCGCCGATCGAGGTGGTGTTCGATGCGGTGCAGGAGATTCTCAATTCGGTGGTGTATGCGACCCTGATCGTCATCCTGATCTTCCTGCCGATCTTTTTCCTGCAAGGGCTGGCCGGGCGCATCTTCAGCCCCCTGGGAGTGGCCTATATCGCCTCCGTGACCGCCTCGCTGGTGGTGGCGGTGACCATGGTCCCGGCACTGTGCTATCTGCTGCTGGTCCGGGGCAAGGACAAGAGACTGGATCGCGGCGTCGCACTGCACGCCATGAGCAGCCGGGAACTGCTTGCCGACACGACGCAGGCAGGAGATGAGGACCGGCCCGAGGAGCGCGAAACCCGCTTCGTACAGTGGCTGAAGCGCCATTTCCTGCGCCTTCTGAATTTCGCGCTGCGCAAGTTCTGGTGGGTAATGGGACTGGCCGGGCTGGCGCTGGCGCTCGCCCTGTCCTTGCTGCCCTTCTTCGGACGCTCGTTCTTGCCGGAGTTTCACGAGGGCAATTACATCATCGCCATGACCACCTTGCCCGGCACCTCGCTGGCGGAGTCCATGCGCCTGGGGACGCTGGTGCGCAAGGACCTCCTCAAATACCCCCAGGTGGTCTCGATCGACCAGCGCGCCGGACGCAGTGAGCTGGACGAAGACGCGCAGCCGCCGAACTTCAGCGAATTCGACGTGAGACTGGATTTCGCCAGGGATCCCAAGATGCCGCCGGACGTTTTGCTCAAGCGCATCCGTCAGGACCTGGCCGAAGTGCCGGGGGCGGTGTTCAACGTCGGCCAGTTCATCGCCCATCGCATGGACGAAGTGCAGTCAGGCGTCCGCGCTCAGGTGGCCATCAAGATTTTCGGCGACAGCCTGTCCACCCTGTACCAGCTGGGGCAGCAGGTGCAAGGCGTTCTGCGCGGCGTGCCTGGTGCGGTGGACGTCAACGTCGAACAGCAGATCCGGGTGCCGCAGGTAACCATCAAGATTGACCGGGCAAAGGCGGCTCGTTATGGCATCAAGGTGGGCGACGTGGCGCAGGACATCCAGATGTACCTGAATGGGGAAACCGTATCCAGCGTCCTGGAGGGGCGCCGCAGCTTCGACCTCTACGTGCGTCTGGAACACTCGGCACGCAACAGCTTGGAGACCATTCGAGACATGCCGGTGGACGCGCCGGCTTTGAACCCCGGCACTGATGCCAAAGTGCCCTTGCGCGAAGTGGCCGACGTGACCATGCAGGACGAGCCCTATTCGATCAGCCGGGAAAATACCCGGCGCCTGATCGTCGTGGGCTTCAACGTGCAGGGGCGGGATTTGACCAGCGTCATCCGCGACACCCAGGCCAAGATCGGCGACCAGATCAAACTGCCGCCGGGCTATTCCATCGAATACGGTGGTCAGTTCGAAAGCCAGCAGCAGGCCAACCGGACATTGCTGGGCTTCGGCGTCTTGGCCCTGTTCGGCGCCGTGCTGCTGCTTTACAAGGTCTTCGGCACCTTCCGCGAGGCCTTGCTGGTCATGTGCAACCTGCCGTTGGCCATGATAGGCGGAATCGTAGCGCTGTTCCTGGCCGGCGCCGACATGAGCGTCGCGGCCGTGATCGGCTTCATCACCCTGTTCGGCATCGCCACCCGCAACGGCATCATCCTGGTTACCCATTACAACCAACTGCGCAAGGAAGGCAAGCCTTTGCAGGAAGTGGTGGTGCAAGGCACGCTCGACCGCCTGGTGCCGGTGCTGATGACCGCCGCCACCGCGGCGCTGGGTCTGATCCCTCTGCTGTGGGGCTCGCCCGTGGGCAAGGAACTGGAACGCCCCCTGGCGCAAGTGGTGCTGGGCGGCCTCTTTACCTCCACCTTCCTCAACATGGTCGTCATTCCCACCGTCTACAACCGCATGGAGCAATGGCGCGAACGCCGTAGCGCCAAGCACATGCATGCAGTTCACTCGAATCTCAACCCGCAGGAGGACACACCATGAGAACCCGCTTCACACTGCTATTTTTGGGCATGCTGCTAGGCGGAAATCTGGCTTTCCAGCCCCGGGCGCTCGCCGGAGAAAAAGCGGAGGCGCCGGTGCGTATCCCACCGACCGCCGCGGCCGTCTGGCAAGCCATAGACCAGCAGAGCGCGGCGCTGGGAAAGGCTATCCAGACGGGTGCGTTCACCGAAGTGCACCATCGTGCCTTTGCCATCCGTGACTTGGCGGCATCCCTGCCCGCGCGCTCCGGCGGGCTGCCTCCCGACAAGCTGGCACAGGTCAAAGCAAACCTGCCATTTGTTGCCACGCTGGCACAGCGACTGGACGCCACCGGCGACGCCAAGGACCGGGCCGGCACAGAATCGAATTTCAGAAAGCTGCAAGCGATCTTGAAGCTTATGCGTGCCAATTATCCGGAAACCGGTGGGAAATAATCTTGCTTGACAGGAGCGTACATCATGAATCTCAACAAAAAATCCAAATGGGTCAATACTGCATTGTTGCTGGTGCTCAGCTTGCCTGGATACGCGCGGGCAAAAACCGAAGACTTTTCTTTCGGGCATCCCGGTCTAGCGGCGAAGGTGGGCCGCACCGTAAAGATCAATGCCTTGGATAACATGCGCTTTAGCCCGGACAAGCTCCGGGTGCGGGCAGGAGAGACCGTGCGCTTCATCGTGACCAACAAGGGACAACTGGTGCATGAATTCATCCTCGGTGACCGCAAGGAGCAAGCTGAACACGAGCAGGAAATGAAGCGCATGGGGGGCATGGCCATGCCTGACGAGGCCAATGGCGTTACGCTTCGCCCCGGCCAGACCAAGACCCTTATCTGGACCTTCGGGAAGCCGGGTGAAGTCGAGTTCGCCTGCCACCAGCCTGGCCACTACCTGGCCGGAATGGTCGGAATAATCCAAGTCAAATAGGAATTCCCTGCGTTGCGGCCGGCAAATTCAGGGGGGTTGCAAATCTTAGGCGACAGGTGATTCGCGCCACCAGGGTGTTCTGCCGCGCCTCTGCAAGCCGCGAAACCAGTGCCTCTGCAAACCCTGTCGTGAACGTCCCTATTCGACCGTCACAGACTTGGCGAGGTTTCGGGGCTTGTGACTCCGGCCGCCGCTTCGCGGCTTAACGTTCGCTCCGCTCACGTTAGCCTGCGCCGCAAGCCCAGGAACCCGTGCCTTCCCCAACACTTGCGCAAACCAGCTATTCCACGGTCACGGACTTTGCCAGGTTCCTGGGCTTGTCCACATCGGTGCCTTTTTGCAGGGCGGCGTGGTAGGCCAGAAGCTGCAAAGGCAGGGTGTGCAGTATGGGCGAGAGGGCGCCGCCGTGGCCGCCCGGCAGCTTGATGACGTGGACGAATTCGGATTCCTCGATGTTTACGTCGCCGTCGGCGAAGACGTAAAGCTCGCCGCCGCGCGCGCGCACTTCCTGGAGGTTGGATTTGAGCTTTTCCAGGAGCTGGTCGTTGGGGGCGATGGCGATCACCGGCATGTCCTTGTCCACCAGGGCCAGCGGACCGTGCTTGAGTTCACCCGCGGGATAGGCCTCGGCGTGGATGTAGGAGATTTCCTTGAGCTTGAGCGCGCCTTCCAGGGCGATGGGATAGTGCACGCCGCGGCCCAGGAAGAGCGCGTGCTGCTTGTCGGCAAAGCGCTGCGACCAGGCCTCCAGGCGCGGCTCCAGGGCCAGCACCTGCTGGGCGCGCAGCGGCAGCTTGCGCATCTGGTCCAGATAATCGGCTTCTTGCTCGGGCGCCAGCCGGCCGCGCAGCTTGGCCAGCGTGAGGGTCAGCAGAAACAGGGCGGCCAGCTGGGTGGTGAACGCCTTGGTGGAGGCGACGCCGATCTCGGGGCCCGCGCGGGTGAGGAAGCGCAGGCTGGAGGCGCGCACCAGCGCGGATTCGGGTACGTTGCAGAGAGACAGGGTCAGGGTCTGCCCCAGGGCCTTGGCGTGGTTCAGGGCGGCCAGGGTGTCGGCGGTTTCGCCCGATTGCGAGATGGTGACGATGAGGGCGTCGGGGTTGGGCACCGAGCTGCGGTAGCGGTACTCGCTGGCGATCTCGGCGTTCGCCGGCACCCCGGCGATGTCTTCCAGCCAGTAGCTGGCCACCTTGGCGGCATGGTAGCTGGTGCCGCAGGCGAGAAAGGTCACCGCCTTGACCCGGGCCAGCAGCGCCGGCGCCTCGGGGCCGAACAGCTCGGGCTGTATTTTGCCCTGCACCAGGGCGGTTTCCAGGGTATCGCTCAACGCTCTGGGCTGTTCGTGGATTTCCTTCTGCATGTAGTGCCGGTAGTTGCCCAGCTCCGCCATGTCGGCGGTGAGTTCCGACATGTGCACCGGGCGCTCCACTTTACGGCCGCTGCGGTCATAGACGGCATAGCGCAGCAGGCCCAGGTCGGCCACGTCGCCCTCCTCCAGGAAGACCATGCGCTGGGTCACGGGCAGCAGGGCCGAGGCGTCCGAGGCGATGAAGTTTTCCTCGATGCCCAGGCCGATGAGCAGCGGGCTGCCCTTGCGCGCGCACACCAGTTGATGCGGGGCATCCCGGTGCACCACGCCGATGGCATAAGCGCCCTCCAGTTCCGCGACCGCCGTCTGGGTGGCCGCCAGCAGGTCGCGGCCCTCCCGGTAGTGGTGCTCGATGAGGTGGGCAATGACTTCGGTATCGGTGTCGGACTGGAACTTGTAGCCCAGGCCCTGCAGGCGCGCACGCAGCGTCTCGTGGTTTTCGATGATGCCGTTGTGCACCACCGCCAAGCCGCCGCTCACATGGGGATGCGCGTTGAATTCGGTGGGGGCGCCGTGCGTGGCCCAGCGCGTGTGGGCGATGCCCAGGTGGCCGTGGATGTGCTCGGCCGCGGCGGCCTCCGCCAGACCGGCCACGCGGCCCACGCTGCGCACGCGGCGCAGGCCGTCGTTGATGGTCACCAGGCCGGCCGAGTCATAGCCGCGGTATTCCAGCCGCCTCAAGCCTTCGAGCAGGATGGGAACGACGTTGCGCTGGGCCACGGCCCCGACGATGCCACACATGTTCAGTGCTCCATGGATATAGAAACTGCGCCCCGGTATGCCGCGATGGGTTTCATTTTTTCTTCACCGGCCGCTGCCAACCCGGAATGGTGGCCTGCTTGGCGCGCGCCAGGGTCAGCTCGCCGGCCGGGGCGTCCTTGGTGATGACCGAGCCGGCGCCGATGGTGGCTCCCGCACCCACTTCCACCGGCGCCACCAGAGCGGTGTTGGAGCCGATGAAGGCGTTGTCGCCGATGACCGTGCGATGCTTGTTGGCGCCGTCGTAGTTGCAGGTGATGGTGCCGGCGCCGATGTTGACTTGGGCGCCGACGCTGGCGTCGCCCACATAGGAAAGATGGTTGGCCTTGGCGCCTGCCCCCAGACGGGCATTCTTGATTTCGACGAAATTGCCCACGTGGCTGTCTTCCCCCAGCACGGCCCCCGGGCGCAGACGGGCATAAGGGCCGACGCGGGCATGGGCCCCGATGCGGGCGCCCTCCAGATGGCAGAAGGGGAGGATTTCCGCGCCGGCGGCAATGGTCACGTCCTGCAGCATGCAGTTGGCGCCCACTTTCACGCCGTCCCCCAGCTCCACTTGGCCGCTGAACACGCAGTTGACGTCGATGACGACATCCTGGCCGCACACCAAGTCGCCGCGCACATCGAAGCGGGCGGGGTCCAGCAGGGTCACGCCAGCCTCCATGAGGGCTGCCGCCCGGTTGCCCTGGTGGGTGCGTTCCAGCTCGGCCAGCTGGGCGCGGCTGTTCACGCCCAGGATCTCCCAAGTGTGCGCGGGGTGGCAGGTGATGACCGGCACCCCATCATTCACGGCGAGGGCGACGATGTCGGTGAGGTAATACTCGCGCTGGGCGTTGTCGTTGGTGAGGCGGTCGAGCCAGGCGGTCAGGCGGTCGGTGGGCAGCGCCAGGATGCCGGTGTTGATTTCGCGGATGGCCAACTCTTCGGCGCCGGCGTCCTTCTGCTCGACGATGCGCGCCACGCGTCCTCCCTGGCGCACGATGCGGCCGTAGCCGGTGGGATCGGCCAGTTCCACGGTCAGGAGCGCCAGGGCGCCGGTGCGGGCAACGGCGAGCAGTTCTTCCAGGGTTTCGCGCCGCGTCAGAGGCACATCCCCGTACAGCACCAGCGTGATGCCGCCGGGGCTGAGCTGAGGGGCGGCCTGGCGCACGGCGTGGCCGGTACCCATCTGTTCGGCCTGCAAGACGAATGTCAAAGTTTCGTCAGCCAGGGCGCGCGGCACGGCATCGCCGCCGTGGCCGTACACCAGGAAGACGTGCTCGGGCGCGAGCGCCTTGGCGGTGCGCACCACGCGCTCGGCCAAGGGACGCCCGGCCAGCGGGTGCAGCACCTTGGGCAAATCGGACTTCATGCGGGTGCCGCGCCCTGCGGCGAGGATGACGATGTCGAGCATGTTGGGCTGGCGAAAGCGGCGCGAAAACAGGCCAAGTATATGCGAGGGCCGTGCCAGGCGTCTTTCCGCCAAAAGGCTGGCCGGCCGCTATTGCAGCAAATCGCGCAGCAGGGAGTATTGGCGCCGGCTGACGGCAAGCCTTTCGGGCACGCCTTCCAGCCTGAGGTAGTGGCTTTCTTCGGGATGGGCGGATTTGCCGATTTCGCGGATGCCCTGCCTGGCCACCAGGCAGTTGCGGTGGATGCGTATGAAGCGGTCGCCGAACTCCACCTCCAGCTTGACCAGGGAATCCTCGATCAGATACTCGCGCGCGGCCGTCTTCACCGTGACGTATTTGGCTTCGGCCTTGAGGTAGAGGATGTCCGCCACCGGCACCAGCACCATGCGCCCCTTCTCGTTCAGGGAGATGTGGCTGCGCGCGCGCGGGTGGGCCTGGCGCAGGCCGTCCAGCGCCGCCTGGCTCAGGACGCGGGCCTTGGCCAGCGCGGCACCCAGGCGTTCGGCGCGCACCGGCTTCATGAGGTAATCCACGGCATTCACCTCGAAGGCCTGCGAGGCGTAGTTGTCATAGGCGGTGGTGAATATGACCGCAGTGGCCGGGCTCAGGTGGCGCAGGTGCATGGCCACCTCGATGCCGTCCATCTCGGGCATGCGGATGTCCAGCAGCAGGACGTCGGGGCGCTTTTCCTCCACCTGGCGCAGGGCGTCCATGCCGTTGTCCGACTCGCCCAGGATTTCGAGCGGCAGGTTGGCGGCGCAGTCGGCCAGCACCTCGCGCAGGCGGGCGCGGGCAGGAGCTTCGTCATCGACCAGCAGAACTTTGACCGGAGCGGGTGGCACGGGTATAGGGCAGACTTATATGCACCTGATATACGGCCCCAATCAGCTCGGACTTGAGGGTGGCATCGAGATCGAAATGCAGCGCCAGGCGTTCGCGGATGTTCTGCATGGCCAGCTTGTTGCCGCGATGGTGGCTGCCTTCCGGGGCATAGGGGTTGGTCACCCGCAGGTGCACCTGGTCGCGGCTGCGGTAGATATGGATGGCGATTTCGCCGGCACTGCGGTGCGGCTCGATGCCGTGATAGACCGCGTTTTCCACCAGCGGCTGCAGGATCAGCGGCGGGATGAGGGCGTCCTGCGGCATTTTGTCGATGTGCCAAGCCACGTGCAGGCGCTCGCCCAAGCGCAGCTGCTCCAGCTCCAGATAGGCGCGCGTGAGCTGCACCTCGTCGAGCAGGGGAACGAGGTCGCGGTTGTCGGCCATGAGGGCGCGGAACAGCTCGGCCAGATCCTCCAGGGCGCGCTCGGCGCGGCGCGGTTCGGCGCGCACGAGGGACAGCACGGCATTCAGGCTGTTGAAAAGGAAGTGCGGGCGGATGCGCGCCTGCAGGGCTTGCAGGCGCGCCTCGGCGATGGCAGGCGAAAGCGCCAGGCCGCGCAAATGGAAATAGCCCAGCAGCAGGACGGCGAGCGCGGCGCTGAAGGCGAGGATGCGCAGGGGCTCGACGCCGAGCACGCCCGGCAGCAGGACATTCAGGCCCCAGGCCGAGGCCAGGGGCGTGAGCAGGGCGGCGAGGGCGTAGCCCGCCATGGCCTGGCGATAGGGGCGGGGTTTGAGATACGGGCCGGCCAGGCACAGGACGATCAAGGTCAGCATGAGCGCCGGCTGGGCCAGGGCGGACAGCTCGAAATAGCGCCGCCAGGCATGCGCGAGACTGTCCGACGCGGCCCAGGTCAAGGCCAGCAATGCGCCTTCGACCGCCAGCACCACGCGCAGGATGGTGCCTAGATGGCAAAAATTGACCAAAACCGGGCTATGATTTGCGCCTCGCAAGTCTGATTTTCCTTTCATGGCTAACCCCCACCCGCCCGGCCTGTGGTCGGGCCGCTTCGCCGAACCGGTGGACGAGAAGGTCAAGCGCTACACGGCGTCCATTCCCTTCGATTATCGGCTGGCGCTCTACGATATTCAGGGCTCGCTCGCACATGCCGCCATGCTGCACCATGTGGGGGTGCTGTCCGAGGCCGACTTGGCGGCCATCCGTCGCGGCATGGCGGAGATACGCGCCGAAATCGAGGCCGGGCGGTTTGCCTGGTCGCTGGACGATGAAGACGTGCACCTCAACATCGAGAAGGCCCTCACCGCCAAAATCGGCGATGCCGGCAAGCGCCTGCACACGGGCCGCTCGCGCAACGACCAGGTGGCCACCGACGTGCGTCTCTGGCTGCGCGAGGCCATCGATCGTCTCCTGGCGCTGTTGAAAAATTGTCAGTCGGCCCTGCTGGATGTGGCGGAGACGCATGCCGACACCGTGATGCCGGGTTTCACCCATCTGCAGGTGGCGCAGCCCGTCACCTTCGGCCACCACCTGTTGGCCTATGTCGAAATGCTCGCCCGCGACGCCGAGCGGCTGACCGACTGCCGCAAGCGGGTCAACCGCCTGCCTCTGGGGGCCGCGGCGCTGGCCGGCACCAGCTATCCCATCGACCGCGAATACGTGGCGCGCGAACTGGGCTTCGAGGCGGTGTGCGAGAACTCCCTGGATGCGGTGTCGGACCGGGATTTCGCCATCGAATTCACCGCCGCCGCGAGCCTCATCATGACCCATCTCTCGCGTCTGTCGGAAGAGCTGATTCTGTGGATGAGCCCGCGCTTCGGTTTCATCGATCTGGCCGACCGCTACTGCACCGGCTCCTCCATCATGCCGCAGAAGAAGAACCCCGACGTGCCCGAGCTGGTGCGCGGCAAGACCGGGCGGGTCAACGGCCACCTGGTGGCGCTGCTCACCCTCATGAAAGGCCAGCCGCTGGCCTACAACAAGGACAACCAGGAGGACAAGGAGCCGCTGTTCGACACCGTGGACACCCTGGCCGACACCCTGGCCCTCTATGCCGACATGATAGGCGGCATCCGCGTCAAGGCCGAAGCCATGCGCCAGGCTGCACGCCAGGGCTATGCCACGGCGACCGACTTGGCCGACTACCTGGTGAAGAAGGGCCTGCCCTTCCGCGATGCGCACGAGGCCGTGGCGCGCGCGGTGCGTGCTGCGGAGGCGAAGGGCGTGGACCTGGCCGACCTGCCGCTCGCCGAATTGCAGGCCATGAGCCCGCTGGTGGGCGAAGACGTGTATGCCGTGCTGAGCCTGGAAGGCTCGCTCGCCGCGCGCGACCACCTGGGCGGGACGGCTCCCGCGCAAGTCAGGGCGGCCATCGCCCGCGCCCGCCGCCGCCTCGCGGGTTAAGCAGATTCAGGGCGTCGGCGCCTTTTCCTCCGGCGGCTCATGCAGCCGGCAGATCATGCGCACCTCCCGGCTGCCGAGCTTTTCCCGGGTCAGGCCGCACACATAGGTGCGCGGCGCGATGTGCATGCAGTGGCGGCAGCTGTGGCACCAGCCGTAGCCCTTGCGTCCAGCCTGCTTTTCCAGCCCGGCCACCACCTCGCGCAGTACCCGCAAAGCGGAAGCCAGGCGCGCCGGGCTCACCCCCTGCAGCACTTCGCGCCAAGGATTTGACGGCGTCGCCTGGCGCAGCAGCTCGCGTCCCTGCTCGGTGAGCGCCAGACGCACCACCCGCGCGTCCTTTTCGTCCGCGTAGCGCGACACCAGGCGCTTGCGCGCCAGCAGCAGGACGCTTTGCGACACCGTGCCCTTGGTCATGCCCAGGTAGTCGGCCAGCGCTTGGGGGGTATTGCTGTAGCGGTTGGCGCGCGCCAGGTATTGCAGCGCCTGGAGGTGTACGGGCTGCAGCCCGAGCCCGGCGGCAGCCTGGCGCTGCCCGGTGCGGATGAGGGCGGCAAGGCTTTCCGCAAGGTCCTGCAGGGCAAGAGGCTGGCTTTGCATCCCTCCATGCTAGGCCATGGCGCGCCATCCGCCAAGAAATGGTATCGGCCCGCTACGTAGCGACCCGATACGGTCTATCGGCCAGGGTCAGAAAAGCGGGGCCACCTCGCCCTGGGCGGCGATCAGGCGGGCCAGCTTCAGATACAGATCCTCGCCGTCGCGGGTGTCCTTCCAGCCGCCCTCGCCGGGGCGGAAATGAAAGCCGCCGGAACGCGCCGCCACCCAGATTTCCTGGGCCGTGGCATGGCGGTTGACCACGATCTTGGCGCCGTCCTCGAACTCGATTTCCAGCACGCCGTCGGCCGGTGTCTCGTAGTCCAGCCCGGCGCGCTCCAGACCGTCCTGGATGCGCCCGAGCGCCTGGCCGGCCAGCGTGTCGAAGGTTTTATCGTCCATGGCATGAAGGAATTTAGGGTAAGCCCGCATTGTGCCGTCCATCGGCGGGCGTGAACAGGCCGTGCTAACATCCACCCATGCGCGTTTTCGCTTTGTTCCTGATCCTCCTGCTTGCCGGCTGCGGCGCGCGCGGCCCGCTCTATCTGCCGCACCACCCCGCCCCGCAGCCGCCCGACACCACCACGCCCGCTCCATGAACTTTCTCCACCGCCGCGCCGACCGGCTGCATTTGGAGGAGGTGCCGCTCGCCCGCCTGGCCGAGGCCTACGGCACGCCCCTGTACGCCTATTCCGCCGCCGCCCTGAGCGCCGCCTACCAGGCGCTCGATCAAGCGCTCGCGCCCGTGCCGCACCGCATCTGCTACGCGGTGAAGGCCAACCCCAATCTGGCGGTGCTGCGCCATTTCGCCCGCCTGGGCGCAGGCTTCGACATCGTTTCCGGCGGCGAGCTGGCGCGCGTGCTGGCGGCCGGCGCCGATCCCGGCCGCGTGGTCTTCTCCGGTGTGGGCAAGAGCCGCACGGAAATGCGCGCGGCGCTGGAGGCCGGCATCCATTGCTTCAACGTCGAATCGGAGGCCGAGCTGGCGCGCCTCGACCTCGTCGCCGGCGAGCTGGGGCGCGCAGCCCCGGTGTCTCTGCGCGTCAACCCCGACGTCGACGCCAAAACCCACCCTTATATCTCCACCGGCTTGCGGCAGAACAAGTTCGGCATCCCCATCGAGGACGCCCCGCGCCTGTACCGCGCAGCGGCCGGCCTCGCGCATGTGCGCGTCGTCGGGCTGGATTGCCATATCGGCTCCCAGCTCACCGATCTGGCGCCCATGGCCGACGCCGCCGACCGCGTGCTGGCGCTGGCCGACCGCCTGGCGCAAGAGGGTATGCCGCTGGAACACATCGACCTGGGCGGCGGCCTGGGCATCCGCTACCGCGACGAAACGCCGCCGAACGCCGCCGCCTACGGCGCGCTGCTGGCCGGCCGCATGCAGGGGCGACGGGAAACCCTGCTGGTCGAGCCAGGGCGCTACCTGGTGGGCAATGCCGGCGTGCTGCTGACCCGGGTGGAGTACATCAAACGCGGGGCGGAGCGCACGTTCGTGATTGTCGACGCGGCCATGAACGACCTCCTGCGCCCGGCGCTGTACGACGCCTGGCATGCGATCGAGCCAGTGGAATTGCGGCCCGAGCGCACGCCGGTGCCGTGCGACGTGGTGGGGCCGGTGTGCGAAACCTCCGATTTCCTAGGCCGGGAGCGGGTTTTGGCGGCAGCCGAAGGCGACCTCCTGGCCATCCTTTCGGCCGGCGCCTACGGCATGAGCATGAGCTCCACCTACAATTCCCGCCCCCGCCCCGCCGAAGTGATGGTGACAGGAAATGAAATTCGCCTCATACGCGAGCGCGACTCCATCGCCAGCCTGATGGCCGGAGAATGGCTTCCTGACTAGCTTTCGTGGATTTTCTCTACGCCATCCCCAGACGCAAAAAAGGTATCGATTCGATATTGTTTTCACGGGAGACACAAGCGACGCGAAAAAAATTCATCGCTTCTTGACAACTCCTTGAACGCCATAACAAAGCGTCTAGAATGAGCCTCACCAAGCGGGTGCTTCGGTAACGCCCATTCCATGCGGGTTTTGGGGGGGCGCCGCCAAGGTTCAAGCACGCTGTGGAAGTGCAAGGGGTCCGTCCCGCTCGGCTTCCCAATAGAAATGCACGACGTTGTGACTTGTTCGACTTTACAGGAGTAACCCATGGCAACTGCCAAGAAACCCGCGGCGAAGAAGGCCGCTCCGGCCAAGAAACCGGCGGCCAAAAAAGCCGCCGCGGCCAAGAAACCGGCTGCAAAAAAGGCCGCTCCGGCTAAAAAGCCCGCAGCCAAAAAAGCAGCTCCGGCCAGAAAAGCCACTGCAAAAAAGGCCGCCCCGGCTAAAAAGCCCGCAGCCAAAAAAGCAGCTCCGGCTAAAAAAGCCGCTGCAAAAAAGGCCGCCCCGGCTAAAAAGCCCGCAGCCAAAAAAGCAGCTCCGGCCAGAAAAGCCACTGCAAAAAAGGCCGCCCCGGCTAAAAAGCCCGCAGCCAAAAAAGCAGCTCCGGCTAAAAAAGCCGCTGCAAAAAAGGCCGCCCCGGCTAAAAAGCCCGCAGCCAAAAAAGCAGCTCCGGCTAAAAAAGCCGCGCCGACCAAGCCTGCGATGCCCTCTGTTTCGGAATCGGTCGTCAAGCCCGCGCCAGCGGCGCCTGCCCACATTCCCAGCACACCGGTCATCAAGCCATTCGGGCTATAAGGCTGCGGCCGCTGGCCAAAGCCAAGGGGGGCATCTGGCCCCCCTTTTTATTTGCGCCTCTGCCTGACAGGGGCCCGCCGCTCGCTGCGGGACGCGATCCTCAGGCGCGCCGATAGACCTCGCCGCCCTGCTGCACGAATTCCACCGCCTTCATCTCCATTCCCTTCTTCAGGGCATCGGCTTCGGCCACGCCTTGCTTGGCGGCGAAGTCGCGCACGTCCTGGGTGATCTTCATGGAGCAGAAGTGCGGGCCGCACATGGAACAGAAATGCGCCAGCTTGGCGCCTTGCTGCGGCAGGGTTTCGTCATGGAAGTCCTTGGCCGTATCGGGATCGAGCCCCAGGTTGAACTGATCCTCCCAGCGGAACTCGAACCTCGCCTTGGACAGGGCGTTGTCGCGGACTTGGGCGCCGGGATGGCCCTTGGCCAAATCGGCGGCGTGGGCGGCGATCTTGTAGGCGATGATGCCGTCCTTGACGTCTTTCTTGTCCGGCAGGCCCAAGTGCTCCTTGGGCGTCACATAACAAAGCATGGCTGTGCCATACCAACCGATCTGGGCCGCGCCGATGGCCGAGGTGATATGGTCGTAGCCGGGGGCGATGTCGGTGGTGAGCGGCCCCAGGGTGTAGAACGGCGCCTCGTCGCACCATTGCAGCTGCAGGTCCATGTTCTCCTTGATGAGCTGCATGGGCACGTGGCCCGGGCCCTCGATCATGGTCTGCACGTCGTGCTTCCAGGCAATCTGCGTGAGCTCGCCCAGGGTTTTCAGCTCGGCCAGCTGGGCTTCGTCGTTGGCATCATAGATGCTGCCGGGGCGCAGGCCGTCGCCCAGCGAGAAGCTCACATCATAGGCTTTCATGATTTCGCAAACCTCCTCGAAATGCGTGTAGAGGAAATTCTCCCGGTGGTGGGCCAGGCACCATTTGGCCAGGATGGAGCCGCCGCGCGAGACGATGCCGGTCATGCGCTTGGCGGTCATGGGGATGCAGGCCAGGCGCACGCCGGCGTGGATGGTGAAGTAGTCCACGCCCTGCTCGGCCTGCTCGATGAGCGTGTCGCGGAACATTTCCCAGGTCAACTCCTCGGCGCGCCCGTCGACCTTTTCCAGCGCCTGGTAGATGGGCACGGTGCCGATGGGCACCGGACTGTTGCGGACGATCCATTCGCGCGTCTCGTGGATGTGCTTGCCGGTGGAGAGGTCCATCACGGTGTCGCCGCCCCAGCGGATGGCCCAGGTCATTTTTTCCACTTCCTCGGCGATGCCCGAGGACACGGCCGAGTTGCCGATGTTAGCGTTCACTTTGACCAAAAAATTGCGCCCGATGATCATGGGTTCGGACTCGGGGTGGTTGATGTTGGCGGGGATGATGGCGCGCCCGCGCGCCACCTCGCTGCGCACGAACTCGGGGGTGATCTCGGCGGGAATCGCAGCGCCGAAGCTCTGGCCGCCATGCTGGCGGGTGAGCAGTTCGGCCATTTTTTTCCCTGTGGGGCCGGCGGCCTTGAGCGCTTCGAGATATTCCGCGCGGCGCAGGTTCTCACGGATGGCGATGTATTCCATTTCCGGCGTGACCATGCCGCGGCGCGCATAGTGCATCTGCGTCACGTTGGTGCCGGCCTTGGCGCGCCGCGGCCGGCGCGACAAGCCCGGGAAGCGCATGCCGGCCAGAGTGGGGTCGGCCGCCTGGCGCCGGCCATACTCTGAACTCAGGCCCGGAAGGATTTCAGTGTCGCCGCGCTCCGCGATCCAGCCGGCGCGCAGGGCGGGCAAGCCCTGGCGGATGTCGATGCGGGCGGCCGGGTCGGTGTAGGGGCCGGAGCAGTCATAGACATAGATGGGAGGGTTGGGCTCGGCGCCGAAGGAGGCCGGCGTGTCGGCCTGGGAAATCTCGCGCATGGGCACCTGGATGTCGGGCCGCGCGCCGGCGACATGGACTTTGCGCGAATGCGGCAGCGGCTGCACCGTCGCCTCGTCGACATGGGCGGTGCTGGCGAGAAACTGGGGGTTGGCGTTCATGGGCGCTCCAAACATACATATATATAGAAAGGAGCGTGGGCTTGCGCTCCCTACGGCGGTATCAACCGCATCAGGTTCTAAGGGTCAGTCTCATCCCGCGGCATGGCGCCGGCGGGAACCCCTGCGTCGCCGAGTAGCATACAACCAAAGGCACGAGGCGCAAACCGGCAGCCCCTCAGTCCGCCAGCAGCGACCAGAACAGGATCGCCACGGCCAGCGCCATCACCGCGGTGGCCAGCCAGCCCAGCACGAGCAGGCGGCGCGACACGACGAAGCGGCCCATCAGCTTGCGCCGGCTGACCATGTGCATGATCACCGCCATGATGGGCACCGAGACGACGCCGTTCACCACCGCACTGTAGTACAGCGCCTGGATGGGATGCAGGGGCGTGAAGTTGATGAGCACGCCGATGGCCACGGCCACCGCCATCACGCCGTAATAGCCCTTGGCCGCGTCGATGCGGTGGTCCATGCCGGCCGGCAGGCCCAGCGATTCGGCCCAGGCATAGGCTGCCGAGCCCGACAGCACCGGCACGGCGAGCAGGCCGGTGCCTATGATGCCCAGGCTGAACAGCAGATAGGCGGCATCCCCCGCCAGGGGGCGCAGGGCCGTGGCCGCCTGCGCGGTGGTAGTAATGTCTGTGATGCCGTGGGCGTGCAGCACGGTGCCCGTGGTCACCATGATGAAGAAGGCCACCAGATTGGAGAAGCCCATGCCGAAGCTGGTGTCCACCCGCACGCGGCGCAATTCCTCGTCGGCATCCAAAGGGCGCCGGCGCAGCCCCAGGCCGCGGCGGCGGGTGCGCAGTTCCTCGACTTCCTGGGCGGCCTGCCAGAAGAACAGATAGGGGCTGATGGTGGTGCCGAGGATGGCCACCACGGTGAGTACATAGTCGCGATCCAGGCGCAGGGGCGGCCACACCACTTCGCGCAGCACCGTGAGCCAGGGCACGCTCACCACCAGCACCGTGCCCACATAGGCCAGCAGCCCTAGGGTGAGGAACTTGAGCCAGCGCACGTAGCGCTGGTAAGGGAAGAGGATTTGCAGGCTCAGCGTGAACAGGCCGAAGAAGACCGCCCACAACTCGCCCGGCCCGAGCCCGAGCAAGGCCATGGCCTGGCCCATGGCGGCGAGGTCGGCGCCGATGTTCAGCGTGTTGGCGAACAACAGGGCATAGACCACAAAGTGCAACAGCCAGGCCGGATAGGCGCGCCGCAGATTGGCCGCCAGGCCGCGCCCGGTGACCAGGCCGATGCGCGCGCTGGCGGTCTGGATGGCCACCATGAGCGGATAGGTGCAGACCAGCGCCCACAGGGCGCCATAGCCGAACATGGCGCCGCCCTGGGAATAGGTGGCGATGCCGCTGGGGTCGTCATCGGCCGCGCCGGTGATGAGGCCCGGGCCGAGTTTGTTGAGAAAGCGCCGCCAGGCGCTCATGCCGCAGCCGCGGGAAAGAATATCTCCACGCGCAGGCCGGGGCCGGCGTCGAGCAATTGCAGGCGCAGCCCGTGGCGCTGGGCGATGGCATCGACCAGCGCCAGACCCAGGCCGCTGCCGGGCGTGGAGCGGCTGGCCTCCAGGCGATAGAAGCGGCGCAGCACGCGTTCGCGCTCCTGCGCCGGGATGCCCGGGCCGCGGTCTTCGACCCATGCCCGCACGCCATGGCCGTCACGGGCGGCGCCGATTTCTATGGGCGTGCCCGCCGGGGTGTGGGTCAAGGCGTTCTCCAGCAGGTTGACGAACATCTGCGTCAGCAGAGGGTGGCTGCCGGAAACGAGCAAGTCGGGCTCTACCTTGGTCTGCAGAAAGCGCCCTTGCTCCTCCGTGAGCGGTCGGTAGGTGTCGGCCAGACCGCTCAGCAGACCGCTCAGCGCCACGGGGGCGAAGGTCGGCTGGCCGGCCTCGATCTGCGCCAGACGCAGGATGGCGTTGAACACGTCCAGCAGGCCGTCCGCCTCCCTGAGCGCGGCGGCGATCTCCTCCTCGCGGCCTGCCGGGTCCCGGCTCGCCGATTCCAGCTTCTGGCGCAGGCGCGTGAGCGGCGTGCGCAGGTCGTGCGCGAGATCGCGGCTCACCTGGCGCAGGTTGTCCATGAGGTTTTCCATGCGCGCGAGCATGGCGTTGAGGTTTTGCGCCAGGCGGTCGAGCTCGTCGCCGCTGCCGGACACGGGGATGCGGTGCGACAAATCGCCCGTCATGATGGCGCGCGCGGTGCGGTTGATGGCGTCGACGCGGCGCAGGAATCCCAGGCTCACCATGATGCCGCCGGCGACGGCCGCCACCAGGGAAGCGGCCAACCCCAGGCCGAAGGCGCTTTGGATCGCCTCCTGTGCCTCGCTCACACGCTGCAGGCTGGCACCCACCCACAGCCCGTTGCCGTTGGGCAGGCGCTCGCCCCATACCAGCAGATCCCTGCGGGCACGATCCTCTTCCTCGCCTCCGGCCAGCGGCTGGCGCGACCAGCCGAGCGGCGGCGGCGGAGCGATGTCGCCGGCCAACGGGTTGCCCAGGGGCCCCGCCAGCAGATAGTGGAAATGCCCCGAGCCGGCCATCTTGATGCGAATGCGCATCATCAGCCCTTCAACCGTGGGGCGCGGGCGCATTAGCTCGGCGGCCTCGCGGCGGATTTCCACACGCACCTGGTCCTCCAGGGCATGACTGGTGGTCCAATAGACGAGTGCGAAAACGATCCCGCCGGCGAATAGGAAGATGCCTGCGAACAGCGTCGAGAGACGGAACCCCTCAGTCCGCGTCAAGCGCATGGAGACTGTAGCCCGCGCCGCGCACGGTATGGATGAGTTCGCCGTCGAAGCCCTTGTCGACCTTGGCGCGCAAGCGGCTGACATGGGTTTCCACCACCGAGGTCTTGGGGTCGAAATGGAAATCCCAGACGTTTTCCAGCAGCATGGTGCGCGTCACCACCTGCCCGGCATGGCGCAGCAGGTATTCCAGCAGCTTGAATTCCTGCGGCTGCAAATCGATGCGCTGGCCGGCGCGGGTGACGGTGCGCTTGACCAGATCCATTTCCAGGTCCGCCACCGCCAGGCGCGTGGTCTGCTCCGACAGCGGCGGACGGCGCGCCAGCGCGGTGATGCGCGCGAGCAGCTCGGCGAAAGCGAAGGGCTTGGCGAGATAATCGTCGCCGCCGGCCATGAGCCCTTCCACGCGGTCGTCCACGCCGCCCTGGGCGGTGAGGAACAGCACCGGCGACTTGATGCCCGCACCGCGCAGGGTCTTCACCACGGAAAGCCCGTCCAGGCCGGGCAGGCGGCGATCCACGACCAGCACGTCGTAGCTGCCGCCGGCGGCCAGGAACAGGCCGCCCTTGCCGTCGGCGGCGTGGTCCACGGTATGTCCTGCCTCTTTCAGCCCGCGCACCAGATAAGTGGCCAAGTCTGTGTCGTCTTCGATCAGCAGTAGTTTCATGGGCGCGCAGGAGCATCAAAAAAAACCGCCCATATCGGGCGGTGTAATTCTAAGGCAAAGCGCGCCGACACTCCCTCGGAGAAATCAAGCGCCGGCAGCTATGCTTTAGGCAACAACACGGAGGTACGTTCGTTGCGGGGGGGGATCCCTGCCGGCACCGCCGGCAGGGTCCGCATCGGGTTGCGGCCCGGCCCGGAGCTTACGCATTCGCGGGCCCGTGCCTTCAGCCGGCGCGCGGGCCTTCGCGGCTGTCTTCCAGCACCTTGCCGGTGACGGCGTCCACGCCCACTTCCTTGATGGCCTTGCCGTCGCGGATGTCGAAGGAATAGCGCAGACCGCTCCCGCCAGCCTCCTTCTCCAGTTCCTCGTCGACGATCTTGCCGGGCTGGGCCTTGAGCGCGATGGTGCGCGCATGCGCCAGGCTGATCTTGGCCTCCCTGGAATACTGCTCGCCCTTGAAGGCGAAGGCGCTGCCGGCGGTGCCGGCGAGCAGCAGCGCGAGGCCGATGGCGGCCAATTGCTTGGCGTCGGATTTGAAACTCTTGAATTGCATACGGTTTGCTCCAGAAAAAATGTAACGCGCCATGACTGAGGATCAGTCTTCGGCTTCGTGCGCGCCGCCGGCGTCGGCCTGGGCCGACACGATCTGGCCGCTGTTGGCGTCGATCTTCACGTCGGTGACCTGGTTCCTGCCGATCACCTCTACGCCGTAGACGATGCGGCCGTTATCGTTCTCCAGCTCGGCGCGGATGGCGCGCCCGCCGGCATGCTGCTCGGCCGCGCCGACGGCCTGGACGAGCGACAATTTGGTATTGAGAACGGCCTGGGCGTCACCGTCTTCGCGGTACTGCGCGGCATAGGCGACGGCGCCGAGGCCCAGCAGGGCGGCCAGCGCAACAGCGGCTTGAGCGGGAATCTTCATCATGTATGCTCCTTTAGCGGGGCCCTGCCAGCATGGCAAGGCATGGGAGACATACTGCGCAATCGCGCCATGGCGCCGGCTAACCGGCTGCTTACAAATCAGTAAGCTCAGTAAGCGGCTCGGCGCGTCACTTAAGTGATTATTAATACTGAGAAAAATCCCGCTGCGGCGGTCCGCGAAGGAACCAAAGGCGTCACGGAAGTTCCATAATTAAGCCTTTGCGCGCCGCATTCGGAGAGTATTTTGAACAAGCTGCCCTACGACAACTACCGCCCTATTGATTTCATTTTGCGCGACTGGCTGGCGCTGGACCGCACCGTGCTGGCGAACGAACGCACTTTCCTGGCCTATTGCCGCACGTCGCTGACCCTCGTGCTGGCGGGCCTCACCTTCATCCGTTTTTTCGGCCACGAGGTCTGGGCTGCCACGGGCTACGGCTTCATCTTCTTCGGGCTGGTGGTGTTCACTTATGGATACCGGCGCTACCGCCACATGCTGGGACACTACAGCAGCCTGACCGTCATCGAAGACGAGGAACTCGCCAGGCGCCTGGACACCCAGTCCAGCCGCCCGGCCATGCAGAGCGTCAAATAAACACCCGCTTCCGGCGCGGCACTCCGAACACCCCGGCGCACCACGGCCTCAGGCCATGCCGTTGTGGCGCAATAGCGCATCCAGCGTAGGTTCGCGCCCGCGGAAGGACTTGAAGGATTCCAGCGCCGGACGCGCGCCGCCCTGGGCCAGGATTTCGCTCCAGAAGCGGTGCCCCACCTCCGGGTTCAGCACGCCGTTTTCCTCGAACAGCGCATAGGCGTCGGCGGAGAGCACCTCCGCCCATTTGTAGCTGTAATAGCCCGCCGCATAGCCGCCCGCGAAGATGTGCGAAAAGTTGTTGGGAAAGCGGTTGTAGGCGGGCGGGACGACCACTGCGACTTCGCTGCGCACTTCTTCCAGCACCCGCAGTGCCGTCTCGCCCGTGCCCGGCTCGGCATGCAAACGCATGTCGAAGAGGGCGAATTCCAGCTGGCGCAGGGTCTGCAGACCGGCCTGGAAGTTCTTGGCGGCGAGCATCTTGTCGAACAGCTCGCGCGGCAGCGGCGCACCGCTGTCGACGTGGCGGGTCATGTGCTTGAGCACGTCCCACTCCCAGCAGAAGTTCTCCATGAACTGGCTGGGCAGCTCCACCGCGTCCCACTCCACGCCGTTGATGCCCGACACGCCCAGGTCCTCCACGCGCGTGAGAAGGTGGTGCAAGCCGTGGCCGAATTCATGGAACAGGGTAATGGCCTCGTCGTGGGTGAACAGCGCGGGCTTGCCGCCGACTGGGGAGGAAAAATTGCAGTTGAGATAGGCCACCGGCGTCTGGATGCCGCGGCCCTTGCGCCGGCGCGTGACGGCGTCGTCCATCCAGGCGCCGCCGCGCTTGGACGGGCGGGCGTAGAGATCGAGATAGAACTGGCCGATGAGAGCGCCGCCATGGTCGCGCACATCGTAAAACTTCACGTCCGGATGCCAGGTCGGGGCCTCGGCCGGGCGGATGTGCAAGCCGTAGAGGGTTTCCACCACGCGGAACATGCCGGCCACCACCTGGGGCTCGGGAAAGTATTGCTTCACTTCCTGGTCGGAAAAGCTGTAACGCGCCGCGCGCAGCTTTTCCGACACATAGCTCATATCCCAGGCCTGCAAGTCCGCAAGCCCCAGTTCGCGCGCCGCGAAATCCTTCAGCTCGGCCAGGTCGCGCTCGGCATAAGGACGCGCGCGCTTGCCCAGGGCGTGCAGGAAATCCAGCACCTCGGCCGGGCTTTGCGCCATCTTGGGCTCCAGGGAGACCTGGGCATAGTTGTCGAAGCCCAGCAGCTGCGCGGCTTCCTGGCGCAGCTCCAGAATGCGCGCGATGAGGGGCGTGTTGTCGAGCTTTTCGTCGTCGAACTCGGAGGCGCGCGTGACGTAGGCATGGTAGAGGCGCTCGCGCAGCGCGCGGTTGTCGGCGTACTGCATCACCGGCAGATAGGACGGCATGTGCAGGGTGAACTTCCAGCCCGCCTTGCCATCCGCCTCGGCCGCCGCCAGCGCCGCATCCAGTATGTCCTCGGGCAGGCCGGCAAGTTCCTCGCGATGCTCGATGTAGAGGGCGAAGGCGTTGGTGGCATCGAGCAGGTTTTCCTCGAACTTGGCCGCCAGCGAGGCCAGTTCCTCCTGGATCTTCAGGAAACGGGCCTTGTCCGCACCGGCCAGCTCGGCGCCGCCCAGGCGGAAATCGCGCAGCTCGTTGTCGATGATTTTCTTCTGCGCCGCGGACAGGGTCGCGTAGGCCGGACCGTCGGCGAGCGTTTTGTATTTGCGGAACAGGCCGTCGTGCTGGCCCAGTTCGGCGTAGTACTGGGTGATGGCGGGAAGGTTGGCATTGTAGACCTCGCGCAGTTCGGGGCTGTTCATCACGGCGTTGAGATGGCTCACCTGCCCCCAGGCGCGCGACAAGCGCTCGTTGGCATCCTCCATGGGCTGCACGAAATTCTCCCAGCCGGGCGCCGCCGCATCCTGCGCCGCGCGCTCCACCGCGGCGCGGCATTCGGCCAGCAGAGTCTGGACGGCGGGGGTGACCAGTTCGGGTTTGATGTCGGCAAAACGCGGCAGGCCGGAGAAATCGAGCAAGGGATTCATGGAGCATACTCAGGGATGGGTCGCGGAATTATAATTTGGACGTCGTTCCCCCGTGTTTCAACCCCATGAATGACAGAATTTCCGTGTCCGATTTCCGCGGCGTCTTGCCGCGCCTGGCGCCCGGCGCCTGGGTGCATCCGCGCGCCTGTGTGATCGGCGACGTCGAATTGGGCGAGCGCGCCTCGGTGTGGCCGGGGGCGGTGGTGCGCGGGGACGTGAACCGCGTGGCCATCGGCGCCGAGACCAACGTCCAGGACAACGCCGTGCTGCACGTCTCCCACAAGACGCCGCAGGACCCGCAGGGCGGGCCGCTGGTCATCGGCGCGCGCGTCACCGTGGGCCACGGCGTCATCCTGCACGCCTGCACCATCGGCGACGAATGCCTGATCGGCATGGGCAGCATCATCCTTGATAAAAGCGTGCTGCAAGCGCGCGTGCTGCTGGGCGCGGGCTCGCTGGTGCCGGAGAACAAGGTGCTGGAATCCGGCTGGCTGTACCTGGGACGGCCGGCCAAGGCGGTGCGGCGGCTGAGCGACGAGGAGCTGGCCTATTTCGCCTACTCGGCGCGGCATTACGTGGAATTGTTCCAGGCTTACGAAGTCTGATTCTGGCTTACAGTGCATTCGGAGGCATCATGAAATCGGGCAAGACAAAAATAGTCGTCGCGGTCCTGCTGCTCGCCCTGGGCGGGGCGGTGGCCTATGCGCTCACCAGCAAGCCGGCGGCGCCGCCGGTGGCGGTCACGGCGCTGAACGGCCAGACCATCGACTTGTCGCAGACGCAAGGCAAAGTGGTGCTGGTGAATTTCTGGGCCACCTCCTGCCCCGGCTGCGTGGAGGAAATGCCCCTGCTCATCCAGACCTATGAGCGCTACAAGGACAAGGGCGTCAGGCTGGTGGCGGTGGCCATGAGCTACGACAAACCGGCCTACGTGGCCAACTTCGTCACGCGCTATCAACTGCCCTTCACCGTGGCCATAGACACCAGCGGCGCCGCGGCCAAGGCCTTCGGCAACGTCCAGCTCACGCCCACCAGCTTCATCATCAACCGCAAGGGCAAAGTGGTGGCGCAGAAGATAGGCAATTGGACGCCCGCGGAGCTGGACCGCGCGCTCGACCAAGCGCTCGCGTCATGAACGCCCAGGACTACTTCGTCGATCTCGCCCGCTATCAGCGCTGGGCCAACCGCATCCTGACCACGGCCGTCGACGGCCTGCCCGCGGACGCCCTGGCCCGCGACGAAGGCCTGTTCTTCGGCAGCATCCACCATACCTACGATCATCTCGTGCAAGTGCAGACCGTTTGGGCGGCGCGCCTGCGCGGCGAGGCCTGCAAGGCGGACTTCAAACGCATACAGGAGCCCGACTGGGGACGGCTCAAGGCCCATGCCCAGGCCGGTCTGGAAAGTTTCGAGGCCTGGCTGGGGGCGCAGCCGCCGGTTTGGTTCGAGGGCGAAACCGCCTTCACCTCCAGCGACGGCACCGCACGGCGCATGGCCAATGCCGCCATCCTCACCCACATGAACGGCCACTGGCTGCATCACCGCGGCCAGATTTCCGCCGTGCTCACGCGCCTGGGCACGGCCGCGCCGGAAATGGATTATTTTTATTACCGGCGCGGCCCGGCTGCGACTTAATCCCTCACCCCAATCCCTCTCCCCCATGGGAAGAGGGGCTCAAAACCTTCTCCCTCGGGGAGAAGGTGGCGCGCAGCGCCGGATGAGGGCAAGGGGCGCAGTCCTGCATCAATCCTTGGCGGGTACCGCTTGCAGCAGCGGCACTACCATGTCCTTCAGCCGCCCGTAGTAAAGCCGCCCCTCCACCGTGTGGCGCAGATGGCCTTCGCGGTCGAGGATGAAAGAGGTGGGCAGCACGCTCACATAGCCGAAGGCGCGGCGCGTGCTGGGGTTGTCCGGCGCGGCGGGAAAATCGTAGCCGTGCTGGGCGAACCAGGCGCGGATTTTTTCCGGCGAGTCGTCGGCGCTGATGGCCACCACTGTGAAGCCCTGGCTGCGATAGGCTTGCCAGAATTTTTCGATTTCGGGCATTTCCATCTGGCAATAGGGACACCAAGTAGCCCAGTAGTTCACCAGCACCACCTTGCCCTTGAGGTCCTGCGAGGTGAGTTCGCCGCCGTTGACCAACTGCACCTGGAAGGGCGGGATGACGCGGTTCTCCTCCGCCACCTTGGCGGGCGGGCGCAGCCAGAAATAGGCCACGAAGGCGATGAGGATGACGGTGACCGGAGAAGGAATCCACTTCTTCCAGCGTTCGGGCAAGGCGGGCATGAGGGGCGGCACAGGTAAAATGACGCATCTTAGCCTGTAAAAGTTTCCCCGCATGTTTCCGCTTGTCCTCAAGGCCCTGCACATCATCTTCGTGGTGAGCTGGTACGGCGGCCTGTTCTATCTGCCGCGCATCTTCGTCAACCTGGCCATGGCAGAAACCCCGCCGGAAAAGGACCGCCTCAACCTCATGGCGCGCAAGCTCTATCGCTTCATGACGCCGCTGGGCGTGCTGGCGCTCGCCTTCGGTACTTGGCTTTGGCTGGGCTACGGCTACGCCGGCGCCTGGCTGGACATCAAGCTCGCCCTGGTCGTCGTGCTGGTGGCCTACCATTTATATTGCGGCCATCTCGTGAAATTGTTCGCCGCCGGGCAAAACCGCCGCAGCCATGTGTTCTACCGCTGGTTCAACGAGCTGCCGGTGGTGATCCTCTTCGTCGTGGTCTTCCTCGTGGTACTCAAGCCGTGAGCGACCTGCTGGCACTGTTCGCCACCTGCCCGCGCGGGCTGGAAGCCCTGCTGGCCGAGGAACTGGCCGGCTACGGCGCGCAGGACGTCAAGCCGGCGCCCGGCGGCGTGGGCTTTGCCGGCGACTGGGCGGCGGCCTACTGCGCCAACCTGCGCTCGCGCCTGGCCACGCGCATCCTTTGGCGCCAGTTCGAGGCCGATTACCAGAACGAGCAGGACGTCTACGACAAGGTGCTCGCCCACCCCTGGCCGCAGCGCTTCGACGCCGGGCGCAGCCTCATGGTCAAGGTCACCGCCACGCGCGCGCCGCTCAAGAGCCTGGAGTTCGTCACCCTGCGCATCAAGGACGCGGTGTGCGACCGCTTCCGCGCCGATGCCGGTGTGCGTCCCAGCGTTGACACGCGCACGCCGGACGTACGCGTGCATGCCTACTTCGAGGCCAGCCGCTTCTCGGTCTATCTCGATCTGAGCGGCGAGCCGCTTTACAAGCGCGGCCTGCGCCAGGAAGCGGGCCTCGCCCCGCTGAAGGAAAATCTCGCCGCCGGCATGCTCAAGCTCGCCGGCTGGAAGCCAGGGACCGCGCTGCTCGACCCCATGTGCGGCAGCGGCACGATATTGATGGAAGCGGCGCAGATGACGCTAAACATCGCGCCCGGTGCCGACCGCGCCTTCGGCTTCCAGAAGCTCAAGGGCTTCCGCCTGCGCCTGTGGGAAGAGATGCTGGAGGCCGCGCGCGACGAGGAGCTGCCGGCCAGGCCGCAGCCGATCTTCGGCAGCGAGCTGTACGGCAAGAACCTCAAGCTCGCCCAGGTCAACGTCGAGGCTGCCGGCCTCGCGCGCGTGATCCAGCTCAAGCAGGCCGACGTGCTGGACCTTTCGCCGCCGGCGCCCACCGGCATCCTGCTCACCAACCCGCCCTACGGCGTGCGCCTGGGCGACGAGGCCGAGCTGGCGACTTTCTATCCCAAACTGGGCGACATGCTCAAGCAACGCTTCGCCGGATGGCAAGCCTATATTCTCAGCGCCGACACGCGCCTGCCCAAGCTCATCGGCCTCAAGCCGCAGCGCCGCACGCCGCTTTACAACGGTGCGCTGGAGTGCAGGCTGTACGGCTTCGAGCTGGTGTCCGGCGTGCTGCGCCGCGGCGCGAAAGAGGCCGCCGAACCGCCCGCCTGAGACAAGACCCGCCGCCTTATCGCCTGCCATGGATACCTACGCCGTTTTCGGCCACCCTGTCGCCCACTCCAAGTCGCCCTTTATCCACGCCGCCTTCGCGCGCCAGACCGGGCAGGCGCTGATTTACACCGCCATCGAAGCGCCGCGCGAGGGCTTCGCCAATGCCGTGATGCAGTTCCGCGCACGGGGCGGCAAAGGCGCGAACGTCACCGTGCCTTTCAAAGAAGAGGCGTATCGGCTGGCCACCGCCGCCTCCGAGCGTGCGCGCCTGGCGCAGGCGGTCAACACCCTGCGCTTCGACGGCGCCGAAATCTACGGCGACAACACCGACGGCGCGGGGCTGGTGCGGGACCTGACCGTCAACCTGGGCGTGCCGCTCGCCGGCAGCCGCATCCTGCTGCTGGGCGCCGGCGGCGCCGCGCGCGGCGCCATCCCCGCGCTGCTGGCGCAGAATCCGGCGCGGCTCACTCTCGCCAACCGCACCGTGCAGCGCGCTGCGGATTTGGCGTGCGAGTTCGGCGCGCTCGGGCTGGTGTCGGCAAGCGGTTTCGACACGCTCGCGCCCGACTACGACCTCGTCATCAACGCCACCTCGGCCAGCCTGGCCGGCGACCTGCCGCCGCTGCCCGAGTCTGTGCTGGCCGCCGCGCCCTTCGCCTACGACATGATGTACGGCGCCGCCGAGACACCCTTCCTCGCCCTGGCCGGCAAGCTCGGCTGCGCGCGCCGCGCCGACGGCCTGGGCATGCTGGTGGAGCAGGCGGCCGAGGCCTTCCTGCTCTGGCGCGGCGTGCGCCCGCAAACCCAACCGGTGCTGGCCGCCCTGCGTCAACAACTCCAACACGCATGATCAAAATTCTGAAGCGCGGCCTGCTGCGCGCCGCAGGGCTGCTGTTTGCCCTGTTCCTGCTCTACAACCTGTGGATCTTTGCCCACGTGCTCTGGTACGTGGACCACGACCCGCGCATGACCTCCTTCATGGAACGCGGCCTGCAGCAGCTGCGCGAGAAAGACCCGCACGCCAGACTGCAGCAGCAGTGGGTGCCCTATGACCGCATCTGCACCAACCTCAAGGCCGCGGTAGTCACCAGCGAGGACGCGCGCTTCATGAGCCATCACGGCTTCGACTGGGACGGCATCCAGTACGCGCTGCAAAAGAACCTCAAGAAGGACAAGCTGGTGGCGGGCGGTTCCACCATCAGCCAGCAGCTCGCCAAGAATTTGTTCCTCTCGCCCGACCGCAGCTTTTTGCGCAAGGGCGAGGAGGCCGTCATCACCGTCATGTTGGAAGCCGTGCTGGGCAAGCGCCGTATCCTGGAGATCTATCTCAACGTCATCCAGTGGGGGCAAGGCATCTACGGCGCCGAGGCCGCCGCGCGCCGCTACTTCCACACCTCCGCCGCGAACCTCTCGGTGGCCCAGTCCGCCACGCTCGCCGCCATGATCCCCGATCCCGAGTGGTACCAGAACCACCGCTACGGCCGCGGCTACCGCCGGCGCGTGGCCAACGTGCGGGACTACATCCACGATACGCTCGTGCCGCGCTGAGAGAGAGGTGCGGAGCCTATGTGTCCAGCGGGCTGACCACGCCGCGCCCGCCTTTGTTCAACACGTGCGTGTAGATCATGGTGGTAGCCACATCCTTGTGCCCGAGCAATTCCTGGATGGTGCGGATGTCCTGCCCGCGTTCGAGCAGATGCGTGGCGAAGGAATGGCGCAGGGTGTGCGGCGTTGCCGGCTTGTTGATGCCGGTTGCGTGAATGGCTTTTTTCATGGCGCGCTGCAAGAGCTTTTCGTCGACATGATGTCGCCGCTCTTCGCCGCTGCGCGGATCAACGGAAAAGCTCCCGGAAGGAAAAACGTATTGCCAAGCCCAGCTCGTGGCCGCGTTGGGATATTTGCGCGCCAGCGCATCCGGCAGATAAACCGCCGCCTTGCCGAGCTTGCCGTCCGCGTCGAATAGCGCACGGCGCTTTTGCAAATGGGCCTGCAGATCCTCCACCACGGACTGCGGCAACATGGTTACGCGGTCCTTCGCACCCTTGCCGTCGCGGACGACGATCTCCAGCCGATCGAACTCCACGTCTTTCACCCGCAGCCGCACGCATTCCATGAGGCGCATACCGGAGCCGTACAGCAGGCGGGCCATCAGCCCATAGACACCGCTCATTTCATCCAGCACGCGCTGCACTTCCTGTCGCGTCAACACCACGGGCAGGCGCTTGGGGCGTTTGGCGCGGGTGATCTTGCTCATCCAGGGCAGGTCGATCCCCAGCACATCGCGATACAAAAACAAAATCGCCGACAACGCCTGGTTCTGCGTGGCCGCGGCGACATTTCCCTCCACGGCCAAATGCGTCAAATACGCCTCGATCTCAGGCGCACCCATGTCCTTGGGGTGGCGCTTGCCGTGGAAAAGAATGAAACGCTTTACCCATTGGACATATTGAGTTTCGGTGCGGATGCTGTAACGCTTTACCCGAAGCCGGTCGCGCACCTGGTCCAGCAGCTTGGGGGATTTGGAGGTATCGGCAAAGTTCGTCATGGCATACCGTTGACAAAGAATCCAGCCCGAGAAGACGACAAGCACATGCCCATCATTTCCTACTTTTTCGGCATCTACGTCCGCATGTACCACGCGGACCATCCGCCGGCCCATTTTCACGCGGAGTATCAGGGCTTCGAGGCGTTTGTTTCAATCGAAACCGGCGAAATCCTCGAAGGTCATCTCCCCGCCAGGGCCGCCCGGATCGTGCAGGAATGGGCGGCAGAACACAGAAGCGAGTTGCTTGAAAACTGGATCAAAGCGCGTAACCTTGAGCCGTTGCAACGCATACCCGGAGCCGACAATGATTAAGATCGTCAAGGCTGAACATGTCCGCGACTACCTCCTGCAACTAACCTTTTCCGACGGGGCGCGCGGCGAATATGACTTTGCGCCCCTGCTTGCAAAGGAAACCGTTCTGACCAAGCCCCTGAAGGACATCGAGGCGTTCAAAGCCTACTTCATCGAGCTAGGCGCCCTTTGCTGGAAAAACGGCCTGGAACTCAGTCCGGCGGCGCTCTATAAGGAGCTGCAGGTCGATGGGAAATTGATCCATGCCGAGCAAGCGGCCTAGCGGCGTATTTTCGCTAATGGATCGGTGCCCTATTCAATTGAATCAATATAACAAACAGTCAATTAGTATATCTACTGTTAGGGCATCCAATGGAAATACACGTCCGCTCTAAACACTTGCCAATGATCTTGTCACTCCGCAGCGCCGAATTGCCGCTTGGTGTGTCTGTAGAAGTTCCGCCCGTAATGGAGCGCAGAGATATTTCAGAAGCATGGGCAACCGCGATATTTACGGTTATTGCGTCTGTTCCAGTATCAGTCATCGCTGGCCTTCTTCTTGAAAAGTTGAAAAAAGATAAATCCGCCGTAGTAACCATAAATCGTAAAGAGGTAGCACTTGAACACGGTGAAATTGTCCGCGTTATCGAGGAGTCCATAAAAATGGAGCGGCAATAGCAGACCAAGTGCACCAAAAACCATGCACGCAAATGCGGCTGCCTGTGCACTATTCAGCCCTAACATGGCGCTCAACCTCGCTCCCTTCGGTCGCTGGACGGCGCTAAAGCGCCGCCGGTTAGCTCTACGTTGGGCGTCAATATGGCCATCATGGCGCATCGTTTTTACAGCGTAGCGGCATCGCTTTGATTTGCCGCAGTGTTGAAAGGGGAGTATGAAAATGGCAGATGCAGAGAAGACGTTCTTAAGTGAAGGCGGCGTAACGGTAACAAATGCACGCTTCATCGTTCCGTCGCAGACCTATGCAATGAGCGGAATTACGTCCGTCAAATCATTCGAGGAAACGCCGTCACGTAAGGGTCCAATAATTCTTATCGCAATCGGTTTGCTCGCCATGCTCGGAGGAAAGGACACCATCGTAGTAGCGCTTCTATTTCTGGCAGGCGGAATTGCTTGGTGGGTTCTGGAAAAAGCGAAATACCATGTCCTGCTCAGCAGCGCTTCTGGTGAAGCAAAGGCGTTGAGTAGTCCTGACCAAGCCTGGATAGGTCGAGTTGTCGGCGCGTTAAATGACGCAATCGTTCACCGTGGGTAAAGCCGCCCAACAAGGCGCTACAGCGGACCGTCCCGCCTTCGGCGGGCCGGTCCGCTGAGCTTGGGCGTTATGCCGCATAGGAACGGTCTTCGGTAATGAGAAAACACGGAAGACGTGCTCGTGAAGAGCTATCAGACACCGGAAAGGCGTTGATCCAAGTCCACTCAAGCGAATATTCAGCCATGGTGACTCGGATCAATAGGTTTATGTCGCTTCAGTTTGTCGTCTGGCCAGTTCTTATCGGGGCTCTTACCTTTATTTGGACGGAACACTCAAAAGGGAATCTTCCTGCCGTCCTTGTTGCATGGGGAAGCGTTTTTGCGGTGCAGTTTGCATCACAGAATTACAACTTCGCGCTTTATGAGGTTTACAACCATGTAAGGTACATTGAACAAGTGTTGCGACCGCGGGTAGTAGCGCTTCTTCATACCGACGCAGTTTGGGAATATGAAAGGTACTTAAATAGGACTGGTAAAGCTCACAGCGCTTGGATCGGCGACGTTGCACCTGCCGTTGGCTCGCTAGCCACGCTCTTGCTATCTGCTTATTGGCGTTGGAACGATTGGGAAGTCTCAGACTTCTGGGGCTTTGCGCTGAACGGCCTTCTTCTTATTCAAGTCAGCTTGACCGCATGCCGCATTGTGATGGTTAGAAAGGATTTCTTCGATGCTGCATAATCGGGTAAGGGCCGGCTTCTAACCGGCCCTCCCCACACCACCCGGCATGCGGGTCCGCACCGGGCGGTTCATCAACAGGGCGCACACGATTTTTTTGTCGCCTCGTCAGTAAAATCTGTGGGCGAGTTGTGGCTCGGGAAGTTTGCCAAGTGCATGATACAAGGCGAGTTCTGTGACGCGGAAGGTTCGGAAGCCGTAGGATTTTCTCATGGTGACTTTGACCT
>JAJZRU010000001.1 GCA_021802555.1 Pseudomonadota bacterium
AGGTCAAAGTCACCATGAGAAAATCCTACGGCTTCCGAACCTTCCGCGTCACAGAACTCGCCTTGTATCATGCACTTGGCAAACTTCCCGAGCCACAACTCGCCCACAGATTTTACTGACGAGGCTTTTGTGTAAGTAATAGTAGCCACAAAATCTGTTGCGTAAAGCAAAATGCGATGTTAGTTTACACAAATTCCTTTGTGTTTGCCGTGCATTACACATCATGAAACCGTTGGTTCCACAGAAACTGCCGCTCTCGGATATTGCCTGGGAACGGTTGATCCCGCTCATCGGCAAGGCAAACCGCGCCTTGGCACATTATGACGGGGTCCTTTACGGCGTGCCCAACCCCACTGTCCTGCTCTCGCCACTGACCACCCAGGAAGCCGTGCTCTCGTCGAAAATCGAGGGCACGCAGGCAACGCTAGGCGAGGTCTTCCGTTTCGAAGCCGGTGAAGAACCCGAGTTGGAATCGAGGCGGCAGGACATTGGCGAAATCATGAATTACCGGCGAGCGTTGCGGCACGCCGAGACGGCGCTCGTCAAACGCCCGTTCAACCTCAACCTGCTGCTTGAACTGCACAGCATCCTGCTCGACAGCGTCCGCGGCCGCAACAAGGCGCGTGGACACTTCCGCAAGACCCAGAACTGGATCGGCGCTTTTGGCACGCCCATGGAGCAGGCCGAGTTCATCCCGCCCGACCCGCAGCGCCTGATGGAATACCTGGACAATTGGGAAAAGTACTACCACGCCGAGCGGCCGGACGCGCTGGTGCAGCTGGCCATCGTCCATGCCCAGTTCGAGATCGTTCACCCTTTCCTCGACGGCAACGGGCGCCTGGGCCGCATCCTGGTTCCCCTGTTTCTGTTTGAAAAAGGTCTGCTGTCCCGACCGATGTTCTATCTCTCGTCCTATCTGGAATCCCACCGCGACGAGTACATTACCCGCCTGCGCGCACTGGGGCAAGCACCCGACGCATGGAATCGGTGGATCGCATTCTTCCTCACTGCGCTCATTGAGCAGGCGCAGGAGAATGCCTCGAAAGCCCGCGCCATCCTCGACCTGTACGAAAACCTGAAAACCCGCGTGCTCGAACTCACCCACTCGCAATACGCCATCCCATTGCTGGATCAACTCTTTCAGCGCCCAGTGTTCCAGAGCTCGCACATCCAGCTGCCCGTCGCGCCCCAGCCGAGCAGGCAAGCCATCGCCAATCTGCTGCGCACCCTGCGCGATGCGGGGATACTCAAAGTCATCCGCGAAGGACGCGGGCGGCGGGCACAGGGCCTGGCCCTGACCGAACTGATCAATCTGTGCGAAGGCAAAGAAGTCATCTAAGCGGTACAGGGAAACCGGCTGATTGAAACCCTTGCGGCCGGCTAATTGAAAGGGCATTCATCCATCACAGCGCCGCCACCGCCTCCCGCATCGCCTTGTCCGGCCATATCCACTTGCCGTAAACCGTCGCCGGCCGCTCGTTCAGCCAGCACGAGACTTTGAGCGGGTCCAGCTCCATCACATTGCTTGCCTGATACACCCCGACCTCCAGATCCTGCCGCGCCACCCGCAGCGAGCCCTGCACCGAGCGGTCCACCGCCGTGTCGAAGCGCACCGGACCCAGCGCCAGCTCCGCCTTTTTGATCTGCGTGTCCGGGCAGCCGGCCATAGCCAGTGTCGCCGTGTACAGCAATCGAAACCACTTGCTGCCCAATTCGGCGAACTGTTGCTTGCGCAGGCCGGGCATGAAAAGCGCATAGCGCGTCGCATCGTGACAGAACATCACGCACTGGCGGCGGTCCAGCGTAAACAGATGGCCATGCCAACTGCCGAGCGGGCTGGCTTCTTCCAGCAGCGTCGATGAAACAGCAGATCGAACAGCTCGTCGCCGTCTTTCTTGATCAGGCTCGGCCAACTGTACTGCCCCGGCACCGGGCTCTGCTGATTATATGGCGCCTTGGTGCGCTCGTCGGCCATCTTGAGACAACCGCCCGCCTGCGGGCGCGTTGCGGTGAAGGCTAACGTGAGCATTGCGAACGTTAAGGCGCGCAGCGCCGGCCGGAACCAAACAGCAGATAGGTGAGCTGCTCGACGTAGTCGCCATACGACATGCCGTCGTCGCGCAGGACGTTGCAGTAGTTCCAGAGTTTTTGGACGATGGTGGCGGGGCTCATTCGGGTTTCTTCTTGTAGGCTTGGTTCGGATGGTTCGGCTTGCCCGGCACGCGGGCAACCAGACGCCCATCACGCAGCATGGGGTTGATGTAATGGTTGCGCAGGGAATCGGCGTCCCTGCCCAACAGGCCTGCCAATGTTCGAAGTGTCCGCCAGTCCTCCGAACATAGCGCCAGGATGGTTTCTTCCACTAACTCTTTGGCGACTCTCGCCTTTTCTCTCACCGGCGAAGCCAAGGCCAACAGTTGTTCTGTTTGTTCGGACTCGAAATGTTCGGGGCTTGGACCGTAATGTTCGGAGCTGGCGGGCAAATGTTCGGAGCCTCCACCTTCATCCAGTCCCCCTTCGAACAAATCGCCAATACCCTCCTTAGGCCATCGGTAGCGGGTACCCCGGCCATGTCCGCCGGCTTTCTCAAGCCAACCCTGCTCGACGAAGCGCTTGAGTCGGACGCCAATATCCCTTGGGTGCTCATGTCGGTACGGCTGCACATCGGCATTGCAAATCTCGCCGAAGCGATGCGCCAGCATCAAAATGACCCGATCCAGCTCGTCCAGGGAAGCATAAGCTTCGCCCACCACGCCGCGCAGCTCCCGTTCCACGTCCTCTGGGATCATGCTGGAAACCGGCAGCCACACTCGGGTCATTTCCATCACCGGATGCTCCGCCACCAACGGAATCATCCAATGCTGTTCCCGCCAAGCGCGCAATATCTTCTGGAAACCTGATCCTGCCTTCTCGCCCAGGCCAAGCAATTGGAACATCTTCTGCAGATTCGGATTGCGTGGGTCGCTGACCCCGCCCTGATACAGTTGCTCGCGCGGTATGCGCAAACGCCCCGGATTCATGAAGATGAAGGCGTCGCGCCGTTTGATCACATTGATCGGCCGCGAGGATTGGTGGTCGGCGTGGATCAGCGTGTTGACCAGCGCCTCCCGCAAGGCCTCGTGCACATGGGTCTCCTCCAGCCGCGTGCCCGCATGATCCAGCTTGAACGGCACTTGCACGCCCTCAACCAGCCGCGGATAGACCCGGTAGTAGAAATTGAACAGGTTGGGTTCCCATTTGCCGTCCAGGGTCAGCCGGTAAGTCCAGCGGGCCTCGGGGTCTTCCGAGAGCTGTTCCTGATAATCCACGTGGTAATGCGGCAAGGCATCCAACAGACTACGTTCACGTCCGAACATCAGTAGGCCTGCCAGCGTGAGTCCCTCCGTTCCCGAGCGGCGGTCACGGCGCAGGCCGCCCAGCCGTTCCAGAAAATCCGCCTCGTTCAGGGCCAGAAACGGATGGTCCGGATCACGTGAGGCAAAGCGGTTCCGATAGGCCGTCATCGTTTCCTCATCCAGGTCTTCGAGATCGAAGCCGTCCAGGATCAGACCATCCAGCGGCTCGTCCCCAGCATCCCGCAACATCTGGCGGACCTCCGCCTCCAGGCAGCGGTAGTCGCCCTCGAAGTTGCGCTTGTAGGTGCCGGTCAGAGGGTTGCCGTTGATGAACACCGGCCGCTGCTGCCGGGGCATGCGGGGCACATGGATGCAGATCAGCTTGTGGCTGTCGATGCTTTGCACCTGGACGTCCGATTCCGAACAGACCGGCACGCTCAGCTTCTGGGTATTGTTGTGGGTATCCCAGAATGCCTTGAGCTGCGCATCCGCCTTGCGCACCCCGGACACCACGAAACGCCCGTCATGCTCGGACACCCCGAGGACGATAAAGCCGCCTTCCGTGTTGGCGAAAGCGGAAATCGTCTCCCACAGAGACCGTGGCAAGCCGCCTTCGGCGGCCTTGAACTCCACATCCTGGTCCTCGCCCAGATTGAGGGCTTCGAGAATCTGGTCGACGTTCATTTTGTAGCACTAGAGAAGGCGCAGCTCAGGGACGGCAGACACAGCCATTCAGTGCAACGCAGCGCTGGATCCTGGGCGCCAGCCGGGATCTTGTCGTCAGCTATAGGACTGGCCTTCCTCCCTTTCGGATCAGGGATGCCGTGCTCCGCCTTCATGAGCGCATAAAGGTCGTCCAAGTCATCTGGCGTAAGCGTTTCCTTTGTAAACAGTCGGCTAACGGCGTCGCTTTGCCAAGGTGCCAAACCTTTCGCCCAACCGAGTATCTCCTGAAGTATGGACATCGCTACCCCCCTTTAGCCACTAATCGCACTTTCGGCGCACTCTTTTACGCCATACTGTTGCAGCAGTAGACCGGAAAACGCCTTAGCCAAGATTGACTGGCGGAGGCGCTCTGCCCGCTGGAAGTTGGCGTCGACTTGCGTCTCTATTTCACGAATGAGTGAGAGGCGCCGGTCGATTTCGACGACGATATGGAGTTGTTCTGCGAAGGGAGGCAATGGTAACGGCATTTGCTTTATCTCACCGCCCGCAATCCCTTGTTGCCCCGCTGTCGTCTTAATCAACTCGTCAATGTGCTGCCGCGACCTGCCCACATTGGCGGCAATTGCAAGGTAACTTGGTGAGACCTGCTGTTCATTGACAACACGACCTCGGATCAATTTGTCTGGATATAAAAGCGCGCCTGTCACCACGTTCACTAAAGCGCACACGCCGACAAGTTCTTTTGTGCCGTTGTACCTGACAAACAAAACGTCTCCCACTTCGAGTTTGTAGTCGTCAACGCACTCATTCGTTTGCAGTCTGTAGAAACGACTGTCCTTGGTATCTAGCTCAAGAGGGCGAACCGAAGAAATACGAAGGATTGGAATGCCCGGCTCGGAATCTTCCGGTTTCTTTGACAAGCCATTCCGCAACGACATGAGTAGCTGATCAACAGTCGCCCATACCCATCCCTCCGGCAATTCGGGCAGGTCGGTGGTGTCGGGCGCGGCGGGTTCTTTGTATTTGCCCTTGCCTTGCCACTGGCTGCGGCGGGTTTCGAGGATGCGTTGCAGGAGTTGTTCGCCGGTTTCGTATGTGGTAGCGGCATCTTGCCGCTGATCTAAGCGGCGGGACGCCGCTTCTACGAGTTCGGCTTCGGTTTCGACGAGGCGGCCTTCGACGGCGGCTTTGAGGACGGCGGCTTTGTAGCGCTTGAGGTTGGTCTTGACGCGCTTAAGGTTGGCGACGGCTTCGTCGAGGCGGGAGAATTGTTTTTCGATTTCCGCGACGATGCGTTTTTGTTGGTCGAGGGGCCGATGCGGAATCTCGAAAGCTCGGATGTCTTTCGGACGGACTGCTGGATACAAAGCGCCCTGGACGAGTTCTGACATTGCCGAGACGAAGTCTTGAGTTTGCACTGCGTAGTACAACCAGCGGGGCTCGGTGCCTTCGTTAGCCCGCAAGACGTAAAACCCTGTTGAACCCACAGCCCCATCAAGCTCAGGCGGCACGATAGCGACCGCATTCAAATTGGGCCGCGTCATTGATACCAACACATCGCCCGACTTCAGACGTTGTTTGGCACGGCTGGGCGCAGCTTCGGCTGCGAGAGCCTTGGGCTCGGTGATGCGTTTTAGCTTGTTATCAACACTGCTGATATCGACGTAGGCAAAGTCATCCGTACCAACGGGGCCGCCTTGGTCGATTTTCGGGGCCGTGAGCTCGCCGAGCGGGGCCATTCGAACGGTTTCTGTTTGGCGGCTTGCGGTCTCCCCCACGGCGCGCCCTACGGCATTTCTCTCATCCTCCAGGTGCTCCATGAGCGCCTGCACATTCTGGTGCCGTGTCAGCCAGCCTGCCTCGGCATCCGCCAAGGAAATCTCGATACGTGCCTCCAGCGAATCATCATTTTTTTTTGCGCGTGCTCGCTTGCTCACTTCATCCGCCCCCTGGCCTTGCGGTACACCGCGCTGTTCTCCCGCTTGCCCACGGCCACCACGACGACTACGACCCGCTTGTCAAACACCTGATAAACCAGCCTATAGCCGGCGGCGCGCAGCTTGATCTTGTAGCAGTCTGGCATGCCCGAGAGCCGGGCGGTTTCGACGCGGGGGTTTTCCAGCCGTTCCAGCAGCTTGGTTTTGAATTGCTCGCGCAGCGTCCGGTCGAGCTTCTGCCACTCCTTCCAGGCACTGTCCCGGAATTCGAGGCTATAGGTCACTGGGTTTGACCTTGACGGTGGGCTCGTTCTCGCGTGCCTTCACCAGTTTGGCCAGTTCGATGTCGTCCAGCTTTTCCATCATGGCTTCGAAGGCGGCGGCGGGCACCAGGTAGGCGGCGGGCTTGTTGTGGTTGAGCACGGCGACGGGGAAGCCGTCCGCTTCGTCGATGACGGCGGTGGGGTTCTTTTTCAGCTCGCTAATGCTGACCGAGGCGTTGGTGTAGAGCAGTTCCATGGCAGGCCCCATTAGAGCGTTAATATGACCTGTATTTTAGTCTTTATTTGTCTCACGCCGCAAGGTGCTGATTCAGCTCCTCGATGATCGTGGCCAGCTTGTCGCCGAACAGTTGGTGCACCTTGCCCAGGCCGCCGGCCTGCACGAAGGGGGCGTAGTTGAAGTCGTCCGGCTCGATGCCCAGGTTGGCGGCGATGTGGTCGCGGATCATTTCCAGCCATTTGAGTTGTTCGGGCGAGAACTTTCCCTCTCCCCCGGCCCCTCTCCCGCTTGCGGGCGAGGGGAGTTGCTGTTGGCTCGCCAGCCATGCCTTGAAGTTGGCGTTGACGCGCTCTGGAAACGGGATGAGTTCGTTGTCCTGGTGGATGGCGAAACGCACGAGAGACACGAGGTCGGTGAGGATGCGGCGGCCAGAGGCGCCTTTGACCTTGGATTTTTCCAGCGCGGCGTAGGCGTTCCAGAGCTGGGATTCGTTCCACAGGTAGGGCGGTTTTTCGATGGCGTCGGCGAGTTCTTTCACGGCCTCGAAGGTGAGGCGGTGCTTGTAGGGTTTGCTGTAGAGCACTTGCAGGGCGGTGATTTCGTCTTTGTGCTCGGCAATGAACTGTTCGAAGGACTGGACCATGCCTTTGGCGCGGTCGAGGGCTTCGGGGGAGAAGGTGGCTTCGAGGATTTCGTCGGCGCTGACGGTGTCGATGGTGATTTCGTTGTTGCGTTTGATCTCGGCGATGAGATCGCGGAGCTTGGGGTCGTGCAGGGGGCGGACGGCATCCCGGATGATTTTCTCGCGGACAGACGTAGAAGCGGCGTCTCGCCGCTTTTGCAGGTCGCGGACGTATTCGGTGTGTCTCTCGATGTATTGTTCGATGTTGTATAGCTCTTCCGGACTTCGCACGATGCGGTCGTAGTATTCTTTTTGCCAGACGGCAGAAGCGGCATCTTGCCGCTTTGTATCAGACAAGCGGCGGGCCGCCGCTTCCACGTTCTGAGCCTTGTTTAAGCGGCGGGACGCCGCTTCTACTTTGAGAATCTGCTTGGAGGTGTAGCTTTTCCAGGAATGCAGGATATCGGGGAGCTTGTGTTGTACCAGTGGTGTCAGCAGCACGTGGACGTGGTTTGAGGCTACAACAAATTTTCCGAGCCGGTAGCGCTCGCCGTCAAAGTGCCACAGAGCTTCGCCGACAATGGCGGAAATTTCTGGGATTTCAAGCACGCAACTACCCGCTCCCTGGTCGAGCCAACGTTCGATGTATTGCGAAAACCGCTCGTGGTATTCGCGTTCTTGCCCGACTGTCCACGGCTGGGGATTGCGCGCCAGCCAACGCTCCTTTTCATCACGCCATGCCGTCAATTTCTCCGTGGGCAGGGCATCGGCAAGCCTGAACGTCACGAAGTAAGTCACGCCGTCCTGGCGCCAATGCGGTAAGTTGGCGCATGCGATTTCGATTGGGGCGTAGGGGTTGAGGAAGCCTTGTGACGACTCGTCTTGAAATTCCAAGCGGCGGGACGCCGCTTCTACGTTATCGGGGTCGAGGGATTGGACGATGCGATGGGCCAAATCCTTCAGCCCGTAGCCGCCACTGGCGGCGCGGATTTTGGCGTCGTCCTCGGCGCTGATGCGGTGTTCCATTCTTGCCAGCCGGCCGGCGAGCGAGCTGAGCACGTCGTCTTCGGTGTTGCCGAAGGCGACGGCTTGCAGGAGCTTTTCGAAGCTGACGGTGGGCTTTTGTTCCATCGGGCGGGAGTCGGTCTTGTCCTGCTCGCAGACGCCGACGGCATCGATGATGACGAAGTGGTCCTTGGCCTTGGCGTCGGGGGTGACGCTTTGCAGGTCGTCGGGCGCAATCACGCGCACGCCGCGGCCTTTCATCTGCTCGAAGAAGGCGCGGGATTTGACGGCGCGCATGAACATGACGACCTCCACCGCCTTGATGTCGGTGCCGGTGGCGATCATGTCCACGGTGACGGCGATGCGCGGCATGGGGCTGGTGCGGAATTCGTTGATGAGGTCTTTGGGTTTTGCGCCAGTGGTGCGGTAGGTGATCTTCTGGGCGAAGTCGTTGCCCTTGCCGAATTCCTCGCGCACGATCTCGACGATGTTCTCGGCGTGGGCGTCGTCCTTGGCGAAGATGAGGGTCTTGGGCACCCACTCGCGGCCGGGGAAGATTTCGGTGAACAGCTTGTCGCGGAAGGTCTGGATGATTTTTCTGATTTGATCGGGAGCGACCACGTCGCGGTCGAGCTGGTTGGGGTCGTAGCTGAAATCGTCGTCGAGCTGTTCCCACCTTTTTTTTCGTGTATCGCGTTCCTGAATCTGCACCGAGTAGCCGGCCTCCACCTTGGAGCCTTGTTCGCTGATGGCGGTGCGGATGCGGTAGACGTCGTAGTTGACGTTGACGCCGTCGGCCACGGCCATTTCGTGGTTGTATTCCATCACCAGGTTCTGATGGAAGAAGCCGAAGGTCTGCTTGCTGGGCGTGGCGGTGAGGCCGATGAGGGTGGCGTCGAAGTACTCCAGCACCTGCGCCCAGAGGTTGTAGATGGAGCGGTGGCATTCGTCGGTGACGATGATGTCGAAGGTCTCGATGGGTATCTTCGCGTTGTACTCAATTGGCTCCGGTTGCTTGAATAGCGAACCAACCTCGTCGAGCGATTGTTCTTCGAGATCGTCGGGCATTTCGCCCTGATTCTTCAGCATGCAATACATGCGCTGGATGGTGCAGATGCAGACCCGCGCGGTGGTGTCGAGGGTGTTGCTCTGCAGGCGCTGGACGATGTATTCCTCGGTGAACTTGTAGTTGTTGTAGGGCGAGGCGTATTGCTGGAATTCCTTGAGCGTCTGGTCGCCGAGGTTGCCGCGGTCGACCAGGAACAGCACGCGCCGGGCGCCGGCGAATTTGATCAGGCGGTAGATGAAGGAGATGGCGGTGAAGGTCTTGCCCGAGCCGGTGGCCATCTGGATGAGGGCGCGCGGGCGGTTCTCCCTGAGCGACTGTTCGAGGTTGTGGATGGCCTTGATTTGGGCGGGCCAGAGGCCTTCTGTCTTCAGGGCCGGCATGGATTGGAGCTGGCTCAGGAAAGTGCCGGTGCTTGCGTCAGCCGCCAGTTGGCCCTCTCCCCCGGCCCCTCTCCCGCTTGCAGGCGAGGGGAGAAAAGCGAGCCAGTCGGCCAGGAGCTTGGGCTGGTGGAAGGCGAACACCGGCCGCGAGCGCGGCTGCGGGTCCAGCCCGTTGGTGAAGCGGGTCTCCACGCCGGTGGACTGGTAGGCAAAGGGCAACGGGTTGTGCCAGCGCGGCAGGCCTGCCGGTAATCCTTGGGTGTATTTGTCGGCCTGGGTTTCGACGCCGGTAAGGGTGACGCCTTCTTTCTTGGCCTCGATCACGCCGGCCGCTTTGCCGTCCACGTACAAGAGATAATCGGCAAAACCATAACCGGGCAGCGGGAATTCGCGGATGGCTACGCCGCGCGCGGCATGGATGTTGGCAGCCGCAGCGTCGCAGACGTGCCAGCCCGCCGCCTCCAGCAGCCGATCGATGGTCTCCCGAGCTTGTTGTTCTGGCTGTGACATGTCTCCGGCAATGATCCCACAAAGATCAAGGCTGCGCAGGGGCGGAGCTTTCCGGGGGATCGCCGATGCGGCCCGTGGCCAAGCCCCTGCTGGATCAAGGTCAACGGGTATCAAATGGCTGCCGGGCAACAAAAAGCCCCGCACGCGGCGGGGCTCTTTGGGGCGCAGCGCCGGTCAGCGCTTGGAGAACTGCTTGCGGCGGCGCGCCTTGTGCAGGCCGACTTTCTTGCGCTCGACCGCGCGGGCGTCGCGCGTCACCAGGCCGGCGGCCTTGAGCGCGGGCTTGAGGTTGGCGTCATAGTCGATCAGCGCGCGCGTGATGCCGTGGCGCACGGCGCCGGCCTGGCCGGTCTCGCCGCCGCCGGACACGTTCACCAGGATGTCGAAGCGGCCGGTCAATTCCGTGACCACCAGGGGTTGGCGCGCCACCATGCGGCCGGTTTCGCGCGAGAAATATTCGTCGATGGGCTTGCCGTTGACGACGATGGCGCCCGAGCCGGATTTGATGAATACGCGCGCCACCGATTCCTTGCGCCGGCCGGTGCCGTAGTTGTAGTTGCCGATCATGGTATCAAGCCTTGAATTCTAGGGTTTGCGGTTGCTGGGCGCTGTGCGGGTGTTCGGCCCCGGCATAGACTTTCATCTTCTTGATCATGGCGTAGCCCAGCGGACCCTTGGGCAGCATGCCTTTGACGGCCTTTTCCAGGGCGCGGCCGGGAAAGCGCTCCTGCATCTTGCCGAAGGTGGTTTCGTATATCCCGCCGGGGTAGCCCGAGTGGCGGTAGTATTTCTTGTCCAGCGCCTTGTTGCCGGTGACGCGGATTTTCTCGGCGTTCACCACCACGATGTAGTCGCCGGTATCTACGTGGGGCGTGTATTCCGGCTTGTGCTTGCCACGCAGGCGGCGCGCGATTTCAGCGGCCAGGCGGCCCAGCACGAGGTTGCTGGCGTCCACCACGAACCAGTCGCGCTTGACCTCGTGGGGTTTGGCGGAAAAGGTTTTCATGCAGAGCCTCGGGTCGGATATCTCGGAAAACCGCGAATTCTAAGCGGCTTGCCGGGGCCGTGTCAAACCGCCACAATGCCGGCCATGCTCGGCTTCACCCTCGGCAATGTCCTGGCTGCCTTTCTCCTTCCTCCGGGGATATTCATCGCCTTGCTGGCCGTCACGGCCTGGCGCTGCCCGCGCTGCCGCATGGGCCTGAGCGCGCTGCTTGCCGCCTTTTATGCGCTGTCCACGCCGTGGGTGGGCGGGCAGCTGCTCGCCAGCCTGCAGATCGCCCCGGCGCTGGATCTGCGCCATCCGCCGGCGGCCGATGCGATTGTCGTGCTGGGCGCCGGCCGCCGTCTGGACGCTCCGGAGTACGGCGGCGACACGGTCAACAACCTCACCCTGGAGCGTCTGCGCTACGCGGCGCGTCTGGAGGCGGCCACGCATCTGCCCATCCTGGTCACCGGCGGCGAGCCGGGCGGCGGGCAAGAGCCCGAAGGGCGCCTCATGGCCCGGGTGCTGACGCGCGAATACCATGTGCCGGTGCGCTGGCAGGAAGACCGCGCCCTCACCACCTGGGACAACGCGCGCAATTCCGCGCCCCTGCTGCATGCCGCCGGGGTGCGGCGCATTTTTCTCGTCACCCATGCCTGGCACATGCGCCGCGCCGTGCCGCTGTTCCGGAAGGCCGGCTTCGCGGTGATACCGGCCGGCACCGGCTTCGCCCATACGCAACTCGATTCGTTCATGGACTTGCTGCCCGACGCCCGCGGCTTGCGCGACAGCTATTTTGGCCTGCACGAATGGCTGGGCATCCTGTGGTATAAGCTGCGGGGATTATTTCAGGCAACGCCATGAAAGCGCGCATCAAGCTCATCGAAGGGGTCTGTTTTGCCGGCGAGACGGGCAGCGGCCACGCCGTGGTCATGGACGGGCCGCCCGACTCGGGCGGCCGCAACCTCGGCCCGCGACCCATGGAGATGCTGCTGCTGGGCCTGGGCGGTTGCACGTCCTTCGACGTGGTGCACATTCTGCGCAAGGCCCGGCAGGACATCCGCGACTGCGTGGCCGAAGTCGAAGCCCAGCGCGCGGAAACCGATCCCAAGGTGTTCACGCGCATCCACGTGCATTTCGCAGTGACCGGCAAAAACCTCGACCCCAAGCGGGTGGAGCAGGCTGTCCGCCTGTCCGCGGAGAAATACTGCTCGGCCTCGATCATGCTGGCGAAAACCGCCCAGGTCACGCACGACTTTGAAATCCGCGACGCCTGAGGCAAGGGTCTTTGGCGGGGGTTGCGGCGGTTTCGCGCTCGCTATAATGAATTTACTGTCAGCGCATGGGGCGCCGGTTCGGGGGCACCCGATTCCAAGGAGGTTTGGCCAATGAAACGAACAATGACATTGATTTTTGCCGGCCTGATGGCGGCGGGGCTGGGGGGCTGCGCCAGCGGCCTGGGGCCGCAGGATTATTCGCGCAGCCAGGCCAGGCAGGCCATGGAAGTGCGGGACGGCCGGGTGGTTTCGGTGAGCGATGTGCAGATCGAAGGCACCAACAGCGGCATCGGCACCATCGGCGGCGCGGTGGTGGGCGGCGTGGCCGGCAGCGAGCTGGGCGGCGGCAGGGGCAGCATCGTAGGCGGGGCGCTGGGCGCGGTGCTGGGCGGTGTGGGCGGCCATGCCCTGGAGCAGAACGTCACCAAGCAGGCGGGTTGGCAGATCATCGTGCGCTTGAATCGCGGCGGCCAGATCGCCGTGACCCAGGCGGCCAAGGGGCGCCCCTTCTACCCCGGCGAGCGGGTGCAGGTGTTGTCCGGCGGCGGAGCAACGCGCGTCGAACACGTCAATTAGAACCCACCCGGGCATCGGCGGCCAGTCTGCGTTTGATCGGCGGGGCCAGCGCCGGCCGGGAAGCCTTTGCGGAACTTTGTCACGGGTTTTTCATTCCCTTGTCATGGCTGCGTCAGCGGCCGTGACAAAAATCACGGGAACAAAACTCTGGAGATGGACATGCTGCAAACCGCGTTGCGCTCGGATGCCACGCCTTCGCGCTATGCCGTTGCCTTGGCGCGGCATCAGGACGAGGTGCGCGAAGCGCAACAGCTGCGCTATCGGGTGTTCGCCCAGGAAATGGGAGCGCGCCTGGGAAATCCCCGCAGCGGCCTGGACGAGGATTTGTACGACGCATTCTGCGACCATCTTCTGGTGCGCGAACGCGAGACCGGAGAGGTGGTGGGTACTTATCGGATCCTGTCGCCCGAGGCGGCGCGCCGCGCCGGCAGCTATTACTCGGAGCAGGAATTCGATCTCACGCGCCTGCATTTCCTGCGCCCCGCCATGGCCGAACTGGGACGCTCCTGCGTCCATCGCGAGCACCGCAGCGGCGCGGTGATCAATCTGCTGTGGCTTGGGCTTACGCAATATCTCAAGCAGCATGGGCACCGCTACGTCATCGGCTGCGCCAGCATAGGCATGGCCGACGGCGGCCATGTCGCGGCCAGCGTCTATCGCCGCCTGGCGCAGGTGCGCAGCGGGCCGGTGGAGTGGCGTGTCACGCCGCGCAACCCTCTGCCGGTGGAGGCCCTGGATCAGGGCGTGCAGCCTCTGGTGCCGCCCCTCATCAAGGGGTACGTGCGCCTGGGCGCCTATGTGTGCGGCGAGCCGGCGTGGGATCCGGATTTCAACACCGCCGACCTGTTTCTGCTGCTGCCCATGAAGGAGCTGAACGCCGCCTATGCGCGGCGGCTCATGCGCTAAGGAGCTTTGCCGGCGCGCTACAATGCCGCCCCATGGCCGCAACCCTACGTTTGCCCCTGCGCTTGTGGCGCCTTGGGCGCCTGGTGCTGCACCTGATCTGGGGTGTGATCCTGACCTTGCGCTACGCCGCCGCGCCCGCGCCGCGCTGGGATGGGGTGATTTCCCGCTGGTCGGCGGGGCTTCTCGCCTGTCTGGGCGTGCGCCTGGCCGCCGATCCGCCCCCGCCCGTTGCCGCGGGGGCTTTGCTGGTGTCCAACCATATCTCCTGGCTGGACATCTACGTGATCCTGGCGACCCGCCGCGTGCGCTTCGTCTCCAAGGCCGAGGTGCGCGCCTGGCCTTTGGTGGGCTGGTTCGCGGCGCGCACGGGCACCTTGTTTCTGGAGCGCGAAAGGAAATCGGCCGCGCTGCGCATAGGCCGGGAAATCGGCGCGCACCTTGCCGCGGGCGAGTGGGTCGCGGTGTTTCCCGAAGGCACCACGACCGACGGGCGCGACATGCTGCCGTTTCGCCCCTTTCTCCTGCAGGCGGCGCTGGATCAGGGTGCCGCGGTGCTGCCCGCGGCCATCTGCTACCAAGGCCCGTCCGGCGAGTACAGCGACACACCGGCCTATTATGGCGACATGAGCCTGGGGCAAAGCCTGTGGCGCATCGCCGGGGCGCGCGGCCTGGCGGCGCGGCTCAAATTCTCCGCGCCCTTGGCGGCTGCAGGTGCGGATCGGCGCGTCCTGGCCGCGCAGGCCGAAGCGGCGGTGCGGGCGCTGGCGGGCTACGCCCCCGCGCGGCCTGCTCAGACCTCTTCGCTGCCGGCGGCGTTCACGAAGGAATCGGCGTAGAACTCTTCTTCGGGCAGCCCGCGGGTGCGGGTGAAGCTTTGCCGCGCCGCCTCCACCATGGCGGGGGCGCCGCAGGCGTAGACCTGGCAGCCTGACAAATCCTTGAAATCCGCCAGCACGGCCTCGTGCACATAACCGGTGCGGCCGATCCAGGCGTCTTCCGGGCGCGGCGCCGAGAGCACGGGAATGAAGCTGAAGTTCGCGTGTTCCTGCTGCCAGGCGACGGGCAAATCCCCCAGGTACAAATCCTTGCGGCTGCGCACTCCCCAATACAACGCCATGGGGCGCGGCGTGGCGCTGGCGAAGGCGTGCAGGAGCATGGCCTTGATGGGGGCGAAGCCGGTGCCCCCGGCGAGGAAGATCATGGGCTTGTCGGAATCCTCGCGGATGAAGAAGCTGCCCAGCGGGCCTTCCAGGCGCAGGATGTCCTTTTCCTTCATTTCCGTGAACACGCGGTCGCTGAAATGCCCGCCCGGCAGATGACGGATGTGCAGTTCGATGAGGTTGTCGTCGTGCGGCGGATTGGCGATGGAATAGCTGCGCCGCCGGCCGTCCTTGAGGAGGAAGTCGAGGTACTGGCCGGCGAGGAATTGCAGGCGCTCGTTGGCAGGCAGCTTGAGCTGCAGCACCATGACGTCGTCGGCGAGCTTTTCCATTTTTTGCACGCGGCACGGCAGGGTGCGGATATGGATGTCCTTGGCCGCGCCGATTTCGCGCACTTCCAGCACCACATCGGTCAGAGGGCGGGCGCGGCAGAAAAGCGCCTTGCCTTGCGCTTTCTCTTCGTCTTTGAAGGCGCCGGCCTGATAGTGCCCGTAATCGACTTCGCCTTTGAGTATCTTGCCCTTGCAGGAGCCGCAGGCGCCGTTGCGGCAGCCATAGGGCAGGGCGAATCCTTCGCGCAGCGCCGCATTGAGGATGGTTTCGCCGTCTTCCGCGGTGAAAGCGTGTCCGCTGGGTTCGAGGGTGATTTGATGGGGCATAATGGTTTCTACGAACGAGAGGGCGGCGTCCCGCCAAGAATTTAACGATGAACCGTATCCTGATCGTCGGCTGTGGGCAGGTGGGGCAGCTCCTGCTCAAGCAACGGGCTCACAGGGCGCGTTTCCGCGCCAGCGCCCGGCGCGCGGAAAGCGCTGCCGCGGCGCGCGCCCTGGGCGCCTGCCCGCTGCCGGCCGACCTTGACGATCGCGCCAGCCTGGCGCGGCTGGCCGGCGCGGCGGACTGGGTGGTGCACCTGGCGCCGCCGCCCGGCGCGGGCCCGGAGGATATGCGCACCAGGCGCCTCATCGCCGCCTTGGCCAAGGGCGGCAGTCTACCACGCCGCCTGGTGTACGTGAGCACCAGCGGCGTCTATGGCGATTGCGGCGGGGAGCGCATCGACGAGACCCGCGCCCGCGCCCCGGAGACCGCGCGGGCGCGCCGCCGCGTCGATGCAGAGCGGGCGCTGCGCCGCTTCGCCGCGCACTGCGGCGTGCGCTTGAGCATATTGCGCGTGCCGGGCGTTTACGGGCCGGGGCGCATGCCGCTGGAGCGGCTCGCCAAGGGCACGCCGGCGGTAGCCGATGCCGAGGACAGCTATACCAACCACATCCATATCGAGGATTTGGCAAAGGCCGTCTGGCTGGCCCTTTATCGCGCTCGGCCCGGCCGGGTCTATCACGTAGTCGACGACAGCGAGATGAAGATGGGTCAGTATTTCGACGCCGTGGCGGCGCGCGCAGGACTGCCCAGGCCGCCGCGCATTTCGCGCGCCGAGGCGCAGACGCGCCTGTCCCCTGCCCTGCTTTCCTTTCTCAACGAGTCGCGGCGCTTGAGCAATGCCCGCCTCAAGCGGGAACTCCGCGTGCGCCTCAGCTATCCCAGGGTGGCCGATGGTCTGGCAGCCTGGAATCTTCGACGCGGCGAAACTCGGCTTCGATGACATCGTCCCGCGGAGCGGGCGGACGCGGCGGCCGGCGCCAAGTGCCCGGCATGAGCAGGAGCAGCACGGCCGCGAGGTCGGAAATCACGCCGGGAAGGATGAACAGCAGGCCGGCCAGCATCATGCGGCCGCTGGCGAAGAGCGCCGCGAGCGGGTTGCCGCCGGACTGCAGGGTGGCCAGAAGCCTTATCCCCCAGAGCCTTCGCTCCAGACTCAGCAAGGCCGCGCCCAGCAGGATGGAAAGCGCCAGATAAAGGAACAGCCAGCCCCAGCCGTAGCGCTCGCCCAGCCAGATCAGCAAGCCGGCCTCCAGCACGGGCAGCCCCAGGGCCAGGAGCAGGAAGGGCCACAGAATCCTCATCGGAGCATTGTAATGAAACACGCTTGTTCGCGACACAAAACAACCAAGGCAGTTTGGCCGGTCTGCCCGTAAAATGGCGTATGGCGCATGTCCTGGTCATCACTACCCTGCCGGATGAGGCCTCTGCCCGTGTTCTCGCGCAGGCGCTGGTGGAATCCGGGCTGGCGGCCTGCGTGAACGTGCTGGGCGCGTGCCGCTCGATTTATCGCTGGCAGGGCGCGGTGGAGGAGGCGGACGAAGTGCCGGTGCTGATCAAGACGCGCAGCGAGCGTTACGCCGAGCTGGAGGCCAAGATCTTGAGCGGGCATCCCTACCAGGTGCCGGAAATCATCGTCCTGCCCGTGGAGCGCGGCCTGCCGGCCTACCTGGCATGGCTGGATGAGGCGACGGCCGGGCCCTGAGCCCGCGGGCGCCCCATAACAAAATCTCGGAATGAGGCTGTATGAAGTCACTGCGTCAACTGTGGTTGCTTTTCTTTGTGTTGCTCGGGGTTGCCGGCGCCAGCCGCGGCGCGGATTTTCTCGACCCCGACGTCGCCTTCCGCTTCAGCGCCCAGGCAGCTGGCCCGGATGCCATCGAGGCGGCATGGAAGATTGCGCCGGGCTATTATCTCTACCGCGGCAAATTCAAATTCCAGTTGAGCGGGGCGACACTCGGCGATGCCCAATTCCCCAAAGGGCAGACCAAGAATGACGCCAATTTCGGCACCGTCGAGGTCTATCACAATGAGGTCAAGGTGCTGCTGCCGGTGGAACGCTCCGGCCAGGCCGCGCAGACGGTCAAGCTGACCGCCACCTACCAGGGCTGTGCCGAGGCGGGCCTGTGCTACAGCCCCATGACGCAAAGCCGGGAGATTCAGTTGCCCGCCCGGCCGGCCGCCGCCGCCGCGGCGACGCCGGCCGCGCCCGCTTCCGTGGCGGGCCTGCGCGCCATGGCGGGCAGCGCGGACTTGGGCGGATTTCTGCCGCCCGACCAGGCGTTCCGGGCCCAGGCGCGATTGCAGGGCGACCGGCGCGTGGAAGTGGACTACAAGGTGGCGCCGAGCTACTACCTCTACCGCGACAAGCTCAAGTTCCGCATCCGGGCGCCGGCCGGCGTGACGGTGATGCGCGTTCAGACGCCCAAGCCAGACATCAAGGACGACCCCAATTTCGGCAAGAGCGAGGTCTATCACCAGGATTTCGCCGCGCAACTCGCGCTGTCGCGCGCGCTCAAGCCCGGCGAAGTCCTGGCGCTGCAGGCGACCTATCAGGGCTGCAGCGAAAAGGGTGTGTGCTATCCGCCCCAGACCGGGCAGTTCCGCTTGGCGACGGCGCAAGGTCCGGCGCCCCAGCCGCCCGCTGCCGTTGTTGAGCCGGGCGTCCAGGCGACACCGGAACCGGCGACCCCTGCGGCGACTACTCCGGCGCTGACCGAGGCGCCGCCCCCGGCGCAGGAATCCCCCGCCGGGGCGACCGGCCGCATCGACACGCTGCTCAAGGGCGGAAGCTTCTGGGCGGTGGTGGCCTTCTTCTTCGGCGCAGGTCTTTTGTTGGCGCTCACGCCCTGCGTTTTCCCCATGATTCCGATTCTCGCCGGCATCATCGCCGGCCAGAAGGAACTCACCAAGACGCGCGGTTTCCTGCTCGCTCTGGGCTATGTGCTGGGCATGGCGATCACCTACGCCGTGGCCGGCGTGATCGCCGGCCTCTCCGGCAGCCTGCTGTCCACCGCACTGCAAAATCCCTGGGTGATCGGCGCATTTGCCTTCATTTTCGTGCTGCTCGCCTTCTCCATGTTCGGCTTCTACGAGCTGCAGCTGCCCAGCTTCCTGCAAAGCAAGTTCAACGATGCCAGCAACCGCGTGCAGGGCGGGCATCTGCTGGGCGTGTTCGTCATGGGCGCGCTCTCGGCCGTGATCGTGGGGCCCTGCGTGGCCGCGCCCCTGGCCGGCGCCCTGCTATACATCGGCCAGACCGGCAACGTGTGGCTGGGCGGCACCGCACTGTTCTTCATGGCTTTGGGCATGGGCGTGCCGCTCCTGCTGGTGGGCGTGTCGGCCGGCGCCCTGCTGCCCAAGACCGGCGACTGGATGGATTACGTGAAGCATTTCTTCGGCGTGCTGCTCCTGGCGGTCGCGCTCTGGCTCGTCGGCCCCTTCCTGCCGGCCTGGCTCAACATGCTGGCCTGGGGCTTGCTGCTCATTACGCTGGGGGTGTATTTGCGCGCGCTGGACTCCATTCCCCTGGGCAGCTCGCACTGGCGCTATTTGTGGAAGGCGCAGGGGGTGGTCGCCTTGTTGGCGGGCATCGCGCTGCTGCTGGGGTTGATGGCCGGCGGACGGGACATCCTCGAACCCTTGTCCGTCTACACGGCCAAGGGCCAGGTCGCCGCGGCGGCGCCGCACCTCAAGTTCGAGCGCGTGAAATCGCTTGCCGAGCTGAATGCCCGGCTGGCCCGGGCCAAAGCCGAGCAGCGTCCGGTGATGCTGGATTTTTATGCGGACTGGTGCGTTTCCTGCAAGGAAATGGAGCGCTTTACTTTCAGCGACCCGAAAGTCGTGGCGCGACTCCATGACGTCTTGTTGCTGCAGGCGGACGTCACCGCCAACAATGATGCCGACAAGGCTTTGCTCAAGGCCTTCGGCTTGTTCGGCCCTCCCGGCATGATCTTCTGGCGCGCCGACGGTAGCCAATCGCCCCACCGCGTGATCGGCTACGAGCCCCCCGCCCAGTTCCTGAAAAGCGTCGACGCCGCCCTGGGGTCATGAAGGGCATGAGGCATATGCGCAACTTCCGTCAAATCTACGCAACATCTGGACAATTTCCTGAAATTTGCCGACACTTGCGCCCATGCCAGCCAGCAAACCCGGCCGCGCGGGCGGCAAGCCCGTCTCTCTGGTCAAGTCCATCCTCGTTCTCCACGGCCCCAACCTCAACTTGTTGGGCGGCCGCGAGCCGCGCCATTACGGCATCGCCACGCTCGATGACATCAACGCCGGCCTGAAAGCGCGTGGCGAGGCGGCCGGTATCCAACTGGAGGCTTTCCAGAGCAATCATGAGGGGGCGTTGGTGGATCGCGTTCAGCAGGCGGGGCGGGAGGGTGTGGATTTCATCCTCATCAATCCGGCCGGTTATACGCATACCAGCATCGCCCTGCGCGACGCCCTCGCGGCAGTCGCCATTCCTTATGTGGAAGTCCATCTCTCCAATGTGCACGCGCGCGAGCCGTTTCGCCGCCATTCCTATTTTTCCGAGCTCGCGGTAGGCGTCATCGCCGGCCTCGGGGCACAGGGCTACGAACTGGCGCTGGAATTCGCCCTGCGCTATCTGCATACGAAAGTCAGCCAACATGGATCTCAGAAAACTGAAAAAACTCATTGACCTCGTGGAAACCTCCGGCATTGCCGAGCTCGAGGTGACCGAGGGTGAGGAAAGGGTGCGCATCGCCAAGCAGGTGGCGGGCGCCGCGCCGGTCTACTTGAATTCCCCGGCCCCCACTATCAGCCTGCCGGCCGCCGCTGCTGCGGCAGCCGCGCCGGCACCGGCTGCCGATGCCTCCACCGATGGCCTGCCTGCCGGCCACGTGGTGCGCTCGCCCATGGTCGGCACGTTTTATCGGGCGCCCAGCCCCGGCGCCAAAGTCTTCGTCGAGGTGGGCCAGAGCGTGGCCGTCGGCGACACGCTTTGCATCATCGAGGCCATGAAGCTGCTCAACGAGATCGAGTCCGACCAGAACGGCGTGGTCAAGGCCATCCTGGTGGAGAACGGCCAGCCGGTCGAATATGGCGAGCCCCTGTTCGTGATCGCGTGAGCGCGCGGACATGAAATCCGATCGGGCGGGCCGGTTGCCGACCCGGGGCGGGGTGTGCGGCGCTTGTCTTGCACCGACGCTGTTTTGCTGCGGAGTTTTCCATGTTTGAAAAAATCCTGATCGCCAACCGCGGGGAGATTGCCTTGCGCGTCCTGCGCGCCTGCCGCGAACTGGGCATCAAGACCGTTGCGGTGCATTCCGAGGCCGACCGCGACGCGAAATACGTCAAGCTGGCGGACGAATCGGTCTGCATCGGCCCGGCGCCCTCGGCGCAGTCCTATTTGCATATCCCGGCCATCATCGCCGCGGCCGAAGTGACGGACGCCGAGGCCATCCATCCCGGGTACGGTTTTTTGTCGGAAAACGCGGACTTTGCCGAGCGGGTGGAGAATTCCGGCTTTGTCTTCATCGGCCCGCGCCCCGACAACATCCGCCTCATGGGCGACAAGGTGGCGGCCAAGCAGGCCATGATCGACGCGGGCGTGCCCTGCGTGCCCGGTTCCGACGGCGCCCTGCCGGAAGATCCGGAGGAGATCACCAAAATCGCCGCAGGCATCGGCTATCCGGTCATCATCAAGGCCGCCGGCGGCGGCGGCGGGCGGGGCATGCGTGTCGTGCACACCGAGGCGGCCCTGCTCAATGCCGTATCCCTCACCCGTGCCGAGGCGCAGAGCGCCTTCGGCAACCCCGTGGTTTACATGGAAAAATTTCTGCAGACGCCGCGCCATATCGAAATCCAGGTGATGGCCGACGAGCATGGCAACGCGGTGCATCTGGGGGAGCGCGACTGCTCCATGCAGCGCCGGCACCAGAAAATCCTCGAAGAGGCGCCGGCCCCCGGGCTGGATCCCAAGCTGCGCGACAAAGTCGGCGAGCGCTGCGCCAAGGCCTGCGTCAAGATGAGCTATCGCGGCGCGGGCACCTTCGAGTTTCTGTATGAAGACGGCGAGTTCTATTTCATCGAAATGAACACGCGCGTGCAGGTCGAGCACCCGGTCACGGAAATGGTCACGGGCATAGACATCGTGCAGACCCAGATACGCGTGGCCGCGGGCGAGCAGCTGCCTTTCAAGCAAAAAGACATACGCCTCAAGGGCCACGCTCTGGAATGCCGCATCAATGCCGAGCATCCCTATACTTTTCTGCCCAGCCCCGGCCGGCTTACCACCTACCACGCGCCGGGCGGGCCGGGCATCCGCGTGGACTCGCACGTCTACCAAGGCTACCTGGTGCCGCCCAATTACGACTCCATGATCGGCAAGCTGATCGCCTACGGGGACACGCGCGCCCAGGCGATCGCGCGCATGAAAGGGGCGCTCATGGAGATGGTGGTGGAGGGCATCCAGACCAATATCCTGCTGCACCAGGATCTCATGAACGATCCCCAGTTCGTTGCCGGGGGCGCCAGCATCCATTATCTGGAGCAAAGGCTGGAGTCCCTCAAAACCTGACAGGATGTTGACCCTATGGCCTGGCTCAACCTGCGCGCCATCCTGCAGGCCGACCGCGCGGAAGCGTTCTCGGACGCCCTCCTCGAAGCCGGCGCCCTGGCCGTTTCGCTGGAAGACGCGGCTGCGGGAGCGCGCGACGAAACCCCCATATTCGGCGAACCGAGCGGGCCCGACGCGGGCCTGTGGGCACGCTGCGCGCTCAGCGCGCTGCTGGACGGGGGCGCCGATGCAGCCGCCGTGCTCAATGCCGCGGCGCGCGCGGCGGGGGTTGCCGACCTGCCCGCCTACACCGTCGAAGCCGTTGCCGATGCCGACTGGGTGCGCCTGACCCAGGCCCAGTATTCCCCCATACAAATCAGCCCGCGTTTGTGGATCGTGCCGACCTGGCACGACGCCCCCGGCGGCGATGTCCTGGCCCTGCGCCTGGATCCAGGGCTTGCTTTCGGCACCGGCTCGCATCCCACCACGCGGCTGTGCCTGCGCTGGCTGGACGAGCACCTGCGCGGGGGAGAAACGCTGCTGGATTACGGCTGCGGCTCCGGGATACTCGCCATCGCGGGAAAAATGCTCGGCGCGGGCAGGGTGTGGGGCGTGGACATCGACCCTAACGCGGTAGAGGCCGCGCGCGCCAATGCGCGGCAAAACAGCGTCGAAGCCGCCTTCTATCTGCCGGACGCCGCGCCGGCGGAACCCGCCCGGATAGTGCTCGCCAACATCCTCACCAACCCTTTGAAAGCCCTGGCGCCCTTGCTGGCGCGCCTGACTTGCCCGGGCGGCCGCCTGGTGCTGTCGGGTATCCTGGACAGCCAGGCCGAAGAAGTCACGGCCGTCTATGCGCCCTGGTTCGCCTTCGAGGCGCCGGCATTCGACGAGGGCTGGGTGCGCCTTTGGGGGCGCCGCGCGTGAGTCTGCTCACGACCTGTCCGCGTTGCGCCAGCCAGTTCCGCATAAAGCCGGAGCAGCTGGCCGCCGGAGGCGGCTGGGCGCAGTGCGGGGTGTGCGGCGCGAGGTTCGATGCGCGCGCCACCCTGATTCCCGAGGAAGCGCCGGAGGCCCCGGCGCCGGTCGAGGAAGTTCCGCCGCCGGCCCCTTTGGCGCCCGCACCGGAGCTTGCGGCCGAACCGCAGCCCCTATCGTCGCCGGAAAACGTGGAAGCTGCGATGCCGGTGGGCATAGTCAGCCGTCAGGCGGACGGCGCCGAGGAGCTCAACTCCATCATTGTGGTGGACCCGGATGCGGCGCTGCCCGAGGAGCCCGAAAGCCTGCCGGTCATCCTGCCGCCGCCCGAGCCGGTTTCAGTTGCCGCGGCGGCCGCCCCCCCGCCGCAGGCCGCAACTGCGCCGATGCCGCAGGCGCCTCCCCTCGAACCGCGCCAGGCTGCGCCGCGGCGCGCGTTCTGGACCCTGCTGGCCTTGCTGCTGCTGATCGCGCTGGCGGGCCAGGGCGCCTATTTCCAGCGCGACGCGCTCGTGGCCGCGGCCCCTGCCCTGCGCCCGGCGCTGCAGCGGCTCTGTTCCTGGGCGGGCTGCCGGCTTGCCCTGCCGCACGATTTGAGCAGCGTCGCCATCATCGGCTCGGAGCTGCAGGTTTCCACGCGCGACGTCCATGCCGCCACGTTGCGCGTGACGCTGGCCAATCAGTCGGATGAGGCCCAAGCCTGGCCGAATCTGAGATTGAGGCTGCAGAGCCTGGATGGCCGCACGCGCGCCAGCATCGTGCTGACGCCCGCGCAATATCTGCACGGCACGGCAGAGGTGGGCGAAGGAATACCCGCGCAAAGTCAACAGAGCGCGCGGATGGAGGTGAAGGCGGAAGGTGCTCCGTTGCTGCCTTCGCAGCCCTACGATCTGGACATTTTTTACTGACCGGCGCAGAGAATTTGCCCGTCGGCGCGGTTTTGGGTATAGTGCTCGGCTTCGCGTACACGCCGCGAAGTTTTTGCCGAGGAAACCCCATGAAAGCCGACATCCACCCCAACTATGCCGAGATCGACGTCACCTGCTCCTGCGGCAACACTTTCAAGACGCGCTCGACCATAAGCCGGCCTCTGCACATCGAAGTCTGTTCCGAGTGCCATCCCTTCTATACCGGCAAGCAGAAGATCGTCGACACCGCGGGCCGGGTGGAAAAGTTCCGCCAGCGCTACGGCATGAAGTGAGCGGGCGGATGCATAAAAAAAGGCAGCTCAGGCTGCCTTTTTTTATGGTGCGTGGCGGCAACGCCGGGGCGCATTTGACCTCTTGCGAGCCCGCCCGGTATGGAAGCCCTGGTGCTGGGCTCTTATCATAGGCGTCGTCCATGAACATCCGATTTTCCTATCGTTTCGCGCCGGGACGCTGCCGCGTGAAGCGGGCTGCGGGAGCGGGCCTTTGAGCCGATGAAGCGTCCGCTCGTCAACGCTGCGCTGACCCTGCTGTGCCTGTTCTGGTTGCTGGTTGGGGTCGTCGGCCATCAGCCCTGGAAAGGCTCCGACGAAGACGCCTTCAGTCTGCTGGTATCGGCGCGCGCCGCGCACGATTGGATCGTGCCGCAAATGGCGGGCTACCGCGAGATGCAGTTTCCGCCCGTGTACACCTGGGCGGCCCAGGGTTTCGCCGCGGCTTTCGAGCCCTGGCTGGGCCTGTCCAATGGCGCGCGGCTGGCCTCGTCTTTTTTCGTCGGGTTGGCCCTGCTCGCCACCGGCCTGGCGGCGCGCCGTCTTTACGGCCCCGACCACGGCTGGCTGGGCGCGCTGGCGCTCATGGGCACCGTAGGCCTGCTGCTGCCGGCGCATTACATGGACGCCCGCCTGGTGCCCATGGCGGGGGTCGCCCTGGCGCTTTGGGGCGCCGCCCTGCTGGAAAACGCTCCGGGGCGCGGTGGGGCGGTCCTGGGCAGCGGCCTGGGCTTGATCTTCCTGGGCGGCGCGGCGCTGGAAGCCGCGTTTTTGCTGCTGCTGCTGCCTTTGCTGGCCGCGGCCTGCGCCGCCTGCCGGCGGCGTGCGCTGTTCCTGGGTCTGCTGGCGGCCCTGCTCTTTGCGCTTCCCTGGTTTGTCTTGTGGCCTTGGGCGCTGGCACAGCGCCAGGCGGTGGCCTTTGCGCTGTGGTGGCGCGAAAACGCCGATGCCTTGTTCTGGCTGGCGCCGGCGCAGGCCACCTACCAGCCGAGCTATTATCCGCTCCTGATCCTGTGGTTTGCCTGGCCGTTGACGCCCCTTGCCCTGTGGGCACTTTACCGCGCCCGGCGCGCAGCGTGGCTGACGCCCGGCATCGCGTTGCCCGTCGCCTTTTTCCTCATCCCCTTCGTGCTGTTGAGCTTGAGCGCAGCGCCCGACGAGCGCAAGGCGCTCGTCCTGTTGCCGCCGCTCGCGCTTCTGGCAGCCCACGCCATGCCGCAACTCAAGCGCGGCGCCGCTTATGCCTTCCTCTGGTTCGGCGTGATGACCTTCACCCTCATCGGCTTGGTCACCTGGGTTTATTTCATGGCCCACGACATCGGCTTTCCCGCGCTCCTGGCCGAACGTTTGCGGCATCTGCAAGTGGCCGGCGTGGGCGATTTCCGCATCTGGCCGGCGTTGGCCGGGCTGACTCTCACGCTCGTCTGGGTGTTGGGCCTGCCGCGCCTGAAGCGTTCGGTGATGCGCCCGCTGCTCATCTGGAACCTGGGTGTCACCTTCGCCTGGGCCCTGGTGGTGGTGCAGTTCATGGGGGTGCTCGAGCACAATCTTTCCTACCGCGGCATGACCCGGGCGATCGCCCAGGCCAGCCTTCACGCCCGCTGCTACGGCACTTCCGGCGTGGGCAGCGCCCATCGCGCCTTGTTCGGCTATTACCTGGGTGCGCCCTTCACTCCGGGAGCGGAGCAGCGCTGCGGCTGGTATCTGGTGCAGAGAAACCGCAATGCCGGCCCGCCGCCCCACCCCGGACGGGGCTGGATCGAGCGTTGGCAGGGCGCCCGTCCCGGCGACAACAACGAGCGCTTCTGGCTTTATGAACGGCGCCCCTGAAAACTTGCCCATAAACAGGCCCGCGGGGCTGATCCTGGCGGGCGGGCGCGGCCGCCGCGTGGGGGGGCAGGACAAGGGGCTCATGCCTTACCGCGGCCGCCCCTTGGTGGAATGGGTGCTGGAGCGGCTGGCGCCCCAGGTGGAAGAGATCTGCATCAGCGCCAATCGCAATCTCGACGCCTATCGCCGCTACGGCTGCCCGGTATTGCCCGACACCCTGCCGGAATATCCCGGCCCGCTGGCGGGCCTGCGCGAGGGGCTGGCGGCGGTGGCCGCCGACTGGCTGCTGGCCGTGCCCTGCGATGTGCCCCACCTGCCTTTGGATTGTGCGCAGCGGCTGCTCGCGGCGGCCATGGCGCAGCAGCGCTGCGCCGCCTATCCGCGTGCGGGCGGTGCGGATCATTATGCGGTGCTGCTGCTGCACAAGCGATGCGCGGGTGCACTGGAGGCTTATTTGCGCGACGGGGGGTGCTCGGTGCACGGGTTCCTGGGCACGGTGGGTGCCGCCGCAGTCGAATTCGAGGCGGCCGAGAATTTCGCCAATCTCAACACGATCGGGGATTTCAAGGCGCCCTCGCCATGATGCCTGCCGTGCCATGCTGATCGGCTCCGTGCTCGTCTATCTGCTCCTGTCCATCCTCGTGGGCGTGTACGCCGCCACCCGCGTCAAGTCCGCGCGCGATTACGTGGTGGCGGGGCGCCACCTGCCGCTGTATATCGTCACGGCCACCGTGTTCGCCACCTGGTTCGGCTCCGAAACCGTGCTGGGCATCTCCGCGACTTTTCTGCAGGACGGCCTCAAGGGCATTGTCTCAGACCCTTTCGGCTCGTCGCTGTGCCTGATCCTGGTCGGCCTGTTCTTTGCGCGGCCGCTATACCGCATGAAGCTGCTGACCATCGGCGATTACTACAAGCAGCGCTACGGCCGCAAAGTAGAGCTCGTCACCGGCCTGGCCATCGTGATTTCCTACCTGGGCTGGGTATCGGCGCAGATGACTGCTCTGGGCCTGGTGTTCTCGCTGTTGAGCCACGGCGCCATCAGCCAGGGCCAGGGCACCCTCATCGGCGCCGCCATCGTGCTGCTCTATACGCTCTACGGCGGTATGTGGTCGGTGGCGCTGACGGATTTTTTGCAGATGACCATCATCGTCGTCGGTCTGCTCTACATCGGCTGGCTCGCCACCGACATGGCGGGCGGTGTGGGCCATGTGGTGAGCCATGCGCAGGCCGCGGGCAAGCTCGAATTCTGGCCCGCGTTGGACGCGCGCGACGTCATCGCCTTCGTTGCCGCCTGGATCACCATGATGTTCGGCTCCATTCCGCAGCAGGACGTGTTCCAGCGCGTGATGTCGGGCAAGAGCGAGAACGTGGCGGTCTCGGGTTCGATTCTGGGCGGCAGCCTCTATTTCCTGTTCGCTTTCGTGCCGCTCACCATCGCCTACTCCGCCACGCTCATCGATCCCGTGATGGTAAGCCGGCTGCTGGCGCAGGACTCGCAGATGATCCTGCCCGACCTCATCATGAACCACATGCCGGTGTTTGCGCAGATCATGTTCTTCGGCGCGCTGCTGTCGGCCATCATGAGCACCGCCTCGGGCACCTTGCTGGCGCCATCCGTGACCTTCACCGAAAACGTCATCAAGCCCTGGCTGGGCCATCAGAGCGACAAGCGTTTTCTGCTCACCATGCGTCTGGTGGTGGTGGGGTTTGCCTGCGTGGTCACCGGCTTTGCGCTCTATTCCAGCGCCGGCATCTACCAGATGGTGGAGAACGCCTACAAGGTCACGCTGGTGGTGGCCTTCGTGCCCCTGGCCGCCGGCCTGTATTGGAGACGCGCCAACCGCGCCGGAGCCTATGCGTCCATCGGCCTGGGGTTGCTGGTCTGGCTGCCCATGGAAGCCTGGCTGCCGGAGGGTACGACCCTGCTGCCGCCGCAGTTCGCCGGGTTTCTGGCCAGCCTCACCGGCATGATTGCCGGCTCGCTGTTGTCGGTGCGGCCGCGCGCCGCACGCTGAGGGAGCGCCCGGCCCCTAGGGGCCCAGGCTTTTGACTACGCCCTGACCGTCGAAATCGTATTTCACCTTGACGATGATCCTGCTGCGTACCGGCTCGCCGTGGCGGATGGCGGCTGAAAAGCGCGCGTGCTTGAAGGCCGTCAAGGCGGATTGCTCGAAATATCCCGGCGGGTCGGCGGAGACGATATTCACCTTGCTGACGGCCCCATCGGCTTCCAAATGCAACTCCACCAGGACGGTGCCCGACAGCCCGCGATCCAGCGCGCCGGTCGGGTAGATGGGCTGGATGGGCTCCAGCGCATGCGGCTGCACGTCGAGTTCGCGGGCGGCATAGTAGACCGGGTTGGCCAGCAGGGGAACGGCCACGCTGGGGCCGGGTTGGGCTTCTGCGTCAGGGTTGTTGGGCAGCTCGGCCACCTGCGCCGATGGTGTCGCGGGCGTCGGGCTGAACATGGGTGCCGGTTGCGGCGCGGCGGCAGGCGCGGGCGGCGGCTGGATTACGGGTTTGTTGGCCGGCGTTGTTTCGGCGGGGGGGGCCTTGGGGGCGGCAGGCGCAACGGGCGGGGAAGGCGGGCTCGCCGGCTTGGGCACAACCGCCAGGCGCGGCTCCAGGCGGGCGAGCAGCACGGGCGCGGGCGCCGCCGGCAGGCGGGCGGGGCGTATCTGCACCAGGCCGATGAGCGCCAGATGCAGAGCCGCGGAAATCCACAAGGCGACAAGCGGCAGGCGCCAGTGCGCCGGTATGCTGGGCTCTTCCACGCTCACACTATCCAGGAAGACAAATGGGTCGCGGGCGCGCGCTCTTGGCATCGCGGCGGTGTAGCATGGCGGCGTCCCGTTTCATGTTTTGATGATGCCACGCCTCTGCCAACCCTGCACTGCCTGCTGCGACGGCTGGCTGCAGATCACCGTCGACGATCAGCCGGTGTATCCCGGCCGGCCCTGTCCGCACAGCACAGGCCATTCCTGCCGCATTTTCGAGCGCCGGCCGGAAGATCCCTGCCGCCAATTCGTCTGCGCCTGGCTGTCGCCGCACAGCCACCTGCCGGAGGATTTCCGCCCCGATCTCGCGCGCGCCATCGTGCTGGCCGATGTGCGGCGCTGGCAGGGGCAGGCCGTGGACGTGGCCGTGCCGGTGGGGCGGCGCATTCCCGGCAAGACCCTGGCCTGGCTCAAGGACTATTCGCGCCTGCACGGCCGCCCTCTCATCTATCTCGAACAGGCGGACAAGCAGATGAAATACAGCCGGGAACAGGGGGTGCAGGCATTCGGGCCGCCGGCTTTCCAGGCCGAAATGCTGGCGCGCCTCAAGTCGGGGACTAAACTGTGGTGAACGGTCCCCGGAAACCGGAATGGCTGACGACGCGAACCCTGATCGGGGCTATTTCGAGCACGACGCCGATATCGGCGTGATCGGCCGCGGCCCCACGCTGGCCGCGCCATGAGCCGCAATGCTGCCCTCAAGCGCTGGCAGGGCCGCCATCTCATCGACGAGCTGCGCGCGCGGCATCCTCATCCGCACCCGCTCTATGCGCGGGGCGGCGGAGGAAGCTCCGGGCGCCTACAAAGATGTCGAACGCGTGGCCCCGGCCACCGAGCAGGCGGGCCTTGCCAAGCGGGTCGCGTTCTTGCGGCCGGTGGTGTGCATCAAGGGCTGACGCTGCTTCGGCGTCACGCCTGCGCCGCCTCCACCTGCAAGCGCACGGGGATGCGGCGCGCCCCGAAATTATCAGCTTTGTCCGCATAGCGCCCGGCGACCGCGCTGCCGCAATGCGGGCAGGTTCCCTCGCGGGTCAGCTCATAGCGCTCGATCCGGTGCCAATCGCGCCGAATGAGCGGCTTGCTGCACGTCGGGCAATAGGTCGTCCCGCCCTCCGGGTCATGCACATTGCCCGTGTACACGTAGTGCATGCCCTCGGCCTGCGCGATGCGGCGCGCCCGCTGCAAGGTGGCGGCCGGCGTGGGCGGGATGTCGCGCATTTTCCAGTCCGGATGGAACGCGGTGAAATGCAGGGGCACGTCCTGTCCCAGTTCCTTGACGATCCAGCGGCTCATGGCCTCGATCTCCGCGTCGTTGTCGTTGTGGCCGGGGATAAGCAGCGTGGTGATCTCGAACCATACGTCCGTATCGTGCTTGAGATAGGCGAGCGTATCCAGCACGGGATTGAGATGCGCGCTGCTGAGCTTGAAATAAAATTCGTCGGTGAAAGCCTTGAGGTCTACGTTGGCGGCATCCATCTTGGCGTAGAACTCGCGGCGCGGCGTTTCGTGCATGTAGCCTGCGGTCACCGCCACCGTCTTGATGCCGGCCTCGCGGCAGGCGTCCGCCACATCCATGGCATATTCCGCGAACACCACCGGATCGTTGTAGGTGAAGGCGACGCTGCGGCTGCCCGTCTCGCGCGCCGCGCGGGCGATGTCTTCGGGGCCGGCGGCATCCATGAGCCGGTCCATTTCCCTGGACTTGCTGATGTCCCAGTTCTGGCAGAACTTGCAAGCCAGGTTGCAGCCGGCGGTGCCGAAAGACAACACCGATGAACCGGGGTAGAAATGGTTCAGCGGTTTCTTCTCGATGGGGTCGATGCAAAAACCGGAAGAACGTCCGTAGGTGGTGAGCACCATGCGGCCGTTTTCCATCTTGCGCACGAAGCAGGCACCGCGCTGTCCTTCGTGCAGGCGGCAATCGCGCGGGCAGAGGCCGCACTGGATGCGGCCTTCCTCCAGAGGGTGCCACCAGCGCCCGGGATAGGTCGAATCGCTTACGCTCATGCTTCGCTCCATTTGCGCACGGTGTAACGGGACAGTTGCATCTCGTCCGCCCAGAACTCGGGGGGCAATCCGGCTTTGCGCTTGAGCTGGGCGAGAAACTCCCCGGGGCGGGGCAGCATTTCCCACACCTGGGGCAAGAAAGTGGCGCGGTGCTGGCGATATTGCACGACGATGCCGTCGATGCCCGGACGCAGCTGCCGGATTGCATCGTCCTCGTCGCGGCAACGCATCGCCTGCGGCGCACTCAAGAGCGAAACCTCGATGCGCAGGACACCCAATTCCTCGGCCGCGAGAGGCGCAAAGCGCGGATCGCGCAGGGCCGCCGCGAGGGCGTTGCCGAGCAGATCTTCCTGCAACGTGCGATAGGCCTCCAGCGTGCCGATGCAGCCGCGCAGCTCGCCCTGCTTCTTCAGGGTGACGAAGCTCGCGCCGGGCTTATTCATCCATTCCGGCGCAACGGGCGGCTTGCCTGCCGCGCCGAAGTGCTCACCGATGGCATGGCGGGCATGCGCGAGCATCAGCCTGCCCTCGGCGTCGCCAAGGCCGTCCGCGGCCTGCTCGAACAGGGCGAAGGCGCCATAACCCACCACGCGACTTGGATCGCCTGCCGTGTCGGCCGAATTGCGCAAGTCGAGCAGTTGCGGGGCCAGCCCCCGGCGCTTGGCGGCCAGCAGCAGGCCGTTGAGAGGTACGCTGCCGCAGGCCTGCTCGGGATGCAGCTCGGCGCTCAATTCCAGGATGGTTCGCGCGGTGGCGCGGTCGATGCGTCGCGCCTCGTCATAACCCAGATAATGGGACAGGTCGCTGCTGACGACGATGAGCGTCTCCTTGCCGCCCCAAAGCAGTTCCAACACTTCCGCCACTTCTTGCGGCCGCGCCTCGCCGACCACCAGCGGAACGAGCGCAAACTCCCCCAGCACGGCCTGCAGGAAGGGCAGTTGAACTTCCAGCGCATGCTCCAGCGCATGCGCCGCCGGCAAGGTGCTCACCTGGGGCAGCGCAGCGAGCCGGGCAAGCGCTTGCCGGTCGAGGGCGATGTCGCCCAGGGGCGTTGCGAAGGCGTCGGCGCCGGGCAAGGCCAGCCCCCGCACATAGACGCGGTGGGCGGGGCCCAGCAGCACTACACGGCGGACCTTGCCCCGCGCGGGCGCCAGGCGTGCGTAGGCGCTGGCGGCGACGGGGCCGGAATAGACATAACCCGCGTGCGGGACGATCAGCGCCTTGGGCCAGTCCGCCATACCGGGTGCGTCCGCCGCGCGCAGCAAGTCCTGGATGGTGTTTTCCAGGGTCGCGGCATCGGCGGGGTAGAAGCTCCCGGCCACGGCGGGGGAGCGCAGGGATAAAGCCATCGGAGTCGTTTCCAAGAATTGGAAAACTAAGCCTTAGCGTGAAACAACGCGCAGCGTTGCCGCGTCCCCCTCGCCCTCTGGGAGAGGGCTGGGGTGAGGGAAACGGACAGGGCGATAAGAGCGTTTCATGATTTGGGGCGGCGATTCGCCATGTCCGTTAGATAAGGTCTGCCGCGAACAATTCCAATAGTGCGTGCCTCCGATGTCGGATTTTCCCTCGCCTGCGGCGAAATTTCGCCGCAGGCGCCCCTCGGTGCGCCCCCCCCGGATTCCACAAGGCTGCAATAACTTTATGATTGACTGTGGGTTTTTCAAACGGCGCCGAACCGGGCCGCGGCGGCACGAAGACTGCTCGACGAAAAGCGGGGCGACGAGGAACGAACATGGAACTGGACAACGAATTGAAGCTTTCCGTAAACCTGGAAGACTGGGTGGGCGGCGAAGAGAAGCTGGTGCTGCGCATTGCGGACGATTCCTGCGAACTGCGTCTGACGCCGCACCAGGCGCGCAAGCTGGCCACCGAGCTGATCCTCACGGTCAACCGCGCGGAAGTGCGCAGCAATCTGCGCAAGAGCCAGAACTACACGCGCCAGGCGGCCGTGCCGGGCAGCGGGCGCATGCGCGAGGTATTCGTCAAATAGGTTTGCGGCCGGGCCGGCTTCGGTCCGGGCAGGGGGGAGAAACCGCGGTCGGGCTCACCGGGAAAACTCCTCGATACCAAGAACCGCGCCCCTTGGCGCGGCAGCGTCCCCGTGATAGGGTGACGATTGAGCGGCGCGAAATCGCTTTCGCGCCGTTTTTGTTTCCGGATCCCCGCGGAGTAGCCATGGCCACCGTCGAACTCAAACAAGACAATTTTGAAGCCGCCATCACCGGCAATGACGTCGTCATCGTCGATTTTTGGGCGCCTTGGTGCGGCCCCTGCCGCGCCTTTGCGCCGATATACGAAACCGCCTCGGAAAAGCACCCGGGCATCGTCTTCGCCAAGGTGAACACCGAGGAGGAACAGGGGCTGGCCGCCGCCTTCAACATCCGCTCCATCCCCACCCTCATGGTGTTCCGCGAACAGGTCATTCTCTTCTCCCAGGCGGGCTCGCTGCCGGCCTCGGCGCTGGATCAGCTTATCGAGCAGGTGATGAGCCTGGACATGACCCAGGTGCACAAGGAAATCGCCGAGGAGCAGGTCAAGAAGCAGGCCGGTCAGGCCTGATCCGGCAGCAGCGTTTTCAGCAGCGGCACGGTGACGGGCCGCTTTTGTTCGAGGCTCAGGCGGTCCAGCGCGTCGACCAAGGCCAGCATCTGCCCCAGGTCGCGGCTGCGGCGCGTGATGACGTAGTCGGCGACTGCGGGGTCGAGGCGGAACCCCAGGCGCTCTGCGCGCGCCAAGAGCGCCACGCGCTTGTCGGCGTCGCTCAGGGGCCGCAGGCGCAGCACCAATCCCCACGCCAGGCGGCTTTGCAGGTCGGCGCGTAGCGGCAAGGCCATGGGGGCGTTGCTGCCGCTCGCCACCCAGGTCAGACGCTGCGCGCAGCAGCGGTTGAAGAGGTCGAAGGCCTCGATCTGAGGCGCGGCGGCGAGCGTGTCGACATCGTCGAGCGCCAAGCCGGCCGGCTCGGGTGACGCCACGGCGCCGCAGGCGTAGGCCAGCCGCAGCTCGGCGGCCAGCGCCTTGAGCAGATGGGTTTTTCCGCAGTCCGCCGGGCCCCAGAGATAAAGCGGCGGGCGTTCGTTCTGGCGCGCCCAGTGCCGCAACTGCGCGAGCACCTCGCCATTGGGACCGGCCACGTAATCGGCCAGCGTCGGAGCGCCTTGCGGGCGGATGTCCAGGATCAGTTGCTGCATGTTTTCAAGCTTACGGCAAATTTCCCGCGCTTGACATGGTGTCATTCATACACTCAAATACGGTGTATGAATGACACTTCAAAGGGCCGTCATTGTTACGCGCACCCCCATCCGGCGGTGACGACGGATATTGCCCTGTTCACCATTCGGGACGGCCGGATCGAGATTCTGCTGGTGCGCCGCGCCGCGCCGCCCCATGCGGGCGCCTGGGCCCTGCCCGGGGGCTTCGTCGAGCCCGGCGAATGCCTGGAGGACTGCGCGCTGCGCGAACTGGCGGAGGAAACCGGCATCAAAGGCGTGTATCTGGAGCAGCTCTATACCTTCGGCGATCCCAGGCGCGACCCGCGCGAACGCGTGATCAGCGTGGCCTACTATGCGCTCGCGCCGCTGCAGCGGGTGGCCGGGGCGGCTGCCGGCTCGGAAGCTGCGGCCCTGGCCTGGTTTGCCGTCGACGCCCTCCCCGAGCTGGCGTTCGATCACGGCGCCATCATTGAGCGCGCCCTGGAGCGCCTGCGCGCCAAGCTTGACTATTCCACCATCGCGTTCCAATTCATGCCGCGCAAATTCACCCTGGGCGAGCTGCAGGAAGTGTACGAAACCATCCTGGGCGAGCCGCTGGACAAGCGCAACTTCCGCAAGCGCGTGCAGGCCTTCGGCCTGGTGCATCCCCTGGGGGAAATGCGCCGCGCCGCGGGCCGCCGCCCCGCTGCCCTGTATCGCGCCGCCCACCCCGAGCGGGTGGACATCATCAAATGAAGGAGGCGCTCATGGGCACGAGCTATCCTCTCATGCGCATCCCGGCGGTGCAGGCGCCGCCCATGGTCGAAGAACACTTGGACGCCGCCGAGCGGGATGCCCTCAAGGCCCGCATCAAGGCCTTGATGCAGGCGCAGGACGCCGTGCTCGTGGCGCACTACTACACCAGCGCCGAGCTGCAGGACCTGGCCGAGGAGACCGGCGGCTGCGTGTCCGATTCGCTGGAAATGGCGCGCTTCGGCCACGCCCACGCGGCCAGGACCATCGTGGTCGCGGGCGTGCGCTTCATGGGCGAAACCGCCAAGATACTCAATCCGGAAAAGCGCGTGCTGATGATAGATCCGGCGGCGGAATGCTCGCTCGACCTGAACTGCCCGGCAGAGGCCTTCATCCCTTTCTGCGACGCCCATCCGGAGCGCACCGTCGTGGTGTATTCCAACACCAGCGCGGCGGTGAAGGCGCGCGCCGACTGGGTGGTGACCTCGGGCATCGCCGCCAGGATCGTGCGCTACTTGCACGAGCGCGGCGAGAAGATACTCTGGGCGCCGGATCGTCATCTCGGGCGCTATGTGCAGCGCGTGACCGGGGCCGACATGCTGCTCTGGGAAGGTTCCTGCGTGGTGCATGAGGCCTTTCGCGCGGACGCGCTGAAGCAGCTCATGGCCAAGCATCCGGAAGCCGCCGTGCTGGTGCACCCGGAATCTCCCGAAGCGGTGATTGCCCTGGCCGACGTGGTCGGCTCGACCACGCAGCTCATCGATGCGGTGCGCGATCTTCCCCAGCGCGTTTTCATCGTCGCCACCGACAACGGCATCTTTCACAAGATGAAGGCAGCGGCGCCTGGCAAGCTCATCCTGGAAGCGCCTACTGCGGGCGAAGGCGCGACCTGCACCTCCTGCGCGCATTGCCCCTGGATGGCCATGAACGGCCTGCGCAAGCTGGCGGCGGTGCTGGAAACGGGCGCCGCCGGCGAGGTACGCATCGACGAAGCGGTGCGAGCACGGGCGGTGCGCTCCATCACCCGCATGCTCGATTTCGCCGCCGCCGAGCGCCGCCGGGCCGCCTGATCCGTGGCGCGGGTGCCGGGGCGGCGGCTGCCTGAAATCGTCCGTGCGGCCCTGGCCGCGGCGGCGGGCACCCTGGCGGTGGGAGGCTACGCGCCTTTCTATTGGTATCCCCTGAGCCTGTTTGGGCTCGCTGCCCTGTTCGCCTTGTGGCGCGGCGTTGCGCCCGGGTGTGCGGCCCTGCTCGGCTTCGCCTGGGGCCTGGGATTTTTCGGCTTCGGCGTGAGTTGGGTGTACGTGAGCCTGACCGAGTTCGGCGGCATGCCGGTGTGGATGGGCGCCGTCGGCGTCACGCTGTTCTGCGCGCTGCTGGCAGCTTACCCGGCGCTGGTGGGCTGGTTCTACGCCCGCTTTTGCGCGCGCGCGCCGGCGTGGCTCGCGTTGCCGGCCTTGTGGGCGCTGGCGGAGTGGCTGCGCGGCTGGCTGTTTACCGGCTTTCCCTGGCTGCAGTCGGGTTACTCGCAAATCCCGGACAGCCCGCTGGCGGCCTACGCGCCCGTGCTGGGTGTGCTGGGCGTGGGTCTGGCGGCGTCTTTGAGCGCGGCCTGGCTGGTGGCGCTGGCGGCCGGGCCGCACCGGCTGCGCGCCGCGCTCGGTTTGGGGCTCGTCTGGGTGCTCGCCGCCGCGCTTGGCCAGGTGCAATGGACGCATCCCGTGGGCGCGCCGGTGCGCGTGGCCTTGCTGCAAGGGGACGTGGCGCAGACCATGAAGTGGCAGCCGGGGCAGGTGCGCGCCAGCCTGGAGCGCTATCTGGATCTCGCCCGGAGCAGCTCGGCGCCGCTCGTCATCCTGCCGGAAACCGCCCTGCCCGTGTTCTGGCGCGACCTTCCCGACGAGTACCGGGAGGCTTACGCCGCACTGGCCAGGGCACGCGGCGGCGAGGTCGTCGCCGGCGTGGTGACGGGGACGCCCGGCGGCGCCTATTACAACAGTGTGGTGAGCCTGGGCGCGGGCCCCGTGCAGGTGTACAGCAAGCATCACCTGGTGCCTTTCGGCGAATACATTCCGCCGGGCTTCGCCTGGATCGTGCGCTGGCTGCACATCCCCCTGTCCGATTTCACGCCAGGCCCGGCGCGCCAGGCGCCCATTGCCGCGGCGGGGCAGAAGCTGGCCATGAACATCTGCTACGAAGATGCCTTCGGCCGCGAAGTGGTGCGCCAGCTGCCGGCCGCCACCGCGCTGGTGAACGTCAGCAACGATGCCTGGTTCGGCCATTCCCTGGCCCCCTGGCAGCATGCCCAGATGTCCCAGGCGCGGGCCCTGGAAACCGGGCGCATGGCCTTGCGCGCCACCAATACCGGCGTGACCGCCGTGATCGGGCGCCATGGCGAAATCCTCGCGCATCTGCCGGAATTCACCCAGGGCGTGCTGGAGGCGCAGCTGCAAGGGTATGGTGGAGCGACCCCCTACGTGCGCTGGGGCGACGGCGCGGCGCTCGCGCTTGCCGTGCTCATGCTGGGGCTCGCCTGCCTCAGGCGGCGGCCTTGATGCGGGTGGTGTTGCGCCCCGAACGCTTGGCTTCCAGGAGGGCGGCATCGGCGCGGATCAGCGCGGCGTTCTCCTGACGGTCGGCCTTGTGGTATTCGGACAGGCCGCCGCTCCACGACAGCTTGTGGGTCACACCCGGCAGCAATTCCACGGTGGCGGGCATGGCGGCGCGCAGGCGGTCGGCCAGTTCCTGAGCCTTGTCCAGCGGCGTGAAAGGAAACACCACGCAGAATTCGTCGCCCCCCAGGCGGGCGATGAAATCGCTGGAACGCAGGTTGTCGCGCAAGGCCCGGGCGAACGCCACGATCATCTGGTCGCCGGCTTCATGGCCGAAGGTGTCGTTGATCTGTTTGAAATTGTCGATGTCCATGATGAGCAGGCTGTGGCTCCAGCCCTCGTTCAGGGTCTTGATCAATTCCTTCTGCTTTTCCTCGAAGCTGCGCCGGTTGTAGACCTGGGAGAGGTGATCCACGCGCGCCTGGGCGTTGACCTCCTGCTGCTTGCCCACCAGCACCTGGGCCAGCTTGATCATGGCGCGCAGGGGAGCGTCGAATTCTTCCAGGCTGGCGCGATAATCGGGGCGCAGGCGATGCTGGCGCAGATCTGCGGTGAGCGCCACCATGACCTTGAGGTTTTCGCGCATGCGGCGCTTGAGACTCAGCATGATGGCGACCACCGTGACCGCCATGGTGAGTGCGATGACCAGCCAGGCCAGGATGTAAGGCGCCGTCTCGCTGAAGCTCGAGGCCGCGCGCCGCCAGACGGCGATCTTCCAAGGCGTGCCGGCCAGGGTGAGGAGGGTCTCGGGCGGGCCTTCCTTGAGGGCCTGGTTGCCGCGCCGCATGAGCACGCTGGCGCCGCCGGGCTGGCTTTGCTGCAGTTCCACATAGCCGCCCTGGTCCGGCACCGGCAGGGTATCGAACAGGGTCAGCAATTGCGGCACGGCTTCTTCGACGACCACGAAGCCCAGGCGCTGGCCCTGGCCGTCCACCACCGGCCGGCTGACCGACAGACTGAAGCTGGCGCTGGTGGAAGTCATGCCGGCACGGGCGCTCTGATCGACCAGTTGGCGCGTGTCGCCGGACAGGAATCCCGGCAGCAACTGGCGCGCCCCCTGGGGGCCATTGGTGACGAACAGCACCGTGGCCTGCGGGCTCAGGGCGTGCAGGTTGGCTGCCTGAGCGCTGCAGATGTCAGCATTGGCCGTCTGGAAGCAGGCCAGGGTCTGGGGATGGGCGGCGATGTGATCCGCCAGGCGCCCCATGGATTGAGCCAGAAATTCGATCTGGCTGGCCATCACCGGCCGTCCGGCCGCTTCCCGCTCCAGCCCCGTGGGGCGCGGCGCCAGGGCGTAAAAGCCCGCCACGGCGGCGGCCGCGATGGCGGCCAGCAGCAGGACGAGCAGCGCGCTGTAGCGTTGCAGGGAAAGGCGGGTGTTCAGGCTCACGGCGGTGCGTCTTGGGCGTTATCGCTTGCGGAAAAGGCAATGTCGCTCATTCCCCCTGCAAACTCTGTGCCGCGTTGGCCGGCCTGGTACGAACGGCGCATCAGGGCGAACGAGTGGATCACCCATCGCCGCCCCGCGCCGGATCGCTCACTGCCGCCCGGTGCTGCCGAATCCGCCATCGCCGCGCGCGCTGGCGGCGAAATCCTGCACCACCTCGAAGGCTGCCTGCACGATGGGCACGATGACGAATTGCGCCAGCCGCTCCAGAGGTTCCAGGCGGAAAGGCTGCGCGCCGCGGTTCCAGCACGACACCATGAGCGGCCCCTGGTAGTCCGAATCGATCAGGCCTACGAGGTTGCCCAGCACGATGCCGTGCTTGTGGCCCAGCCCGGAGCGCGGCAGGATCAGTCCGGCATAGCCCGGATCGGCCAGATGCACGGCCAGGCCGGTGGGGATCAAATGCGTCGCGCCGGGCGCTATCGTCAACGGCGCATCCAGGCAGGCGCGCAGATCGAGCCCCGCCGAGCCGGGGGTGGCGTAAGCGGGGAGTTGGCCGCTCAGGCGCGGGTCGAGTATCTTGACTTGCAGCTTCATGGTTGACGGGTTTTCATCGCAGTCATCAATTCTTGGATATGTTCGACTAGGCGGCGGGCCTGGGTCGGCTTATCGGCGCGCGCCTGGGGGTGCATGCCGCGGTCATCGAAAAACACCAGTTCCGCGTCCTCGCGGCCCAGCGTGTCCTGGGCCAGGTTGCCTACCAACAGGGGTAGGTGTTTGCTGCGGCGCTTGGCCTCGGCCGCCTGCGCGAGATGGTCCGTCTCGGCTGCGAAGCCCACGCAGAAAGGCGCGTCGGGCAGCGCCGCCACTTCCGCCAGGATGTCGGGGTTGGGCACCAGCTCCAGATGCAGGGGGGCGCCGGTTTTTTTCAGCTTGACGGGCGAGACCTGCGCCGGGCGGTAGTCGGCGACGGCCGCCACGGCGATGAAGATGTCGGTTTGCGGCACTCGTGCCAGCACGGCCTCGCGCATCTGGGCGGCGCTCAGCACGGCGACATGCTCGGCCACCGGCGGGCTGGCCAGGCAGGTGGGTCCGGACACCAGAGTCACCGCGGCGCCGGCCTCCAGAGCCGCTTGCGCCACGGCGTAGCCCATTTTGCCGGAACTCAGGTTGGTAAGCCCTCGCACCGGGTCGAGTGCTTCGAAGGTCGGCCCCGCCGTGATCAGCACATGACGATGAGCCCAGGGCCCGGGCTGCAGCCGGGCCAGCACGGCGCGCCGCAACTCGTCTGGCTCCAGCATGCGGCCCTCGCCCCATTCGCCGCAGGCTTGCGCACCCGTACCCGGTCCCAGGATGGCGACGCCGTCTTGTTTCAGTCGGGCGACATTGCGCTGGGTTGCCGGGTGGGCCCACATCTCCCGGTTCATGGCGGGTGCCACGGCCAAGGGGACATTGCCGCGCGCCAGGCACGATGCGGAGAGCAGGTCGTCGGCCAAGCCCTGCGCGAGCTTGGCGAGAAAGTCCGCCGATGCCGGTGCGACGAGGATGAGGTTGGCCGTCCGCGCGGCGTCGATGTGTGCCATGCCCGCGCCGGTGTCGTCGGCCCATCCGGCCAGCACGGGCCGTCCGGACAGCGCCTGGAAAGTCAGGGGGCCGACGAAGCGGGTGGCGGCTTCGGTCATGGCCACCTGCACGCGCAGGCCTTCTTTCACCAGCAGGCGGGTCAATTCCGCGGCCTTGTAGGCGGCGATGCCGCCGGTGATGCCGAGAAGGATGCTTGGGTTCATTTGTTAAGTAGCGATTAAAATATCGCGGCAGCCCGAGTGTTGCCGGCCGGAAAGCAGCGCGACGGCGGCGAAACAAATGATTCTAAAGGAGGAAAGCGCGCCCATGGGCATCAAGGACTGGCCGGCCGACGCACGGCCACGGGAAAAGCTTTTGCAAAGAGGTGGGCAAGCGCTTACTGATGCCGAATTGCTGGCCATCTTTTTGCGCACCGGCTTGCCGGGGAAGAGCGCGGTCGATCTGGCGCGCGAGCTTCTGGGGGCGTTCGGCGGCCTGGCCGCCATCTGTCAGGCGGATATGGACGGGTTTTGCGCCGCCCCCGGACTGGGGCGTGCCAAATATGCGCAATTGCAGGCGGTGCTGGAAATGGCGCGGCGCGTGCTGGCCGAGGACATCCAGCGCGGCGACGCACTGACCTCCCCCGCCCAGGTGACGGATTATTTGCGCCTGCTGCTGAAGCACAAAAGCCACGAAGTGTTCGGCGCGGTGTTCCTGGACGCGCAAAACCGCGTGATCGCCTGGGAGGAATTGTTTCGCGGCACGCTCACGCAAACCTCTGTTTATCCGCGTGAGATCGTGAAAGGGGCGCTGGGATGCAATGCCGCGGCGGTCATTTTTGCCCACAACCACCCTTCGGGCGTGGCCGAGCCCAGCCGCGCGGACGAAATGCTGACCCGGCAGTTGAAAGAGGCGCTGGCGCTGGTGGACGTGCGCGTGCTGGATCATTTCATCGTCGCCGGCAGCCGCGTGCTGTCATTCGCCGAGCGCGGATTGCTTTAGGTTCTGGCTTCATGGTATAAAGCGCGTTTTCGTTTTAGCCTTGGAACCCGCGATGGCCCGCGTCTGCAAAATCACCGGCAAGAAGCCCATGGTCGGGAACAATGTTTCCCACGCCAACAACAAGACCAAGCGCCGCTTTCTCCCCAATCTGCAAATGCGCCGCCTCTGGGTGGAAAGCGAACGGCGCTGGGTGCGCCTGCGCCTGACCAATGCGGCGCTGCGCACCATAGACAAGAAGGGGCTGGACGTGGTGCTGGCCGAGTTGCGCGCCCAAGGCGAGAAAATCTGAGGTTGAATCATGGCGAGCAAAGTCCGCGAAAAAATCAAACTGGAATCCACGGCCGGCACCGGCCATTTCTATACGACCACCAAGAACAAACGCACCATGCCGGAGAAGATGGGGATCAAGAAATACGATCCCGTCGTCCGCAAGCATGTGGCCTACAAGGAAACCAAGCTCAAGTGAGCAGCCGCTGACTCAGGCAGGCCCCACCGAAAACCCGCCGACAGGCGGGTTTTTTATTGCCTACCGTCCGGGCTGCAGGCGTAAAAAAGCCCGCCGCACGGCGGGCTTCGCAACGCGTTTTTCGCCTCAGGCGTAGCGGCGCAGGCGCAGGGAGAACTCGCGCAAGGCCTCGATGCCGCTGGCATCCGCCCGCTGGCACCAGTCCTGCAGTTGCTTGACCAGTTGCTCCTTGCTGGCGGTGGAACGGGACCACAGCGCAGCCAGTTCCTGGCGCATGCGGTACACCGTGTCCAGCCGGGCGTTGGCGTTGAGCACCTGATCCAGCGCGGCCTTCTCGGTGTGGGGCAACGCGGCGGGTTCCGAACGCAGCGAGCGGCGCAGGGTGCGGATATTCCAGCCCTGGGGCAGATGCACCTTGGCCTGGATGTCGGCAAATTCGACCGCGCAGACTTTCTTCATGCTGCGGGCATAGCGCGTCATGACGTCGTAGCGGTGGGTGATGACCGCCTGCAGAGTCTGAAGGTCCACCAAGGTTTTTCCGGGCTGCCACCGGATCTTGGGTGCCAGCTTGCGCACCTGCGCCACGCGCAGGAAAGACAAGGCGCGGATGTAGGCCCAGCCGATGTCGAACTCGAACCACTTGCTGGAGAGCTTGGCCGAAGAGCCATAGGCATGGTGGTTGTTGTGCAGCTCCTCGCCGCCGATGAGTATCCCCCAGGGGAAGATGTTGGTCGAGGCGTCCTCGCTGGCGAAATTGCGGTAGCCCCAGTAATGCCCCAGACCGTTGATGACGCCGGCCGCCAGGAAAGGGATCCACAACATCTGTACGGCCCAGATGGTCAGGCCGATGGGCCCGAACAGCACGATGTTGAGCAGCAGCATGAGGGTCACGCCGCCGGCGGAATACTTGCTGTACAAATGGCGCTCGATCCAGTCGTCGGGCGTGCCATGGCCATACTTCTCCAGCGTCTCGGCATTTTTGGCTTCGGCGCGATAGAGTTCGGCGCCTTGCAGCAAGACTGTGCGGATGCCGCGCGTTTGCGGGCTATGCGGGTCTTCCTCCGTTTCGCATTTGGCGTGGTGTTTGCGATGGATGGATACCCAGGCCTTGGTGACCATGCCGGTCGTCATCCAAAGCCAGAAGCGGAAAAAATGGCTCACCGCGGGATGCAGGTCCACCGCGCGATGGGCCTGGGAGCGGTGCAGGAAAATGGTGACGCCGGCGATGGTGATGTGGGTCAGGACCAGAGTGACCGCCACATAGCCCCACCAGGGCAGATCGAATACAGCCAATTGCATGATTACCCATTCAAAGATAAGGGAAAATCAATGTTAGGCCGTGCGCCGGGGGGAGTCAATCGATTCAAGCGGATTTAAGCGGGTGCGGGCGGTGGAGGGGCGATGCTATAGTCAACCCAGACCTTTTTCGGCCATGCGCGCCCCCCATCGACTGCAGGCCATGTCCGTTCCCGCATTTCTTCCCCGGCCGCAGCTGCAGCGGCTTTTCGAGGCCCTGACGGGGCTGGGCTATCGCATCGTGGGGCCCTCCGTGCGCGATGGCGCCTTGATTTACGAGGAAATCACGTCGGCGTCCGAGCTGCCCTGGGGAGTGGTCGCCCGGCGGGATGCCGGCAGCTTTCGCCTGGAGGCGGGGGCCGGGGAGCGCTGCTTCGCCTGGGCCAACGGCCCGCAGGCCCTCGATCCGCTGGTGTTCGCCCCCGTCGAGCCGCTTTGGCGCATGGAGCGCAGGGGGGCGGGCTTGCGCCGCTCGCTCACCCGCGCCGGTCTGGATCGGCCGCAAGCCGAGCTTAGGCAGCGGGCGGAGACGGTCTCCGCAATTACGAGCCCTGCATCTCCTGCGCCACCCATATTCCTTGATCTGCGCATCCACTGCCCATGAATAATGCTTCCCCCTCTCCTGCCGTCCGCGTGCTGGGCATAGGCTCGCTCGCCGAAACCGACAACGTGGGCTTTCTCGTCGCCCATGCCCTGCAAGGCAGCTTCGATCCGGCCCTGGTCGAGATCGCGGCCCTGGATCGCCCAGGGCCGCGCCTCATCGAGCACATGCGCGGCGCCGCCACCGTGATCCTGGTGGATGCGGTGCGCAGCGGTGCGGCGGCGGGCATGCTGCACCGCCTGGAAGGCCGCGCGTTGAACGGCGCCCTGGTGCATCGCACGTCCACGCACGGTTTCGGCCTGGAAGAGGCTTTGCAGCTCGCCGAGCGCCTGGGCGAGCTGCCGCCGCATCTGCTGCTGATGGGCATCGAGGTGGGCGTGGCGCCTCCCGACCCGGAGCGCCTGACGGCGCTGGTGGAGGCGGTGCGCGGCGAAGTGCAGGCCGCGCTCGCCTGAGCCGACCTCAGGCGTCTCGCGCCTGCTGGAGATGGACGACGCGCTGCGGGTAAGGGATTTCGATGCCGTTTTCCTTGAACACGCGCCAGATTTCCCAGTTGAGATCGGACTTGAGATTTTGCTGGCCTTCGCTGGGGTCGCGCACCCACACCCCCAGTTCCAGATTGATGCCGCTGTCGGCGAAGGCGGTGAGGTACACGCGCGCCGGTTTGCCTTCGTCGTTCTGGATGACGCGCGGGTGGCCGAGGGCGATCTGCATAAGCAACTCGCGCACGCGCTCCAGGTCGGCGTCGTAGGAAACCTGCACCGGCACGGCGATGCGCACGCTGGGCTGGGTGAAGGAGTGGTTCACCACCGTCTGGTTGATGAACAGTTCGTTCGGCACGATGGACTCGGTGCCATCGAGCGAGCGCAGGAGCGTGTAGCGCGTGTTGATGCCGGCCACCTGGCCGTACTTGTTGTCCACCGTGACCAGATCGCCGATGCGGATGGAGCGGTCCAGCAGGATGATGAAGCCGGAGATGTAATTGCTCGCGATCTTCTGCAGCCCCAGGCCCACGCCCACCCCCAGGGCGCCGCCGAATACGGACAGCACGGTGAGGTCTATGCCCAGGGCGGGCAGGGCCATGAGTACGGCGACGATGAGCAGGACGGTGCGTGCGGCCTTCACCAGCGCCAAGCGCGTGGACAGATTCATCTGTTCCAGGCGCATGAGCCGGCTTTCCAGAAATTGCGCGAGCCACAGCGCGACGATGATGGCGAAGACGATGACCAGGGCGGCCTGCAGCAAGAGCCAAAGGGAGAAGTGTCCCGTACCCACGTCGAAGGACACCGTTTCCAGGACATGGCGCGCCAGCGGCAACAGGCCGGTGATGTGGAAGGCGATGACTATCCAGATCAGCGTCCCTCCCAGGCGTTCCCAGGATTTGAGCGCCGCGCTGGGCTTGAAGACGTAGCGCAGGGCCAGCGTCAGCAGCCGGATGAGGATCCAGGCCCATAGCAGCGGAAACACCACATCGAGCAGATGCACCTCGCCGATGGCGAGCTTGACCCCGGCGCGCGCGATTGCCGTGAGACCCAGCACCGCCAGCGGGAAACCCAGGCGCAGCAAGGGCTCGCGCGCCGATGCGTAGGAGCTGCCGGGACGCTCCAGAAAGCGGCGCAGCGCGTGCATGGCCACCCACCCCAGCAGCAGGCAGGCGATGAGGGCGGCACCCTGCCAAAGCAGGGCCGCGTTGTGGGAATGTTCGAGCAGCCGCGTGAGCAGGCTGTCGAAAGGTGCCGCTTTCGCCACGCAATCGCCCGAGAGTGAGGAAGCGGCGGATTATAGCAACCGGCCGGTGCTGGCCGGCAGATCGCCGTGCCTAAAAATTGTGCGTGTATTGCACGCTTAAAATATCCACGGCATTGCTGTAGCTGCCTGTGAGCAGCGTGCTCCCCGCCGTGTTGTTGATGGGGGTGTTTTTCACGAACAGATGGGCGTAGCCCACATCCGCCGCGTTTGCGGGCGAGAAGCGGTATTGCAGCCCCGCCGCCGCCCAGACGCGGTCGTTGTCGGGGATGCGCGGGGTGCGATAGGCGTCGGACACCGGCGCCTGGTCGTAGGCAGTGCCGATCCGCAGCGTGAGCGCCTGGCTCCAGTGGTAATTGGCGCCCAGCGAGTAGCGCCAGGTGTCGCGCCAGTTCTCCGGGGTGCTGGATATCGGCGCGCCATTGGCATAAGTCACCGTGAGGGTTTTGAAGCTGCTCCAGCCGGTCCAGGTCACGTCGGCCAGCAGATCCCAGCGCGCGTTAAGGCGATGGAACAGGCTCAGCGAAGCGGTGTCGGGCAGGGTGATTTCGGCCTGAGCCGGACCGCTGGGCAGGAAGGCGAAGTTTTCCACGCTCAGCGTGCCCTTCAAGCGATGATGTATTTTGGAGCGGTAGGCCAGCCCCACGCGGGTCGCGGGAGTCAACTGCCACAGCAGGCCGAGGTTGTAGCCCAAGCCGGTGTCGGAGCCTTTGAGCGTGGCCAGCGAGTTTGGGGCCAACGGCAAAATGGCGTTGCTGAGCTGGGCATCTATCCACTCCACGCTCAGGCCCGCGCCCAGGGACAGTTGATCGTTTACCTTCCATGCCAAAGCGGGGTTCAGCGCCACGGTGCGCAATTCGGACTTGATGGCCTGGTAGCGCCCCACCCAGTCGGGCGAGTAATCGGTCTTGAGGCCGAAAGGCGAACCCACGCCCACGCCCAGGCTCAGATTCTGGCTGACATGCCAGGCGTAGTAGACATTCCCCGTCAGGTTCCAGCTTCCCGCGTCGCCGCCCTGGCTGCCCCCTACCGCCGGCGTGACGGTGCCGCTGAACTTGATGCTCGGACGGATGGCGTTGACGCCCAATACCAGTTGGCGATCGGGCAGCAGCGTCATGCCGGCAGGATTGAAGAATATCGTGCTGGCGTCCTGGGCGGACGCGGCCTGGCCGGCATAGGCATTGCCCAAGCCGTCGCCATTCTGCTCCGTGAGGGCGAAGCCGCTGGCGGCGGCGCTCAACGGGGCAGCGGCCAGAAGAAATAGCGGGAACAGTGTGCGGGTGATGGTTTTCATGATCTCCTCCTGGTTATTGATCGGGCGCGAGGGAAAAATTGGCGTAGAGCGCCTCGATTTCTGCACGGTAACGCGCCAGCAAGGGGGCGCGCCGGATTTTCATCGTGGGGGTGAGCAAGCCGTTCTCCACCGTCCAGGGTAGGAGCGAGGCGTGAAGGCGGCGCACCTGGGCATAGCCGGGGAAATGCGCGAGGCGCTGACCGAGGTGCCGGAGCAGGGCTTTCCTGACGCGCGGCTCGTCCGGTGCGCCGGGGTTGGCCGGGTCAAGCCCGAGGCCGCGGGCGAATTCCTCCCAGTGTTCGGCGTTGAGTACCACGACCGCGGCGAGAAAAGGGCGTCCTTCCCCGATCACCATGGCCTGCTCGAACAGAGGATCCAGGCAGATGGCCGACTCCATGTCGGCAGGGGCGATCTTCTCGCCGTTGTTGAGCACGATGATGTCCTTGATGCGCCCGACGATGTAGTAATGGCCCTTGCCGTCGACGCGCGCCTGATCCCCGGTGTGCAGCCAGCCGTCGGCGTCGATGGCCGCGGCCGTGGCCTGGGGGTCGTTCCAGTAGCCGCGCATGATGCAGCGGCTGCGGGTCAAAAGCTCATCCTGCGCGCCGATTTTCACTTCCACGCCGGGGATGGGTTTGCCTATGCTGGCCGGGAGGTTGGACTCCGGGCGGTTGACGCTGACGACCGGGCCCGCCTCGGTGAGTCCGTAGCCCTGGTGCACCGGTACGCCCAGGGCGAGGAACAATCGGGCGATGTCCGGATTCAGGGCGGCGCCGCCGCTGATGGCGAAGCGCAGGCGGCCGCCTAGTTTGGCCCGGATGGGCGCGGCGACCTTGCGCCTCAGCAAGGGCCAGGCGAGCAGCCTGGGCTGCCAGCGCGCGCGGCCCTGGGCTACTTCGAAAGCGAGCCAGCCGAGGTCGATTGCCAGCGCGAAGATTTTGCGCTCGAGCGCGGATTTTTTCGCCAGTTCGTCCTGGAGGCGCGCATACACCCGCTCGTAGATGCGCGGCACCGAGACCAGCACGGTCGGTTGCTGTTCCTGCATATCCTGGCCGAGTTGCGCGATGGAGCGCGCGAACACCACTTCGGCGCCCAGCAGCATGGGCATGTAGTAGCCGCCGGTGCGTTCGAAGGTGTGCGAGAGGGGGAGAAAGGACAGGAAGCGTTCGTCATCGCGGAAAGACGCGCACTGGCTGGCATACCAGGCATTCCACAATATGTTGTCGTGGCTCAGCATGACTCCCTTGGGGCGGCCCGTCGTGCCCGAGGTATAGACGATGCTGGCGAGCATGTCGCCGGATATATGCCGCGGCGTGGGTTCGATGCCTTCCCCGCGCGCGAGCCACTGGGCCACGGAAACGATGCGCGTGCTCCAATGCGTCAATTCGCTGGAGTCCTCCAGGCTCACCACTTGCTGCAAGCCCGGCGTGGTGGCGAGGATTTCGCCGATCTTGCGGTTCTGGAAGCGCCCTTCCACCAGCAGCAGGCGCGCGCCGCAATGCGCGAGGATGTAGGCGGCGTTGTCCGTGCGGTCGTCCAGGTAAAGCGGCACCACCACGAGTCCCAGGCTCAGCGCGGCCTGGTCGAAGACGACCCATTCGACGCAATTTCTCAGCATCAGCGCCACGCGATCGCCGGCGGCGAGGCCGGCGGCGACGAAGGCGGCGCGCCAGCGCGCCACTTCGCGGCCGATGTCGGCCCAGGAATGATCGCGCCAGGATTTTTGCTCGCTGTCGTATCGGCGGTAGGCAATCTTGTCGGGGGTGCGCCTGATGCGGGCCTCAAGCAGACCGCTTAGGTTTGTCGCCTCCTCGGGAGGAATGGACGCTGCCACGATGTCGTCATGGTTGTCTGGCCGGGAGACATTGAAGCACCCCGCCCGCGGCTTGCCAAGGGAAATCAGGGCGCGTGCAGGATGGCGGCATAAAAGCCGTCGCTGCCGTGGCGGGCCGGGTTGAGCAGCATGTCGCCGTCCTCATCCAATGCCGGGTCGGGCAGCAGGCTGGCCGCGGGGGTGCGCTTGAATTCAGGATGTTCGGCCAGAAAACCATCGACGATGGCGCGATTTTCCGCCGGCAGCAGGCTGCAGGTGGCATAGACCAAGCGCCCGCCCGGACGCAGCAGGCGCGCGGCCGCGCGTATCAGCGCTGCCTGCTTGCGGTTGAGCTCCGCAACCGAGGCGGGCGACTGGCGGAATTTCAAATCGGGATTGCGGCGCAAGGTGCCCAGGCCGGAGCAGGGCGCGTCCACCAGCACGCGGTCGATCTTGCCGGCCAGGCGCTTGAGCCGTTGGTCGTTTTCCGGGGCGACGACCTGGGGCGTGACGTTGGCCAGCCCCGCCCGCGCCAGGCGCGGCCCCAGCTTGGCCAGCCGCTGGGCATTCGTGTCCAGGGCATAAATGCGCCCGCTGCCGGCCATCTGGGCGCCCAGGGCGAGCGTCTTGCCGCCGGCGCCGGCGCACAGATCGACGACCTTTTCGCCGCGCCGCGGCGCCAGCAGAAGAGCGATGAGTTGGCTGCCCTCGTCCTGCACTTCCAGGCTGCCGTCGAGGAACAGCGGATGGCGCTGCAATGCAAAGCCGTGCGGCAGGCGCACGCCCCAGGGGGAGTAAGGCGTGGCCCGTGCCGCGACGCCCTCGCCGGCCAGGCGCGCGAGTACATCTTCGCGCTTGGCTTTGAGGGTGTTCACGCGCACGTCGAGCGGCGCCGGATTCTGCAGCGCGCGGCCCAGGGCCAGGATGCTGGCGTCGTCCATCTCGGGGCGCAACGCGTCGATCACCCATTCCGGCAGCTCCGCCGCGGCGGAAAGCGGCTGGCCTTCCGGGCCGGCGCCCTTGAGGGCGGCCAGGGTTGCGGCTTCCTCGCGCGTGAGCGCGGGCTCCAGTTCGCGCAGCGATGCGCCGCCGAACTTGAGCCAGGCGGCGGCGAGCAGCAGGCGCGGCGGCGCCTCGCTTCCAAGCAGCCATGTGAGGGTGTAAAAATGGCGCAGCACGGCATACACGCCATCGGCCATCCAGGCACGCTCCGCGCGCCCCAAGGCCGGATGGCGGCGGAAGAATGCCGACAACTGGGCATCGGCGGGGGCGGAAAACTGCATGATCTGAGCGAGCAATTCGCTGCCCAGTTCGAATGCGGCGGGTGTGGGCTTCACGGCAAGGAGGGGCGGGTGGAATTGAGTTTGTATCGCGGAGCGGAGATTTTACGGCAGGGCCGTACTTTGCCGGCGGCGCTCTACAATCTTCTTCACACGCTGCTGGCGCGCCAGAAAGACGGATGCCTGTTCGTGCCCATCCGCAGCATGCAATATCTGGCGGTGGTCGACCGCGAGGAGGTGGTTTTCGTGGATGGCCATGCCAAGCACCTGATCGACGTGGCCTGGTGCGCTTTCCGGCCGCGCGCGCGCACTGCTTTGGAAGACCCGGTGCCTTTCGATGTGGTGGTCTACACCGAGGCCGGGCAATCCGTGCTCGCGCGCCTGCAGGCGGAGTTTACCGGCGCCCTTGCGGCGCTGGAACGCAAACAGCCGGCCGCGCGCGGCGCCAAGGTGCTGGAGTTTGCATCCCGTCGCGGGCGACGCCCTGATTGAGTCAGTCGTCCTCGTCCAGTTCCGGATCCCAGCCGCGTTGCCGGCCGCGCGCCATGGCTTCCCGGTAAATGCGCTCGTGGCGCGAGCGATAGGGCTCCGGCAGGCGGCTGGGCAACTGACCCAGCTTGTCCCAGGCGGCGCCGACCTGCTGGTGGAGGGTTTGCAACTGGCTGGGAGTCCAGCCGGCGCAGGTCTCCGTCTCGGGCAGCAGTTCGAATGCCCAGGCATCCATGATGAGGCGGCCGATATGGGTGAACCCGCCGTTCGCGTCCTGATCTATGCCGACATAGACTTCCTGATTCATGACCGTCTCTGTGCAAAATATTTTCGTCGGTTTTTACCATATTCTTCGGCGCCTTGCGTCGGCGCGCGGGTGCATTTTGGCGCCGCAAAATGCGCCACCAGGCAGTTAGCCCCGCGTTTTGGCCGGTTGGGCTTAAGGAGCGCCTCCGGCATGCCGTAAACCGGGTATGTACCCCTTGCCCGGGCCCCGCCTAGCCTGGAAAAACATGAAAACGGAACTGACCCGAGTCGAAATTTCCGGCCGGCCCGTGCAGGTGCAATGCACAGTGGCGGCGCTGTCTGCCCTGCAGAAGCGCAGCCAGCCGCTGTGGGTGGAAATGGAACTGTATTTTTCCTGCCTCATCCGCAAGCGCGTGTTGTTCCACGAGGGCGAGTCGTCGCCCACGGCGCATGAGGCCCGACCCGGCCTGAGCGTGAGCTTCCGGCCCGTCATGACCAAGCATTGCAACATCAGCGACCTGGACGGCAGGCCGCCGCTGGAAGATTTTCCCATCGTCAACGCCGCCCCTTACGTTCCGCAATGGCTCACCATCGATTACAAAGGCGGCCGGTGGCACGGGGAGTTCGGCTATGCCCATTGAGTCCGGACGGCGGCCCGAAGGCCGCCGGTGATGTGTTCCGCTTCGCTCCTGGAGTCCAGCGCCACCCCGTAAGTACGGAAGCGCGAGACCATCCGGCGCATACAAAAGGATGCGCACTTCCCGGAAGGGAATACCGGTCATCCGCATGGCCAGCCAGGGGCGTAACGACCAGGACGAGTAATCCTAAAAATCTGAGTTGCACGCATGCGAAGGGACCGGAAATCAGGCAGGCTGCGGATTTTGAACGGATAGGAGAGGTCACCCGATGGGCGGCCTCTCTCAGTTTCTCGAAAACCGCAGCCTGCCTGTTTCCACGCCATTTGGCTCCCGCCCAACTGCGGTTTTTAGGTTCAGTCGGCCCCGTCCCGTCGCAAGGGCGAGGCCGGCTTCGAATCGAATTCTATCACCTGAAAAAATCCGCGATGCCGCGCTTCTTCCTCTGGTCCCGCGCTCGCACACCGAGCTTGCAGACGAGCAGTATCACAAATTGATTTTGCACGGCGTGGCGGCAATTCATGCCACTGCGGCCCCCAACGGCAGTATGAACAAAACCTATGCCAGCCTGGGGCAGGCAAGAGCCGGGCAACGCTCGAGCGGCGCTGACCGATAAGGTAGGGCATTGCATGCGGCTCTGGGGCTCAGCCGGCCCCGCGGCCGAAGTGCTGGTGCAGTGCCGGCCCTGGCGGCTTGTAGAGCAAGTGATCCTGTACAACGTCGAACCTGCGAACGAAGCCGACACCCTGATCGCCCAGGGACAACGTGTGTTCATCAACACCCCCAGTGTGCGGCGCGTGTTCGCCGGGCGGGCCATCCACGATCAGGGGCAAACCGGTATTGTTGGCTCGTTCAGTTTGCCCACCCCAAGGCCATCGAAAGCTATGGGCGGCACCCGGACCATGTTGCTTTCGTCAAGCATTATCTGCGGTCCGTCGCGCAAGACGCCTCAGCCTCGATTTCGCCGCTGCCGCAGAAGCACTCGTTCCCGGGGTGCCGGACATACATTAAGCATACTCCTGCCGCGCAATTGCCCAGCTTGGCTCAGGAATAAGGCTAGCGCGGCACAGTGTCGCGCCCGGCATCCTGGGCATGACCAGGATCGTCGGCGACCAGAGCCTGGGCGGACGCCCAGGCCTCCGGCGCTGGATCGTGGGCCGGAGGCCGAGTGGCAAGAACGCGTTTTCAATCGCCCTCCCCCCCCCCCCCCCCCCCCCCCACAGGCGCCCAATTCTCCCCTCTCACGACTCCGGCAACCGAATAACCGGGGAATCAGGACTATCCTTGACAAAGGCTTATTTTAATTATAATATCTTTAATACTTAAATATATTATTTGGCTGGGTCGGTCTGGGTCTGACAAAGGGCGATGGACTGTCGTCAGGATTCACAACGCGGCCGAAGACGGGTTGGTTTTTTTGATGACGTTCGGGAGGTGTACCTTGAAAGACTCGAAAAATGGCATGGGCCGCCGGGAATTTCTCCAACTCTCCGGAATGGCCATGGCGAGCCTGGCTGTTCCCCAGGGGGCCTGGGCCTTCACGAAAATTCAGGCGGTGGACAACCCGCTCAAGGAGTATCCATACCGAAGTTGGGAAGATCTTTACCGCAAGGAGTGGACCTGGGATTCCGTGGGCTTTACCACCCACTCCAACGGCTGCGTGGCAGGCTGCGCGTGGAACGTCTACGTGAAGAACGGCATCCCCATGCGCGACGAGCAGGTCAGCAAGTATCCGCAGCTGCCCGGCATCCCCGACATGAATCCGCGCGGCTGCCAGAAGGGGGCCGTGTATTGTTCCTGGTCGAAACAGCCGGACCATCTCAAGTGGCCGCTCAAGCGCGTCGGCGAGCGCGGCGAGCGCAAGTGGAAACGCATCTCCTGGGACGAGGCGCTCACCGAAATCGCCGACAAGATCATCGACACGACGCTCACCCGCGGCCCGGGCAATACCACGATCATTCAGCGTCCCTTCGCCGTCCTCAGCAACAAGGGTTACTCCAGGCTTGCAAGCCTGCTGGGCGCGATCAAGCCCGACGTGTCCTCGATGACCGGCGACCTGTATCCGGGCATCCAGACGGTGCGCGTGCCGGCACGGGCGGTGTCCACCTTTGACGACTGGTTCACCTCCGACCTCATCATCATGTGGCACATGAATCCTATCGTCACGCGGATTCCCGACGCCCACTTCCTGACCGAAGCGCGCTACAACGGTGCGCGGTTGGTCAACATCTCGCCGGACTACAACCCGTCGTCGATCCATTCCGACCTGTACGTCCCCGTCGCCCCCGGCACCGACTCGCACCTAGCTGCGGCCCTCGTCAACGTACTAATCGCCGAGAAGAAGTACAAGGCCGATTACCTCAAGGAGCAGACCGACCTGCCATTTCTGGTACGCGTCGACAACGGCAAGTTCCTGCGTGAGAAGGATTTCAAGGCGGACGGCAGCGACGAGGTCTTCTACGTCTGGGACTTGAAGACCGGCAAAGCGGTGCCGGCGCCCGGCAGCATGGGATCGAAGGACAAGACGCTGAAGCTCGGGGCGATCGATCCGGCGCTGGAAGGCACCTTCAATGCCGGCGGCATCCCCGTAACCACCGTTTTCGAACGCCTGAAGACAGAGATCGCGCCTTACACGCCCGAAGCCACACAGAAGACCACCGGCATACACCCCTCGGTGGTACGCCAGCTGGCCGGCTGGATCGGCGAGTCGAAAGCCCTGCGCATCCTCGACGGCTACAACAACCAGAAACACTTCGACGGCTTCCAGTGCGGCCGCCTGAAGATTCTTACCCTTGTTCTCATGGGACAGCACGGCACCACCGGTTCCATCGATACCACTTACGAGGGCTGGAAGCTGGATGGCGAGAAGGAGATCGGCAGCGTCAAGGGCAAGCCCGGCCGCAGCGTCTCCATGGTGCTGGCCCAGTGGGTGTGGGGCGAGCAGTACCGGCGCTCCAAGGCCTATTACGACCAGGACCAGCTGAAGACGGAGCTCGGCTTCGACATCGACGACATGGAAACCCTGCGCAAGGAATCGGAAGCCAAGGGCTGGATGCCCAAGTGGCAGTCGATCAAGGAGCCGGTCGTCTACATCAACGCCGGCATCAACACCTTCGCCACCTCCAACGGCTACCAGCAACTGAGAGACAACTTCCTCAAGCGCTGCGAGTTGTTCGTGGTGGTGGACTTCCGCCTCAACTCGGCGGCCATGTACGCCGACATCGTGCTGCCGGCGGCAGAGAACACCGAGAAACTGGACATCCGCGAAACCTCGGTGACGCGTTTCATTCACGCCTTCGGCCAACCGGTCAAGCCCATGTACGAGCGCAAGACCGACTGGCAGATCGGCGTCGCCCTGGCGCGGAAGATCCAGGAGCGCGCCAAGGCGCGCGGCGTTGGCCGCGTGAATGACCCCGAGATCAAGAGCGCCATCGACTTCGACAAGATCTACGACGAGTTCACCATGAACGGCGCGATCGCCAAGGACGAGGACGCGTTGCGCTTCGTCATGGAGAAGTCCAAGGCACTCGGCCCAGGCACCTACGAGGAACTGCTGAAAAACGGCTTCGTCGCCGTCGGCCCCTCGGCCGGCAAGACGGCCCCCGTGCCCGAAGACAAGCCCTACCGCCCCTTCACGGTCAATGTCACCGAGAAGAAGCCTTATGGGACTCTGACGGGGCGGCTGCAATTCTATGTGGATCACGACTGGTTCCAGCGCTTCGGCGCCACGGTGCCCAAGCCTCAGTTCGGCGGCGGCGTGGTGGGGCCCAAGAAGTACCCCTTCGTGCGCAATTCACCGCATACCCGCTGGGGCATTCACTCCTTCGCCCGCACCTCGGAGTGGCTGCTGCGCCAGCAGCGCGGCACGCCGGACGTGCGCATGAACCCGAAGGCCATGGCCGCCAAGGGCATCAAGGACGGCGACACGGTGCGCATCTTCAATTCGTCGGGTGAGTTCTACGCCATGGCCAAGCCGTGGCCGGCGCTGCCCGAGAACATGCTGTTCACCGAGCACGGTTGGGAGCAGTACGAGTACAAGAACATGACCCACTACAACATGGTCAGCGCCGAGTTGATCAACCCACTGGAGCTGGTGGGCGGCTACGGTCACATCAAGTACGGCTCCGGCGGCTACAACCCGAACCGCATCTTTCACGAAACGACCGTCGACGTCGAGAAAGCCTGAGGAAAGACCATGAGACAACTGGCCTACGTATTCGACCTGAACAAGTGCATCGGCTGCCACACCTGCACCATGGCCTGCAAGCACATGTGGACCAATCGCGACGGGCGCGAATACATGTACTGGAACAACGTCGAGACCCGCCCCGGCACCGGCTATCCCAAGAACTGGGAAAAGAAGGGCGGTGGCTTCGACAAAGACGGCAGACTCAAGACCGACGGCATCATCCCGATCCGCGCCGACTATGGCCAGACCTGGAGCTACAACTTCGAGGAGACATTGCTCGAAGGCAAGGCCAACCAGGTCGTGCCCAACGAGAAGCCGGCCTGGGGTCCCAACTGGGACGAGGATCAGGGAACGGGAGAGTACCCGAACAACCACTACTTCTATCTGCCCCGCATCTGCAACCACTGCTCCAACCCGGCCTGCCTGGCCGCCTGCCCGCGCAAGGCAATCTACAAGCGGCCGGACGGGCTGGTGGTGATCGACCAGGAGCGCTGCCGCGGCTACCGCTACTGCGTCAAGGCCTGCCCCTACGGCAAGGTGTATTTCAATCTGCAGAAGGGCAGATCCGAGAAGTGCATCGGCTGCTACCCGCGGGTGGAGAAGGGCGAGCCGCCGGCCTGCGTCAAGCAGTGCTCGGGGCGCATCCGTTTCTGGGGCTATCGCGACGACCAGGACGGACCGGTCTACAAGCTGGTCGAGAAATGGAAGGTGGCGATCCCGCTGCATCCGGAGTTCGGCACCCAGCCCAACGTCTTCTACGTGCCGCCCATGAACACCACGCCGCCGCCCTTCGAGGAGGACGGGCGGCTCTCCGACAAGCCGCGCATCCCGCTCGCCGATCTGGAGGCGCTGTTCGGGCCGGACGTCAAGCGGGTGCTGGAGACGCTTGGACGCGAGATGCAGAAGCGCCGGCAGGCCCAGCCCTCGGAACTGACCGACATCCTCATCGGCTACACCAACAAGGACAGGTACCGGATATGAATGCACAAACGAACGATGCCGGCGTCCTGGCGGGCGCCTATCTGGCGATGGCACAGGTCTTCTCCTATCCGAACCGGGAAGCCTGGCAGCGCCTGTGCGAGCGCGGTCTGGTCGATGCGGCGCTCAGCCAGGATGTCCTGGAATCCGAGTACCTGGCCGCCTTCGAGGTCGGGGGCAATGCGGCACCCGTGCCGCTATTCGAAGGCATGCACCGCAAGGATCTCGGACGTGACGGCATCCTTGAAGACCTGTTGCGCTTCTACGAGTTCTTCGACGTGAAGCTTTCCGAAACCGATCGGGAGTACCCCGATCACCTCGTCACGGAACTCGAGTTTCTCGCCTGGCTGTGCCTGCGGGAGCAGGCCGCGGAGCGGGAAGGACGCGATGCCGAACCTTTCCGCCGCGCGGCGCGGGACTTTCTCGACAGGCATCTGGCCGCTTGGGTGCCGGCCCTGCGCCGGCGGCTGGACGCAACGGATACCACTTATGCGCGATACGGCTCGGCGCTCGGCGAGCTGGTGGAGGCCCACCGCGGCCGGCTCGGCGAGCACTTTCAGGAATCGGGAGAAACGCAATGAATACTCGCAATCTGATGCATCGGCTGGCGGTGATCGGGTTCGCCGTCGCGACCGGGTGTCTCTCCGTGCCCGCCTCGGCAGCGCCGCAGGATGCGGTTGGACCCAAGACCATCCGGGTGCTGTCCGCCGCCGCGATAGATGCCGCCTCACCGCAGGCCGCCATCTGGCAGAAGGCACCGGCCACCGAAGTGCCTCTGCAGACAGCCTTCCCCGGTTACGTTTCCATCGTCGGCACGGCCGACACCAAGGAGGTAACCGCCCAAGCGGTGCGTGCCGACGGCCGGCTGTATGTAAGATTGTCCTGGACGGATCCCACGGCCAACACGGCCATCAAAGACACGAACCAGTTCGTTGACGGTGTGGCGGTACAGTTTCCAATGAACGGCAAAGTGAGCACCACGCCTTTCATGGGTGACAGCAAAAATCCGGTCAACGTGTGGCACTGGACTGCCAATGGCCACGTCGAGAACCTGTTCGCCAAGGGTTTCGGCACACTCACTGCCGCACCGATCGCAGGCCTGCACGGCACGGCGGTACGGACGGAGAACGGCTGGGAAGTCGTCTTCTCACGCTCCCTGCTAGCCAAGCCCGGCCTGGGCGTAAGCCTGCAGGGGCGGCGCGCCATACCCATAGCTTTCGCCGTGTGGGATGGGAACAACCAGGAACGGGACGGCCTGAAGGCAGTCACGCTCCAATGGTGGCAGCTGAGTTTTTAGGCGACACCACCCCGGCGCCTTAGCGTGGCCGATGTGGCGCGACACGCCCAGTGCTCGGGGCTGGTGGCGCGCATCAGCGACAGCACGGTGTGGCGCTGGCTGCACGAGGACGCGATCCGCCCTTGGCAGCGCCGCTGCTGGCAAGGGCCGGCTGCGCGACGACGAGTTCGTCATCTCGACCGACGAGAAGACCAGCATCCAGGCGCGATTGCGCATCCATCCGAGCCTGCCCCGGGCCCGGCGAGCCGATGCGGGTGGAGCACGAGTACGCCCGCGGCAGCGCTTGGACTTACCTGGCCGCGCTGATCGCACACATGCGCTCACGAGTTTGGCAGAGCTGCACCTAGAGCTGGCAACCTGAACAATACGTGTGCGAATTTCTGAAATGGACTACTAAGGCTGCTCGTCGTACATATCGAACTTGGGGATGCTTTCAGCTTCCTGTTCTGCGTCGGCCACCCATTCCTGCAACGCGGGCAAGGCCATGACGGCGTCGGCGTAATCCCTTGCCGCGCCGTCGAGCGCCACCCCGTAAGTACGGAAGCGCAAGACCACCGGCGCGTACATGGCGTCGGCGAAGGTGAACCGGCCGAACAGAAAATCGCCGCCCTCGCCGGACCGGGTGCGGCAGTCATGCCAGATGGCAAGCACTCGTTCAATATCCCGCAGGCATGCCGGAGTGCGCCCCGAGCCGGGGTAGCGTCGGCGGATATTCATGGACATGGCGCTGCGCAGGGCCGGGAAGCCCGAATGCATCTCCGCACTCACCGAGCGCGCCACCGCCCGGGCTTCCCGGCCCTGCGGCCATAGGCCGGCGTCCGGAAAGCGCTCCGCAAGGTATTCGCCGATGGCCAGCGACTCCCAGACCTTGAGCGCCCCCTCCTGCAGCAGCGGCACGCGCGCGGAAGGCGACCAGGCCGACAGCGCGGCCGATGAGTCCGGCGTATACAAAGGGATGCGCACTTCCCGGAAGGGAATGCCGGCCACCCGCATGGCCAGCCAGGGGCGCAGCGACCAGGACGAGTAATTCTTGTTGCCGATGACCAGGGTGAAATCGCTCATGGTGTCTGGACTCAAGGCTTGCATGTGGAATCTTTGAAACTATACGCAAAGAGCACCGCGCAGAAGAGGGGGCGCCCAGTTGTCCTTGCGTCAAGTCAAGACGCCTTGGCACAGGCGGCGGCACGGGCCAGCAGCAAGGCGCGCTCGCGGGCGTTGCGGGCGAGCTTTGCGGCGCGCTCGAATTCGGCGCGCGCCTCGTCGATGCGGTCCAGGCGCGCGAGCAGATCGCCGCGCACACTGGGCAGCAGATGGTAGTTCGTGAGCAATGGCTCGGTCGCCAGTGCATCGATCAGCTCCAGCCCCGCTTCGGGGCCGTGCGCCATCGCCACCGCGACGGCGCGATTGAGCGCTACCACCGGCGAGGGCGCGACCTGCGCCAGTGCATCATAGAGCGCGGCGATGCGCGCCCAGTCGGTGTCCTGTGCGGCTGCGGCGCGCGCGTGGCAGGCGGCGATGGCTGCTTGCAGTGTGTAGGGGCCGAACGGGCCGGGCAGGGCTTCGGCGCGCGCGAGAGCCTCCAGGCCGTGGTGGATGAGGGTGCGGTCCCAGCGCGAACGATCCTGATCCGGCAGCAGGATGGGCGCGCCGTCGGCATCCACGCGCGCGGCCAGGCGCGAAGCCTGGATTTCCATCAGCGCGGCCAGGCCGTGCACTTCGGACGCATCCGGCATCAGTTGCGCGAGCACGCGGCCCAGCCGCTGCGCTTCCTCGCACAGCGCCGGACGCATCCAGTGCTCGCCCTCGGTGGCGGCATAGCCCTCGTTGAAAATCAGGTACAGGATTTCGAGCACCGAAGCGAGCCGCGCGGCGAGTTCCGCTCCGTGCGGCGTCTCGAAGGGCACGCGGGCTGCGGCGAGCGTGCGCTTGGCGCGCACGATGCGCTGGGCGATGGTCGGCTCGGGCAGGAGATAGGCGCGAGCGATTTCGGCCACCGAGAGCCCGCCGACCACCTTCAACGTGAGCGCGGCGCGCGCTTCGGGCGAGAGCAAGGGGTGGCAGGCGGTGAAGATCAGCCGCAGCAGGTCGTCGCCGATGGCGTCGTCGAGCGCGTCGTCCACCATTTCGGCGAAGTCGGCCGATTTGATTTCATGCTGCGCGTCGAGCTCGGCGGCGAGTTCGGCATGCTTGGGCATGGCCTGCGCCTGATGGCGCAAATGATCGAGCGCGCGGTTCTTGGCCGCCCGCAGGAGCCAGGCGCCGGGGTTGTCCGGGATGCCCTCGGCCGGCCAGTGCTCCAGCGCGGCCACCAGCGCGTCCTGGGCGCATTCCTCGGCCAGACCCAGGTCGCGGGTGAGGCGTGCGACGCTTGCCACGACCCGGGCCGATTCGATGTGCCAGATGGCGCCAACCGCGGCATGCGCGGCGCGGGTATCGGCGGAAGGCGGGCTGGGCGGTTCCATGCGGGCAAGCGGAAACTGGGGGTGCGGCTATCCGCCGGCAAGGTCAACGCGGCGCGGCAGCGGCGAGCGCGTCGTCGATTTGCCGCGCCTGCCGGCGTGCCGGGCGCGCATCCAGGGCTTCGCAATAACTCACGAACGCCGGGCGCTTCTCGATCGTGCCGAACTGCATGCCAAACGCCAGATGCGAGCCGACGTACACATCGGCCGCAGTGAACTGTTCGCCCAGCAAATAAGGGGCGGCCTGGCTCGTGACGCCGTCCAGCGCGTCGATGACCTCGGCATAGCTGCCGTAGCCCATCATGCGCTCGCGCCCGGGCGGCACGACGAAGCCCAGGGCCCGATTGCTGGTTGCGGCTTCGAGCGGCCCGGCGACGAAGAACATCCAGCGGTAATAAGGCCCGCGCAACGGCGAGCCTGGCTCAGGGGCAAGCTCTGCGGCGGGAAAGGCGTCGGCAAGGTAGGCGCAAATCGCCGCTGCTTCGGTGATTACGACGTCGCCGTGACGGATCGTCGGAACCTTGCCCATGGGGTTGACCGCACGGTACCCCGGCGCCTTCATGCTCGTGCCGTATTCGAGCAGCACAGTTTCATAGGGCACGCCGGTTTCTTCCAGCATCCAGCGCACGATACGTCCGCGCGATTGCGGGTGGGTGTAGAAGGTCAACGAGGGCGATGGCATGATTGGGCTCCTTGTCTCCCTCTCCCCGGGGGAGAGGGTCGGGGTGAGGGATTCGGCAGTCCCCGGCCACGGGCCGGAGCACCCTATGCTATCGCGCGGCGGTGACACTACAAAAAAAGCCTCGAACCGGAGTGGTTCGAGGCCCGCGAACCCGGCCCTTGGGGGCCGGCGCGATCGACTCAGGCGAGGTCGAAGCGGTCTAGATTCATTACCTTGTCCCATGCCGCCACGAAGTCCTTGACGAACTTCTCCTGGGCATCCACGCAACCATAGACCTCTGCCAATGCGCGCAGCTGGGAGTTGGAACCGAAGACCAGATCGACACGGGTGCCGGTCCACTTCTTCGCCCCGGTCTTGCGGTCGCTGCCCTGGAACACGTCGGCGTCGGCCGAGGTCGGTTTCCACTCCGTGCCCATGTCCAGCAGGTTGACGAAGAAGTCGTTGGCGAGCGCCCCCGGCCGCTGGGTGAAGACGCCGTGCCGGCTGTTGCCGACGTTGGCGCCCAGGGCGCGCATGCCGCCCACCAGCACCGTCATCTCGGGTGCGGAGAGCGTCAGCAGTTGCGCGCGGTCGATCAGCAGTTCCTCGGCCGAGACGCTGTACTTGGCCTTCTGGTAGTTGCGGAAGCCATCGGCAATGGGTTCGAGCACGGCGAAGGAGTCCACGTCGGTCTGCGCCTGGCTCGCGTCCATGCGGCCGGGTGTGAAGGGCACCGTCGCGCTGACGCCGGCGTTTCTCGCGGCCTGCTCGACACCGGCTGCTCCCGCGAGCACGATCAGGTCGGCCATCGAGATCTTCTTGCCGCCGCCGGCCGCCGCGTTGAATTCGCCCTGGATGGCTTCGAGCTTGCCCAGCACCTTGGCCAATTGTGCGGGCTGGTTGACCTCCCAATCCTTTTGCGGCGCCAGGCGGATGCGCGCGCCGTTGGCGCCGCCGCGCTTGTCGGAGCCGCGGAAGGTGGACGCCGAGGCCCAGGCGGTGGAAACCAGCTCGGACACGGCGAGCCCGCTCGCCAGCACCTTGGCCTTGAGCGCAGCAACATCCTTGTCGTCGACCAGAGGGTGGTCGGCGGCGGGGACGGGGTCTTGCCAGATCAGGTCTTCCCTGGGCACTTCGGGGCCGAGATAGCGCGCTTTGGGGCCCATGTCGCGGTGCGTGAGCTTGAACCAGGCGCGCGCGAAGGCGTCGGCGAATTCCTGTGGGTGCTGGTGGAAATGCCGCGCGATCTTCTCGTAAGCAGGGTCCATGCGCATCGCCATGTCCGCGGTGGTCATGATGATAGGCGCTTTCCTGGTCGCATCATGCGCGGCCGGCGCCTGGTTGCTGTCGGTGGCCTGCTTGGGCGTCCACTGCCAGGCGCCCGCCGGGCTCTTGGTCAGCTCCCATTCGTTGCCGAACAGCATGTCCAGATAGCTCATGTCCCATTGGGTGGGCGTCGGCGTCCAGGAGCCTTCCAGGCCGCTGCCGATCTGGTCGCCGCCCTTGCCGGTCATGTAGCGGCTCTTCCAGCCCAGGCCCATCTGTTCGATGGGTGCGGCCTCGGGCTCGGGGCCGACCAGCGAGGCGTCGCCTGCGCCGTGGCATTTGCCGAAGGTGTGGCCACCGCAGGTGAGCGCCACGGTTTCGTAATCGTTCATGGCCATGCGCGCGAAAGTCTCGCGCACGTCACGGCCGGATTTGATCGGATCGGGGTTGCCGCCGGGGCCTTCGGGGTTCACATAGATCAGGCCCATCTGCACGGCCGCCAGCGGGTTTTCCAGATCGCGCTCGCCGGAATAGCGCTCGCGGTCGGAGAGCCATTTCTTCTCGTTGCCCCAATAAACGTCGAGTTCCGGCGCATAGACGTCCTCGCGTCCGCCGCCGAAGCCGAAGGTCTTGAAACCCATGGATTCCATGGCGACGTTGCCGGCGAGGACGATCAGGTCGGCCCAGGAGAGCTTTCTGCCGTACTTCTGCTTGATGGGCCACAACAGCCGGCGCGCCTTGTCCAGGTTGACGTTGTCGGGCCAGCTGTTGACCGGCGCGAAACGCTGGTTGCCGTGGCCCGCGCCGCCGCGGCCATCCCCCGTTCTATAGGTGCCCGCACTGTGCCAGGCCATGCGGATGAAGAAGGGGCCATAGTGGCCATAGTCCGCCGGCCACCAGTCCTGCGAGCTCGTCATCAGTGCGGTGAGGTCCTTCTTCACGGCGGCGAGGTCGAGGCTCTTGAATTCCTTGCGGTAATCAAAGCCCTCGCCCATCGGGTCGGACTGAGGGGAGTGCTGGTGCAGGATTTCCAGGCGCAACTGATTGGGCCACCAGTCGCGATTGGAGGTGCCGCTCGATGCGGTGTGATGGAAGGGGCATTTCGATTCGGTGGACATGGCTATCTCCTCGTCATGGAAGTCGGGAGTTTCATTATGGCCAACCGTCGTCAATAGATGAAATGGTTTGTTTAGATGGAATTCATCGATTTTGTCTATTGCCAGAACCCGCGTTCCCAGGCATGGACCCAACCGCGCAAGCTCGCCCCCATATTTAACGGGCAACTTTTTGGTTGCATATTTGGCAAAATTGGCCATAATGGCTTTACGCAACCATTTTGTTGCTTATTTAAGGAGGAAGGCATGGCTTCCCATCCCACCGGCACGCGCGAGGAATGGCTGCGGGCGCGCATCGAACTGCTCGCAGCGGAAAAGGCGCACACGCGCCGCGGCGACGAACTGGCGCGGCAACGCCGCGACCTCCCCTGGGTGCGCGTCGACAAAGACTACTGCTTTGACACCGACGCGGGCGTCACGACGCTCGCCGATCTGTTCAAGGGTCGCTCGCAGCTGCTCGTCTATCACTTCATGTTCGGCCCCGACTACACCGCGGGCTGCCCGACCTGCTCGACCATCGCCGACGGTTTCGACGGCTTCTCCGTGCACCTGGCGCATCACGACGTCACGCTGATGGCGGTGTCGCGCGCGCCGCTGGACAAGATCCAGGCGTACAAGCGGCGCATGGGCTGGACGTTTCCCTGGGCTTCGGCGTTCGGCACCGACTTCAACGCCGACTTTAGCGCCTCGTTCAGTGTCGAGCAGCAGCGCGACGGCATCAACTACAACTACCGGCGCGAGCCGCCGATGGCGCAGATTCCGCACCAGATGGGCAAAGATGCCGGCGACCAATCGCCGCCGGCCCGCAACGCCGCGATGTCTGGTACCGACGTCGCCACCTACATCCGCGAGCGGCCCGGCATGAGCGCCTTCATCCACGAGGAGGGTGTGGTCTACCATACCTACTCGACGTATGCGCGCGGACTCGACGGCTTGTGGGGTATGTACCAGTGGCTCGATCGCGCGCCGTTGGGGCGCAACGAAACCGGCATGTGGTGGCGCCGGCACGACGAGTACGAAGCGGCATGAACGCGCGCGCACTGACGCTTGCCGGAGCGTTTGCGGCGCATCGCTGGCTCGCCGTCGGCGCGCTGCTGTTCGGCGCCGGCGTCGCCGCGACGCTCGCCGGCAGCACGGCGATGGCCGGCATGGGCGGCATGGCGATGCCAGGCGGCTGGACGATGAGCATGCTATGGATGCGCATGCCCGGCCAGAGTTGGGCTGGCACGGCGGCGGGCTTCATGGCCATGTGGGCGGCGATGCTGCCGCCAATGATGCTGCCCGCACTGCTGCCGGCGCTGGCGCGGTATCGCCGCGTGCTCGCCGGCCGCTCTAGCACGGCGCGACTCGACGTGCTGACCGCGCAGGCGGCGGCGGGCTACTTCGCCGTCTGGCTCGCGCAAGGCGGCGTCGTGTACGCACTCGGCACGGCGCTCGCCGCAGCGGCAATGCGCGACCCGGTGCTCGCCGCGCATGCGCCGCTCGCCGCCAGTCTGCTGCTGATCGGCGCCGGGGTGGTGCAGTGGAGCCGCTGGAAGGCGCACCGGCTCGGCTGCTGCCACACCCTGGCTGCGCACGGCGGTGCAGCGTGGCGTGCCGGCGCGCGCCTGGGTTGGGAATGCAGCACCTGCTGCGCCGGGCTGACCGCCGTGCTGCTCGTCGCCGGCATCATGGATCTGCGCGCGATGGCGCTGGTCACCGTGGCGATCAGCGCGGAGCGGTTGGCACCGCGCGGGGCGGGCGTGGCGCGGGCGATCGGCGTGGCGCTGATCGCGCTTGGATGTGGCTTCTACGTCATTGCACCCGAGGCCTGAAGCGGGCGACCATCGGCCCACCCGCAGCGCCGTGCGCTCGCGGCGCACGGCCCGGCTCTGCATCAGCGCGACCGTGTGCAGCATCAGATACAGCGGCACAAAGAACGCCGGAATCAGCAGCAGCGGCAGGTTTGCCATCGGTGCGGTGCTGATCTCGCCCGGCGCGCTGGTGGACTGGGGAAAACACCACATTCCAGGTACCGTCGTGCTGAAGCAGTCTCAGGGCGGCGCGCCGCGCAGCGGCAAGGCGAAACCAGGGCAGGACAAGGCGCGGCGCTGAGCCAGGCCAGCGAGGCCGGCGCCCCCGTCGGCACTGCAGTTCAGCGGTTCATCAGATCGGCGATGGCTGCCCTGCCCCGAAGCCCGAAATCCTGTCCACGTGGGTTCGCCAACGAATAAGCAACTTCTTAATTGCATGTCGTCGGGTTTCGTGCAAAATGCATTTGCGCAACCTTTTTGTTGCCGGTTTCAAGGAGAGAAATCATGGACGAGATCGCCGACCGCATCGAACGCAACATCGTCATCAATGCACCTCGCGAGCGGGTGTGGCGCGCCCTCTCAAATGCCGAGGAATTCGGCACCTGGTTCGGCGCCGATCTGAAAGGGCAGAGTTTCGCGCCTGGCCAACGGGTGCGTGGCAGGATGGGCCAATGCGGCCACGAAAATGTCTGGTTCGATGTGGTGATCGAGCGCATGGAGCCGCCGGATTTGCTTTCCTACCACTGGCATCCCTACGCCATCGACCCCGCAGTCGATTACTCGGCGGAGGCGCCCACACAGGTGGTCTTCACCCTGCGTGATGCGCCGGGGCAGGGCACCCTGCTGACGGTGGTGGAATCCGGCTTCGACCGCGTGCCGCCGCACCGCCGCCTGGAGGCGTTCCGCATGCACGGCCGGGGGTGGGATGCACAGCTGGGCAACATCGCGCGCCATGTCGAAGCGGCGAGCTGAGCGGGCCGGCGCGGCGCCGGATGTCATTGCCGACGATCGCCTGGCCACCGTTTTCGCGGCGCTGGGCGATCCCACGCGGCTGAAGCTCGTCACCATGCTGTGCGCCGGTGCCGCGCTGTCGATCGCCCAGCTCACGGCCAACACCGCCATCAGCCGTCAGGCGGTGACCAAGCACTTGCAGGTGCTGGCCGATGCCGGCGTGGTGCATGACATCAGGTCGGGCCGCGAGCGACTCTGGCAGCTCGATCCTGCACAGGTCGAGGCTGCGAAGAAGGCGCTGGAGATCATCGGCCGGGAATGGGAAGCCGCGCTGGGCAGGCTCAAGACATACGTCGAGTCGGAGGGGGCGGACTGAGCGATCAGACAGCAGCTTTCAGTCGGCAGCGCGGTCCTCCGTCGAATCACCCGGCCGCACGCTCCAGTGTCGCGATGTCGAGTTTCTTCATGGGCAGCAAGGCCTGCATGGTGCGCGCGGCGCACGTGGGATCGCCGAGCAGTTCGATCAGGCGGCGCGGCACCACCTGCCAGCTCACGCCGTAGCGGTCTTTCAGCCAGCCGCATTGCTGCGCCTCGGGCGGGCCGCCGGCGGACAGGGCGTTCCAGTAGTGATCGACCTCGCGCTGGTCGGCGCAGTCGATCACGAACGACACGGCTTCGCTGAAATGGAACTCGGGGCCGCCGTTGAGCGCGGTGAAGGCTTTGCCGTCGAGCTCGAAGGCGACCACCATCACCGTGCCGGTGGCGTGGCCGTGCACCTCACGCCCGGCGTCGGGGTAGCGCTGGATGCGGGTGATGCGCGAATTCGGAAAGACCGAAACGTAGAAACGCGCGGCCTCCTCGGCCTGGCCGTCGAACCAGAGCATGGGGGTGATGGCGGGCATGATGGACTCCTTGTCAGGTGGGGGACGCGCCGTCGTCGCGAAGCCGGGGCATGGATTAGCCCTCGTAGCAGGGCGCAGCTTCGCGCACCTCGACGCTGGCCCACTGCGCGGCCGGGCAGGCGGCGGCGATGGCCAGCGCCTCGTCGCGGTCGGCGCAGTCGATGTAGAAAAAGCCGCCGATCATTTCCTTGGCCTCGGCGAACGGGCCGTCGCGCAGCTCGGTCTTGCCGTCGCGGCGTTGCACGCGCACGCCCAGGCGGTCGGGGAGCAATGATGACACGCCGAGCAGCTTGCCTTCGGCGGCCAGCCCCTCGCCGAAGCGCACCATCTCCTGGTACGCGGCGCGGCCTTGCTCGGGCGTGCGCGCTTCGCGCTGGCCGCGCGGTTCGACGATCAACAGCAGATAGGACGGCATCATGAGTCTCCCAGGTCGTCAGGCCATCGAGTGCAGGCCGAACATATTGCCCTCGGTGTCTACCGCGAGGGCGATGTGGCCGTGTTGGCCGATGGACATTTTTTCCTTGTGGATGCGGCCGCCGGCGGGCACCACGCGCGCCGCTTCCACGGCGCAATCCTCGCAGCCGAAATACACCAGCGTGCTGCCGCCGGAGGGCACGCCGGGCATTTTCACCAGCGCGCCGCCGATGCCGGGGTGTTCGGGGTTCATGGAAAAGGTCCAGTATTCCATGTCGGGCGTGTCGAGCTTTTCCAGCTTGCGCCGGAGCACGGCTTCGTAGAAGGCGCAGGCGCGCGCCATGTCCTGGACGTAGATTTCGAACCAGCGGGCGGGGTTTTCCTGCATGATGATCTCCTATAAGGGGTGAGATAAGGCGGCTGTGCGCCCGTGCACACGACGCGCGGGCTTGACGAAAATCGACAGCCCTCACGCAAAAAAACCTCAGCGCGACGGCTCCAGCTTGCGAAAGCGCTCGACCGCCGGCCCGGGCGCGAAATCTTCCGGTTCGAACAACTGTCGCACCTCGATCTCGGCCGGCTTGCCCGCCCCCACCGGGTTGGGGTAGCGCCGCGCCCATTCCAGCGCTTCTTCGCGCGACTTCACCTGGATCAGGGTGTAGCCGGCGATCAGTTCCTTGGACTCGGCAAAGGGGCCGTCGAGCACGGTGCGGCGGTCGCCCTCGCAGCGCACGCGCCAGCCCCGCGAGCTGGGCTGCAGGCCGTTGGCGTCGAGCAGGGCGCCGGCCCGGGCCAGGTTTTCGTGGTAGGCCGCCATGGCGGCGAACACTTCGGGATCGGGCTGGACATTGCCGCCGTCCCGAGCCTCGAACTCGGGATCGGATTTGACGATGATCATGAAGCGCATGGCGGTCTCCGGGGGAACGGAGGAGCGCAAGGACGCCCCTCTCCGATCACACGACGCGCGAGAGCCGGCCGAATCGACGCCGGCGCGGCATTTTTTTTGGCCGCCCGAATCGGCCGGGAAGAAGCCCGCAAGCCGTGGCTGGCCGCGCTTCCCCGTAGTCAGGAACGGGCCGGCACGCAACGCCGGGGCGTGCGGACGGGATGCCTCCTCAACGCCGTCTGCGCCGCCAGCCCACGAGACCCAGGCCCGCAAGCATCAGTGCGGCCTGTCCCGGTTCCGGCACGGGGGCCAGGGCATAGCCCAAGCTGGCCATCTCCTGCCGGTCGCCTGCCGAGACGGGCAGTTCCTTGCCCGAGGGCAGCGCGTAATTGAAGGCATCCACCGTCTTCTGCACGGCCCAGTCGCCCAAGTCGCCGGAACTAAGGTCGCCATTGAAGGTGTTGATGGCAGTCTGGCCGCCATCCTGGGAGAAATAAGCCTGGGTGCCGGTGAGATCCAAGGTGCCGGCGTGAGTGTAGCGGTACAGATCCAGCACGGACTCGGGGCAGGCCGCGCCCGAGGTGCAGGAGGGGTCGAGAGCGCTGTAGCGTCCCAGCACTTCGGAGATTTCGTGCTCGGCCACGCCGATGAAGTCATAGGCGTCTTTTTGCGCGCGCTGGTTGGGATTGAAAGTCCAGATGGCCGAACTGTCGAAACCCACCGAGCCGTCCAGGCTGTGGGGATGCGGCAGGTTGAAGCCCAGGGCCTTGGCGTTGGCCGTGCTCATATATATCGTGCGCCCGCCGGTCGGGTCGCTGGCGGGCAGATAACCGGGCGCGGAGGCGTTGGCCAGCGCGTCTTTCACGCTGTAATAATCTGTCCCGATCTCTCCGAAGGAGCTTTCTCCCAGCGCGCCGTTTCTGATGGTCGTGCCGCCCACCTCGCCCCAGCCCACGCTGAGATTGACGGTGACGGGGTTGGTGAAAGTGGTCTGGTAGAAATTGATCGCGTCCTGGAAGGCCGCGGCGAAGCCGGCGGGCGCGCTGGCGGTGCTCGTGTCCCAAGTGAGTTTGAAGCTCAGCGCATGGGCGGGCCCGGCCAGCAGGCTGCCCGCGAGCGCGGCGGCCAGCGCAGCGCGCCGGGCAGCGCGGGGCAAGCGGTGCGGCGCAGGTTTGCGCAAGGTCTTCCCATTCTGCATCGTGGTGCCTCCTCGGATGATTGTTTTAGCGTGAAACAACGCGCAGCGTTGCCGCGTCCCCCTCGCCCTCTGGGAGAGGGCTGGGGTGAGGGAAACGGACAGGGCGATAAGAGCGTTTCATGATTTGGGGCGGCGATTCGCCATGTCCGTTAGGCATTCTACGACGTGCCGGGCGCGGCACTTTAGCGCGCATTTGTATACAAATTTTTAACCATTTTTTTTGGCGGTGCGGGCACGCATGGAAATCAAGCCCGGCAGGTTGCCAGCAGCCACTCCCGAAAGGCGGCGATCTTGGCGAGCTTCAGGTGCGCCGCCGGCACCACGAAGTGGTAGGCCAGGCGCGTGTCAAGGACGTGATCCAGCAGGCGCACCAGGCGCCCGGCCCTGAGGTCGTCCGCCACCAGGCTGTGCCAGGCGAGGGCCACGCCCAGCCCGGAAGTCGCTGCCTGCAGGGTCAGGCTGCTGTCGCCGAAGCGGCGGATGTTCAAGGGCGCCCGGGTTTGCACGCCCTGGGCCGCGAGCCAGGCATCCCATTCAGGAAAGGAGCCGTTGCCGGTGTGCCATTCGTCCTTGAGCAGCGGCAGGCGGGCGATGTCGGCGGCCGTTTTGGCGTCTTGCGCCAGTGCGGGCGCCGCCACCGCAATGATGCTTTCCGCCATGAGCCTTTCCGTGTGCAGGCCGGGGTAGCCGCCGGCACCGAAGCGTATGGCGGCATCGACATCCTCCAGCGCGAAGTCCACTAGGCGGTGGGTGGCGAGCAGGCGCAGTTCGATGTCGGGGTGCAGACGTTGGAAGCCCTCCATGCGCGGCACCAGCCAGCGCGCCGCGAAAGCCGGCGGGGTCGAGACCACCAGCGGGCCGTCCTGCGCGCCGGCGCGCAACTGCGCGGCCGCGCGTTCCAGGCGGTCGAAGGCCTCGCTCAGCAGCGGCAGCGCGGCCTGCGCCGCATCGCTCAAGGCCAGCGCCTTGCCGCGCCGCAATAAGGGCTTGCCGAGGACGGCTTCCAACTGCTTGACCTGCTGGCTCACCGCCGCGGGCGTGACGTGCAGCTCCTCCGCCGCACGCGCCATGGACAGGTGGCGGGCGACGGCCTCGAAGGCGCGCAGGGCGTTCAAGGGGGGCAGGCGTCTTCCCATTAGCTTTGCTTAACTCAAGCGCCAAAAAATCTCGTTTGTTACGGTTCCTGCCGGAGGATATAACTCTAACCCGTTTAGACATTCTGAATGGGTGCAGCATGCCTGGCAACTGGGTTTACCTGCTCGTCACCACGGCGGCCTTTTTCTGGGGCGCCAACTTCGTGCTCGCCGGCACCGTGCTGGCCGACCTGCCGCCGCTTTGGGCGGCGGCCCTGCGTTTTGTGCTGGGCGCGGCGCTCATGCTGATCCTTGCCCTGCGCCAAGGGGATGATTTGGCGGCGCTCGTCCGGCGCCATGCCGGCGCTTATCTGCTGCTGGGGGTGGTGGGCATCGCCGCCTTCAACCTGTTGTTCTTCCACGCCATGCAAACTACGTCGGCGGACAACGGCGCCCTCATCATGGCCACCAACCCACTGCTCACCACCTTGCTGGCCGCCGTCCTGCTGGGCGAGCGCCCGAGCCGGCGGCATCTGGCGGCGCTGCCGCTGGCACTGGCGGGGGTGGCGATCGTGATTTCGCAGGGCGATGTGCGGCGTCTGGAAGGCCTGCAGTTCGCCGAGGGCGATCTGCTCATGCTCCTCGCCAACCTGACTTGGGCGCTGTTCAACGTCAGCTCGCGCCGCTACATGCCCCAGGGCTCGCCCGTTGGCAATACCGCGCTCATGATGACGGCCGGCGCCGGCGTGCTGCTGGCCGTGGCCCTGGCGGACGGCGGTGCCTTCGCCCTGCCGGGCCTGCACGCCGGCGTGGCCCTGGCCATCATGGCGGTGGGCGGCACGGTGCTGGCCTATTTGTTCTGGGGCATGGGCATACAGCGCTTGGGCGCGGCGCGCACTTCGTTGTTCCTCAACCTGGTGCCGGTGTTCGCCATGCTGGTGGGCGGTATGCTGGGGACGCCGCCCACCGCCGCTCAGCTTGCCGGCAGCGTGCTGGTGCTGGGCAGCGTGGCCATGGTCATGCTGCCCCGGAGGCGCGCGGCGCCGGCATAAACCGCTCTGGCGCACGCTTCGCGTTCCCGCCGGAACGCTGCGTCTCGATGCAGGCCGAAAATCGGTGGCTCGTGGCCATCTTTACCGCACCGCAAGCCGTCAACCGCGGTTTCCGGTTCAGTGCCTGTGGCGCTGCTGCGGGCCGGCCGCGCCGCGCCCTTCGATATGACGGAAGGTGATACGCCCCTTGCTCAGATCATAGGGCGAGAGTTCGAGCGACACCTTGTCGCCGGCGAGGATGCGGATATGGTGCTTGCGCATCTTGCCCGCGCTGTAGGCCACAAGGTTGTGGCCATTGTCGAGAGTCACGCGATAGCGCGAATCGGGCAGCACTTCGACTACCACGCCGTTCATTTCGAGAAGTTCTTCTTTGGCCATGGGTGCATCTCCCGAGAAAAATCAGAAAGAAAAAGCCCGGCGAGCGCCGGGCTTTCCGGGTCGGCGTACTAGCGCCTGCCTTGACGGCTCAGTCGGCCGCACGAATGTTCGACGCCTGTTTCCCTTTCGGGCCGTTGGTGATGTCGAAGGAGACGCGCTGCCCTTCGGCCAGGGTCTTGAACCCCTGGCCCTGGATGGCGGAAAAATGGGCGAAAAGATCTTCGCCGCCGCTTTCGGGGGTGATGAATCCAAAACCTTTGGAATCGTTAAACCACTTCACAGTGCCTGTAGTCATGTCTTGCTATCCTGAATAAAAAACAAAGCGGGGGCTTGGCCCCCATGGGGGACGATGATCAAGGCGGGCAGGGTGAAGGGAAAGTCGCCTGCGGAACGCAGGGATGAACCAGACAGCAACAGCATTGCTTGAGAATCGCTGCGTGCAGTATGCGCCGCATTCGCCGCAATGGCAACAGGGCCGTTGTGGCGGCGCGGCGGTCAGCGGTTGCTGATGTAGGCGTAGCCCTGCATCTGCTTCTTGGCGAGCTGCAGAATGCCGGCCGGCACCACCTTCATGTAGGAATAGAGATCGCCCGAGGAAATGTGCAGGCTGTACAGCGAGGCATGGCACACGCGGAAGTCCACGCCCTGCGCGCGCAGCGCCTGGAACTGGGCATCGTAGCCGCTGTATTGCTGTTTCCACGCATCCGCCGCCAGCACCGCCGTGCCGTACAGCACGAACTGGATCTTATAGCGGTAGCCCTTGCTCTTGAGATAGCGCACCGTGGCCGCCGCGTTGATGAGCGACTCCTTGAGCTGGTTGCCGGGATTGGCCACGCCGAACACGATTTTGACCGGCTGATGCTTCTTGAAGAAGCCGCCGAAATTCATGTCCGGCGTAATGGGCACCGATTCGATGCCGGGGAAGTCCGGCAGCTCGACGGCGCGCGCCGCGCCGGCCGCCGCCAGGGCAAGGCTCAGGATGAGGAAGGTGAGGAATCGCTTCACGAAATACTCCTTTGAATAAGGTCAGCGGCCCAGCCACTCAAGCAGCAGCACCGCGCCGCCCGCCACGGCCAGGCAGATGAGGCAGGCCAGGAAAATTTTCAGCGCCTTGGGCACGATCTCAACCGAGATAATCGCGCTTGCCCAGCTCCACCCCGTTATGGCGCAGGATGTCGTAGGCCGTGGTGATGTGGAAATACAGGTTGGGCAGCGCGCGGTGGAACAGGAAATCCTGCCCGCGGTACTTCACCACGGTGTCGCCGCGCTTGAGCGTGATCTCGCGCTCCTCGGTGCCGTCGATCTGGTCCGGCCGGAAAGTCTTGACGTACTCGACGGTCTTCTTCACGCGCTCGATGAGCTGGGCAAAGGTCGTCTCGTTGTCCTCATACGCGGGCGGCTCCACCCCGGCCAGGCGCGCCGTGCCGTTCTTCGCCGCATCGGTGGCGATCTGCACCTGCTTGGCGAAAGCGAACATGTCGGGATAAAGGCGATAGCCGATGAGCGCGGCGGGGTCGATCTTCTTCGCCTCGCAATGCGCAGCGGCCTTGTCCAGAATGGCGGCGAGATTGTTCAGCATGCGGGTGAAGACCGGCACGGAAATCTGATACATGGAAATGGCCATGGCGTGCTCCAAAACGACTTGGAAACAGGGAGCCGATGATAGCGGAATCACGCCGGCAGGGGCATGGCACACCGCCGCCGTGGGTATGGCACGTTTTTGCCACTGACGGCCATCTGCTCGCTTAAGCAACCCCCCTGCCCGCGAAATCGCCCGCCTTTCCGCATTCCTCGCTCAGGCAGCCCACTTGCGGCCGTGGCTCGCGTACTCCAGCATCATGTCGAAAACGTTGTCGCACTTCTTCTTGAACAAGGCGCGGTCGTAGCTCTGCGGCAGTGTTTCGTCCAGCACTTCCTCCACTGCAGCACGGACGATTTTTTGCGTCTGATCGACTTTGAACCAGTTCTGCACCAGCACTTTCGGGTGTTCCTCGATCAATCGATGAAGCAGACGCCTGGCTGCCAGCTTGACCTTTTCCGTCTCGTCCCTGGTCATCGCGTCCTGCTTGAGCAGATCGAACAGTTCCAGCTCATCCTCGCTCAACCCTTCGCGCACATGGCGCTCGTCCTCCGCCTGCATGTCGCGGGCGAAATTCATCAGTTCCTCGAAGTAGTTCTCGGTGGATGAGCCGCCCGAATTGTAGGTGTCGATGATCTGCTGCAGGCGCTGGGCGAAGCTCGATCGCGTCACGTTCTGCAGCAGCATCTGCTCCAGCTTGCGCTGGACGAAGGCGCGCAGATCGGCGATCTCGATGTTCTTGTAGGCCGCCTGCTTGAAATCCTCCCGAAGCTTGTCGAAGTCGATCTTGCTCAAGTCCCAGACCCTGCCCTTGGCGATGATCTTGTATTCGCTCTCGAACTCGCGGGCGGCGAACTTCTCCGCGTTGTTGACCACCACGCTCTCGTCCAGCAGTTCGTCGATGCGCCGGCTCACGGCGTCGATGTCCGCCTGCTCGATCAAGCTGTTTATCACCCCGCGCAGGTACTGGAACACCGCCACCTTGCGGCCCTTGCCGCTGCCCAGCACCTCCGGCTTGCAGGCCTCGTAGAGCGAAGTGACCATGTTCTCGTAGACGTTGAACGCCTTGCGCCATTCCTCGTTGCCGAGCAGCGTGTCGGCGAACTGGGCGAACAAGCCCACTTTGCCGAATACCTCGTCCTCGCCCAGCACCGCTTCCAGGTTCATCTCCCGTTCGCGGCAGAAGGCCATGCCCTGTTCGATGGCGTCGTCCAGCAACCGGAACAGCTCCGCCTTTTCCTTCACCGGCATGTCGTCCAGCCCTTCCTGGCCCTGGGCGTAGTCCTTCAGCGCCTTCTTCATGTTGCGGAAGACGTTGTAGTAATCGACGATCTCGCCGTTCCTTTTGCTCACCCCGTTGATCTGCCACGACGTCACCCGGTTGGCACGGGCGATGGTCTGCATCAGGGTGTGGTCCTTCATCGGCTTGTCGAGGTACAGGGTCGACACCGTCGGCGCGTCGAAGCCGGTCAGCCACATGGCGCAGACGAACACCAGCTGCAGCGGATGTTCCGGATCCTTGAAGTTGAATTCGATGTCGTGGCCGTGCTCGTCCAGCCGGTCCATGCGCTCGCGGTGCGGCTTGATGGCCAGCCCCTGGGCGGCGAACTTCGCCTCCTCGCCGTTCTCCGCGCTCACCACCACGGCCATTTCCACGCCGCGCATGAATTCGACGATCTTCCTGAGCCACGCCTTCTCGACCTCGTTCCCGGTCTTGGCGATGCGCCCGACCAGCGCCTTCAGTGCCGCCTTCCACTCCGCCTGCACCTTGTCGTACATCTTCACGGCGGTGAATTTGTCCACCGAGATCACCATCGCCTTGCCCAGGTAGCCCCGGCGCGGGAAATGGTAGACGATGTCGCGCGCGATGGTCTCCAGCCGGTCGTCGCGGCGGATCACCTGCAATTCCTGGGCGAACTTCTTCTCCAGCTTCTCGGCCTGCTTGTCGTCCAGGTTCTCGTCTTCCAGGGTCGCGTAGAACTCCTCGTCCAGAGCCTCGTTCTGGATCAGCACCTCCGGCACCCGCTTCTCGTAGAACAGCGGCACCGTCGCCTCGTCGGCCATCGACTGCTGGAAGTTGTACTCGCTCACGTAATCGCCGAACCAGGCATTGGTCTTGCGCTCCCGGCCCAAGAGCGGTGTGCCGGTGAAGGCCAGGTATTGGGCATTGGGCAGGCCGGCGCGCATGTTCTCGGCCAGCGACTTGTACTGGGTGCGGTGCGCCTCGTCGACGATGACCACGATGTCGTCCCGCTCCGACAGCACCGGATAGGCCCGGCCCTGGGGCCAGCGGAATTTCTGGATCAGGGTGAACACGATGCGCTTGCTACTCTGACCCAGGAACTTGCGCATCTCCTCGCCATCCCCGGGCTGCGCCGCCTCGTTCTTCTTCACCGTGCCGGTGTTGAGGAAGTTGCGGTAGATCTGGCCGTCCAGGTCGTCCCGGTCGGTGACCACCACGAAGGTGAAATTGCCCTTCAGCTTGCGGAAGATCTTGCGGGCGTAGAAGATCATCGAGAAGCTCTTGCCCGAGCCCTGGGTATGCCAGAACACACCCAGCTTGCCGCCATACCGGCCACGTTCCCGGAACCGCTCGAAGGCATTGTTCACGCCGATGAACTGGTGGTTCTGGGCGATGATCTTCTGGGTCTCCCTGTGGAACAGCACGAAGTTCTCGACGTAGTCGAGCAGCCGTTCCGGCGCGCACAGGCCGGCGATGGCCAGTTCCAGGCTGGTGCCCTCGCGCCGGATCGCGTCCCGGTCCACCTTCTCCTTCTCATCCGTCACCCGCAGCCAGTTGAAGAAATGCTCCCAGCCCGCGGTCAAGCTGCCTACCTTGGTCTCGATGGCGTTGGACAGGATGCAGAAGGCATTGGCCAGAAACAGCTGCGGAATCTCGGCCCGGTAGTTGGTCAGGTTGTCGTCGTAGGCCGCGCGCAGCTTGACGTTGGAGTTCTTCAGCTCGACGAGCACCAGCGGCAGGCCATTGACGTAGAGCAGCACGTCCGGCCGGCGCCAGTAGCGCTCGCCGCGTATCCACAACTGCGACACCGCCAGGTAACGGTTCTGCGCGCGGTCGTTGAAGTCGATCACCCGCACCCGTTCCTGCTGCTTTTTGCCCTGGGCGTCCTCGAACTCCACCGGGATGCCGTCGCGGATCAGTCCGTCCACCTCGCGGTTGGCCGCCACCGGCGACATCGCCTGGCGCCGGTTGGCCAGCCGGGCCAAGGCCTCGTCGACCACCGCCTCCGGGATGGCCGGGTTCAGCCGCAGCGCAGCCTCGCGCAGGCGGTCCAACAGGATCACCTCGCGCTTGTCGCCACGCCCGGAACCGTCGTTCAGCGCCTCCGCCTCGGCCGTATGGCAGTCCAGCACATCGTAACCGTGCAGATGCTGCAGGCGCTGCAACAGCGCCTGCTCGATCTGGTCTTCGGAGATGAAGCTGGGCATGGCCTGGATCAGATACCCGATTCCTGGCCCGCATCGACCAGCGCCTGCCGGGCCGTTTCGGTCTTCTGACTCAAGGCCGCGCGAAACGCCTGCAAGGCCTCTCCCCCAATCAGGCGGTCTTGCCCCGACATTCGGGCAGGCAAGCGTCCGGATTCGATCTGTGCAGCCACAAATTCAGCCGAAACATGGAGAAATTCGGCGGCTTCCGGGACGGAAACCGCGTTTTGATGCCCATTTTCTGCTTCGAACGGGTGTTTCCCCATCGGCGGCCTCCCTTGGCATTCTTACGGCACAACTTTAACTTACCCTCTCTCTTAGTTAAAGAAAACGCATTTCCTTTAACTAACGAACAGTCTTAGGTAACGATCAAACGAATACGCCCGTCCACGCTGCTGACCGGTGATCTCCTGCAACAAGCCCAGCCGTTCGAAATTCCGGATCAGCGAATTCGCCGTCGGCGTGCTCACCTCCAGGGCCTTTTCGATGTCTGCCGCCATGACCACCGGCCTGCGGTACAGCAGGTTGAGCAACTGCCGGGCGTTGACCGCACGCTTGCCCAGGCTCAGGACGGTGTGCTCCGACTCGGTGCGCAGCGCCAGCACCTGCTGGAACACGTTGCGGCCATTGGTCGCGGTCTCCGCCACGCCGCGCAGGAAGAAGCGCACCCAATGGATCAGGTCGTTGGAGACCCGCACCCTCATCAGGGCGTCGTAATAGCTCGTCCGGTTGCGCTCGAAGAAGTCCGACAGATACAGCGAGGGCTTGGCCAGCAGGCCGTGGCTGACCAGATAGAGCGGAATCAGCAGCCGGCCGATCCGCCCGTTGCCGTCCAGGAAGGGGTGGATGGTCTCGAACTGGTAATGGCTGATGGCCGCCCGGATCAGGTGCGGCACCACGACCTCCTCGTTGTGCCAGAACCGCTCCAGATCGCCCATCAAATCCGGCACGCCGTCCGGATGCGGCGGGATGAACGCCGCATCCGCCAGGCTGGAGCCGCCGATCCAGTTCTGGCTGGAGCGAAACTCGCCCGGCTGCTTGTGCTCGCCGCGCACCCCGCGCATCAGGATTTCGTGCGTCTGTTTCAACAGCCGGTTGGACAGCGGCAGATTTTTCAGTTCGACGACCGCCGTGTTCACCGCGTCGATGTAGTTGCGCACCTCGCGCCAGTCGTCGCGCTTCTCCGGCTGAATCTGCTCCTCCGGCATCAGCGCCTCGTCGATGCCCGTCTGCGTGCCCTCGATGCGGCTCGAAGTCTGCGCCTCCTTCACCACGTGCATCTCGATGAACAGATCGATGTCCGGCACGATCAGCGAAAAGGCGTTCAGCTCCCCCAAAGCCCGGTTGGCCGCCTCCAGCAGGGTGTTGATAGTGGCGTCTTCCCACACCCACTCATGGTTCACCGGCACCGGCTCGAAGCTCTTGTACTGGTAGCGCTGCCGCCACACCCCGGCCTGGAAGGTCTCAAACTTCATGGGCGGATTCCTCCATGGAGGGCGGGAAATGGATGTCGAGGGTTTCGACGTTCAGCTTGCCGGAGATCAAGCGCGGGAGGAGAGCATCACGCATTCGAACGCATTGGCCCATCTGCTCCGCAAGCACTTTGATCTCATCGAACATCGGTCTTACAAAAGCCACAAAACGGTCGCGAATCTCCATCGGTGGTATCGCGATCAAGAAGAAGGAAAAGCAATCCTCACTGACGCGCTGCCTGCCGGAAGCACCGGACATGCTCAGTTCCGCATGCTTCCTAAAATCGGGAGAACAAGACAGAAGGTAAATGTGCTCAGGGGAAAGTTCCTTCTCGCGAAACACAATAAACTCAGTTGACCCGAATCCAATTTCCCCAGGTTGTAGCGTCATGACAAAGCCCCGTTTTCCATTTTCCAGGGATGGCGTAATACGCGGAAAAAGGATATCGCCATTTCGAAACTTGGAGCCAGAGCCACCAAGCCGCGATTCTTTCGAGCGGAAATACATCGAGTTCAAGGATAAATTTTCCATCCCGACAAAGGGATGGTACTCATCTTTGCGCAGCCGTTCGGCCGGGTTGATTTGAACGGCATCAGAAAAGCGCTTAAGACTCCACCCCTCCGGCACCCCCTTCACGAACTTCGCCTGTTCATGGCCGGGAAAGCGCATGCGCACGAACCACTCGCGGTAGATTTCCTCGGCCATTTTTTCCAACAGCGCGATGCGGCGCCGGTTGTTTTCGATCAGGTCGTCGTAGGCGGAGAGGATGGCGGCGATTTTTTTCTGTTCGTCATGGTCTGGGGACAAGACCTTGATCGAAGAGAACGTAGACTTATTAACTATCGGAGTCGCTGCGCCACCCGCGAAACTGACGAGAGCATCTTTGAGAGTGGTACAAAGGTAGTAAACGAACTCAGGGCTATGGTCGCCACTATTTGGGATGACAGCGTTTATCTGCTGATTGCAGAACGATGGTCTATCAGTGGTACAAACTTTCCCGATCGTCGCACCGATACACACCACGCAAACGGACTTTGGAGGCAACAATATCCGTTTGTGAGCCTCCATTCCCTTTTCTGAGAGAAACCGCTCTGCACTCACATGCTTCTGAGTCGCTGGAATGTCCGATGGAGTGATAAACGGATATTCGGCACCAAACTCTTCTGGATTGTCGCTCGACGGCGTTTTGCCTGTAACAACCCGTCCCAGTTCCTCAATCCGTTTGGTCTGCCAACGTCCCATTATTCCCCCGAGATTTGCGCTACGTTGCTAGCAATTACCTTCTCCAACCCCCGCGCCTCGTCATTCAGCCGCGTCAGCTCATCATTCATCGCCAGCAAATCGGCGACAAACTCCTCCTCGGTCTTGCCGTCCTCCTCGATCACCACGCCCACGTAGCGCCCCGGATTGAGCGAGTAATCCTGCTCTTTCACTTCATCCCGCGTCGCCAGCTTGCACAGGCCGGTGACGTCTTCGTACTGCGCCTGGGGGAAACGCTCTTGCAGCCAGTGAATGTGTTTGTAGTAGCGCTCGGCGGTTTTCACTTCCTCGTGCAGGGCGTCGAGCGCGGTCTTGAGCGCCTTGGTCTTGCGGTCGGCGGCGGCGCGCTTGGCCAGTAATTTCGCTTGCTCGGCCTGCTGCTTCTCGTGTTGGCGCACGGTCTTGTCCAGCGCCTTGAGCCCCTCATGCAGGGCGGTGAAGAAGGGATCGAAGGCCGCGCGCAGGGTGTGCTGGGCGGCGTTCTTTTTGTCGACGGATTTTTCCTTGGCGTGCTTTTCCAGATAGCTCGCATACTGCTTCTGCAGCTTGGGCAGGGCCGACCATTGCGCGACCAGCTCCGCCACCGCCTGCTTGGCGCTGGCGTCATCCAGCACTTCCAACAGCCGCTGCGCCACGGGCTCGACCAGGGCCTTGTTCTCGGCCAGCTTTCCCATGCCCTGCGCGAAGTAGCGCTCCACCAGGCGCACGAACTCCTCGCGCCGGCCCTTGTGCAGGCGGCTGATGAGGGCGATGTTCTGCACCTGCTCTTCGCTGAACTCGCGGTGCGCGCGGTCGATTTGGGTGTAGATGTTGCGCGCGTCGATGAACAGGATGCGCTCGTCCTGCTTGGCCTTGTCGAAGAACCACAGCGTGGCCGGCAGCGTGACCGTGTAGAACATGTTGGACGGCAGGGTGAGCATGCCGTAGATGAGATTGTTCTCGATCAGCGTTTTTCGAATATCGGCCTCGGAGTGGCGGGCGTCGGAGGCCGAATTGGCCATGACCAGCGCGGCGCGGCCCTTGGGTTTGAGCGAGGTGGCGAACAGGTTGATCCACAGGTAGTTGGCGTTGGGCACGGTTTCCTTGCCCTGGTCCTTTTTCGCGGCCTTGCTCTTGTTGCGCGGAATGCCGTAGGTGTTGAAGCGCTGGTCCTTCTCCACCGTGCTCACCGGCACGTCGTCGACGTTGAAGGGCGGATTGGCCATCACATAGTCGAAGGCGCCGAAGCTGCCGAAGGGATCTTCGGAATAGGTGTTGGCCTGCCTGATCTCGCCGCGCAGGCCGTTGACCGCCAGGTTCATCTTGGCCAGCTTGACGGTCTCCAGGGTCTTTTCCTGGCCGCAGACGTAGATATCGGCATCGTCGGCATTGGCCAGCTCGTGGCGGTGCTGTTCGATGAAGTGGGCGGACTGCACGAACATGCCGCCGGAACCGCAGGCGGGGTCGAACACCTTGCCATGATGCGGCTCGATGATCTCCACCATCAGCCGCACTACAGATCTTGGCGTAAAGAACTCGCCCCCGCCCTGGCCTTCGGAGAGCGCGAAATTGCCGAGGAAGTATTCGTAGATCTGCCCGAAGATATCGCCGCTGGCGTCCTCGGGAATATCCGCGAAGTTTTTCAGGAGCTGCTTGGGGATGGTCTTATCGGTGCGCGTGAGACGGAAATACTCATCTTGTGGCAATACGCCTTCCAGCTCGGGCTTGTATTGCTCGATCTCCTGCATCGCTTCCTTGATGGCCTTGGCGATGTCCTTTTCTTCCGGCAACTTGAGCAGGTGATCGTAGCGTGCGTGGTCCGGCAGATAGAAGCCGCATTTTTCGATGGCGATTTCCGAGATATTCTTTTCCCGGCGCGTACCTTTGAGCTTGGCCCACTCTTCCTGGATGGCCTTTTCGTGCTGGCGGTATTTGTTGTCGGCGAATTTGAGAAAGATCAGCCCCAGAACAGGGGTGGAGTATTCGCTGGCCTTGAGATCGGAATTGGCGCGCAGGGTGTCGGCGCTGCGCCAGAGGTCATTTTCGAGTTGCTTGAGTGCCGTGGGTGTCATTGGTGGGCGGCCTGGAATTTCATGCGCGTGCCGTGGCAGCCGAGTTGCCTCCGCGCCATCCGGCAAGTGATTGTTTAGGCGCAATGATCCCACAAAGCCGGCGGCCTGCGAGCCGCCCCTGGTGTACCATCGCCCCATGACCAGCCTGCTCGCCCAATACGGACTCTTCCTTGCCAAGATCGCCACCGTGGTGGTCGCCGTGCTGATTTTCGTCGCCGGCATCGCCGCCCTGACGCGCCGCAAGCGCAAGGAAACAGGGCACATCGTCGTCACCGACGTCAACCGCCAGCTGGAGGAAGCCGGCGACAGCATAGAGGCGGTGCGCCTGCCCGTGAAGCTGCGCCGCGCGCTGCACAAGCGCCGCAAGGCGCAGCATCGCGCCGAGCAGAAGGCGCCGCAGGAGCAGCCCTGCACTTATCTGCTCGACTTCAAGGGCGATTTGCGCGCCAGCCATCTGGATGCCCTGCGCGAGGAGATCAGCGCCGTGCTGCAGGTGGCCCGGTCCGGCGACGCCGCGCTGGTGCGCGTGGAAAGCGGCGGCGGCATGGTCAACCGCTACGGCCTGGCCGCGGCGCAGTTGCTGCGCCTGCGCGATGCCAAGCTGCCGCTCACGGTGATGGTGGACAACGTGGCCGCGAGCGGCGGCTATCTCATGGCGGCCGTGGCCGATCGCATCGTCGCCTCGCCCTTCGCCCTCGTCGGCTCCATCGGCGTGGTGGCGCAACTGCCCAACTTCCACCGCTGGCTCAGGGAACGCAACATCGACTGGGAGCAGTTCACCGCGGGCAAGTACAAGCGCACGGTGACGATCTTCGGCGAGAACACCGAAGAAGGCCGCGCCAAGCTGCGCGAGGAACTGGAGGACATCCATATTCAATTTCGCGACTTCGTGAAGGAGCGGCGCGCGCAGTTGGATATGGAGCAGGTCGGCACGGGCGAAGTGTGGCTGGGCAGCAAGGCGCTGGCGCTGGGCCTGGTGGACGAGTTGGCCACCAGCGACGAGGTGGTGCGCGCCGCCTGCCAGCGCGGGCGCGTGCTGCAGGTGCAGTACCGCGCCAAGCGCTCGCTGCCGGAGCGCCTGCGCGCCGGCGTGCTGGCAGTGCGGGACGATCTCGCCACCTGGCTCTGAGGGTGCGGGCTGTTGCGCGTGGCGGCCCGCTGAGGAGGGCCCCGCGGCGAAAGCCGCGCTACTTTTTGTGCGCCGGCGGGTCCAGACGCAGCGCGGCGATGCGGCGCTCGATCTCCTGGGCCGCCGGCGTCGGGGCAGCGGCGCCGTAGCGCGCGCCGACGTAGAGCGCGTTCACGGCGTGCAATTCTTGCGCCGCGGCGGGGAAGCGGCGCGCCGCACGGACGATGAAATCGTTCGGCCCTTCGTGCGCCAGGCGCGTGACGCCGCGGCGCGCCAGGCGCTTGAGCAGCCGGGCGTAGGCCGCCTCCAGGGGCGCGGGGGTGCTGCGCGCGCGCCAGGCATAGAGCGCGGCATAAAGCAGGGCCAGGGCGGCCAGGCTGCCCACCATGCCCAGGATCAGCGCGCTGGCGCCCCAGTCGGCCAGGCCCAGGCGCGCGAGCAGGGCGCGCTGGCGTTCGGCGCCGTAGCCCAGCACCCAGTCGTTCCAGTAGAAATTGGCGCTGTCCCACAGCAGGCTCAGGCGCCGCAGCACGGGCGCGGCGAACTCCATGGGCAACAATCCCCGCTCGGGCAGGCCGGCCAAGGCGTCGGTGACGTTCAGATCGACGCGGTTGGGCGGCACCGCCGCAGTCGGATCGACGCGCACCCAGCCGCGTCCGGCCAGCCAGACTTCGGCCCAGGCATGGGCGTCGGCCTGGCGCACCAGGACGTAATGACCCAGCGGGTTGTATTCGCCGCCCTGGTAGCCGGTGACCACGCGCGCCGGGATGCCCGCGGCGCGCATGAGCACCACGAAGCTGCCGGCGTAGTACTCGCAGTAGCCGGCGCGCGTGCGGAACAGGAAATCGTCCACCGGGTCGCCCGCCAGCGGCGGCGGCGTGAGGGTGTAGCGGAAGCCCCGGGTGCGGATGTAGTTCAGCGCATCCTGCACCACGGCGGCGGCATCGGGGGCGGCCGCGCGCCAGTGCGCGGCGAGCGCGCGCGCCTGCGGCGCCGCGCCCGGCGGCAGTTGCAGCGCGGCACGGCGTTCGGCACGCGGCAGGGCCGCGTCGAGGGTGTATTGCGGGTAGGCCGCGAGATCGTAGCGCGTCAGGCGGTCGATGGGCTTGTCGGCCGTCAGTACGTGGCCTGCGCCCAGGCGGGTGCCGGGCGGCGCCTGGGCCGTCAATTCCAGCGCCGGCACCCAGGGCGTGCCGGTGGGCTGCAGCAGCAGGGTGTAGGGGAGCGCCGCGCCTTGCGCTTGGTAATGTCCAGGCATGAGGCGGCCGGCGGTCCCAGGGCTCCAGCTGCGGCCGTCGTAATGCCACAGCACGGGGCCGCGCCAGTAAAGCATATCGGCGGGCGGCGGCGGGCCGGCGAAGACGGCGCGCAGCGCAGGCGCGCGCGACAGCGCCAGGCGGCTGAATTCTCCCGGCGTCATGCGGTCGGACAGGCCGGTGAGGGCAGCCCCCGGCTGCGCCAGGCCGGCGAGCGGCGAGGGCAGGCGCGGAAACAGCACGAACAACACCACCATCATGGGCAGCGACTGCAGCAAGAGCAGCAGCGCGGTGCGCAGACGCACGCCGCGCGGCGGTCCGTGCGCGCCCTGGGCGAGGGCGATGAGCGCGCTGGTCTGCGCCGCCACCACGAGCGCCAGGTACAGGGCGACGAGCATGGACTGGCTGTAGAAGAAGCCGGTGGCGACGACGAAATAGCCCAGGAAGGACGCCAGCATGCCGTCGCGCAGCGTGCGCGATTCCAGCGCCTTGAGCCCGGTCATGAGCAGCAGCAGGGCAACGCCGGGGTCGCGTCCGGTGAGGCGGTGGTAGCTGAGGAAGACAGCGGCGAGCGCCAGCAGGGCCAGCACCGCGACGATGCCGCGCCCCGGGCGGTCGCGTCCCTGCTGCGCCAGCCAGGCGCGCAGGCCCACGGCGGTCAGCGCCGCCAGGGCGAATTGCGGCGCGCCGAAGAACAGGTGCGGCAGAATGGCCAGGCTCAGCGCGCCCAGCAAGCCCAGCAGGGTGCGCGGCGCCAACGTCGGGACGGCGCGTGGCATTTTCATCCTGAGAAACGCATTCGAGGTGCAGAGACACAGAGGAACGGAGGAAAAACCAAGGAGTGTCGCAGCCGCCGGTGGCTCGTTTTCTCCGCGCCGCTGCGTCTTTGTGGCGAGGAATTCAGGTTCATGCCGGCGCTCCGAACAGCGCCAGCGCCCGGAGGCAGCGCTGGCGCTGGGTGGCGCCCGCCCCGGGCGCAAATTCCGCGCCGGGCAGGCGCAGGCCGTAGCGCAGGCCGGCGGCGTCCGCTTCCAGCACGAGGCGGCAGAGCAGGGACAAGCGCTGTTCGGCGCCGACGTTCGGCCAATAGTCCCACGCGAGCCACAGCTCGCTGCGCTGGCCGCCCTGGAACTGCTTGGTGAACAGCGTGCCCGTGCGCGCCGTCGCCTTCCAGGCCATGCGCCGCAGCGGGTCGCCCGCGACGTAGCGGCGCAGGCCGGCGAAATCCTCCTCGCCCGCGCGGCCGCCGCCGCGGTGCGCCGGATCGGGCGTTGCGGCCGGCAGCTCTGCATGGTCGGCGGGACGCGGATACACCAGGGCCCGGCAGTCGAATTCCAGCCAGCTCCAGGCTTCGAACAGACCCAGCGGGTAACGCGAACCCAGGCGCAGGCGGCCGGCATCCAGGCGCCCGCGCTGCCGCGCCGGCACGCGCACGGCCACAATTTCCTGTGCGGCGGGGGCGAGGGCGAATTCGCTTGCCGCCGCGCCGCGCGCCGCGAGCGCCAGGGCGTAGCGCGGACGCGGTGTGGGGTTGGCGAGCTGCAGCTGGAACTGCGCTTCCTCGCCGGCGAACACCGGCGCTGCGCCGATGCAGCGCACGCGCAGCTGCAGCAGGTTGCGGTGCGTCTGCCACAACGCATTGGCGCCCAGCGCGGTGAGCAGGAAGGTGAGCAGGAAGGCCAGGCTGTTGGCGTAGTTGACCGCACCCAACAGCATGACTGCGAGCATGAGGGCGTAATAAAGTCCCCAGCGCGTCGGCAGGATGTAGATGCGCCGGCGATGCAGCAGGATGTCGCCGTGCGCCACCGGTTCGTTGCGCCTGAGCCAGCGCAGCAGCGCGCCGCGCAAGGAGGTGAGGGCGGGCGCCATCGGCGGGATGCGGCGCGGTTTCAGGGAACGGCGACGCTCTGCAGCAGCTCCGCGGCGGGGGCGCTCGCGCGCTCGTCGAGCGCTTGCAGGCGATGGCCGGCGACCGCCGGCAGCACGGCCTGCACGTCCTCGGGGACGACGAAATCGCGTCCGCGCAGGAGCGCCCAGGCCTGCGCCGCGCGCACCAGGGCCAGGCCGGCGCGCGGCGACAGGCCTTCGCGGTAGCGCCCCGGCGCGCGCGAAGCGGCCAGCAGCGCCTGTACGTAGGCGACGATGGGATCGGCGGCATGCACCCGATGCACGGCGCGCTGCAGCTCGGTCAGGTCGGCGGCGCTCACGCAGGGAGCCAGGGCGCCGATCAGCGTGCGCCGGTCCTCGCCGCGCAGCAGGGCGCGCTCGGCTTCGTGTGCAGGATAGCCCAGCTCGATGCGCATGGTGAAGCGGTCGAGCTGGGATTCGGGCAGGGCGAATGTGCCCACCTGATGGCGCGGGTTCTGTGTGGCGACGACGAAAAACGGCTCGGGCAGCCGGCGCGTGACGCCGTCCACCGTGACTTGATGCTCCTCCATCGCCTCCAGCAGCGCGCTCTGCGCCTTGGGCGTGGCGCGGTTCACCTCATCGGCCAGGATGAGCTGGGCGAACAGCGGCCCGGGATGGAATTCGAAGCGGCTGCCGCTGCGGTCGAACACCGACACGCCGAGGATGTCGGCCGGCAGCAGGTCGCTGGTGAACTGGATGCGCGCGAACTGCAGGCCCAGCGCACGGGCCAGCGCATGGGCCAGCGTGGTCTTGCCCACGCCCGGCAGGTCCTCGATGAGCAGATGGCCGCGCGCGAGCAGGCAAGCCAGGGCCAGTTCGAGCTGCGCGCGCTTGCCCAGGATGATGCCTTCCAGGGCGGCGAGCAGACGGAGGATGCGCGCGTCGACGGCGGGTTGGGGGCGAGGAGCGCGCTCAAGCATGGTGCGGTCGTAGTGGGGAATTATCCGCCAAGATCAAATTCTATTGACCCGAAGCGAATCAACGAGTTGGAAATGGCAGGCTCTGCTCAAATCTCGGACTGACGGTAAGGTTCTTGCGTTTCGGATCAATAACGGGGGGGCGCCGGGCGCCGCCTAGTTCCTATAACGTCGCAAGGAAGGGGAAAACTTGAGGCGGGCTCAACGCGCTCAGCCTGCAAACCGTATTTGAGCCGCAAGAGGCGCCGAGGAAGAAACAAGGGCTTGCGCCGCCGGCGGTCACCTGCCGGGCGAGCGGCCAAGCGCCGCCTATCTATCGATTTCTTGCATTTCTCTGCGCTTCCGCGCCCCTGTGGCGGGAATTTAAGCTCAACCCGCCCGCGCGGCGGCAGCCGGCCGGGCCGGGGCGATGGGCTGCGGGCGGCCGATGTGGTAGCCCTGGGCGAAATCCACGCCTATCGCCTTGAGCGCCTCCAGGGTGGCGGCATCCTCCACCCACTCGGCGATGGTGCGAATCTTCATGATCTGCCCGACCTGATGGATGGCCTCGACCATGCCGCGGTCTATGGGGTCGGCCACCATGTCCTTGACGAAGGCGCCATCGATCTTGAGGTAGTCCACCGGCAGGGTCTTGAGGTAGCCGAACGAGCTTAGGCCGCTGCCGAAATCGTCCAGCGCGAAATGGCAGCCCAGCGCGCGCAGTTCGTTGATCAGGCGGCCGGCGTTGGCCAGATTGCCGATCGCGGCGGTTTCCGTGATCTCGAAACAGATGTCCGCCAGGGCGACGCCCAATTCGTCGGCGCAGGCGCGGATGTAGGCGGGCAACTGGGCATCCCCCAGGGAGGCGCCCGAAAGATTGACGGCGATCACGCGCCCGTCCTTGCCCGGCGCACCCAGCGCGCCTGCGGCCAAGGCCGCGAAGGCGTTGCGCACCACCCAGCGGTCGATTTTGGGCATGAGGTTGTAGCGCTCGGCGGCGGGGATGAAGTAGTCGGGCGGAATGATGCTGCCGTCCACCGCGCGCATGCGCAGCAGCAGTTCGCAATGCTCCTGTCCGCTGCCCGCGGCGGAGAGCGCGCGTATGGGTTGGCGGTAGAGCAGGAAGCGGTCGTGGTCCAGGGTGTCGAGGATCTGGTTGACCCAGTGCATGCCTTCCGAACGCTCGGCCAGGTCGGCGTCTGCCGCATGGTAGATGTGGACGCGGTTGCGCCCGCTGTCCTTGGCGGCATAGCAGGCCAGATCGGCGGCGCTGAGCAGGGTGGTGAGGTCGTCGTCGTTTGGCGTGATGGCTACTACGCCTATGCTGGCGCCGACTTCGAACGTCTTGCCCTGCCAGTGGAAGCGGTGCACCTGGATGCGCTCCAACAGCGCCTGGGCGATGCGGCGCGCCTGATCGAGCGGGCAGTCGCGCAGTAGGAGGCCGAATTCGTCGCCGCCCAGACGCGCGAGCAGGTCGCCCTTGCGTATGTTTTCATGCATGATGTGTGCGAGCTGGCGCAGCAGCTCGTCGCCGGCGATATGGCCGCAGGTGTCGTTGACGATCTTGAACTGATCCAGGTCGAGATACAGCAAGGCATGCTCCTGGCCTTCCTCGCGCGCCGCCGCGAGCAGTTCGCCCAGGTTCTCCTCGAACTTCGTGCGGTTGTACAAATCGGTCAGGGCATCGTGGCTGGCCTGGTGGAACAGCTGCTGGGTGAGGCGCCGGGCGCGGCTCACGTCCTGCATGGCCACTACCACGCCCATGGGCGTGCCGCGGCTGTTGCGCATGGGCGCCGCGGAAAGCTCCACGGCCACGGGCTTGCCGTCCTGCCGTTGCAGGATGCCATGGCGCGCGGTGGTCTGCACCAGGTTGGTCTGCAGGCACAGCAGACCGGGGTTGGGCAGCGCCTCGCCGCTGGACTCGTGGGCCAGGCGTATGACCCGCTCGATCGGCTGGCCGCTGCCTTCCGCCAGGGTCCAGCCGGTGAGGCGTTCCGCCGCGGGATTGATGTACTGCACGCGACCGGCGGCGTCGGCGGTGATCACCGCATCGGTGATGGAATGCAGCGTCACTTCGGCGCGCTCCTTCTCGCGCGACAGTTCGGCCTCGGATTCGGTGGCGCGCGCCAGGGCCGTGCGCAGCTCGTCCTGCTGGCGCGTGAGCGAGTCCAGGGCGCGGTTGATGAAGCGGGCGAGGAAGCCGAATTCGTCGCCCAGACGCTCGTCGATGCGCACGGCGGCGTCGCCGTCGGCAAAGCGCTGCGCCGCCGCCACCATGCTGGCGAAAGGGCGCGACAGCATGCGCTGCAGAATCAACTGCAGCAGCAGGCCGAAGACGATGGCGATGAGACCCACCGCCAGCACCACGTTCTTGCGCTGCTGGGCGAAGGCCTGCGCCAGATCGGGAAAATAGACGGTGACCGTCAAGTGCGGTGCCGGCTGCCCGGCGTACGCGGGCGGCAGCGTCAGGGTATGGGTCACGGCGCGCGCGCCGGCGCGTACGGCGCCGAAGCGGGCCGCGCCGCCCGGGCTGCGCACGGTCACGGCCTCGATTTCCAGCGATTTCTGCAGCGGCGCGATGATTTGCGCCAGGCGCGCGTCGGTCATGGACGGGGCGGGGCTGCGCACCAGGCCATCGCTGATGCGCTGCGCGAGCACCAGCGCATCGTGGTGGTAACGCACGTTCTGCGCGCTTTCCTGCACATGCAGCAGAAATACCGCGGCGAGCAGACCCACCGCCACCATGCCCCAAAAGACGATGCCGGCGATCTTGGCCGGCAGGCCGCTCTGGATGATGGTGAAGCCCGGCCTTCCCTGGCGCGGCTCGGACATTTACTTGAAACCCGCCAACTTGAGGCTGATGAGCGCGGGACAGATGCCGCTCACCCCGGCGCCGACTACGGCGAAGCCGAGAAACCAGGGCAGAAACCACAGCTGCTGGGGGAACAGCACGTAGCTCGCCAGCAGGACGCCGCCCATCACGAGGCGCCAGGCGCGTTCCGCTTCGAAGGCGAAGCGCGGCGCACGGGCGCGCGGCTGCAGCGATACATAAGTCACCGGATCGCCGTAGCGGCCCATCTTTCCGCGCAGGCTGCTGACGACGCGCGGCACGCGCAAGTTGGTGAGCCCTTCGATGAACAGCAGCGCGATCAGCGCGATGATCAGCGGGCGCTGGGAAAAATACAAAAGCACCAGCAGCAAGGCGCCCAGGATCAGGCGGTAGGTACGTTCGCTCAACATCAATCTCCAGGTTGCGGCTCGGCCGATCCCGTCGCCGTTTCGACGCATCCGGCGCTTTTTCGACATTGCGCGCGCTTGCGCGGCACATGCCGCGGTCGGATATCGGGGCCCGTAGCCTAGAAGCAAACGGCGTGCCAGGCGCCGCTCAGGGCCCGGTATAGATGCAGCCGGCGTGGACGGTTTCCTGCACCACGATGCGGCTCAGGCCGGGCAGGGCGGGCTTGAGCTGTGACCACAGCCAGGCGGCAAGGTTTTCGCTGGTGGGGTTTTCCAGCCCGGCCACGTCGTTGAGCGTGCGGTGGTCGAGCTGCTCGGCGACGGGCCGCCAGACGGCTTCCAGATCGGCGAAATCCACCACCCAGCCGAGCTTTTCATGCAGCGCACCGGCCGCATGCACTTCGATGCGAAAGGAATGGCCGTGGACGCGGGCGCAGGGATGATCGGCGGGCAGATGCGGCAGGAAGCGCGCGCATTCCAGGTGGAAGATGTGAAATACGCTGTGGGCCATCAGTTTGCGGGCTTGCGCGCCACCAGATCGACGAGCGCCGAGCGGCCGGCGTGGCCGGCACCCTCGTCGATCATGTCCTCGTGTTCACGCAGATGGAGGATGTCCCAGGCGCCGAACCACTCGCGCAGCATGGCCTCGGTATAGAGCTGAGCGGGATCGGACGGCCCACCGGTCTTGTACTCCACCTGCTTGGGCGTGTAGCCCTGCAGGATCAGCAGGCCGCCGGGCTTCACGCTCTGCTTGATGCCCTCGATCATGCGCGGGCGCTTCACGGGGGGTGCGAACTGGATGAAGATGGCCACCGCCAGGTCGTAGCGCGCCGCCGGCCAGTTCCAGGCGAAGAGATCGACGATTTCCAGGCGCAGGCTGCCTTTTCCCGCCGGCAGGGCGTCCCCTGCCTCGACCAGCGTCGCACCCTGCCTGGCCGCCAGGGCGCGCGCCTTGTCCTGCGCCGGCGGCGAGCCGTCCACGGCATGCACGTGCAGCCCCTGCGCCGCCAGCCAGACGCCATTGCGGCCCTCGCCGTCGGCCACCGCGAGCGTCTGCCAGCCGGATTGCAGCCTGTGCGCCTGGCTGGCCAGGAAGCGGTTGGGCGCCTCGCCGAACAGATAGCCCGGCGCGCTGTAGCGCTCGTCCCAGAACGGCGTGATGGCGCCGCTGCCGCCGTGCGTGCCGCTCATTTGCCGGCGGCGGCCGACAGAAGCTTGTCGAGCTGTTCGGCGGGAACCAGGCCGGGGATGCGCTCGCCGTTCTGGAAGAACAGGGTCGGCGTGCCGCTGATGTTGAGCTTCTCGCCCAACGCCATGTTCTTCTTCACCGGGTTGGGACAGTTGGGCGAGGCGGTGGGGGCGATACCCTTGAGCATGTAGTCGTTCCAGGCCTTGATGCGGTCGGGCGAGCACCAGATCTGCTGGGCGACTTTCTCGGAGCCGGGATGCAGGCTGGGAATGGGGTAGGGGAAGAGATACAGGGTGACGTTGTCGAGCTTGGCCAGCTCCGGCTCCAGCTTGCGGCAGAAGGGGCAGTCCGGATCGGTGAACACCGCCAGCTTGCGGCTGCCGTTGCCCTTGACCCATTTCATGGCCTGGTCGAAGGGCAGGCTGTTGAAGTCTACGCGCTGCAGCTGGCTCATGCGCGCTTCGGTGAGATTTTTGTGCGCGGCCAGGTCGATGACGTTGCCGAGAAAGACGTAATGGCCGCCGGGGCTGGCGTAAACCAATTGGCCGTCCATATAGACCTCGTACAGCCCGGCATAGGGCGTTTTGGCGATTTCGCTGATTTTGGCGTGAGGAAACTGGGTCAACAGGGCTTTGCGTATTTCGGCTTCGCCGGCGTGGGCGGCCAGCGGCGCGACGGCCAGGGCCAGGGAGAACAGGGCGGTGGAAAGCTTCAAGATGGGCTCCGAAAAAGGCGGGAATTTAAACTCAGGAAATTAAGGCGTGATGAATGAGTTGGGATTTTACCGGGCCCAGTTGGTTCACCAGGGACAGGCCGCCGTTGCGCAGGGCACCGGCTCCCGGAACCTGCGCCGCGAACAGATGATACAGCCCATGGGTCATGCTCTGCATGGCGGCCACCGGCTCGCGCCGCCGCCGGGCATGGCGCGCGAGCAGCAGGGGGTCGCCGCAGGATGCGCGACCGCGCGCGGTGAGCACTTGGGCCAGGGTTTCGGCATCACCGAAGCCCAGGTTCACGCCTTGGCCGGCCAGCGGATGCACGCCGTGCGCGGCATCGCCCGCCAGAACGAAGCCGTGGCGGAAGATTTTTTCCGGCCGGATCAAGCGCAAGGGAAAGCCCGCCGCCGGGGTGAGCGGTTCCAGCCGGCCCAGACGCGCGCCGCCCGCCTCCTGCACGCGCTGCGCCAGGGCCGCGGCATCCAGGGCCAGCAGCTCCTGGGCCAGCGCTTCCGGCGCCGACCACACCATGGACATGCGCCGGTCCGGCAGGGGCAGCCAGGCCAGGATGCCGCCGCCCAGGAACCACTGGAAAGCCGTGCCGCGATGCGGCCGCTCGCATTCGAAGTTGGCCACCACGCCCACCTGGCGGTAAGGCGTGACCGAGGCGGCGATGCCGGCCGCCTCACGCAGAGGCGAATCGGCGCCGTCCGCCGCCACCAGCAGTTCGCATTGCAGTTCGCTGCCGTCTGCCAGCGTGAGCACGGGCGCGGGCTGCCAGTCCACCCTGGACAGTGCGGCCGGGCACAGCACGTCCAGCAGCGGTTCGGCATGCGCGGCGTCCAGCAGGGCTTGCTGCAGACGAGCGCTCTCCAGGAGGGTGGCGAGGCGCTCGACGCCGCCTTCGTAGCTGTCCAGGCGCAGCAAGCCGCCCGCGTCGCCGCGCACATCCATGCGGTACACCGCCTGCAGGCGCGTGGCGTCCAGGCGCTGCCAGGCGCCCAGGCGCTGCAAAAATTCCTGGCTGCCGGGGTTGATGGCGTAGATGCGCGTGTCCCAGGCGGCCTCCGGCGCCGATGCGGCGCGCCGCTCCAGCAGCGCGGTGGCCAGTCCCAGGCGCGCCAGCGCCAGGGCAGTGGCGGTGCCCACGAGGCCGCCGCCGGCGACGACTACGGCGTAGCGCTTCATCCGCGCGCTCCGAACATCATGCGCCGGGCCACGAAATGCTTGAGCGGCGGCACGGCCTGCAGGGCGAACAGGCCCAGGCCGCGGGCGCGGCGCAGAGGGCCCCAGTCGCGCGAGAAGATTTCCACCAGGGCGTCGGTGAAACCCATGCCCGGCAGGGTGTCGCGCCGGCGGCTGGCGGCATAACGCGCCAGGGTGGTTGCGGCGCCGGGATCGGCGGGCTCATCCAGCACCGCCTGCGCCAGCTCCCAGGCATCGCGCAGCCCCAGGTTGAAGCCCTGGCCGGCCACGGGGTGCAGGGTCTGCGCCGCGTTGCCCACGCGCACCAAGCGTTCGCCCGCGCTGCTGCCCTGCCAGGCCAGACGCAGGGGAAAGCGGCCGCGTTCGGCGATGGACAGAAAACGCCCGGCGCGGCCGCCGAAATGGTTTTGCAGGGCGGCGAGGAAGATGTCGTCATCCAGGGCGAGCAGATGCTCTGCCTCGGCCGGGCTGGTCACCCACACCAAGGCATAGCCCTCTCCCCGCGGCAACAGCGCCGCCGGGCCGCAAGGCGTGAAGCGCTCGTAAGCCAGGCCGCCGTGCGGCTGGTCAGTGCTCACTCTGCCGACCAGCGCGACCTGGCCGTAATCCTTGCTGATGCGGGGTTCGCCCCGCAGGCTGCGCCCGCCGTCGGCGATGACGGCCAGGCGCGCGGTGAGTAAGTCGCCGTCGTGCAGCTTGAGGGCGGCATAGGCGCGTCCGGGCAGGGCGGATTTCACAGCGGCATCATGGCGCACCGCCAGGCCGGCGGCCGCCAGCGCATCGTCGAGCGCCTGCGCCAGCTCGTCGTAGCCCAGCACATAGCCCAGGGCCGGGACGCCTTCCTCGGCGGCGTTCAGGCGGGCATGGCCGAAGCCGCCCTTTTGCGACACGTCGATGGCGGTGATGGGTGTGGCGCCGGCAAGCCGCTGCCACACCCCCAGGCGCTCCAGGATCAGCCGGCTGCCATGGGACAGCGCCAGGGTGCGGCTGTCAGTGAGCTTGCGATCGGCCGCACGCGCCTCCAGCAGCAGCGGGGCGATCCCGCTCTCGGCCAGCGCCAGGGCGCAGACCGCGCCCACCGGGCCGGCGCCGACGATGAGGATGTCAGCGTGCTCAGCCACGCATCCAGGCCTCGATGTCGGCCACCGTCTTGGGCGCCGAGGTGAGCACGCGCCGGCCGGCCTCGGTCACCACGACGTCATCCTCGATGCGGATGCCGATGTTCCAGTACGCTTGCGGCAAACTTTCGGCGGGGCGCAGATAAAGGCCAGGCTCCACCGTCAACACCATGCCCGGCACCAATTCGCGCCAGGCGCCGGCGCGCTTGTACTCGCCCGCGTCGTGCACGTCCAGGCCCAGCCAGTGGCCGGTGCGGTGCATGTAATAAGGCTTGTAGGCCTCTTGCTCCAAAAGACCGGCCAGTTCGCCCTTGAGGATGCCCAGATCGAGCAAGCCCTGGGTGAGCACGGCGAGCGCCGCCTCGTGCGGGGCATTCCACGGGGCGCCGGGCTGCACGGCCGCGATGGCCCGGGCCTGCGCTTCCAGGACGATTTCATAAACGGCTTTCTGCGGCCCGCTGAACTTGCCGTTGACCGGAAAGGTGCGGGTGATGTCGGAAGCATAGCCGCCCAGCTCGCCGCCCGCGTCGATGAGCAGCAGGTCGCCGTCCTTCAATTGCGCATCGTTCTCCACATAATGCAGCACGCAGGCATGGGCGCCGCCCGCGACGATGCAGGGATAGGCAGGGTGGCGCGCGCCCGCGGCGACGAAGGCATGCAGCAGCTCGGCCTCGATTTCGTATTCGTAACGGCCGGGGCGGGCGGCGCGCATGGCGCGGCGGTGGGCATCGCTGGAGAGGTCGGCCGCGCGCTGCATGATCTCCAGTTCGTGGGCGTCCTTGATGAGACGCAGGTCGTCCAGCCAGCGGCGCACGTCGATGATTTCCTGCGGCGCTGCCACGCCGGTGCGCGCCTTCGCGCGCACGGCGTTGAGCCAGCCCAGCACGCGCGCATCCCAGGCCGCGTCGTGGCCCACCGCATAAGCCAGGCGCGGCTGGTCGGCCAACAGCTCGGGCAGCTTGGCGTCCAGCTCGGCGATGGGGTGGGCCTCGTCGAAGCCGAATTTTTCCTTGGCGCCTTGGGGCCCAAGGCGGTAGCCGTCCCACACCTCGCGCTCGGCGTCGCGCTCGCGGCAGAACAGCAGGCTCTTGGGCGCCGCGCCGCCGATGAGCACCAGCACGGCCTCGGGCTCGGCGAAGCCGGTGAGGTAGTAGAAATAGCTGTCGAAGCGATAAGGGTAGTGGCTGTCGCGGTTGCGCAGCGCTTCCGGCGCGGTCGCCAGTATGGCCACGCCGGCGCCGAGATGCTCGGTCAGGCGCAGGCGGCGTTGGGCGTACACATCACTCATGGGCATCATCATCCTCGTGGGCCAGGGCATCGAGCAGGGCGGCCCACCGATTTTCCCGCTCCGCGAGGCCGCCGAGCAAGTCGCGGTGGAAGGCGATGAGCGCGGCCTCGAAGGCTGCGCGATCGGCGCCGCCCTCCAGGCTTTGCGCGTCCTGTTCGACTTGCAGCAGGGCATCCTTGAGATTGAGCGCGGAAGCGAGCGCGTTTTTCAGTTGCTCGCGCGGGCGCGGTATCCAATTGCGGTCGGCACAGAGCGAGGCCAGGCGCTCGCCCAGTTCCAGCAGCTTTTTGCGCAGCTTGCCCAGCGCCCCCAGGCGCGCGGACTTGAGTTCGCCCAGCACCGCCAGCTCCATGAGGCGCAGCCATTGCGCCTTCAGTCCGGCGGGCCAGGGGCCGGCGACCGTCACGGCGCGCGCGATGTCGGAGTCCTCGTGGGCCAGGCGCCGGGTCAGCAGGGCGTCCAACTCGCGCAGGCGCTCGGGGGTGCCCACGTCCACCCACAGGCCGCGATAGTGCTCGCCGCTCACCCGCCCTTGGGCCATGGCGCGTTTCAGCAGCGGCGCGAGCGGGGCTTTCACGCCGGCAGGCGTGCCGGCGAAGAGGGCCCGGTGATAAACCCCCAGGCCGGCGAAGGTATGGCGCACCGCGCCGTTCTCCGCGACCCGGCCGCCCTGCAAGGCGAAATCGCCCTGCGGGTGATGGGCGGGATTGTCCGCCAGCACCAGATGGGCGAGGCGTTCGGCCGGCCAGGTTTCGGCGTGCCGGCGCAAGGCCGCGTAATCGTAATCGCTGTAAACGTCGGCGTTCACCACGGGAAAGATTTCCGCGTCCAGCAGCGGCAGCGCCGTGGCGATGCCGCCGGCGGTTTCCAGGGCTTCGCCCTCGCGCGAGTAGGCGATCTCGACGCCAAAGCGGCGCCCGTCGCCGAGCTGGTTTTCGATTTGCTCGCCCAGGTGGGCGTGGTTGATCACCAGGCGATCGAAGCCGGCAGCGGCGAGTTTCTCCACATGCCAGACGATGAGCGGCTTGCCGCCCGCCAGCAAGAGCGGCTTGGGCGTGTGGTCGGTGAGCGGGCGCATGCGTTCGCCGCGGCCCGCCGCCAGGATCATGGCGCTGGGCATGTCAGAAGGTATAGCCCACCCGGGGCGCTTGCCCTTCCAGCTCGTCGAGCAGGCCCAGCAACGGGCGCAGTTCGTTGTAGCGTTCGCAGGTCTTGCGCAGATGATCCATGACCCGGGGCATGTTCTTGAGATAGCCTTCCTTGCCGTCGCGGTGCCACAAGCGCGCGAAGATGCCCAGCACTTTGAGATGGCGCTGCACGCCCATCCATTCGAAGTCGCGGTAGAAGGCGTAAAAATCCATGTCCACCGGCAGGCGGCGTTTCTTCGCCTGCTCCCAGTAGCGGATCACCCAGTCCAGCACATGCTCCTCGTCCCAGCGGATGTAGGCGTCCTTGTACAGGGACACGAGGTCGTAGGTGATAGGGCCGTAGACCGCATCCTGGAAATCCAGCACGCCGGGGTTGGGGTCGCTCAGCATGAGGTTGCGGCTGTGGTAGTCGCGGTGCACCCATACGCGCGGCTGCGCCAGGTTGTTGGCGAGCAGCGCCTCGAATACCTGGGTCAGGACAGCCTGCCGTTCGGCGTCCAGGGTGTGCCCGAGGTGGCGGCCGACATACCATTCGGGGAACAACTGCATTTCGCGCAGCAGCAGGGCGCGGTCGTAATCGGGCAGCGCGCCGGGACGGCTGGCCGCTTGGATGCGGAGCAGCGCCTCATTGGCGGAGAGATAAAGTTCGCGCGCATTGGTTTCGTTGAGCGCTGCGAGGTAAGTGGTGCTGCCCAGGTCGGAGAGCAGCAGGAAGCCCTGGTCGAGATCCTCGCCCAGCACTTTCGGCACGTGCACACCGGCGGCGCGGAACAGCTCGGCGACGTGCAGATAGGGCCGACAATCCTCATGGCTTGGCGGCGCGTCCATCACGATATAATGGCGGCCATTCAGCGTGGCGCGGAAATAGCGCCGGAAGCTGGCGTCGCTGGACGCGGGGGCCAGATCGAAGGCGTCGGCGGCCAGGGTGCGGGCCACCCAGGCGCGCAGTTGATCCACTCTGTCCAACGGGCTCGACTCGATAAGAAAACCTCAGGATTCTACAACGCTTGCTGCGCCGCCCCGTTCTTTCCCTGCTGGCTTTGAGCCTTCTGTCCGCCCTGGCGCGGGCCGATGGGCCGCCTCTATGGCTGCGCCTGGACACCAACTTCCTGGGTTCGCGCCAGGGCAACGAGGGCGGCGCCATGTTCTTGCGCGCGGATCGCCTGGAGTCGAACAAGAAAGACATGGTGGAGGCGTTCGGCCATGTAGAGGCACGCCACGCCGGGCAGAACTTCTTCGCCGATTACGCGCGTTACAACCGCGATCTGAATCAACTCATCGCCCAGGGCGGCGTGCGCCTGGAACAGGCCAACGTGGTAGTGACCGGCAGCTTCCTGAAGATGCAGCTCGACAATCGCGAGGGCTACCTGGACCACCCGGTGTTCTACATCCTCACCAACCACAGCCGCGGCGATGCCGCCAAGGCCGATTTCCTGGGGCGGGAGCACTACCGTCTCGACCATGTGCGCTACACCACCTGCCCGGTGGGCAACGACGACTGGCTGCTCAAGGCCGGCACGCTGAACATCAATCAGCAGACCCAGGTGGGCAGCGCCAGCAACGTGCTGCTCACCTTCAAGAGCGTGCCGCTGCTGTATTCGCCCTGGCTGGATTTTCCCATCAGCGGCCAGCGCAAGTCAGGCTTTCTGGCGCCGGTGTTCGGCACCACCAGCAAGGGCGGCGTGGACATCACCATCCCCTATTATCTGAATCTGGCGCCCAATTACGATCTCACCCTCTACCCCCGCATCATCAGCAAGCGCGGCCTGCAGATGGGCTTCGACGGGCGCTATCTGTTCCCCGGCATGAGCGGCGAGGACGTGATCGAATACCTGCCCAACGACCGCGTGGCGGGGCGCGACCGCTGGGGCCTGTTCTTGAGCCACAACCAGACCTTCAGCGTGCCTGGCCTGTCCGCCAGCGTCAATTACCAGCGCGTCTCGGACAACAACTATTTCCGCGATTTGTCCAACCAGATCGTCAACACTTCCACCACCATCCTGCCGCAGCAGGGCAGCGTGTCCTATGACGCCGGTTGGTGGCAGGCCAGTCTGCTGACCCAGCAGTTCCAGACCCTGCAGGACCCCAACGCTTTGGTGACCGTGCCCTACAACCGCATGCCCGAGCTGGATCTGAGCGCGGCAAAATACCTCACGCCGTGGATGGTGGGCAGCGTGGACGGCCAGTTCGTCAAGTTCTCCGGCGTTACCAATGCGCCCACGGGCACGCGCTTCGTGCTCTACCCGCGCATCGCGCTGCCCTACGAGAACAGCTACTTCCACTTCACGCCCAAATTCGGCGTCAACTACGCGCGCTACGACCTGACCAACAACGTGGTGAACGGCCAGACGGTGGATCAGATCACGCGCACCCTGCCCATGGCCAGCGTGGACACCGGCCTGGACTTCGAGCGCGAGTTCAATTTCCGCGGCAAGGCCTATACCCAGACCCTGGAGCCGCGCCTGTTCTACGTCTACATCCCCTACCGCAACCAGAATGCCATCCCGGTGTTCGACACCGGCCAGCTGGATTTCAACTTCGCGCAGATGTTCCAGGAGAACCAGTTCGTCGGCTGGGACCGCATCAACAACGCCAACCAGCTCACGGTGGCGGCCAGCTCGCGCTTCATCGAGCGGGACACCGGCCTGGAGCGCCTGAACGTCGCCGTCGGCCAGCGCTTCTACTTCACCCCCCAGCGCGTGACCCTGCCCGGGGTGCCGCTGTCCACCCAACCGTCTTCCGATTTCCTCGCCGTGGCGAGCGGCCAGGTGACGCGCACCATCCGCATAGGCGGCGGCTGGGAATACAACGTGCATGCCAACAGCACGGTGAAATCCAGCCTCAGCTTCAGTTACCAGCCCTATCTGGGACAGGTAGTGAATCTGGGCTACAACTTCATCGCCGGGTCCATCGAGCAGATCGATTTCTCCACCCAGTGGCCGCTCACGGAGCGGTTGTACGGCCTTGCGCGCCTGAATTTCTCGACGCGCGACCGCCGCCTGTTGGACGCCCTCGCGGGGGTGGAGTATAACGGCGGCTGCTGGGTGCTGCGCGCGGTGGTGCAGCGCATCCCGGTGTCGCAAACCGCGGTCAACAACGCCTTCTTCATCCAGCTGGAGCTGAACGGCCTGTTCCGCCTCGGGTCTGATCCCCTGTCCGCCCTTCAACAAAGCATCCAAGGTTATGCAAGCACCAACCAGATACTCAACCGTCCTTAAGCTGGTCTTTGCCCTGGGCGCGGCCTGGCCGCTCGCGGCGGCGGCTGCGGACGCGCCGGCGCCCATCCAACCGGTGGACGCCATCGCCGCCGTGGTCAACAGCCAGGTCATCACGCGCAACGAGCTGGCGGCGCGCTACGACCAGATCGCGGCCCAGCTCAAGCAGCAGAACGTTCCCCTGCCCCCCAAGGACGTGCTGGAGAAGCAGGTGCTGGAGCGCATGATCACCAAGCGCGTGCTGCTGCAGCATGCCCAGGAAACCGGCATACGCGTCGATCCGGTCATGCTCGACCAGGCCATCCAGCGCGTGGCGGAGCAGAACCACATGAGCGTCGAGCAGCTCAAGGAGGCGCTGACCAGGGACGGCATGGGCTACGAACGCTTCCGCGATCGTCTCAAGGACCAGATGCTGGTGGACCAGGCGCGCCAGCGCGACGTGGACAACCGCATCACCGTGTCCGACGCCGAAATCGCCGGCTATCTGCAGACCCAGGCTACCCAGGGCGCCAACGAGCAATACGATCTTTCGCAGATCTACATCGCCGTGCCGGAAAGCGCCACGCCCGCCGAGATCCAGGCCAAGGAAGCCAAGGCCGAGGAAGTGCTGCAAAAGCTGCGCGCCGGCGGCAACTTCGAGGAACTGTCGGCGAGTTATTCGGACGCGCCCAACGCCCTGCAGGGCGGCGCCCTGGGCTGGCGCGACGGCGGCCAGTTTCCGCCCGACTTTCTGCAGATCATCGCCAGGCTGCCCATCGGCGGCTTCAGCAATATCCTGCGCACCAACAGCGGCTTCTACATCTTCAAGCTCAACGGCAAGCGCGCGCAAAACGAAAAGCTCGTGGTGACGCAAAGCTGGGTGCGCGAGATACTCGTCAAGACCGATGAAGCGACTTCCGCCGAAGATGCCAAGCAGCGCCTGGAAAGCATACGCGACCGCATCGTGCACGGCGCCGCCGCCTTTGCCGACATGGCGCGCCAGTACTCGCAGGATCCCAGCTCCGCCAAGGGCGGCGACATCGGCTGGGTGAACCCGGGCGCCACCCTGCCGGAATTCCAGAAAGTCATGGACAGCCTCAAGCCCGGTGAGCTGAGCCAGCCCTTCGAGACCCCGCTGGGCTGGTACCTCATCGAGGTCACGGCGCGGCGCGAGAAGGACATGACCGCCGAGCGCGCCAAGCTCGAAGCGCGCAAGGCCATTTTCGAGCGCAAGGCGGAAGAGGCCTACCAGGACTGGGTGCGCCAGTTGCGTGATGCGGCCTATGTGGAAATCTTTCCGCCTTATTGAAGCGCCCTCACCCCGGCCCTCTCCCGCTGGCGGGCGAGGGGGGTGCGGCGTCGCTGCGCGACGCGTGCTTTGACCATGCCGCGCCTGGCCCTCACTCCCGGCGAACCGGCCGGCATCGGCCCGGACCTGACCGTGCTGCTGGCCGAGCGCGAGCGTGATTACGAATTGGTGGCGGTGGGCGACGCCAACGTGCTGGAGGCTCGCGCACGGCGCCTCGGGCTGGCGCTGGACACTTTCGCTTTTGACCCGGCGCGCCCGGCCGAATGCGCGCCGCATCGCTTGTCGGTGCTGCATGTGCCTGCGGCGCGCGCCCCCCAGCCCGGCCGGCTGGACGCCGCCAATGCGCCCTATGTGCTGGAAACCCTGCGCCAGGCGACAGCCGGCTGCCTGGACGGGCGCTTCGATGCCCTTGTCACCGGCCCGGTGCACAAGGGCGTCGTCAACGAGGCGGGCATTCCTTTTTCCGGGCACACCGAATTCCTTGCCGAGCTGACGGGGGCGCCGCGCGTGGTCATGCTGCTGGTGGGCGGCGGGCTGCGCGTCGCCCTGGCCACCACCCACCTGCCGCTCCGGGACGTGGCCGACGCACTGACCCCGGCCTTGCTGCGCGAAGTGATCGAAGTCCTGCACCGCGACCTGCGCGAAAAATTCGGCTTCGCCGACCCGCACATCGCCGTCGCCGGGCTCAATCCGCACGCCGGGGAGGGCGGCCATCTGGGGCGCGAGGAGATCGAGGTCATCGCCCCGGTGCTGGAGGCGCTGCGCGCGCAGGGCATGCGCCTGTGGGGTCCTCTGCCGGCGGACACCTTGTTCAATCACCTGGACGGCGTCGACGCCGTGCTGGCCATGTACCACGACCAGGGCCTGCCCGTGCTCAAATACGCCAGCTTCGGCGCCGGCGTCAATCTCACCCTGGGGCTGCCCCTCATCCGCACGTCGGTGGATCACGGCACCGCCTTGCAGCTTGCCGGCACCGGCAACATCCACGGCGGCAGCCTGGATGCTGCGGTGGAATACGCGCTCGATCTGGCGCGGCGGCGCTCGCGCGCCTGAGCGCGCCTTCGCTGTTTCTGCTGGCTACGGCCGGCCATTTGTGGAGCAGTTGGAAGCAGGCCAAGCGCGACGCCTGGGGCGAGTTGCGGGCGCTGTCCAATCTGGCGCAGCCCACGGCGCAGATCCATTTCGACCAGTGCGCGCGGGATATGGAGCAGCCAAGTGCGCAGGTTACGCTGCTGCAGGCGGGCGGCGGCAATTCCGAGGGCTGGCCGGCGGCCAGGTCGGGCTGTTCGACGCGGAAGCGGATACCCTGCTGAGCCACGCCGATACCGCGCTCTACGAAATCAAAGCCGGCAAGGGCGCGCGTGCGGATTGGTGGCGGCTGTGGCGGCCGCCCGCGTAAGCGGCGGCACAAACAAAAGGGCAGGCGCCGCGGCGCCTGCCCCCGGTCCCGCCGAAGCGGGGCATGCGAAGACGGCGGGATCAGAGGCCCAGCTCAACCTTCCAGTAGTGTTCGATCTGCTGCACGGTCTTGGGCGGCAGCGGCACGTAGTCCAGGGCGTTGGCCTGCGCCTGGCCGTTGTTCAGGAACCACTTGGCGAAGTTCACCACTTCCGCGTTCTCGGCCTTGGGCGTATCGCGGCGCAGCAGGAAGTAGGTGGTGGCGGTCAGCGGCCAGCTGGTGGCGCCGGGCTGGTCGGTCATGATGACGTAGAAGTCGCGGGCCTTGGCAAAGTCGGTATGGGCGGAGGCCGCCTGGAAGGTGCTCGCGGTGGGCACGACCACTTTGCCGTCCTTGTTCAGCATCTTGGCCCAGGCCAGGTTGGACTGCTTGGCGTAGGCGTATTCCACATAGCCGATGGCGCCGGGAATCTGCTTGACGAAGGAAGACACGCCTTCGCTGCCCTTGCCGCCCATGCCGCCAAGCCAGTTGACCGCGGTGTTGGAACCGATTTTTTCCTTCCACTCGGGGCTGACTTTGGACAGGTAGTTGGTGAAGTAGAAGGTGGTGCCGGAGCCGTCGGAACGATGCACGGTGGTGATGGCCATGGCGGGCAGGTTCAGGCGCGGGTTCAGGCGCTTGATGGCGGGGTCGTTCCACTTGGTGATCTTGCCCAGGTAGATGTCGGCCAGCACCTGGCCGTCCAGCACCATGTCGCCGGCCTTCACGCCGGGCACGTTGACGATGGGGGCGATGCCGATGATGACCACGGGGAATTGCACCAGAGAGGCAGCTTGCAGCTCTTCGGGCGTCAGGGGCATGTCGCTGTCGCCGAACAGCACGGTCTTTTTCTTGATCTGGTTGATGCCGCCGCCGGAGCCGATGGACTGGTAGTTCACCGCCACGCCGGTCTTGGCCTTGTAGGCGTCGGCCCACTTGGCCAGCACGGGGAAGACGGCCGTGGAGCCGGCGCCGGTGATCTCGCTGGCGCTGGCATGGGCGGCGCCCAGGCCGAGGGAGAGCGCCACTGCGGTCGCGCTCACGGTCTTGAGGAATTTCCTTCTCAGCAACATCTGTTTCTCCTAGTCAGGGATAATGGGCATAGTGCCGCGGGTGGGCTGCGGGTTTTAAGCACCGCTTATGTCTGCGGTGACGGGATTCTGCTCAGCAGCCGTGATGAGCATATGAAAATTTCGTGACAGTTTCGTTAAAAAACTCAGACTCGATCGCAAAAAATATGCAGGCTTATCTGGTGGGCGGCGCCGTGCGCGATGAACTGCTGGGCCTGCCGGTGCAGGACCGCGACTGGGTGGTCGTGGGCGCCACGCCCGAGGCCATGGCGGCTCGGGGTTTCCTGCCCGTGGGGCGGGACTTCCCGGTTTTCCTGCACCCGCAGACCAAGGAGGAGTACGCACTCGCTCGTACCGAGCGCAAGTCGGGGCGCGGCTACAGGGGCTTCATCGTCCATGCCGACGCGTCCGTGACCCTGGAGGAGGATCTACGCCGGCGCGACCTCACCGTCAACGCCATCGCCAAGAGCACGGCGGGCGAAATCATCGATCCCTACGGCGGCCGGCGCGACCTGCAAGAGAAAGTGCTGCGCCATGTGAGCGAGGCCTTTGCCGAAGATCCCCTGCGCGTGTTGCGGGTGGCGCGCTTCGCCGCCCGGTTCAGCGAGTTTTCAGTGGCGCCGGAAACGCTCGATCTCATGACCCGGATGACGGCTTCGGGCGAACTGGCCGAGCTGGTGCCCGAGCGCGTCTGGCAGGAGCTGGCGCGCGGGCTGATGGAGGCCCAGCCTTCGCGCATGTTCGAGGTGCTGCGACGATGCGGTGCCCTGGCCGTCGTTCTGCCGGAGATCGATCGCCTGTTCGGAGTGCCGCAGCCGCCGGAACATCATCCCGAAGTGGATACCGGGGTGCACGTCCTGCTCGTGGTGGACTGGGCCGCGCGCCGGGGTCATCCCCTGGCGGTGCGTTTTGCCGCGCTGACGCACGATCTGGGCAAGGGGCTGACCGCGCCCGAACTGTGGCCCAAACACCATGGCCATGAGGCCGGGAGCGTCGCCCTCGTGCGCGCCCTGGCCGCGCGCCTGCGCCTGCCGGCGGATGTGCGCGATCTGGCCGTCATCGTTGCGCGCGACCATGGCAATGCCCATCGCGCCCCGCAATTGCGCCCGGCCACGCTGGTGGAACTGCTGGAGCGCTGCGACGCCTTCCGGCGCCCGGAGCGCTTCGAGCTTTTCATCGCCGCCTGCGAGTGCGATTTCCGCGGCCGCCCCGGCTTCGAGGCGCGGCCTTATCCGCCCGCCGAACATCTGCGCTGCGCCCTGGCCGCGGCGCAGGGGGTGGATGCGGGCGTCATCGTGCAAAAGCGGCCCGCAGACATCCGTCTGGCCATATTTCAGGCGCGCGCCCAGGCTGTGGCGCAGGCCTGTGGCGCGACTCATTCGCCGCCGGGATCGCAGCCCTTGAAGTAGTGGCGGAACAGCAGGATGTAGGCGCCCTGCAGCACGGTGGCGAGGATGAAGGGCGTCACCAGCCAATGGAAATGGAAAAACACGCCTGCGATCAGGGGCCCGAAAGCCCGCGGCGCTTGCATGGACAGGCTGTTGGTCATGGCCGCCAGACCGCGCCGCTCGGGCGGCAGCAGCGACAGCGCCAGGGCCTGGCGCGGCCCCACCGTGCCGCGGTTGATGGCCATGCGCAGCACGTAAAAGGCGGCGGCCAGCCAGAACAGAGGCATCAGCGGCATCAGCAACAGGAGTCCCAGTCCGGCCAGGCGCAGGCGCGCCACGGTTTCCACCACGCCCAGGCTGGCGGATAGCCGCCCGGCGGCGAGCGCCAAGCCCGCCGTGAGGAAAAACCCCAGGGCCATCACCGTGCCGATGGCCCGGGGCCCCGCGCCGAACTTGAGCAGGAACCAATAGGCCATGAGCGGGCCGACCAGGCCTATGCCCAAGCCGTTCAGGCTGTTGACCGCGCTCAGGCGCAGGAGATTGCCGCGCTGCCGTGCCGTGAGCGGCGCCGGCTTGCGGCGCGTGCCGTCCCGGTCCGGTGCCGGCAGGGTTTCGCGCGCGCGCCGCAACAACGCAAAGCCCAGCAGGGCGCCCGCTGCGGGCAACAGGAACAGCCAGCGGTAATCCGCCGCAGTGATGGGGCCGTGGGCCCGGAGCGCGGGGAGCGCGGGGAGCGCGGCCGCCAGTGCGCCGAACCCCATTCCAGCCACGGCCAGCGCGGTGTTGAGGCTCAGGCCTTCGCCCCAGCGCCGCGCCGGCAGGCTGTGCGACAGCCACGCTTGTTCTGCCGGCGCGAACGGCCCTGCGGCGCCATTGGCGCCGCGCCCGTAACCGGCCACCAGGGTGGCGGCAATGAGCGACGCCGGGGCCGTGCTGAAGGCCGCCAGCAGCGCCGCGGCCAGTTGCGCCAGTTCGAAGCTCAGCAGGAAGCCGCGGCTGCCGTGCTTGTCCACCAGCGGCCCCATGAGCGCGGTCGCGCCGGCATTGAATGCCAGGGCGGCGGTGTAGAGCGCGCCTATGGTGGGGGCGGCCCAGCCCAGGGCATGCAGGTAAAGCGCGAAATCCACCTGCCAGACGCCCTGGCCGAAGGCCCGCACCATGCGCGCCAGGATCACGCGCCGGGCATCGGCAGGAAAGGCGGGATGAAAAAGCCCGGCGATGCCGCCGGGCCAGGAAGTCTCGGAAGGCGCCGAATCAGCCATCCTGCGAGTGTAGCAGGGCGGCTGGACGCGCCGCCGGGGCGGGGCCCCCGCTCCTAGAGTCAGAAGTCCAAGCTCATGCCGGCAAAGAAGGTGCGAGGAGCTCCAGGGGTTGCCATCACGAACTGGTCCTGAGTATTGCCCATACCAACCCATTCGCCGTCCCAGCTGACGAACTCATTGTTGTTGTATTTCTTGTCGGCGGCGTTGAGGATACCAGCCTGCAAATTGAGTTTGCGGAAAAAGCTGTGATGCAACGGCTTTGTGGCCTCCAGCGTCAGGTTCCAGAGCCCATAGCCAGGCATCTGCTGGTTGGTCGGTCCGCCGCTCTGGTTGTTGGCCGCATCGCTCCAGATGTACTGAGCGCCGGTGTACTGGTAACTCACCGCCGGATCCCAGAGAATCCCGCCTCGGAAGACCTTGTAATCGGCGCCGAAGTTAAAGGTGCGGTTGGGAACATAGGACACAGGCAGGTTGGCATAGGTCACACCGCCCGTGGTGTATGTATTGAAATCTGCTTTCTCAAAGTTCAGGTTAGCGAAAACCCCAACGTTATAGAGCACATCATCGGCCAGGGTTATATTGAATCCCTTATAGGTCGAGTCGCCGTTCGCATCGCTCACGGCCTGTGTCACCGGGTTGGTGAAGGTGATGTATTGGTTGGCGAAATGATTGTGGAAATACGACACCGACATCAGGAAGTTATGCAGATATGGGGCGCGGGCGACATGAATCTTGAACCCGACGTTGTAGTCAGTGCTCTTCTCCAAGTCGTAGACCGGCAGGATGTGCTGGTACAGGCCGCCGCCGCCGCCGACCTGCGGCTCCTTGTAAGCAATCCCATAGTTGGCGAACGTTGCCAACCAAGGTAGCGGACGGTAGTTCAGGCTAATCGAGGGTTCCACTTTGGTGTGGGTTGTGGTCGACCCGCCAGGCCGTGTCGTGGGATCGGCCTGGTTTCCGCTCGGGTTCAGCGCATAGGCGGTGGCGAAATCGGTGGTGCCAGCTGGCGTGTAGACGGTGTTGAAGTCAATGAAGCGGACCCCGGGCGTAACATCAAGATTCGAGGTCGGGCTAACCTTGTCTTGGGCAAAGATCGCCAGGTCGGTCTGGTCGAAGTAGTTGCTGCGATAGTTGCCGTTCGGCACCGTGGGGCTGCCATAAACGGTGGTCGAAGTGCCAACCGGAAGGCTTGGGTTATAGAACGCGTTGCGAGTATTGTAGGTACTCTTGAGGAAAAAACCGCCGACCGATACCAGGTTGTGCGGCAAAGCAAGATCAGCCCAAATCTTGTCACCGTAGCCGGCCGTCTTCGGATTGTTGTCTTCGTACAGACTGAGATTAAGCGGGTTCATGGTGTAGTTGTTGTAATGCTTGTGGACCCGTTCGCCCAACCGGTACCACAGCAGATTATGCAATTCGGTTGTCGAGTCGAGAGCAAGGTTGAGCTTGGAATAGATCAACCGGGTCATGTTGGTGTCGTCTTTGTGCCAGATGTAGCCTGGCACGGTGCTGTAAAAGCCCGTGGTCTGCTGGCTATAAATCGGCGTCCCGGGCGTGCCGGTTATAGTCACATCCGGGTTGGGGATGGTCGGCACAGCCATCGGGCGGTAGCCGGTGGAACGGGCCTGGTATAAGCCGATTGAGAAATCGCCATTGTCGAACTGCTTGCGGGTCTTCACGAAGATCGCATAGTTGTGGCTGTTCGAGTTGAAACCGTCGGAAGCGGTGCGGTAGCTGTCGGCCCTGCCAGCGCCGCCGGCCAGCACCGTGGACCAGCCATCATACTTGCCGGTGTTAAGCAAAAAATTCGTGTTAAGCGCGCTATCGCTGCCGAAACTCATGCCGATGGAGCCTCCGGCCTTATCGCTGGGCTGAACGGGCACGAAAGCGAGCTGACCGCCGAGGTTGTTATACCAGCGATCCTCAGGGTCACCGGGGCCATAAGTGACGCCGATGCCGGAAATCATGCTCATCTGCGGGATCTCTGAGGTGGCCCACAAGCCGGTTGAGGGGTTGACCATCGGCACCCCATCAAAAGTGACTGAGAGGTCTCCGTTGTCGACCCCGGAAGCGCCGCTGAAACCGCCCCAACCTTGTTTGAGGCCGTTAAGCGAAATGCTGCTCTTGGTCGAGCCGGTAGCACCGAAGCTGGTAACCTGAACTCCGGGAGCGAAGGCCAGGGCCTGGGCAGCGCCGGCGAAAGGGCCGGCAGCCTTGATTTCGGCTTTGCTGATGACCTTAATCGACTGGCCAGACTTAAAAACCTGCTTTGGCTCGATCTTCTTCTCCTCCCGGCTCTTGCCGGGCGGCGCAACACCTTGTCCCCCGGCCTGCACGGTGCCGAGCGAGATGGGGCTCTGCGCGTGCACTGTAGTCGTGGCAAAAAACGCGGTAATCAGGGCCTGGGCAAGCAGCTTGCGGTGGGAGGCCGTACAGTAGAGCTTCTGATACATGGATTCTCCTAGGGTAATGTCTGAGCCTGCCTTGGTAGCGCTGCGCGCCGTTTCGCACCCAGCGTCCCCGGCAGGTTGGGCGCAACGGTAGACAGGGCCGATGAAGCCTGCATGAAGCGCAAGTTAGCGAGGGCTTAAACGCGACGCGGCGGCGCCAAATAAATCGCCCGTTAAGGGGCGGCTAACGCTTTCTTCACGCCGTCGTCACCGGCCGGTGAAAAGATTGCCCGGTCTTTTCCCGGAGCAACCCATGGCCTTTCCCTTCCATCCTTCGCGCCGCCAATTTCTCCAGAGCGCCGGTGCGCTCACCGCGTTGTCGGCCTTTCCCGTACTGGCACGCGCGGCCGACGCTGGGCAGGTGCAGGCCTTGCGCCGGCACATCGAACACATCGTGGTGATCTACCAGGAGAACCGCAGTTTCGATCACTACTTCGGCACCTACCGCAATCCGCGCGGCTTGGCGGTGGCGAATCTGCTGGACGGCGAGGGCAGGGTGGACGCCCGCTTCGACGGCCTGCAGAAAAATCCGGCCGGCATTCCCTACGGCTTTCTGCCGCTGCCCGACGAGTTGCCGGGATTCCAGAACGCGCGCCTGGAGAACCGGCCCTTCCACATGGCGCCCTATCTGCCCGCCAGCCACAACGTGCCATGGGATCCCGAACACCATTTCTTCCGCATGTATGCGCAAGTGGACGGCGGCAAGATGGATCGCTTCGTCGCTCTGGCGCAGTCCAAGCACCACAAGCCCTTCAACCAGATCGGCGGCGGGCAGATCGACGCTTTGCGCATGACCTTCGCGGAATCCAGGCCCTCCGGCGCGGTGCTGGGGTATTACACGCGCGCGGACATTCCCGCCTACCACCGCCTGGCGGACGAGTATGTGCTGTTCGATCATTTCTTCCAGGCCATGAGCGGCGGCTCCACCGGCAATGCGCTGTATCTGGCGGCTGCGCGCTCCGCGCACTGGAAGGCGGCGCCCAAGCGGCTCATGGGCAGCCTCCATCCGCCTATTTTCGACATGCCCTACGACGCCCAGGGCGTGCTCATCAACGACCTGCCGCCGCTCTACGGCCCCACCGAGGCCAAGCCGGACAAGCTCAAGGTGTCGCCGCCGCCGCAGGAGCAGACCTATGCCAACATCGGCGACCGGCTGCACGACGCGGGCGTGTCCTGGGCCTGGTACAACGAGCATTGGAACGCCGTGAAGCCCTGGGCGCTGAAGCAAGCCTTCGGTCCCGGCGACGGTTCCGCGGTGATCGACACCGGCTACTTGTACGTGCCGCACCACAACCCCTTCCAGTACTACCCGAGCTGGTTCGACAACGTGCGCGCCGGGCGCATGCGCGACGAACAGGATTTCTACGCCGACATCAAGGCCGGCAAGCTGCCCGCGGTGTCCTTCCTCAAGGCCACGGGCGTGCACGACGAGCACCCGGAGGATTCCGCGCCGCAATGGGGCATGGAGTGGGTGATGGGCCTGCTGCGCGCGCTCGGCGAGAGTCCGCTGTGGGAGAAGACCGCCGTGATCCTCACCTACGACGAAGGCGGCGGCTTCTGGGACCACGTGGCGCCGCCGCGCCCGGATTTCTATGGCTGCGGCACGCGCATCCCGGCCCTATTGGTGAGCCCCTGGGCCAGGCGCGGCCACGTCGACCACACCGTGGCGGACACCACGTCGGTGCTGCGCCTGATCGAAACCCGCTTCGGCATCAAGCCGCTCGATACGCGCGATGCCCGGGCCTACGACCTGCTGGGCGCGTTCGATTTCGCGCAAGCGCCGCGCGAGGCGGATTTTGGCTGACGCATTTTTGCGCGTGGCGGCGAGCGGTGCGCGCAAATTTTGGCACGCCTTGCGGCGTGCTTTTTTTGTTGGTGCAACGAGCAGGAATGTCCACTGCCATAAAACCATCACGCGCTTGCCCTATGCTGGGGGTGCCCGGCAGCTACGGGCATTTTCTCAGTCCTCCGAACTTGGGGCGCGCCTGACCGGCGCGCCCATTTTTTTGTCATCGAGAGCGCTCCCATGAACCTGTCATCCCTGGCCCAACTGGCTGCCCATTCGGGCGGCATCCTCTATCTCATGCCCTTGCTGCTCTTGGTCGTGCTCACGGTCGGCATCGAGCGCTTTCTGCTGCTCAACCGCATTGCGCGCGAAGGGCGGCGCGTGAGCCATGAAGTCGCGGAAATGGGGGAACTGGACCTCAAGCGCATCACCGGCCTGGCTCAGGGCGCCGGCTTCCCCTTTCGCGCCTTGCTGGAAGTGCCTACCCGCTTCCCGCGCGTGCAAGACAGCGCGCGCCTGTCCGAATTGCTGCAGGAAGCGGTCATGCGCCAGGTACCCAGCCTGGACAAGCGTTTGTGGCTGCTGGACACCATAGTCACGCTGGCGCCGCTCTTGGGCCTGCTGGGCACCATCATCGGCATGTTCCATGCCTTCCAGTTCCTGGACAACGCCGCCGGCAACCCCACCGCCATCACCGGCAGCGTGGGCGAGGCGCTCGTTGCCACGGCCGCCGGATTGGTCATCGCCGTGATCGGGCTGGTGGCCTTCAACGGCCTGCACAACCGCATGCGTTTCCTCGTGCATCAGATGGAAACCCTGCGCACCATGCTGGTCAACCGCCTGGAAGGGCTGGAGCATCAGCATGCCCTGGCCGCCAATCAGGCGCAGCCCCTGCTCTACAGTCCGGAGAGCTGAGCCATGCAATATCTGGAAATGCGCAAGGGGCGCGTCGAAATCATCCCCATGATAGACATCATGCTGTTCCTGCTGGTGTTCTTCATCATGGTGACGCTGCGCATGATCCCGGCCCAGGGCCTGCCCGCGCATTTGCCGGGTTCGAGCACGGCCCAGCAACTGCCCAAGCCCAAGGTGACGCTGGCCCTGCACAAGGACGGCACGCTGGACATGGACGGCAAGGCCGTGACGCTGGCGGCGTTGACTGCGCAATTGCGCACCCGTGCGGATGCGCAGGTGACCATCGCCGCCAGCCGCGGCGTGCCGGTACAAGACTTGGTCAAGGTGATGGACGCCTGCCGCAGCGCGGGCGTCAGCGCCATCGGCCTGGCGACCGCGCCGCTCGCGCGATGAGCGCAACGCTGGCGTTGCCGGCCCGGGACGACGCAGAGGCCGGGCTGGGCCGCGCGCTGCTGCTCGCCTTCATCGTGGAGAGCCTGGTGCTGGCCGGGCTGGTCACCATGATGGCCGCGAAATCCGCAGCGCCGCCGCCACCGCCCATCCGTATCGCGCTGGTGGCGCCGCCCGCGCCCAAGCCCGCGGTGACGCCGAAACCGCCACCCAAACCGCTGCCCAAGCCGACCCCGCATCCGCCGCCCAAGCGCGTGGTGGTGCCCCCGCCGCCCCGGCCATTGCCCAAGGTCGTTGCTCCCAAGCCTGCGCCGCTGCCGCCGTCGCCGGTGGCCGCGCCTACGCCCCCGCCGCCTCCGCCGCTTCCTCGGGCAGTGCCGTTGCCGCCGCCTCCCCCGCCGGCGCCCGACCCACAGGTGAAGGACAGCTATCTGGGGCGCGTGAAAGCCGCCATCCAGGTTGCCGTGCGCTACCCTCCTGCGGCGCGTATGATGGGCGAGCAGGGCCGGGTCGAGGTGGAGTTCACGCTCAAGGACGGCGTGGCCGATGGGGTGCGCGTCCTCGTTCCCGGAGCGACTGCCGCCTTCAATGCCGCAGCGCTCGCCGCCGTCAAGGCGGCCAGGATGCCGGCGCCGCCGCCCGCGCTGGCCGGGAAAAGGATGAGCCTTACGCTATGGGTGGAATTCAAATTGCATCGGGATTACTGAAAGCCGTCGGCGCCCTGGCGCTGGGCCTGGGCGTAGCGGGTGCCGTGGACGCCGCCCAACTCGCCGCCGGACCCATGGCCGGCTATCCGGCAATGCGTTCGGCGCTCCTGTGGCTGCAGACCGATGCGCCGGCGCGGGTGCAAATCGCCTGGTGGCCTGCAGGGCAAGCCCAGGCGCGGCGCTTGAGCGCCGCCGTGGCGACCGACGATGCCCACCGGAACACCGCCCATATCGATCTGGCACCGCTTACGCCCGGCACGCGCTACGAATACGAAGTGCTCATCGACGGCCGTGCGGTGGAGGGCCTGGGCGGGCTGTCTTTTCGCACCGCGCCGCTGTGGCAATGGCGCGGCCCGCCGCCCGAGGTCAAGGTGCTGACCGGTTCCTGCGCTTATTTCAACGAGCCCGAATTCGACCGCCCAGGCCGGCCCTATGGCGACGGCTACGGCATCTACCGGGCCATGGCGGCGCAGCAGGCCGATCTCATGCTGTGGCTGGGCGACAACCTCTATCTGCGCGAGGCGGACTATGCCAGCCCCTCGGGCATGGCGGCGCGCTATCGCCGCGACCGCAGCCGGCCGGAGCTGCAGGCCTTTCTGCACGCGACGCCCCAGGCGGCGATTTGGGACGATCACGACTACGGCCCCAACGACGGCGGCAGCGCTTTCGTCTTCAAGCAGGCCAGCCTGGATCTGTTCAAGGATTACTGGGCCAACCCCTCCTACGGCCTGCCGGGCGTGCCCGGCATCTTCACCGTGCTGCACCTGGGCGATGCGGATTTCTTCCTCCTCGACGACCGTTGGTACCGCGACGCCCCGCGCGCGCTCGAGACGACCGACAAGGCGCTGTTCGGCGCCGCGCAGCTGGCGTGGCTGAAAAATGCGCTGCTGGAATCGACGGCGCGCTTCAAGATCATCGCCGCGGGCGGGCAGTTGCTCAACCCCAACGGGCGTTACGACGCCTGGAGCCGCTACCCGGCGGAGCAAGGGGCGTTTCTGGTCTGGCTGAAGGAGGCCGGCGTGAAAGGCGTGTTGTTCCTGTCCGGCGACAGGCATCTCACCGAGCTGCTGCGCATCGAACGCCCGGGTCGCTATCCCCTGTACGAGCTGACCTGCTCCCCGCTCAACTCCGGGCCGGCCCGCGCGGAGACGGTCAATCCGGCGCGTGTGCCCGGCACGCTGGTGCAGGCGCGAAATTTCTGCGCTCTGCACTTCACCGGCCGGGGCCGCGAGCGACGCCTGGAGCTGGCGGCCTTCGACGTCGGCGGCCGCGAACTATGGCGGCGCGCCATCCTGCTGACCGATCTGGGCTACGATTAGTCGTCGTCCCAGTGCCCGTGGCCCCAGCCGCGATGCTCGTCGTGCCAGCGTTCCCAGCGGCGATGCCGCCAGTAGCCCGGGGGTCCGTAGTACACCGGGGCGCCATAGTAAACGCGCGGCGGCGGCACATAGTACGTGACCGGCGGCGGGCCGTAGTACATGGGGCCGTTGATGCCGAAGCCCAGGCCGCTGCCGCGATCCCAGTAGCCGATGGAGAAGCTGGGGGCCGGCACGATCACGCGCGCGCCCCAATCATCGTCGTCGGCGCGGGCCAGGCCCGCGGTCAGGGCAATGGCCAGCGCCAGACCGCCCAGTAGTAGTGTCTTGGGTTTCATGATGTTCTCCTAGACTATTGCGCCGCGACGTCACCAGCGCCGGTCATAGCCGCCCTGGTCGTGCGCCACGTCCACGTTGACGCGCAGCATGACCCAGGGGCCGGGGTTGTAGGGCATGCGGGTGGTGAATTCGCGGCCCTGGTAGCGGTAAGTGACGTCGTAGCCCATGAGCTGCTGGTGATAGTCGCTCACGGTGCGGCAGCGCTGCACTTCGCGCGGGTAAGAGGCGCCTCCGCCGGTGTTGTAGCGGTCGCCCACCACGGCGCCGGTGGCGGCGCCCACGGCCGAGGCCGCGATCTTGCCGTTGCCGCCGCCTACGGTGGAGCCGAGCAGGCCGCCGGCGATGGCGCCGATCACCGCGCCCGCGGTGTTGCCGCCGCGCGGCGCTTCCTGGTAGTAGCCCGATTGTTCCGTCCAGCATTGCTGGCGCGGGGCATCCACGTTTTCGTAAACGGGCGTGGCCGAGACGACGCGGGCGCGCTCGCGGAAGGCGGGGCCGGCCCAGGCATTGGCCGCGGCGAGTGCGGATATGGCGACGAGGCTGGCGGCGAGGGTTTTTTGGGCTTTCACTTTCATGGTTATTCTCCTGATGAATGAATGGCTGGGGTTCAGCGGTTGCGGTCGCGCCAGCGCGCCCGGTCGGCTTCGCGCCGTTCATAGCCGTAGCCATAGCCCAGGTTGCGCGGATTTTCCGGCGGGCCGGCTTCCCGGCGCTGGCTTCTTTCCTGGCGGTAGCCCCCGTCCTCGCCGCGGCCGTGATCGCGCACCGCCAGCAGCATGCCCGGATCGGCCAGGGCCGCCCTCGGCAAGGTCGCCGCCAGCCCGCCGAGGGCCAGGAGGCTCAAGGTCAAAAGGGTTTTCGCCTGCATAATTCAACTCCTTACGGACGAGCGCTGCACCACGCTTTGTACTTTGGAGGGGAGAAGTAACCCCGGGGTTTCCCGCGGCAGCCATTTTGTTACAGGATGTAACCCGGCGTCAGCAGGCCTGTGGGGAATTGGATATAGTGCCGCCATGAATGCGTCCAAAGAGCTCATCTACGTGGCCGACGACGACACCGGCATACGCGATCTGCTGGCGGAATACCTGACTGCCCAGGGCTATGCCGTGCGCTGCGCCAGGGACGGTGCCGAGCTGGACACCTTTCTGGCGGAGAAGTCGCCGCAGCTCATCGTGCTGGACTGGATGATGCCCGGCGAAGACGGGCTGTCCATTGCGCGGCGCCTCAAATCCCGCCCCGGGGCGCCGCCCATCGTCATGCTTTCGGCGCGCGGCGAGGACGTGGACCGCATCATAGGCCTGGAAGTGGGGGCGGACGACTACCTGCCCAAGCCCTTCAATCCGCGCGAGCTGCTGGCGCGCATCCGCGCGGTGCTGCGCCGGCCCGCGGTCGCCGCCGTGCCGGAGCGCGAGGCGCGCCTGTACCGTTTTGGCCCTTATACCGTCAACCTCGACGCGCGCAGCCTGCAGCGCGACGGCGTCGAGGTGCCCCTGACCCACGGCGAGTTCGATTTGCTGGAGATTTTCGTCAGCCATCCCAACCGCGCCTTGACGCGCGACTGGCTGATGGATCAGTTGCGCGGCTTCGAGCGCGATCCGTTCGACCGCAGCGTCGACGTCAGGGTCAACCGGCTGCGCAAGAAGATCGAGGCGGACCCGGCCGAGCCGCGCTACGTGCGCACGGTGTGGGGCCAGGGGTATCTGTTCGCGCCCCAGGGATGAAGCGCTGGCGCGGGCTCACGCTCTATGGCCGTACGGTGCTCATCCTCGGCTTGGCCTTTCTGCTCTTCGAACTGCTTTCCTACCAGGTCGTTCAGCGCACGCTGATCCTGCCCGTCGCGGACCGCTCGGCCAAGGATCTGGCGGGGCTCATCATCCTTTCGGTGCAGACCTGGGTCGAACTGCCGCCCCACACGCGGCCCGCGTTCGAACGGGAGCTGGCGCGCCGTCACGGCTTGCGCGTGATTCCAGAGCAAGTGGCGGCGCGCGAGCCGGCGCCGGATTTCGCATTCCGTCGCCAGATCGAACGAGCCCTGTCGGAGCGCCTGCGTTTTCCCGTGCAGCTTTATGGCGTCAAAGGCACCCATGCCGTATGGCTGGACGTGCCCATGGGGGGCTGGATGTTGCAGGTCGGGTTCTTTCCCAACCGCTACGCGGTGCACCTGCCGCTGGCCGCCGTCGTCTTGTTTTCGCTGGGAACGTTTCTGACCCTGCTTACCGCCATCCTGCTCATGCAGCGCGTGACCGTGCCCCTGGCGCGCGCGGCGCGCGCCGCGCAGGAGGTGGGGGCCGGGCGCCTGCCCGAGCCCCTGCCGGAAACCGGGCCGCGCGAACTGGCCGAGCTGGCCCGCCGCTTCAACCGCATGGCGCGCGAGGTGCGCGAGCTTCTGGACAACCGCACCACGCTCCTGGCCGGCATCTCGCACGATCTGCGCACCCCCCTCACGCGCCTGAGCCTGGCTTTGGAAATGCAGCGCGAAATGCCGGACCCCAGCCGGCTGGAACGCATGGCGGCCGATCTCGATGAAATGAACGGCCTGATCCAAGGCTATCTGGAACTGGCGCGCCTAAGCCGGGCCGAGCCCGCGCAGCGCATGGATCTGAATCCCTGGTTAGCGGAGCGCGCCGCCCGGCATGGCGCCTGCTACGTCGCCGGGCAGCCGTGTTGGACGGACGCGGCGCCCCAAGCGCTGGGCCGCATTATCGACAACCTGCTGGAAAATGCCCGCCGCTACGGCGAGGGCGAGGTGGAATTGCGCCTTGCCTGCGGAGCCGGCCCGGCAGTGATCGAGGTATTGGATCGCGGGCCCGGCATACCCGCGGAAGAGTTGGGGCGGGTGTTCCGGCCGTTTTATCGGCTGGAAGCCTCGCGCGCCAAGGCGACGGGAGGCACGGGGCTGGGACTGGCCATCGTGCGGCAGCTGGCCGAAGCCCAGGGCTGGAAAATAGAACTGGAGAACCGCTCGGGAGGAGGGCTGGCGGCGCGCCTCAGCCTGGGCTGAAAAATGCCCTCATGATGCGGATTTCGATGCCGCAGCAGCTGACGCTCAGCAAGGACAGGCGTTGGGTGCGGCCGCGGAATACGTTCCACAGCGCCGGGGTCAGCCCCAGCCGCACCTGCCAGCCGTTCGCCAGGCGGAAGCCCATGGTTTTCAGGCCGCTTCCAGGCGGCGCGCGAAGCGGGAGAATTGCAGGAACAGGACGGAAATGCTGGTGAGGCTCATGCGCTCGGTCTCTCCCTGGAACCAGGAAAAAGGTTGGGAAGAGAAGTCCAGCACGAAGAGATTGTTGCCGATGTGGAATTTCATGATCATCTCCTGAATCAACCGCTCGTGCCGGATAAGGTGCAAGCCCCATGCCCGCCCGCCGGGCCGTCGGGCGCGGCATTAATATATTGAAAAATAAAGGGTTTTAAAAACGCAGCTTGGGCGGCTTCACCGCTTGATGATGGGGAATCGACAGGGCCCGACCAAATCTCCACGACCTCGGCACGGCCGGAGACGCCGGTCGGGCGGTTAAAATAGCCGCCTTTGCCCCACATCCGCAGCCATGCCGAGCTTTCAGGACATCATCCTCACCCTGCAGACTTATTGGGCGCGCCAGGGCTGCGCGCTTTTGCAGCCCTACGACATGGAAGTGGGCGCCGGCACCAGCCATACCGCCACCTTCCTGCGCGCGCTTGGGCCCGAGCCGTGGAAAGCGGCCTATGTGCAGCCCTCGCGCCGGCCCAAGGACGGCCGCTACGGCGAGAACCCCAACCGCCTGCAGCATTACTACCAGTTTCAGGTGGTGCTGAAGCCCGCGCCCGCCAATATCCTCGACCTGTATCTGGGTTCGCTCGAAACGCTGGGCTTCGACCTGAAAAAAAATGACGTGCGTTTCGTCGAAGACGATTGGGAAAACCCCACCCTGGGGGCCTGGGGCCTGGGCTGGGAAGTGTGGCTCAACGGCATGGAGGTGACCCAGTTCACCTATTTCCAGCAAGTGGGCGGCATAGACTGCAAGCCCATCACGGGGGAGATCACCTACGGGTTGGAGCGGCTGGCCATGTATCTGCAGGGCGTGGAGAACGTCTTCGACCTGCAATGGACGGACGGCCTGAGCTATCGCGACGTCTACCATCAGAACGAAGTCGAGCAGTCCGCCTACAACTTCGAACACAGCGACGTCGATTTCCTGCTGAACGCCTTTGCCGCCCACGAAAAACAGGCCCGGCAACTCATGGCCGAGAAGCTCGCCTTGCCGGCCTACGAACAGGTGCTGAAAGCCGCCCACACCTTCAACCTGCTGGATGCGCGCGGCGCGATTTCCGTCACCGAGCGGGCCGGCTATATCGGCCGCATCCGCAACCTGGCGCGCAGCGTGGCAAAAAGCTACCTCGACAGCCGCGCCCGGCTGGGCTTCCCCATGGCGCCGCAGGCCTGGGCTGCGGAAGTGCTGGCGCAGATGGAAAAGAAGGTGGCTTGAGCATGACTACCAAGAACCTTCTCGTCGAACTGTTCGTCGAGGAATTGCCTCCCAAGGCGCTGAAGAAGCTAGGTGAGGCCTTTGCCGGCACCCTGTTCGAATCGCTCAAGGCTCAAGGCCTGACCACCATCGAGTCGGCAGTCACGCCGTATGCCTCGCCGCGCCGTCTTGCCGCGCATATCACGCAAGTCGCTGCCCAGGCTGCCGACAGGCCTCTGCGGCAGAAGCTCATGCCGGTGGGCGTGGGCCTGGACGCCGAAGGCCGCCCCACCCCCGCGCTGCTGAAAAAGCTCGCCGCGCTGGGCGCCGGGCCAGAAGCCGCGGGCCACCTGCAGCGTGCCATGGACGGTAAGGCTGAGACGCTGTTCCTCGACACCGTGGCGCCTGGCGCTGACCTCGCCCCCGGCCTGCAGAAAGCGCTGGATGAGGCGATCGCCAAACTGCCTATCTCCAAGGTGATGGCGTATCAGCTTGGGGATGGTTGGAGCACGGTGAAGTTCGTCCGCCCGGCCCACGGTCTCGTCGCGCTGCACGGCGATGCCGTGGTGCCGGTGCGGGCCCTGGGGCTCACGGCCGGGCGCGAAACCCACGGCCACCGCTTCGAGGCCAAGCGCGACCCCATCATACTGCGGAACGCCGATGACTATGTCGAGCAGATTCAGGACGACGGGAGGGTCATCCCGGAGTTTTCCAAACGCCGCGCCAAGATTGCACGCCAACTGGAAACATCCTGGGTGGAATCGGGTATCGCCGTGGGGTCTGTGGGCATCGTCGGGGGGCTCGGCCCCGCGGGTATCGTCGGGGGCGTCAAACCCATTGCGGACGACGCCCTGCTGGATGAGGTCACCGCCTTGGTCGAATGGCCGAACGTGCTGGTCGGCCAGTTCGACGCTGCCTTTCTGGAAGTGCCGCAGGAATGTCTGATCCTAACCATGAAGGCCAACCAGAAATATTTTCCCTTGCTGGATGCTGATGGCAAGCTGACGAATAAATTTCTCGTCGTCGCCAATATCTCGCCCGCCGATCCTTCCGCCGTCATCGGCGGCAACGAGCGGGTGGTGCGGCCGCGCCTGGCCGACGCCAAATTCTTCTACGACCAGGATCGCAAGAAACGCCTGGAGGACCGGGTTCTGGGCTTGGCCAAGGTGGTCTATCACGGCAAGCTGGGCACCCAGGGCGAGCGCGTCGGGCGCGTGCAGGCCATGGCGCGCGCCATCGGCGAAAAACTGGGCGGCGGCGAACTGGCACACCTCGCCGACCATGCCGCCCTGCTGGCCAAGGCCGACCTGCTCACCGACATGGTGGGCGAGTTCCCCGAATTGCAGGGCATCATGGGACGCTACTACGCCATGCACGACGGCGAGGATCGTCACGTCGCCGACGCCATCGAGGACCACTACAAGCCGCGTTTCGCGGGCGATGCGTTGCCGCGCAATGAGGTCGGCGTCGTCGTGGCGCTCGCCGACAAGCTGGAAACCCTGGTCGGCCTGTTCGGCATCGGCGAGCGGCCCACGGGCGACAAGGATCCCTTTGCCCTGCGCCGCCACGCGCTGGGCGTGGTGCGCATGCTCATGGAACGCGATTTGCCGCTGGAACTGAACGAACTGCTTGAGCGTGCCGCCCAGGTCTTCGGTGTGGAGGGCGCGCATCAGGTTTCGCCCGGCATTGCCGTCGAAACACCGCGGATGGTTGCCGAATTCATCTACGACCGCTTGGCCGGTCTGCTGCGCGAGCAGGGCTACAGCGCCCAGGAAGTCGAGGCCGTGCTGGCGCTGCGGCCGCAGCGCCTGGGCGACATCCGGCGCCGGCTGGAAGCCGTGCGCGCCTTCGCCGCCCTGCCCGAGGCGGCGGCCCTGGCCGCCGCCAACAAGCGGGTGGGCAACATCCTCAAAAAATCCGGGCAAGCGGCTGCGGCCGAAATGAACGGCGCGCTCCTGCAAGAGGCGGCCGAGCGGGCGTTGGCAGCGTCGCTGGCCGAGGTGGGCCCCGCGGCGCAGGCGGCCTATGAGCGCGGCGATTACACCGCGTCCCTCAAGGCCCTGGCAGCCCTCAAGGCCCCGGTGGACGCCTTCTTCGACCTGGTCATGGTCAATGTCGACGACCCCATGCTGCGCACGAACCGCCTGGCCTTGCTGCGCCGGTTGCACGCCGCCATGAACCGGGTGGCGGATCTTTCCGCGCTGTCGGCCTGAGCGGCGTTGACGCGGGGCTTGGCGTTATACTTAATTAATGAAGCTGATCATTCTGGACCGGGACGGCGTCATAAACTTCGACTCCGACCAGTTCATCAAAAACCCCGAGGAATGGCGCCCCATCCCGGGCAGCCTGGAGGCGATCGCGCGGCTCAACCAGGCAGGATTTCGCGTGGTGGTGGCCTCCAACCAGTCGGGCGTGGGGCGGGGGCTGTTCGACACGGCCACGCTCACGGCCATCCACGTGAAGATGCACAAAGCAGTAGCGACCGCGGGCGGGCGTATCGACGCCATCTTTTTCTGTCCGCACGGCGCCGAGTCCAATTGCACCTGCCGCAAGCCGCAGCCGGGCATGTTTCTGCAGATCGCCGAACGCTTCCATGCCTCGCTGGAAGGCGTGCCCGCGGTGGGCGACTCGCTCAGGGATTTGCGCGCCGCGGCGGCGGTGGGCGCCTTGCCCATCCTGGTGAAGACCGGCAAGGGGAACAAGACCGAGCAGGCCGGCGAATTGCCTGAAGGCACCCGCATCTTTCCTGATCTCGCCGGCGTCGTGGACTGGATGATGGCGGCGCAATGATTTTGCTGCGCTCGGCGCTCTTTGCCTTGCTGCAGGCGGCGGCTACGGTCATCTTCTCCATCCTCGCCTGGCTCACCTTCCCTTTCGGCCCTTTCGTCCGCTATCGCGTCATCACGCTGTGGAACCGCTGCGTGGTCTGGCTGGCCTGGCATTTGTGCGGCATACGCTACCAGGTGCGCGGGCGCGAAAACCTGCCGCCCGCGCCTGCCGTGGTGCTTGCCAAGCACCAGTCGGCCTGGGAGACCATCGCCCTGCCGGTGCTGCTGCCGCCGGTGGCTCTGGTCGCCAAGAAGGAACTGCTGCGGGTGCCGTTTTTCGGCTGGGGCCTGGCTATGCTGTCCCCCATAGCCATCGACCGCCGAGCCGGGCGCGAGGCGCTGCGCCAAATCCTGCGCCAGGGAGCGGACCGCCTGAGGCAGGGGTTCAGTGTGCTCGTGTTTCCGGAAGGCACGCGCGTGCCGCCCGGCGCAAGCGGCCGCTACGGCATCGGCGGCGCCTGGTTGGCCGCCCACACCGATACCGCCGTGGTGCCGGTGGCGCACAATGCCGGCGAGCTGTGGGGCAAGAACGCCTTCCTCAAATATCCCGGCACCGTCACCCTGAGCATAGGGCCGCCCATCGCCACCCGCGGGCTCAAGCCCGAAGCAGTGAACGAGGCGGCGCGCGCCTGGATCGAGGCCGAAATGGAGCGCCTGCCTCGTGCCCGGCAGTAGCCGTCAAGCGCGCACCATACGTTTGCCCGGGCGCGAGGTCGCTTACCTGCTGTCGCGCAGCCGGCGCCGCACTCTGGCGCTTACCGTGAGCAGTACCGGAGTACGCGTGAACGTGCCCTATTGGGTGACGCTGCAGGAAATCGAGACTTTCATCCGCGAGCGCGGCGATTGGCTGCAACAAATCCTGGAAAGACGCGAGGCGGCGCAGGCCACCCGCCTGGCGGATGGCAGCACGGTGTGGTACCTGGGGCGTGCGCTCAAGCTGCGCTGCTTCCCCGGCCTGTTCGAAGAAGTGCGCCGGGTGCGCCACGAGTTGTGGGTGAGCGGCGCGGGCGAGGCCATTCCGGAATTGATCGCCGGCTGGCTGCGGCGCAAGGCGGCGCGTCTGCTGCCGCGCCGCGCGCGCCGCTATGGCGCGCGCGTGGGCCGCGACTGCACGGCGGGCCTCATGACGGGCGCCAGCCGCTGGGGCAGTTGCAGCGCGCGCGGCGCCGTACGCTTGAATTGGCAATTGATCGGCGCGCCGTTGTGGGTCATAGACTATGTCGCTGCGCACGAGGCCGCGCATCTGCTGCATCTGGATCATTCGCCGCGTTTCTGGAACCAGGTGGCAGCGCTGCACCCGCACTGGCGCGAGGCGCGCGCCTGGCTCAAGATGCACGGCGACGGCTTGATGATGAGGGACTGAACATGCGACTGCTGCATACCATGCTGAGAGTGGGCGATCTCGACCGCTCCATTGCGTTCTACACCGAGGTGTTGGGCATGAAAGTGCTGCGGCGCAAGGATTATCCGGAGGGCAAATTCACCCTCGCCTTCGTCGGCTACGACGGCGAAGACAAGGCGGCGGTGCTGGAACTGACCTACAACTGGGGCGTGGGAAAATACGAGATGGGCAACGCCTATGGTCATGTCGCCGTCGAAGTGGAGGATGCCCAGGCGGCCTGCGAGGAGGTGGCTGCCAAAGGCGGGCGCGTGACCCGGCCGGCCGCGCCGATGAAGCATGGGTCGACGATTATTGCTTTTGTGGAAGACCCCGACGGGTACAAAATCGAGTTCATTCAGAAAGGAACCCGCACCGCCTGACGGTCGACGGCATCCTCTGTGCGGCCCGGTCCCTGCACCGCGTCTGTTCCGTTCGCGCGGTGTACAGCCTACGGTTTGGCGATTTTCTGGTAGAGCGCGCGCGCCTGGTCTTGCTCGCCGAAGTTCACATCGCGGTCGAACAGCGTCTTCAATTCCACGCGCGCCTGCGCGACGCGGCCGCTGGCGTACAGGGCATAGGCGACATGCCACTGGATGTCGGCCGAGTCGGGTCGCTTGGTCTGCGCCTGACGCAGGTAGGGCAGACCTTGCGCTGCCTGGCCGCTTCGCACCAGCGTCCAGCCGTAGGTATCCAGCACCGAGGCGTCGCCCGGCCGCAGCTTGTAGGCGCGCTGGGCATACTGCACGGCCGCGGGCGCGCGGGTCTGCGCCAGAGCCCAGGCCAGATTGTTGAGAAGGGTCACATTGTCCGGGCTGCGCGCGACCAATGCCTCATAAGTGCGGGCGGCGTCGGCGTATTGCCGGTTTTGCAGGTAGGCCTGACCCAGAACGGCGGCGGTCACGATATCGCCGGGGTGCGATTTGACCCAGGCCTGCAGCGTGGCAACGCCCAATGCGCGTTCGCCCGCCGCGGTCTGGGCGCGATACAGCCGCAGGACTATCGGGGCGCTGGGCTTGAGCGCCAGTGCCTGCCGGTAGGCGGCGATGGCGGCGGCGTAGTCCTTGCGCGCAAAGGCGACGTCGCCGCTGAGGAAGGCGGCCAAGCCGTATGCCGAGTGCGGCAGCGCGGCGATCACGCTGCGCGCGTCGTCGTAGCGCTGCATCTTGATGTACTGTTCCACCAGCGCGGCTTGCAGCACCGGAGCCTGATTGCTCAGGGTGACCGCCTGCTGCAGGTGCTTGAGCGTTTCATTCTGGTCGCCGTTGGCATCGTAGGCGCGTGCCACGAGCATCTGCACCTCGGTCGATTTGGGCAGCAGATCGCCGAGCTTGCGGAACGAATCCAGGGCGTTGGCTTTTTCGCCGGCAGCGAGTTGGGCTTCGCCCAGCAATTCCAGCGCCGCCGGGTTGGAAGGCTGCAGGTCATGGGCGGCGCGCGCATGCACCAGGGCTTCGGCGCTGTTGCCTTGCTTGAGGTAATAGGCGGCCTTGAGCATGCGCGGCTGCGGCGCATTGGGGTGCGCGGCCGCAGCCTTGTCCAGCCAGCCCAGATAAATTGCATCCTGTTTCTGCGCCAGCGCCAGCTGCGCCAAGGCGAGCATGGCCGGCAGGCTGGTCGGGTCGGCCTTGAGCAGGGATTCGAATTGCGCGTGCGCCGCCTGGGGCTGGTTTTGCGCCAGATCCATCTGCGCCAGATTGGCGGCGGCGGGGAAATATTTCGCGTCCCGGAGCAAGGCCTGCTGGAAGCTCCGGCGCGCCGCCAGGTAATCCTTTTTGCCAAGATAGGCCGAACCTTGCAGGTTCCAGGCCGCGGGGTCGCGGGGCTGTTTTTTCAGCCAGACGGCGACGGCATTCAAGGCTTGGTCGTATAGTCCGCGCTGCAGATAACTCAGTGCCAGCAGCATGTCGGGCCGGGTCGCGTTCTTGTCCAGCTGCGCCGCGCTTTGCAGATCCGCCAGGCCGGCATCGTTGCCCGCACCCAGGCGCGCCATGCCCAGGTCGACCAGCACGCCGGCGTTGTCGGGCGCGAGCTTGCTGGCCTGCTGGAAATAACCTACGGCCTCCTCCGGCTTGCGGCGCGCCAGGGCGATTTCGCCCGCCAGGGTGAGCACCGCCGGGTCCCGGCTGGTTTGCGGATCGAGCGGCGCAAGCGTGCTGCGGGCGTCGTCGACTTCGCCCAGGCGCAGCTGCGTGGCCGCCAGCAGGCGGCGCGCGAACGCGTCGTCGGGGCGCGCGGCAAGCGCCTTGCCCACCTGCGTCTGTGCCTGCTGCAGATTGTCCAGGCGAAATTCCACCGCGCCGGAGAGCAGCAGGGCGGGCGGAAAATCCGGCGCGCTTTTCAGCACCGCCGCCAGGGCGTCGCGCGCCGGCTTGATTGCGCCCCGCTGATAATCGATCAAGGCCAGCGTATAGCGCGCCAGCAGGTTGCCCGGGCTGTCTTTCAACACCTGCTCGGCCAGGCTGCGCGCCTGCGCCGGCTGGCCTTGCGCCAGGGCCAGGCGCGCGAGCGCCAAACGTGCGCCGTAGTGATGCGGATTGATTGCGAGCACGGCTTCATAAGCCTGCCGCGCGGCTGGCATCTGCCCCTGGGCGCGCAGCAGGTCCGCCTTCAGCAGCAGGGCGTCGATCATTCGGGGATCTCGCGCCAGCGCCAGATCGATCTGCTGCATGGCCTCGGCGGCCTTGCCGGCCAGCAGCAGGACGCGCGCACGGGCCACATTGAGCACGGCGCTGTCGGGCCGGGCGGCCTGGGCCTGATCGAGCAGCTCGCCGGCTTCTATGCTCTTGCCTTGCGCCAGGTAGGCCTCGGCGCGGGCTGCCGCCAGGGCCGCGTAGTCCGGGTCCTGCCGATCCGGTGCGGGCTCGTCCAGAATGCGTTGGAATTCTCCCGACCCCAGCCAGGCGCGCAGCAGCAGCGGCGTGACCGCCCGACGATCGTAGCCGAGGTCGCGCGCGCGTTCCAGTTCCTTGGCTGCGGCGGCGAAGTTCGAGGTGTCGAAATCGATCTTGCCGAGCAGAAAACGCGCGGCGGGGTTTTTGGGCTGCTGCTGGAGCAGGTTCTTGAGCTGGATGACGGCGCCGTTGTAGTCGCCCTTCCGCTGCATGGCCTGGGCCTGCGCGAGCAGCACCTGTGGGGATTCGTGGCGGCCGCACGCGCCCAGGGCGAGGGCGAGCAGCAGAATCAGGATGCGGCGCGGCGGCATCATTTCAGTCCGTAGCGGTTCATGAGGTCGTATAGCGTGGGGCGGGACACGCCCAGCAGCTCGGCGGTCTGCGCGATGTTGTTCTGGGTGCGCGCGAGGGCGCGCACGATGGCGCGCCGCTCGGCTTCTTCGCGCACCTGGCGCAGGTTGAAGGGCAGATTGTCCTTTATCGCGGCCTGCTCCAGCCCCAGATCCTGGACGGAAATCATGGGGCCGTCGCTCATGATGACGGCGCGCCGCAGCAGGTTTTCCATTTCCCGAACGTTGCCGGGCCAGCTGTGGGCCTCCAGCGCATGCAGGGCATCCGCCGAGAAGCCTTTGATGCTGCGCTTCTCCGCGCGCGCCAGGCGTTCCAGGAAGGCGTGCGCCAGCAGGCTGGCGTCGCCCGGGCGTTCGCGCAGCGGCGGGATGTCGATGACGATTTCCGACAGACGGTAATAGAGGTCTTCGCGGAACCGGCCCTCCTGGATCATGGTGCGCAAATCCTGGTGCGTGGCGCACACCACGCGCACGTCCACGGGGATTTCGCTGCGCCCGCCCAACCGCTCGATGACACGCTCCTGCAGGAAGCGCAGCAGCTTGGCCTGCAGCGGCAGGGGCAGGTCGCCGATTTCGTCCAGGAACAGAGTGCCTTCGTGCGCGGTTTCGATTTTTCCTATGGTCTGCTTGGCGGCGCCGGTGAAGGCGCCTTTTTCATAGCCGAACAGCTCCGACTCGAGCAGGTTTTCCGGAATGGCCGCGCAGTTGATGGCGACGAAGCGCTTGGCGGCGCGCGGGCTCAGCGTGTGCAGGGCGCGCGCCAGCACTTCCTTGCCGGTGCCCGATTCGCCCAGGATCAGCACCGTCGCCGCCGAAGGCGCCACTTTCTCCACCGTGCGGCAGACCTTGAGCATGGCCGGATCGCCGGTGATGAGTCCGTCCAGCGGCGACTGGCCGCGGGTTTGCTGGTAATGGCGGTTTTCTGCCTCCAGGGCGTGCACGTGAAAGGCGCGCGCCACCTGCACGGCGAGCACCTCGGGATCGAAGGGTTTCTGGAAGAAATCATGTGCGCCCATGGCGATGGCCTTGAGCGCGTTGCTGCGGTCCTGGTTGCCGGTGACCACGATGACCTTGGTGGCGGGGGCGAGCGAGGAGATGTTTTCCAGCACTGCGAGCCCTTCGCTGGCGCCGTCGGCGTCCGGCGGCAGGCCCAGGTCCAGGAGCACGACGGCCGGCTGCACGCGCCGGATCTGAGCGAGCGCGCTGTCGCGGTCTTCGGCCAGGGCGACGTCATAGTTTTCCAGCGTCCAGCGTATCTGCTTTTGCAGGCCGGGGTCGTCCTCCACCACCAGCAGGGCAGGTTTGTTCTCGCTCATGCGGCCACTCCCAAGTCGTTATTGCGCCGCGCCAGGGGCAGCAGGATGCGAAAGCGGGTGCCCTGGCCGGGGGCGCTTTCGACTTCCACGCGGCCGCCCAGCTCGCGCACGTATTCGCGGCATTCGTAGGCGCCTATGCCCATGCCCGCGCCCTTGGTTGAATCGAAAGGGCGGAACAGGCGCGTACGGATGAATTCGGCGTCCATGCCGGTGCCGGTGTCGCTGATTTCCAGGCGCGCCATGCCGCCGGTCTCGTTCAGCGCCATTATCACGCGTCCGTCCTCGGGTGTCGCCTCGAGCGCATTTTGCAGCACGTGGCCGATGGCGCGCGCAAGCTGGGCGGCGTCCGCCAGCACCGCGCAGGGCGTGCAGGCCACGCGCAATTCCGGCTTCAGGCGAAATCCGCCCTTGCTGGCCGCGATATCCGGCAGTAGCGCGTCCAGCTCAATGGCGGCGCGGCCGCTGGAACCGGCGCTGCGCCGCAGCTGGGCGAGGATTTTGTTCATGCGGCTGATGGAGCTTTCGACGGTGAGCAGCATGTCCTGCTGGAACTCCGGATTGTCGCGGTGCTTCTTGGCGTTGCTCAGGAGCAGGGACAGTTGCGCCACCAGATTCTTGAGGTCATGGATGACGAAAGTGGTGGCGCGGTTGTAGGACTCGAACTGGCGCGCCACGATGAGATCGTTGGCCGCTTTCATCTGCGCCAGATGCGTGGCGGCCTGGCGCGCGGCGGTCTTGATCAGGTCGCCCACTTCCCAGTTGAGCCGCACATGGGCCAGGGAGCGCTTGAGCGCCACCACGCCGATGGCCTGTTCCTGCACCAGCAGCGGGATGATCAGCCAGAGGTCGGCGGCGGCGTGCAGCCCGGCGGGCAGCGCCAAACCTTCGTAGCGCGCTGGCTCGCGGCGGTATTCGTCGGCGTCGATCACCCATTGCTTCTGCTCCAGCCAGGCGACGAAGGCGTCGGCGTCGCCTGGCAGCTCCGGGGCATCGGACATGTTCCAGTGGCCGGCGCGCACCAGACCGCCTTCCTCGCGCAGCCAGAGGGCTCCGCCCGGACTTTCCACCAGGCCGGCGAGCGCTTCCACGGCACGCTCGCACAGCACCCCGCCCGGCGCGCCTTGCGAGAGCGCGCGCGTGAAGCGCAGCCATTCCTCGCGGTAGTCGTAGTGGTAGCTGAACAGATGCTTGCTCAAGAGCACGCGCAGGCGCGCGCGCAGCGTGCCCGAGAACACCACCACCATGAGCAGCAAGAGGGTGGCGAAAAGGAACAGCGTCTGCAGCACGCCGCCCCAGTCGCCGCCGAACAGGCGGATGTAGTAGCCGACCGCGGCCATGAGCAGCAGATAGGTGCCTGCCCCCAGCAGGGTGGCGGTGTGAAAGACCAAATGGCGCGAGATGCGCATCTGCGCGTCGCTCTGGCGCGCCAGCGAGATGGCCAGCAGAGGCATGAGCAGGGCGTTGGCGTAGCCGCGCGCCGACCACAGTCCCCAGTCCAGGCCGCCCAGCAGCATGGCCTTCGTGTACAGATAGAAGTCGTAGGTGAACAACGCGCCCAGGCCCACGGCGAGGAATTTCAGCGCCCAGCGATCCTCCTTGCGCGTGCTGCGGTAGACCTGCTCCACCAGAACCAGGCCGATCAGGGTCAACCCCATCATGCCGGCGAAGAAGGGCAGGCCGCCGCCCGGCGCCGGGGTGGACGAATAACCCCAGAACAGCAGGCCGGCCAGCAGCAGCGCCGCCAGCACCACGGGCAGGCTCACCAGCAGGCGGAGGAAGCCGGGACGCGGGGCGCCGGCCCGGCGCGCGTCGAGCAGGCGCGCCAGGTAGGCGATCCAGCCGGCGTCGCGCACCACTTCCAGAGCGCCCAGCACATAGGGAAAGGTGGGGTGCAAGGTGGCTGCGCCGGCCCACAGGAAGCTCAGGAAGGATGCCGCGGCGAGCCAGCGATGATGCGGCCGCTCGCGCCAGAGGGTGAGGGCGAGCACGGCGAGCAGCCCGGACGCCAGGGTGGCGAAGCTGTAGCCGAGGGAGGCGATGAGCGGGTTGTAGGGCATGGCAGGGCTAGCGCGCGCCCTTGCCCCAGAGGACCACCTGCACGGTCTGTAGCAGGATCATGAGGTCCAGGAACAGGCTGTGGTTCTTGACGTAATACAGGTCGTACTGGAGTTTTTCCAAGGCGTCCTCCCTGCTGGCGCCATAACTGTAGCGCACTTGCGCCCAGCCGGTGATGCCGGGTTTGACGTTGTGGCGCGCGGCGTAGTAGGGGATGTCCTTCTTCAGCTCGGAAACGAAATAGGGGCGTTCCGGGCGCGGGCCGACGAAGCTCATGTCGCCCATGAAGACGTTGAAGATCTGCGGCAGCTCGTCGATGCGGGTGCGCCGGATGAAGCGCCCCACGCGCGTGGTGCGGTCGTCGTTCCGGCGCGCCCATTGCGGCTTGCCGTCCTTTTCCGCGTCCTGGCGCATGCTGCGGAATTTGAAGATGGTGAACGGCCGGCCGTACTGGCCGATGCGCATTTGGCGGTAGAGCACCGGGCCGGGGCTTTCCAGGCGGACGGCGAGCGCGGCGACCAGCATCACGGGAGCGGTGGCCGTCAGCAGCAGGGCGCTGAAAACCAGGTCGAACATGCGCTTCATGGTATCGCGCAGCACGCCCTGATCGAAGCCGTCGCCCAGGATCATCCAGCTGGCGTTCAGGGAGTCGAGCTGCAAATGGCCGTTCTCGCGCTCGAAGAAGCTGGAAAGCTCCAGTACCTTGATGCCGCGCAGGCGGCACTCCAGAAGCTCGGGCACGGGCATGCCGCCGCCGCGCCGGTCGCGCACGGCGAGCACGATTTCCTGCACCTGCAGGCGCTGCACCAGGTTCATGAGCGGTTCATCGTCCGCGCAGACACGGTCGGCGGGGACGAAGTGATGCACGCCGCCCACGGGATGGTAGCCGAGCACCTGGATGTTGGCGGCGCTGCCGCGCTTTTGCAGCATCTCTTCGATTTTCGCCGCGCGGCTGCCGGTGCCCAGCACGAGCACGCGCGTCTTGAGGGCGGCGATGTCGGTCCAGCGGTAGAAAGCCAGGCGCAGCAGGAAAATGCTGCCCAGGGCAAGGCCCAGGGCCAGCAGGAAGACGCCGCGGCCGACGAACAGCAGCTCCGGGAAAACGTAGAACAGCAGGCCCATGACCATGAAGCCCAGGCCGAAGCTCAGGCCCAGGCGCAGCAGCAGGGATTTCACGTTCAGGCGCCATTCCCAGCCGTACAGGCCGAAGGCCGTCATGATGAGCAGCATGACGAGGGCGAACACCAGGGCCCTGGGCAGCAGCGGGGTGAGCGACTTGGGCAGCGGTTCGAGCCCGCCGAAGCGCACGTCGATGCCGAAATACAGCGCGGCGACGATGAGCAGCCCCTCGGCGGCGAAGAGCAGCACGATGCCGCTGGGAATGTAGTGGCGGAAAAAGCGGATCACGTTGGCGGTGGGATGCCCGGTATTTTTGGCGTTTCCAGCAGAATTTATGCCAGACCCCGGCGCCGCCCTATTCCACTATCGGCAAATTGACAAAGCGAACGTAATTCAGGAGACGGCGCCGGGGGCCGGTTCCCCCCCGGCCGCCAGCAGCTGCGCCAGCTGCGCGCGGCGAACACGGCTGGGCTGGCCGTTGGGCAGAGTGCGGCGCAGTTGACGCAATTCCGACAGCGGATAAAGCACGAGATCGACCACGGCGCGCGGGTCGCTGACCCGGTAGCGCGGAAAGACCGCCGCACCCAGGCGGTTTTCGCCGCGCACGACCGGCTGCCTCAGCCCCAGCAGAAAGAATTCCAGCTCCTTGGAATTGTCGGCGAAGAGCTGCAGGTTGATGTCGGAATGGCGGCCGGCCGTGCCTTGCAGCACCGAGCCCGTGAGATGGGGGTCGAATTCCGCCAGCCGGGCCATGTATTCCAGGGCCACCTCGCGCAGCAGGGCGAGGTGGCCGCTTTGCTCCTCGGCCTGGTAAAGCGCCTGATAGCTGCGCAGGGCGGTTTCGATTTCCTGGTTGTCGGGCAGCGCGCGGCTGTCGGGCGCGCCCAGCGCGCGCGCCGCCTTGCGCTTGGCGGCGCCGTAATCGAGGCTGCCATCCAGGGCGATGAGGCGCGCCGCCTCGTGGGCGATCAGGCGGCGCATGTCGCCGCGGTGCTTCATAGCGGCGCGCCGGAACCCTGGGGCGGCGGCGCGGGCGCGGTTGGGATGTCGCCGGCGGGGGGTCCCCAGGGGCTGTTCTCGCCCGGCGGCGCAATCGGCGTGGGCGCGTTCTCCTGATAGAAGTATTCCGTGCGCGCACCCGCCGTGCCCGCGGCCACGGGCTGTCCGGTGGCGGGGTCGATGGGTTCGCTGACGATGCCCGGCGGCTCCGGCCAGGGCTGGTTGGGATATTTGGGCAAAACCCTGGCCATGAAGCTCATCCAGATGGGCAGCGCGGCGCGCGCGCCCACCTCTCCGCGCCCCAACGTCCTGGGCTGGTCGTAGCCCATCCAGGCCACGCCCACCACATAAGGATCGTAGCCGCAGAACCAGGCGTCTTTCATGTCGTTGGTGGTGCCGGTCTTGCCGGCGATGTCGACACGGCCCAGGCTGGCCGCCGCGGCCGCAGTGCCGCTGCGCGTCGTGCTTTCCATCATGCTGGTCATGAGGAAGGCGTTGCGCGGGTCGAGCACGCGCGGGGCGTTGACTCCAGCCACCCGCGGCCTGGCCTGCATCACCAACTGGCCCTGCCCGTTGTACACGCGCTCCAGCAGATAGGGCTCCACGGCGTAGCCGCCATTGGCGAACACGGCGTAACCCTGCGCCATCTGCAGCGGCGTCACCGTGCCGGCGCCCAACGCCATGGTGAGATAAGGCGGCTGGTTGGCGGGATCCAGGCCGAAGCGCTTGATGTAGTCCCGCGCATAGCCGATGCCTATGGCCTGCAGGATGCGAATGCTCGCCAGGTTGATGGAATTCGCCAGGGCATAGCGCATGGTCACCGGCCCGGTGAAGTTGTCCTCGTAATTCTTGGGCTGCCATTCCACGCCGCCGGCCTGATCCGCGGGTATGGTGAAGGGGCTGTTGTCGATCAGAGTGGCGGGCGTGAAGCCTTTTTCCAGCGCAGCCGAGTATATGAAAGGCTTGAAGCTGGAGCCGGGCTGGCGATAGGCCTGGGTGACGTGGTTGTACTGGTTCAGGTCATAGCTGAAGCCGCCTACCAGGGCGGTGATGGCGCCGTCCTTGGGGTTGAGCGCAACGAAGGCCGCTTCCACCGAGGGCAGTTCGCTGACTTCCCAGGTGTTGCCGGTCTTCACCAGACGGATGACGTCGCCCACCTTCAGATGGCGTTCGGCCGGCGGTTTGCGGTACCAGGTGGCGACGAATTTCTGCGCCGCAGGCGGCAATTCGACGGTCCTGCCGGTGTCCGTATAGACCTCCAGGGTCTTGCCATGCTCGGCGACGACCACGGCCGGGACGAGATTGTGCACGGGGTACAGGTCACTCAGCGCGTCCTTGGCCGCCTTCAGGCGGGCGTCCGGATCTTCCGGCAGGTTCAGGTGCTTTTCCGGGCCGCTGTAGCCGTGGCGCTGGTCATAGGCCATCACGCCTTTCCACAGGGCCTGGTCGGCCGCCTCCTGCTGGCTTTTCACCAGGGTGGTGTAGGCGCGGTAGCCGGTGGTGTAGATGGTGTCGCCGTATTGATCGTAGAGCGTTTGGCGCACCATTTCCGCCGCGTAGTTGGCCCACACGTCCACCCAGGGATGGTTGTGGCGCACCACGATCTTTTCCTTCATCGCCCGCCGGTACTGTTCGGGCGTGATGAATTTGAGCGCCAGCATGCGGCCCAGCACGTATTCCTGGCGAATCTTGGCCCGCGTCATGCTGGCGATGGGGTTGTAGATGGAGGGGCCCTTGGGCAGGCCCGCGAGCATGGCGAATTCCGCCAGGTCCAGCTTGCCCAGGGGCTTGCCGAAGTAGGTGCGCGCCGCGGCCTCGAAGCCGTAGGCGCGCTGACCCAGGTAGATCTGGTTTATGTACAGCTCGAGCACCTTGTCCTTGGACAGCTCGCGGTTGATCTTGATGGCGAGCAGCGCCTCGGACAGCTTGCGCGTGTAGGTTTTCTCGGACGAGAGATAGAAGTTGCGCGCCACCTGCATAGTCAGCGTGCTGGCGCCTTCGCGCTTGCCGCCCGAAACCAGGTTGGCCAGCGCCGCGCGGAAGATGCCCAGCACGTCGATGCCGCCGTGTTCGTAGAAGCGCTCGTCTTCCGCGGCGATGATGGCCTGTTTCATGAGCAGGGGGACCTTGTCTATGGGGACGAAGGTGCGGCGCTGCTCGCCGAATTCGCCGATCAGGGCGCCGTCCGCCGTATAGATGCGCAGGGGCAGCTTGGGCTTGTAGTCCCGCAGGGCTTCCAGGGGGGGGAGGTTGGGGTAGATGAGGGCCGCCGCCAGCCCCGCCAGGCCGGCGCCGGCTATTCCCAAGGCCAGAAAGAACGCCGCAGGGTAGTGCCACCACTTGGAAAACATGCCTGATGACTCTCTAAAGTTTCGCAGGATTATAGGCGTTATGAGTGTCGGAAATCGAACGGCGCCGACGAAATGCCCGACCGGGCAGGGCGGCGCAAGTACCGCAACCCGCTTGTCGGCGTCCTTTGGGGAGGGCCGACGATAGGCATGACATGCGAGGTGACCCTTGCGCTTCGAACTCAATCTGGATGTCTTCACCACCAAGACGCCGCCCATGCTGGGGCTGGACGTGAGCACCACGTCGGTCAAGCTGGTGGAACTGGCGGATGCCGGCAAAGGCACGTACCGCCTGGAGCGCTATGCCGTCGTACCCTTGCCCAAGGATGCCGTCGCCGACGGCAACATCGCCAATATGGATCAGGTGGTTGAAGCGGTGAAAGCCGCGTGGCGCGACCTGGGTTCGCGCGTGCGCCACGTGGTCATGGCGCTGCCCGCCTCCGCGGTGATCACCAAAAAGATCATGACGCCGGCCGGATTGGGAGAGATCGAGCTGGAAAACCAGGTGGAGGCGGAGGCCAACCAAGCCATTCCCTTCTCGCTGGACGAAGTCAACCTCGATTTCCAGGTGCTGGGGCCGGTGCCCAACAGCCCCAACGACGTCCAGGTGCTGCTGGTGGCGGCGCGCAAGGAAAAGGTCGAGGATCGCGTCGCCGTGGCGGAAGGGGCGGGGCTCAGGCCGCTGGTGATGGACGTCGAATCCTATGCCACGGTCACGGCCTACCAACTCATCGCCAATCTGCTGCCCAACCGCGGCGCCGGGCAGACCGTGGCCATCCTGGACATCGGCGCCAACAATATGCACATCAATGTGCTGTACGACAATGAACCGGTATACCTGCGCGAGCACGGCTTCGGCGCCCAGCAGCTCAATCAGGAAATCGCGCGCCGCTACGGCATGACCAGCGAGGAGGCGGACCAGGCCAAGCGCCGCGGCAGTCTGCCCGACAGCTATGAGACCGAGGTGTTGCAGCCTTATGCGGAAACGCTGGCCATGGAGATCGCCCGCGCGCTCCAACTGTTCACGACTTCTACCCAGTTCCATAAGGTGGACCAGATCCTGCTGGCCGGCGGCGGTGCGGCCATCCCCGCCCTCGACGAAGTCGTGGCCAACCGCACCGGGGTTCCCACCATCATCGTCAACCCGTTTTCCAACATGGCCCTGGGCGGCAAGGTGAAGCCCCAGGAGCTGACTCGCGACGCGCCGGCTCTGTTCGTGGCCTGCGGCCTTGCCATGCGGAGGTTTGACCCCCAATGACGATACGCATCAACCTGCTCCCGCACAGGGAGATCAAGCGTGCCGCGCGGCGCCGCCAGCTCAACGTGCTGCTGGCCGCCGCGGCCGTCGCCGGGGTGGCTACGGTGGTGCTGGGCCACACCATCATCGCTGCGCGCCTCGATAATCAACAGGCGCGCAATCAATACCTCACCGAGCAGATCGCCAAGCTGGACAGCCAGATCGGGCAGATCAGCAAGATCAAGGAAGAGACGCATGCCCTGCTGGAGCGCAAGCGCGTGGTCGAAACCCTGCAGGACAACCGCACCGAGGTGGTGCACTTGTTCGACCAGCTCATCAAGCTGCTGCCCGAAGGCATGTATCTGTCTTCCATCAAGGAAACCGGCAACGTCCTGACCATCAACGGCTACGCCCAGTCGAGCGCGCGGGTGTCCACGCTCATGCGCAGCCTGGAGGGGTCGCAGTGGTTCAAGAAGCCCAGCCTGGTGGAAATCAAGGCAGCCACGGTGAACAACCTGAGGGCCAATGAGTTCACCCTCAACGTGCAGCTTACCCACATGGCTGATACGGATGGCAAGAAGGCGAAATCATGAACCTCAACGACATCAACAATCTGGACCTGAAGACCGTCGCGGACTGGCCCATGCCGGCCAAGTTCGGTCTGTTGGGCGTGCTGTTCGTCGTGATCGTGCTGGCCGGATGGTGGTTCGACTGGCGCGGCAATCTGGCGACCCTGGGCAGCGAGCAGGCCAAGGAGCAGGATCTGCGCCAGACCTTTCTGGCCAAGAAGGCCCAGGCCGTGAATCTCGACGCCTATACGAAGCAGCTGGCGGATATCAAGCAGTCCTTCGGCGCGCTGCTCAAGCAGCTGCCCAATCGCCAGGAAATGGACGCCCTCATCACCGACATCAACCAGGCCGGCCTGGGCCGCGGCCTGCAGTTCGATCTGTTCAAGCCGGGCACCGAGCAGGACACCGAATTCTATGCCGTGCTGCCCATACAGGTCCGCGTCACCGGTGGCTATCACGATCTCGCAGCCTTCGCCAGCGACGTCGCCAAGCTGCCGCGCATCGTCACCCTGGATAACATATCCATCACGCCCAACAAGGACGGCAGCCTGACCATGGATGCCACGGCCCAGACCTATCGCTATCTGGACGAAAATACCTCGGCCTCCGGCAAGAAAGCCAAAGGGAAAAAATCATGAAGCGACTCGTTTTCCTGCTTCCGGTGCTTCTGGCCGGCTGCGGCCACGGCGGCATGTCCGACCTCAAGCAGTTCGTGGCGGATTCCGGCAAGGGCCTGCAGGGGAAAGTCGAGCCGCTGCCCCAGGTCAAGCCCTACGAGCCGTTCACCTACAACGACTTCAACCTGCCCGACCCGTTCAAGCCGCGCAAGCTCGCGCCGGCCGGCGGAGGCGGGCTGCAGCCCGATTTCAACCGGCCGAAGGAGCCGCTGGAGGCCTATTCCCTGGAAACCCTCAAGATGGTCGGCACCCTCAAAAAGCATGGTGACATGGAGGCGCTCATCAAAACTCCCGACAACGCCGTCTACCACGTGCATGTCGGCAACTACATGGGGCAGGATTTCGGCCGCATCACGAGCATAGGCAACAACGAGGTTACCCTGCGGGAGACCGTGCAGGACAGCAGCGGCGACTGGGTGCACCGCACCAGCACATTGAATTTGCAGGAAACCCCCTGAATACCGAGAGAACCGAGGCAGACATGAAAAACACCGTTCACGCCGCTTGCAAGTTTTCCTGGCCCTGGCTCGTCAGCCTCGCGGCCCTGCTATTGTTCGGCGCCGCGCTGAAGGCGCGCGCCGCAGACTCTGCCCCCGCCGGGAATGCCGTGCTGTCGGTCGAGCCGGCCACGCTGCCGGGCGGGCGCCTGGTGGTGCGCATCGGCCTCAAGGAGCCGCTCAAGGCCAGCCCTTTCAGCTTTTCCGTGGGCAACCCGCCGCGCATCGCCATGGATCTGCCAGACACCGCGAACGCCCTGGGCAAAAACACCGTCAGCGTCAATCAGGGCCCGTTGGGCAGCATCAACGTAGTGCAGGCGGGCAATCGCACGCGCCTGGTGTTCAACCTCAACCAGGCCGCCAAGTACGATACCCAACTGCAGGGCAAATACCTGCTGGTCGGCCTCGGCGCCACCGCGACGGAAACCGCCGGTGCGGGCAGCGAACACTTTGCCGAGCCCGTCGCCGCAGGCGCGCATCACGCCATCCGCAGCATAGATTTCCAGCGCGGCGCGGACGGTGGCGCGCGCATCGTCACCACTCTGTCCGACAGCCAGGCCGGCGTCAACATCCGCGAGGATTCCAAGGGCGTGGTGGTGGATTTCATCAACACCGAACTGCCCAAGAGCCTGCAGCGCAAGGCCGACGTGTCCAGCTTCGGCACCCCGGTGCAGTACGTCGAAAGCTACGCCCTGGGCGACAACACGCGCATGTTCATCCATCCCACCGGCAATTGGGATTATTCCGCCTACCAGATGGACAACCAGTTCGTGGTCGACGTGAAGCCCGTCAAGACCGGCCAGAACATGTCCGGCAAGCCCAAGTACACGGGCGAAAAACTGTCGCTCAACTTCCAGAATGTGGACGTGCGTTCGGTGCTGCAGGTGATCGCCGACTTCACCGGCCTCAACATCGTCGCCAGCGACTCTGTCACCGGCTCGCTCACCCTGCGCCTGAAGGACGTGCCCTGGGATCAGGCCCTGCACATCATCCTGGAAGCCAAGGGCCTGGGCATGCAGAAATCCGGCAATGTCATCTGGGTGGCGCCCAAGGAGGAGATCCTGGCGCGCGAGAAGCAGGAACTGGCCGGCAAGGAGGCTGTGGAAGCCCTGGAGCCGCTGGTGACGGAATACATCCCGCTCAACTACCTGCGCGCCGACGACGCCCAGAGCATCCTCTACGGCTATGCCGCAGGCGCCGCGCGCAACTCCGCCAACAATTCGGTGGACTGCTCGACCCAGGCGCAGGGCATCACCGCGTCGACCACCACGAACACGATGCCGCAGCAAACCGCGGCGCAGCAGGGCGGCGGGACTTCAGGCAGCCAGAAGATACTGTCCAAGCGCGGCCGCGCCACCTACGATCTCAAGACCAACACCCTGATCGTCACCGACACGCCGCAGAAGATCCAGCAGGTCCGCCAGCTGCTGGCCAAGCTGGACGTGCCGACGCGCCAGGTCATGATCGAGGCGCGCGTGGTGCTGGCCACTTCCAACTGGTCGCGTGAACTGGGCGCCCGCCTGGGTATTGGAGCCGGCGGCCAGCTTCCCGGCGCCAACAGGGTGGGCATAGGCGGCGATTTGGGCTCTTCCGCGACCAACGCCAATCTCGCGCCCGGATCCACGGCCTCGTTCGGTGCCCTCGGCAGCAACGTGAACCTGCCGGCGCCCGACCTGACGTCCTCCATCGGCTTCTCCCTGCTCAACACCGTGACCGGCAATCTGCTGAGCCTGGAGCTCTCGGCCATGGAGGCCAACGACGAGGGCAAGGTGATCTCCAGCCCGCGGGTGGTGACTTCCAACCAGCGTCCGGCAGTCATCATCCAGGGTACGCAGATTCCCTATGTGACGGTGCAGGCTTCCGCGGGCACGGCGCCGGTCTACACGGTGGCCTTCAAGGACGTCAACCTCTGCCTGCTGGTGGATCCGCAGATACTCAACAACAACAACGTGATCCTCAACGTCGAAATACAGAAGGATTCGGTGGGCCAGCTGGTCGCCCTGCCGGGCAGCGGCTCCGTGCCTTCCATCGACACCCGCCGGGTGAAGACCCAGGTTCGGGTCGCCAACGGCGAGACGGCGGTGATCGGCGGCATCTACGAGCAGACCATCAGCAACAATATCGGCAAGGTGCCGCTGCTCGGCGACATGCCTTTCCTCGGCCATCTGTTCAAGAACACGGTGAAGCAGGATCAGAAGGTGGAGCTGCTGGTGTTTCTCACGCCGCGCATCCTGAGCAGCCAGGTAGCCTTGCATTAACCCGAGCGTCGCGCAGCGACATTGCCCGCCCCCGGCTGTGCAGCCGGGGGCTTTGTTTTTGCGCCCGGCCGCCTCCGCTACAATGGCGCATGGCCAAGCGCGACAACATTTTCCTCGTCGGACTCATGGGGGCGGGCAAGACTACCGTCGGGCGCCAGCTTGCCAGGCAGTTGAATCTGGTGTTCCACGACGCCGATCAGGAGCTGGAAGAACGCACCGGCGTTCGCATCCCGGTGATTTTCGACATCGAAGGCGAGGCCGGCTTCCGCGCGCGGGAGGAGGCCGTCATCCACGAACTGTGCAGGCTCGAAGGCATCGTGCTGGCGACCGGCGGCGGTGCCGTGCTGTCGGCCGCCAATCGTGCCGCCTTGAAGAACAACGGCGTGGTGGTCTATCTGCGCGGCAGCCCGGAGCAGCTCTACGAACGCACGCGCCACGACCGCAACCGCCCCCTGCTGCAAACGGCCGATCCGCTGGCCCGGCTGCGCGAGCTGTATGCCCAGCGCGATCTCTACTATCGCGAAGTCGCGGATGTGGTCGTCGACACCGGACGCCAGAGCGCGGTGCATCTCACGCGCGTGCTGCGCGAAAAGCTCGACGCCCTGGATTCCGCGGCGGCCGGCTCGGCGCAGGGCTGAAATATCGGCCCGGCCTCAGCTTTCGAAGCGTTGCGCCAGCCAGTCGCCGACGCCCTGCCACCACGATTGCGGCACGGGCGACGGCGCGGGGCTGCGCAAATCCACGCGCCGGCCGCTGCCGGGCAGCTCCACGATCACGCCGGGCAGGTCGGCCGCGAACTGCCAGCGCACGGTACGCCGCGGTCCGCGGATTTCCACGCCTGTTTCTCCGAGGGCGACGACCTGGGGAGCGGCGGCGTCGCCCTCGAGCAGGCGCGGCGTGAGCACGACCAGAAAGCGGTCGGCCCGGCGGGCGGCGCCGGGGGCGAGTTCCAGGCGGCCGATGCCGGGTTCGATGAGCGGATCGATGCGCGCCATCTGCGCATGGATTTTTCCGTCTTCGTTGTAGTCGGTGCCGTCCACCCAGAATTCCCGACCCGGCCCCCCCACCCAGTTCCATTGTCCGTCCGCGGGCAGGATGAACTCGCCGAACAGACGCCCGCCCGACTGCTTGCGGCCCGGGTCGGGCGGCAGTTCCAGGCTGAAACTGCGCCCGGCGATGTCGGGCGCCGCCTGAGTGTGCAGCAGCCAGCGTTTGGCAAAGCGGGCGCGCGTGGCGACGACCTGATCGTGGACGACCACGACATCGTTGGCGCGGTCGTAGGCGATGGTGCGCCACAAGCGCTCGACCCGGCGCGTGCGGGCGGAAAACTCGCCGGGGCCGGAGCGGGCGTTGGTGTAGGCCGGCGTGATGTCGGCCACCGAGACCACCAGGTCGTCGCCGCTGTAATGGCGCAACAGGGTGCCCGTGTGGTAGGTCTCGCGCTCGGCCAGCCACTCGCCCAAATCTATGGGCGCCGAGACGCCCCAGCCCGACCCCACGCGGCGCTGGCCGCCGTCGTTGGCGATGCGGCGCGCCGTCTTGCCGGCCATGGGCGCCGTGTCGCCGGGATCGGTGACGGTGACGACGTTGTGCGCGACGCTCTGGTACTGGTAGTTGAAGTGCTCTTCCGAGCCGTAATGGGGGCCGTAGAAGCCGCTGTCGATGGCGAGCGCCCCGCCTTTGTATAGCGTGAAGGCGCCTTGGTCCAGGTGGCTGTGCGACCAGTAGTTGTCGCCCGCCTTGAAGGTGAAGTAGGTCGCGTCCCGGCCCCAGTCGCTGCGGGCAATCAGCATGCCGAGGCCGTCCAGGTGCTTGTCCAGCGGCCGCGCGCCCAAAGCCTGGGGATTGAGCAGCGCGGGGTCGGTGAGCGGCCCCCAGGGCCAGGCGCTCGGCTCGGGCGGGCGCGGGCCGGGGCGCACCAGGGTGTAGGCCCCAGCATCGCGGTAGCGCACGGCGAGCGGCAGCACGTCGGATACCATGCGCTTGAAGAACGCGCCGTCGCCCCAGCGCATGTCGGTGCCGTCCGGGCGGGTGCGATAGACGGCGAAATCCAGAAATCCGCGTATGCCCGGCTCACGTGCAAACAGATCCTCTCCCGTCGCCGCAAGCCACATGGCAGGCACTTGATAGACCGCTTGCCCGATGCCTACGCCGACATATTCATTGCCCTCGTGCCAGCCGCCCTGTCTACCCATGATCTGGCGCCACACAGGCAGTACGCGGTTTTTCCACAAGTCGTAGGTAAAGCGCATGGTCATGTCGCCGCGTGCGCTGTCGCGATACAGCGCCAGGTTGGCGGCCACCAGCGCTTGCAGCGGACTGTTGTAGAGGAAGACGTTGTAAGGCGACAGGCGCTCCCTGCGGATGACGTTGACGAGAAAATCCAGACCCTCGGCGAGCTTGTCGCGCAGGGCGGCGCGCTGGGCCTCGCTCCATTGGTCGTGCAGCCAGTCATAGGCCAGGGTGATGGGTTTGGCCTGGTCATTGCCGCGATAGCTGTATTCGAGCGCCATGAGGCGCCGGAAAAGCAGGCCGAGGTCTACGCTGCCGGGAACGAGATAGGCCTGCGTGACTGCGGCATCCAGATGTCCCCGCCCGCCGCCCGCCAGGTGCGCCATGGTCTGCAGCCAGTCGCGGTTCTCGCGCCGCAGCAGATCGATGTCCGCGGCGCTGGGATGGGGCAGGCGCGGGTGCGCGGCGCGGAAGCCGGGCAGGTCGGGTGCGGGCAGACTCTCGGGCTCGGGCAGCAGGTTGCGTCCGTGCTCGTCCGTCTCCATCAGTTCCCGGCTGCCCTCGCGCCAGCCGGCCAGGGCGATGCTGCCGGCCACCGCGGCCAATGCCAGCAGCACCCAGCGGCGTGAAAACATGGGCGGCGGCACCGGAGTCTGGGGAGGCGCTTGGGCCGCCGGCAAGGGGCGCTCGCGCACGGCCCAGCCCGCCCACCAGGCGACGAGCCCGACCAGCGGGTCGGTGATGTCGGGCACCCGTCCGGGAACGGATTGCTGATGCCATTCCAGGGCGAACCAGACACCGAACAGCATTCCGCCGCCGCCCAAGCTCGCCCAGGAACGCAGGCGCCAGCCGGTGATCATGCGCGCCAGCACGGCCAGCCCCAGTGCCGGCCATAGCGTGTTCAGCAGATCGTCGATGCCGGCCAGGCTGCCAACCTGCGCGGCGAAGGGTATCCAGTTGAAGTGATAAAAGCCGGGCAGCCTGCCCGGACGCAATTCATCCGCGACCCTGGAGAGAACGATGGCGGCGATGCCCAGCCAGGCCATGCCGCGCAGGCTCTGCCACGTCAAGAGCGACAGGCAGGCGAGCGCCGTCAGGGCGGCGAGGAAAAATTCCAGCGACAGCGTCTGGCCCACGATCATGATCTTGAGCAGGGTCACGCCCATGACGAAGGGCAGCAGCAGAGGCATCACCGGCTCGCGCGTGACGATGCGCGCCAGCACGCCCACGGCCAGGATGGCGCCGAAATCGGCAAGCGCCTTGGGGAGATTGAACAGGCTGGGGTGGCGCAGCGTGTTGGCCAACGGCCGCAGCCCGGCCTTGAGGGTGCTCACGTCCAGCGAGGGCGCGAAGGGCGCCAGTTCGGTCGCCGCCCACAGGACGAGCACCAGGAGGGCGAGATTGGGCAAGGTGCCCGGGGCGAAGCGCCGCGCGCGCCAATGCGCCAAATGCGCGCCGGCAAAGCTCTGGGGCGAGAGGCCCAGGGCCAGCAGGGCGCCGGCCGCCGTGCCCAGGGTGTTGTTGAAGACATCCTGCACCGAGGAGACGCGGCTGGGCAGCGCTTCCTGCAGGAACTCCATGCTGAAGCTCAGGGCAAAGCCGGCGGCCAGCGCCAGGACGAACGCCGCAGCGCGGCCGGCGCGCCGCCAGATCAGGCTCAGGAGCAGGCCCAGCGGCAGGTAGGCCAGCAGGTTTACGAGGATGTCGGCGCGCGAGTCATGGGCCGGCCAGGGGCTCGTGATAGGATTGCTCCACGAGGGGGGCGCATGCCAGTGGGTGAGAGGAAACAGGCTGCCGTAAACGATCAGCAGGACGTAAAAGAAACCCAGCCACTTCAGTCCGCTGGAAGCGCGGGGGACGGCAGGACGACGCATAGGCATGGGCACAAGTGTATCCCGCAAGCTCTGCAGCATGAACCATATCGACGTTTTCAACGGTGACGCCGACGGACTGTGCGCCTTGCACCAGCTGCGCCTGGCGCAGCCGGCCGCGAGCGAACTCATTACCGGCCCCAAGCGCGAGATCGCCTTGGTGCGCCGCGTGCGCGCCGCGGCCGGCGACTGCGTCACTGTGCTGGACGTGGCGCTGGAGAAAAATGTCGCGGCGGTGCTGGCATTGCTCGATGCCGGGGTGCGCGTGCGCTACTTCGACCACCACCGCAGCGGCGAGCTGCCGCGCCATGAGGCCTTCGAGGCGCACATCGACACGCGCCCCGAGATCTGCACCGGCCTGCTGGTGAACGACTATCTGCAAGGGCGCCATTTGCCCTGGGCGGTGACGGCGGCGTTCGGCGACAATCTCGCAGACTCGGCGCGCCGCGCCGCGCTGCCCCTGGGCCTGCCGGAACACCGGCTGCAACAACTGCGCGAACTGGGCGAGGCGCTCAATTACAACGGCTATGGCGAGAGCCTGGAGGATTTGCATTTCGCCCCAGACGAGTTGTATCGGCGCATGCAGCCGTTTGCCGACCCTTACGCTTTCATGGCTGAAGACGACGCCTTCGCCATTCTGCGCAGCGGCTATGCCGAGGACATGGCTTTGGCGCGCACCATGCAGCCCGCAGAAGCGCGCCCCATGGGGCGTATCTATATCCTGCCGGCGCAAAAATGGGCGCGCCGCATCAGCGGCGTCTTCGCTAATCTGCTGGCCAACGAGGCGCCGCAGCAGGCCCATGCCGTGCTTACCGTGCGCGCAGGGGGCTATGTCGTGAGCGTGCGCGCGCCGCTGGCCAATCGCAGGGGCGCCGACGAATTGTGCGCGCGCTTTCCCACCGGCGGCGGCCGGCAAGGCGCGGCAGGCATCAACCATCTCGCCGAAGGCGATCTTGTCTCCTTCGCGGCGGCTTTCTTCGCCACCTTTTCCTGAGGAGCGCATCGTGCATGCCCCGCTTGCGCCCTACGGCGGTACGCTCAAACCTCTGCTCGTGGACGGCGAGGCTGCCGTCGGCCTGCGCCGCGTGGCGCTGGGGCTGCCTTCCATCGAGCTCGACTGGCGCCAGACGGCGGAGCTGGAAATGCTGCTCAACGGCGCTTACTCGCCGCTTTCCGGCTACATGGGGCAGGCCGAGGTGCGTTCCGTGCAGGAGAATTTCCGGCTCGCCGACGGCATGACCTTCTGGCCGGCGCCGGTGACTCTAAAGGTCAAGGAAAAAACCGCAGTGGGGCTGGCCGTCGGCGGGCGCGTGGCGCTGCGCGATGCCGAGGGCTACATGCTGGCCGTGCTGGAGCTGAGCGACCTGTGGGCGGCGCAGGATGGCTGGGTTCATCTGGGGGGGGCGCTGGCGGGCGTGGATCTGCCGCCGCGCCATGATTTCCGCGAGCTGCGCCTGAGCCCGGCGGAGCTGCGCGCCCTGTTTGCGCGCCGGGGCTGGCATCGAGTGGCGGCTTACCAGGCACGCCACGCCATGCACCGCGCGCAATACGAGTTCTGCCTGCGCACCGCCATCGCCGAGGAGGCCAATCTGCTGCTGCATCCCTGGGCCGGCGGCGACATGGTCGAATCGGGCGATTACTTCGGCCTGGTGCGCAGCTACCAGGCCGTGCTCAAGCGCTTTCCCGCGGCGACCACGCAGCTCGCCCTGCTGCCTGGCCTGCCGCCCCCGGCCTCGGCGCGCGACGTGCTGCTGCGTGCCATCGTGGCGCGCAATCATGGCTGCTCGGTGCTCATCATCGGCGGGGAGTTCCAGCCCGAGGGCGGGTGCCGGCGCGGCGAGGACATCGTCCGGCCCCAGGAAGATTTCGATCCGGCGGCGCAGGCCCTGGCTTTGGGGGTCAAGCTCATCCCTTTCCCGCGCCTGGTCTACAGCGAGGACCGGGGCGAATTCCTTCCCGCCAGCGAAGCGCCGCCCGGCGCGCGCGTGCGGGCCCTGGCGGGAGGCGAATTCCTGCAGCGCCTGCGCCGGGGGCAGAAAATTCCAGACTGGTACAGCTTCCCGGAAGTCATCGCCGAATTGCAGAAAGCCTGCCCCCCGCCCGAGAAACAAGGTTTCACGGTGTTTTTCACCGGTCTGTCCGGGGCGGGCAAATCGACGCTGGCGCGGGCCCTCGCGGCGCGCCTCATGGAGATCGGCAGCCGGCCCGTGACCCTGCTGGACGGCGATATCGTGCGCCGCCACCTGTCCTCGGAGCTGGGTTTCTCACGCGAACACCGCGACATCAACGTGCGCCGCATCGGTTTCGTGGCGAGCGAGATCACCAAGAATCGCGGCGTGGCCATCTGCGCGCCCATCGCGCCTTACCGGCAGACGCGCCGCGACGTGCGCGCCATGATCGAGGCCGTGGGCGGCTTCGTCGAGGTGCATGTGGCGACGCCCATCGAAACCTGCGAGGCGCGCGACCGCAAAGGGCTTTATGCCAAGGCGCGTGCGGGCCTCATCCCGGAGTTCACCGGCGTGTCCGACCCCTACGAAGCTCCGGAGCGGGCGGAGCTGGCCCTGGATACTTCCGCGCTGGCGGTGGACGAGGCGGTACAGCGCATCCTGCTCAAGCTGGAGCACGAAGGCTATTTGCGCTGAGCGCGCAAAAAAACGGCGGCATCGAGCCGCCGTCGTGGGATTTTGAACTCTGGCCGTTTCGATCGGCTTCAGCGCAGGGATTTGCGCCGCGCCCAGCCCATGCCGGCCAGACCCAGGCCGATCAGGGCCAGGGAGGCCGGTTCGGGTACAGGGTTGGTCACTGAACCTTTCGGGACGGAGGCAAAGCGGAGGGTGCCCCCGGCGACCAGGTATTCGCCGAATCCGTCGCCGAAGAAAGTCACCTTGGAAAAGAATCCCGTGTCGTCGATGGCGCCGATGAAGTTGGTGTAGCTTTGCTGGGCGACAATACCCGGGTTGTCGCTGGAACTGAGCGCGTTGGCGGGCAGGGTGGCCGCGCCGCCGTCGAAGGCGATCCACAGGCCCGAACCTTGGGCCGGGACGCCGTAAGTGGTTTGAATGGTCGACGGGCGGGTGTGGTTGTAGCAGCAAGTTGCCCAGTCGCCGATCTCGAAGCCGAACGCGTTCACCGGGGAGGAAAAGGTGAAGGTCAGCCCGGAATTGAAGCCTGGGATGGGGTCGCTTGTGTTGGCCTGGGGGCTGATATTCCAGACCGACCCCGAGAGGGAAACCCCACCGCTGGAATATCCGCCCGACGGGCTTGCGGCGCTGCCGTTCGGGCGGGTGACCGTGACAGTCGCGGGGTTGTTGTTCTTATCGATGTAGTTGTAGACGCTTTGGCCGCTCACCACTGGGGCGGTTACGACGGTTGCGCCGGCGTTCGTGATGACATTGTCGAACTTGGTCGATATTTGATTGAGCGACGTGTTGACGATGTAGGGGACGGCGTAAGCGCTGGTCGCGCAGGACAACGTCAAAACTGCGGCCGCGCTTATCGCAACGGCCAGGCGGGCGTGGTTCCGGACTTCGGTTTTCATGGGGCTCTCCTTGTTCAAGACAAACGGAAGTTCTGTCGTCTCGTGATTTCAAGCATCACACGTGCCAATAATTAAATGACAATTAAACACAATAACTTGCTGCCGGAGGCCGGGAATGGAAAATTGAAAAACGTAAAAAATCCCGACACCGGGCCATGGGATCCTCCTCAAGGCGAGTGCATGACGTGCACGGGATGGCCGCGCGTTGCTGTCTCGCGCCTGAATGGCTGCAAGTGGTGTGACGGCGTCAGAGTTGCTTGTGCGGCGTGCCGGACAAAAAACGGCGGCATGCGCCGCCGTTGGGGATTTTGAATGCCTGTCGTTTCGATCAGCTTCAGCGCAGGGATTTGCGCCGCGCCCAGCCCATGCCGGCCAGACCCAGGCCCAGTAGCGCCAGGGAGGCGGGTTCGGGCACCGTTCCCCCGCCGATCGGCTGCCCGCCGACGGTAATGCCGTCGAACGCCATGCCCGTCTGGTAGGCGGTATCGAGCCAGTTCGCGGCACCGAATTCCAGATAATAATTGCCGGTGGAGGCGATGGTGTAGTCCGACTGCACCCAGCCGGAGTAGCCGCAGCCGGTGCTATAGCAGGCACCGGACGACCCCCCCAGCGGCGACCAAACCGGCCCCCCCGGGACAATGGTCACGGTGGCAGGGGTGATCGTCGCGGCGATCGCCGGCATGCCGAACCCCGGGACGCTGTTGCCGCTCGGCGTCGTCCGCGCGGTGAACAGCAGCGCTACTTTGTTGAGGGAAGAATCCAGCAACCGCGCCCAACCATAGTCGGCGAAGCCGGCGCCGTCGGAAGTCACAAAGTTGAAATGGAATTGCAGGTCGTCGCCGGCGCTTGCCGAGAACAGCGATGAGCGCAGCGTCGATCCGTTTTTGTCGCTGCCGAGATGAAGCGTGTTGTTGGATACCCCGCCGGCGGTCGATACCCAGCCGTATTGGCTGCCGCCCGAAGGCGCCAGGGTCACCACGCCGTTGGCGCCCAGGGTGCCGCAGTTCCCGGTGCAGGACCAGCCCGCTGGGATGCCCGAATCAAAAATGCCGGCCGCCATTGCCTGGTTGGAAAACGCGGGAACCGAAAGCAACGCAAACAGGCCCAGATAAATTGCCGCTGGTTTGGTAGTAGCCATTTTTGTACCTCCATAGCCTTGGGATGAAAAATCTGCGGGGGCAGGGAGGGTATATTCCGCAGCCCGCTCGCACCTCGTGTGTCTTTGGGAAAACAAGCAAGAGTCAGGCTAGTTAATTATTAATTAATTAATACAATTGGTTGGAAAACGGGTACCCAAAAAAATCACAAAATATGTAAAAAAGCCCGACATCCGCCGGTATTGCCCGGACGAGGCAGCAGCTTCAGGATTCCTTGCGTAGGCAGAGCTTTAGCGCTTGCTTGAGGTGCTCGCAGGCGGCGGCATGGCGCCCCGATTTTTCCTCCAGTTGCGCGAGTGCGCGCAGGCCTTCCGCGTCGGGCGCGAGGGCGAGGCTTGCTTCCAGATAGCTTTGCGCCTTGCCCCACAGCCCGGCGGCGGCGCACAGCCGGGCCAGCGACAGCAGCAGGCCGGCATCGCGCGCATGGATGCCGAGCCAGGCTTCCGCCACTTCGATCTGGCGCGGCAGGTTGTCGCTGGCGATGGTGCCGTAAAACCGCACCAAATTCTCGTGCCACGCCGTGTTCAGCGCGTTTTCGACGATGCGGGCAGCGAAGGCCGGTTGGCCCAGAGCAAGAAAGGTTTCGGCCCCGGCGCGCGCAAGCAGGGGATCCTGTCGTTCAGCATCGGGGAGTTGGCTCCAGAAATTTTGCAGCGCCTGATGGCCCATGGCGTTTTGGCGCAGCAGCCCGAGCAGGGCGCTCAGACGCATCTGGCGCGCTTGGTCCGCGTCCAGGCCGCCGCCGCGCTTCAAGGCGTCGACCAACCCCAGTGCTTCGTGCCATTGGCCGCTTTTCAGCAAGGCCTGCACTCTGAGAGCCTGCAAGGCGCTGGCCTTGGGCGCCAGCGCCAAGGCCTGATCCAGCGCGGCGAGCGCACCGGGCACGTCGCCGCTTTCGAGAGACAATTGGGCCGCAAAGTAATGGGCCGCGAGCGGGGCGTATTCCTTGGCGACCGCCAGATGGGTGTCGCGGCGGGGGAAGGCGCGCATGGCATGGGCAGCGCGCGCGGCGAGCAGACGCGCCAGGCCGAGCGTGGCGTCATCGGCATGGTAGCGTGCGCCCAGGCGCTCGGCCTCTTGGTGGCGCCCCTCCAGCCAGGCGGCGAGGATGGCATGGTAAAGGGCCAGTTGCTCTTCGTGTTCGCGCCGCGCGCGCGCTTCGCGCACCAGTCGCGGCAGGTGCAGCGTGGTCGCGGCCACGCGCATGAACATCAGCGTCGCGCCTAGCAGCGCGGCAAGCAGGAACACGAAAGCCAGGCTGGAGAGTTCCACCCGCCAGGGCGGAAACACCAGGACGACATAGCCCGGCGCATAGCGTCCGGCCAGCGCCAGCGCCACCGCCAGCACGGCAAACAGAAGGAAGGAGAGCAGCCAGCGCATTTCAGCGGGGCGGCGGGCTCAGGGCCTGCAAAGCGCCCAGCGTCGCATCCAGGCTCGGGATCGGCGGCGCCGCGTTCAGGCGCGCCAGGCGCCTTAGGGTCTGCAGCCCGCCTGCCACTGCAGCATCGCGATCGTTGAAATAACGCTGCGTGAGCAGGAGCGCTGCGGCAATGTCCTGGTGAAATGCGGTCTGGTCGCGCGCGAGCAGCCCGAGGCGTGCGGACAGCAGACGCAGGCGCAGATTGTCGCGCAGGTATTGGCCTTGCTGCGGCGTCAGGAGCACGGGTTCCTCGGTGCCCAGGCGGTGGATCTGCACCAGCTGCCGGAAATCGGCAAGCAGGCGGTCGAGCATACCGGCCGGCGCTTTATTGGCCTGGGCCGGCGCCGCCCAGCGGCTGGCGCTGCTCACCAGAGGCCAGGCAGACACTTCCTGCGCCAGTTGGCCAAGCTGCAGGCTCACCACGGGGATGTCCGGCTGCGCCACGCCGCGCAGGGCGGCCAGATCCTGGTTGAGCGCGGCGCGCAGCCGGAGCAGACGGGGGTCGTTCTGCAGCGCCAAGCGCCGGTTGGCGATCTCCAGGGCCAGAATCGCGCCGCGCACGTTGCCCGTGGTCTGCAACTGGTCGTTGGCGGCATAAAGCATGTGCTCGATTTCTGCGAGCTTCCATTCCCGGCGGTCGCGCAGCAGGTCGCGCTGCAAGGTCTGCAGCGTCGCCTGTTGCGCCTGCGCCGCCGCCTGCTGGTGTTCCAGGGCGGCAACCCGGCCGTCGAGCACCTGCACCCGGCTGGCGGCAGCCTGCGCCGCCGCCTGGGCCTGCTGCACGGCGCTCTGGAATTGCGCCAGACGACCGCCCAGTTCGGCGCGCATTTGCGTCTCTTGCGCGTGCTGGTAGAGCAGGCCTGCGCCCGTGCCGGCGAGAGCGAGCAGCGCGAGCAGCAGGGAGAACGAAGGGCGGCTCATGGGCGGGAGAACCAGGCGGCCAGGCCGGTGACGAGCCCTTCGTCGCCCTGCTCGGTGACGACGACGGTCTGCACACCCAACTGGCGGGCGACGTCGGCGATATGCGGATGGGGCGCAAACAACGGCGTCGTCTTCAGCCACTGGCAGCCGAGCTTGCCCAGCATGTCATACAGGTTGCGCAGGCTTTCGGCGCTGGTTACCGTGACCGCGGCGATTTCGCCGCGCGACCAGCGCCGCAGCAGGTCGCCGGTGGCGGACTGCGGGCGTGCGCGCCGGTAGCACTCGGCGTATTCCACGCGCGCACCACGCTGGGTAAGCACGTCGCCCAGCAGTTCGCGTCCGCCTTCGCCGCGAAATATGACGACAAATTTGCCCGCCAGCGCGCGCAGGGCGGGGAGTTCCAGCAAAGCCTCGCTGTCGAAGCGCCCTGCCGGGGCGAGCACTTCGGCGATGCCGTGGCGCTTGAGCTCGCGCGCGCTGCCGCGGCCGATGGCGGCGACGGCCAGGCGGGCGGGCAGGCCACCGCGCGCTTCTTGAATAAGATTCATGGCTTTGGCCACGGCGTTGGGGCTGATGAAGACGGCCAGGTCGAAGCTGTCCAGGCGGCCGATGAGAGCGTTGAGCGCCCCCTGGTCGGCGACGTCCCGGATTTCCAGCGCGGGAAAAGCGATCGGCTCGCCGCCGGCCGCACGCACCAGATCGATGAGGGGCTGGGCCTGATGGGCGGCGCGCGTGATGAGGATGCCGCGCCCCGACAGCGGTCCCGGCTCAGCCATGGGCCAGGCGTTCCAGGATGGCCCCGGCGCCGCGCGCAAGCAGTTTTTCGGCCAGGGATACGCCCAGGGCTTCGGGGGCGTGGGCGGGCCCCGCCGCGGCTTCCTCAATGAATTCGCGCCCATCGGGGCTGGCCACGAAGCCGCGCATCTGCAGCTCGCTGTCGCGCAGCACGGCATGGGCGCCCAGCGGCACTTGGCAAGAGCCGCCCAGGGCCCGGCTCGCGGCGCGCTCCGCGCGCACGCATAGCGCCGTGGCGTCGTGGTTCAGGGACGCCAGGAGTTTTTGCAGATCGTCGCGCGCGCTGCGTATTTCCAGGCCTATCGCGCCCTGGCCCGCGGCGGGAAGGCTTTGTTCCGGCGGGAGGTAGGCGCTGATGCGATGTTCAAGCTCCAGGCGCTTGAGGCCGGCGGCCGCCAGCAGGATGGCGTCGAACTGCCCTTCGTCCAGCCGGCGCAGGCGGGTGCCGACATTGCCGCGCAGGGGCGCCACGCGCAGATGCGGGTAGCGTGCCCGCAGCTGCGATTCGCGTCTCAGGCTGGACGTGCCCACCAGCGCGCCGGGCGGCAGTTCGGGCAGATTCCGATAGCGATTGGAGACGAACGCGTCGCGCGGATCCTCGCGCTCGAGCATGGCCGCCAGAGAAAAACCGGGGGGCAGATCCATGGGAACATCTTTCATGGAATGCACCGCGAGGTCGGCGCGGCCATCCTCCAGGGCCAGTTCCAGTTCCTTCACGAACAGCCCCTTGCCGCCGATTTTGCTCAGGCTGGCGTCGAGCACCTGGTCGCCGCGCGTAGTCATGCCCAGCAGTCGCACGTCGAGGCCGGGGTGGGCGGCGCTGAGCAGGGCGCTGACATGCTTGGCCTGCCAAAGCGCCAGCGCGCTTTCCCGGGTGGCGATGACAAGCGTGGCCGGTGGGTGGGGCATGGGTAGTAGAGTGGTGCTATTTTTTTGGGCCGCAGAGCCCGGCATCTTCGGGAAATGAGCAACTTCCCAACTCAAGGAGTATTACCGTGAGATTCTGGCTGGCAATGTGCATCTTAACATGGGCCGCGTGCCTCGCCGGCGGCGCTCGCGCGGCCGGCGTTCCCATGAGCACGGACCTGCAGGCCGAAAGCGCGCGCGCGGCGGTGCTGAACGTTCCCTTAATCATCATCTTCACTTCGCCGACCTGCCATTATTGCGAAATAGTCAAGCGTGATTACCTTCTGCCCATGATGCGGCATCCGCAGGCGGGCGAGGCCGTGATGGTGCGTCAGATCGTCACCGGCTCTCCCGCCAGGCTGAAGGATTTTAGCGGCCGCATGACGACGCAGGCCGCGTTCGCGCGCGTCCAGGGCGTGGCGCTTACCCCTACGGTGGCGTTCTTCGACGCGCGTGGCCGGGAGGTGGCGAAACCCATCGTCGGCTTGCTCAATCCAGACTACTATTATGGCTATCTGGAAGACGCCATCGCCCAGGCAAGAAAGCAAATCGCCGCAGAGCGCTCCGGCGGAACTCGGGTTGCCGTCATACATACGGTAGCCAGCGCGATGCCGTGATGCGCCGCCCGCCGGGCGGGGAGCTTTATTGGCGCTTAATAATTTTTAGCATCAAGCGCCTTGATGCTTGCATTAGAAGCGCTAATTCAAGTATCATAAAAAGCTAATGTTTTTTGACCGCCTGCGCTCCGGGCCCCTGGCGGTGGCTCTGCTGCAACTGGTTGCCGCAATGCTGCTCGGGCTGTGCGTCCGCGCTTGGGTAGGCGTGCAGGCAGCGCTCTCGGCCACCTACGGCGTGGTCGTTGTCTTGCTCGCCACGCTGCTGCTGCTGGCGAGCAAGCGCGCTTTGGAACTGCATCCCGAGCGGAGTGCGGCGCGCCAATTGCGGGCCGCCAAGCGGACCGCATGGGAGCGTCTTGCGCTTGTCGCCGTGCTGCTGTCGTTGGGCTTCTTGTCGGGCCATATCGTGCCCGGCTGGATGGTGACGGGGTTCGTCGTCGGCCAGGCGTTGTGGTTCGCGGCGTTGCCGTTTGTGGCGGACGGGCGCAGGTAACGGGTAGGTGGGTTCTGCATGGTGCGGCCATGCACAACTTACTTATTGATCAAGACGGGATGACCCACGAAACGCTCACCGCAGGCGAATACATCAAACACCACCTGCAGAATCTGGTTTACGGGCGCTTGCCGGACGGTACTTGGGCGTTTGCCGCCAGCCCCGGGCAGGCCAAATCCATGGGCTTCATGTCCATTAATGTTGACACCATGTTCTTCTCCATTTTCCTGGGCGCCCTGTTCCTGCTCCTGTTCCGCCGCGTCGCGGTGCGCGCCACTACCGGCGTGCCGGGCGGTTGGCAGAACTTCGTCGAAACCGTGGTCGAGTTCGTCGACAAGTCGGTGCGGGATTCCTTCACCGCCAGCAACAACATGGTGGCGCCCATGGCGCTCACGCTGTTCGCCTGGATTTTCCTCATGAATCTGATGGACCTGATTCCGGTGGACTGGCTGCCTCGCCTGGCGCACGAGTTGGGCATTCCCTATCTGCGCGTGGTGCCCAGCACCGATCCCAACGTCACCTTCGGCATGTCTCTCACCATATTCATTCTGATGCTTTACTACGGCATCAGAATCAAGGGCATCGGAGGATTCCTGGGCGAGCTTACGCTGCAGCCCTTCGGCAAGTTCGCCCTGCCGGCCAACCTGCTGCTGGAGGGGGTCAACCTCATCTCCAAACCCGTGTCGCTGTCCCTGCGGCTGTTCGGCAACATGTATGCCGGCGAGATGATCTTCATCCTCATCGCCCTGCTGTTTTCCCAGGGGGTGATCCTGGCCGTCACCGGCGGCGTGCTGCAGTGGGTGTGGGCGGTGTTCCATCTGCTCATCATCACGCTGCAGGCCTTTATTTTCATGACCCTGACCATCGTCTACATGGATATGGCGCACCAGGAACATCACTGAGCGCCGGATTTGCCCCGCTTTTATTGACTTCAACTTGGATATTTAGGAGAAAAACATGGATATGACTCACGCTCTGCTGTACGTCGCGGGCGCCATCATGATCGGCCTGGGCGCGGTCGGCGCCGGCGCCGGCATCGGCACGCTGGCCGGCCGCTTCCTCGAAGGCGCCGTGCGGCAGCCCGAACTCATTCCCATGATCCGCACCCAGTTCTTCATCATGATGGGCCTGGTCGACGCCGTGCCCATGATCGCCGTGGGCATCGGTTTGTACGTGCTCTTCGCCGTGGCCGGCTGAACGACGGGCCTGCCTCCCGGCGGGAGGCTTGCCACAGAGACGTCTATGAATATCAATCTGACCCTCATCGGGCAGTCCATCACGTTCCTCGTGTTCGTGTGGTTCTGCATGAAATTCATCTGGCCGCCCCTCGTCGCGGCCCTGGAAAAACGCCGCCTGCAGATCGCCGACGGCCTGGCCGCGGCAGACCGCGGCAAGCACGAGCTCGAACTGGCCGCGCGCAAGGCGGCCGACAGCCTGAAAGACGCCAAGGCGCAAGCGGCGGAAATCGTGGCGCAGGCGGAAAAGCGTGCCGGCCAGATCATCGAGGAGGCCAAGCAGGCCGCCCATGCGGAAGGCGAGCGCCAGTTGGCGGCGGCGCAGGCGGAAATCGAGCAGGAGGCCAACCGGGCGCGCGAGGCGCTGCGTGCGCAGGTGGCGGCACTGGCGGTGGCCGGGGCGGAAAAAATCCTGCGCCGCGAGATCAGCCCGCAAACCCACGCCGATCTGCTGAATCAGCTGAAAGCCGAGCTCTGAATCATGGCGGAACTCTCTACCCTGGCGCGCCCTTATGCCGAGGCCGTGTTTCGCCTGGCGCGCGAAGGCAAGGACATGGACGGCTGGGGGGGACGCCTGGATCTGCTGTCGCAGGTCGTGGCCGACGCCGGTATGGCGGCCTATCTGGCCGATCCTGCGGTGGGCGCGGAACGCGCGGCGCAAAGCGTGATCGCAGTGGCGGGCGAAGAAGGATTGGGCAAGCTTGGCGCGAATCTGGTGCACGTGCTGGCGGCCGGCCGGCGCCTGCCGCTGCTGGCTGAAATCCGCGCCCAGTTCCAGGCGCTCAAGGACGACGCGGAAGGTGTGCTGGAAGCGGACATCGTCAGCGCCCTGCCGCTCGAGCAGGGGCAGATCGACGCGCTGGTGGCTGCCCTGAAGAGCCGCTTCGGCCGCGACGTGCATGCGCGCGTGGCCGTCGATGCCGATCTCATCGGCGGCGTGGTCGTGCGCGTGGGCGACCGCATCATGGACGGTTCGGTCAGGGGGCGGCTGAAACAGATGGCTTACGCCCTCAGGGGCTGAAGATTTTGCGGGGCGATGCGCCCCGACGATCCGATTTTTAGATTGAGGACCGACTCCGTCGGAAACCAACATGCAATTGAACCCAAGCGAAATCAGCGAACTGATCAAGGCCAAGATCGAGAATCTCGCCTCCGGCTCCGAGCTGCGCACCCAGGGCACGGTGGTGTCGGTGACCGACGGCATCGTGCGCATCCACGGCTTGTCCGACGTGATGTCAGGCGAGATGATCGAACTGCCGGACAACACCTTCGGCGTGGCCTTGAACCTGGAACGCGATTCCGTCGGCGCCGTGGTGCTGGGCGACTACGAGCACATCAAGGAAGGCGACACGGCCAAATGCACCGGACGCATCCTGGAAGTGCCCATCGGCCCTGAGCTGCTGGGCCGCGTGGTGAACTCCCTGGGGCAGCCCATCGACGGCAAGGGCCCCATCGCCGCCAAGCAGACTTCGCCCATCGAGAAAATCGCCCCCGGCGTGATTGCGCGCCAGTCCGTGTCCCAGCCCATGATGACCGGGCTCAAGGCCGTGGACTCCATGGTGCCCATCGGCCGCGGCCAGCGCGAACTCATCATCGGCGACCGCCAGACCGGCAAGAGCGCGGTGGCCATCGACGCCATCATCAACCAGAAGGGCACCGGCGTTAAGTGCATCTATGTGGCGGTGGGCCAAAAGGCCTCCTCCGTCGCCAACGTGGTGCGCAAGCTGGAGGAGCATGGCGCCATGGAATACACCGTGGTGGTGGCCGCCCCTTCCGCCGAATCCGCCGCCATGCAATACATCGCGCCCTACGCGGGCTGCACCATGGGCGAATATTTCCGCGACAGCGGCGAGGACGCCCTCATCGTCTATGACGACCTGACCAAGCAGGCCTGGGCCTACCGCCAGGTTTCCCTGCTGCTGCGCCGGCCTCCGGGCCGCGAGGCCTATCCCGGCGACGTGTTCTACCTGCACTCCCGCCTGCTGGAGCGCGCCGCCCGCATCAATGCGGCGGACGTGGAAAAGCGCACCAACGGCGCGGTCAAGGGCAAGACCGGTTCCCTCACCGCTCTGCCCATCATCGAAACCCAGGCCGGCGACGTGTCCGCCTTCGTGCCGACCAACGTGATTTCCATCACCGACGGGCAGATCTTCCTGGAAACCGATTTGTTCAACGCCGGCGTGCGCCCCGCCATCAACGCGGGCTTGTCGGTCTCTCGTGTGGGCGGCGCGGCGCAGACCAAGGTCATCAAAAAGTTGGGCGGCGGCATTCGCCTGGCGCTGGCCCAATATCGCGAACTGGCGGCCTTTGCCCAGTTTGCCTCCGACCTGGACGACGCCACCCGCAAGCAGTTGGAACGCGGCAAGCTGGTCACCGAACTCATGAAGCAGCCGCAGTACTCGCCCATGGGCGTCGCGGAAATGGCGGTGTCGCTGTTCGCCGTGAACAAGGGCTACATGGACGGCCTGGAAGTGAAGAAGGTGCTGGCATTCGAAGCCGCCCTGCAGGCCTATATGCGCGACAAGGGCGGCGCCATCATGGAAAAGATCCGCGCCAGCAATGATCTCGATGCCGAGACGGAAAAGGAACTCGCCGCCGCGCTGGAAAGCTTCAAGCAAAGCGCGGTGTTCTGAGGGCATACCCATGGCTGCCGGCAAGGAAATCCGCAACAAGATCAAGAGCGTCGAAAGCACGCGCAAGATCACCAAGGCCATGGAGATGGTGGCCGCCTCGAAAATGCGCAAGGCTCAGGAACGCATGAAGGCGTCCCGCCCTTATGCGGAGAAGATCGCCAATGTAGCCACCCACATGGCGTATGCGCACCCGGAGTACAAGCATCCCTTCATCCTGCCGCGTTCCAACCCCAAGCGCGTGGGCGTGATCGCGGTGACCTCCGACAAGGGGCTGTGCGGCGGCCTCAACACCAACGCCCTGCGCCTGCTGGTGACCCAGATGAAGACCTGGGAGGCGAGCGGCATCCGGATCGACGTCACCGCGCTGGGCAACAAGGGCTTTGGCTTCCTGCAGCGCATGGGTGCGAATACGGTCTCGCACCTCGTGGGGATGGGCGACACGCCGCACATGGAACAACTCATCGGCCCTGTGAAAGTCATGTTGGACGCCTACACGGAAGGCCGCATAGACGCCCTCTACCTGGTGTACAACCGCTTCCTGAACACCATGAAACAGGAGCCCCAGATCAAGCAGCTGCTGCCTTTGGAGCAGGCCGCCGGCGCTGACGAAGACAAGCTCAAGCACCACTGGGACTACATCTACGAGCCGGAAGCCAAGGTCGTGGTCGATGGGCTGCTGACCCGCTACATCGAATCGCTGGTTTACCAGGGCGTGGTGGAGAACATCGCCTGCGAGCAATCGGCCCGCATGGTGGCCATGAAATCCGCCTCTGACAACGCCAAGAACGTCATCGACGAGCTGAAGCTGATCTACAACAAGACCCGCCAAGCCGCCATCACCAAGGAATTGTCGGAAATCGTGGCCGGGGCGGCGGCAGTATGACGCCGGCCCGCAGATTGGGCGAGGCTAATGTGAGCGAAGCGAACGTTACGACGAGACCAGAATCGCAGGCCGGGGCGGCGGCAGTATGACGCCGGCCCGCAGATTGGGCGAGGCTAATGTGAGCGAAGCGAACGTTACGACGAGACCAGAATCGCAGGCCGGGGCGGCGGCAGTATGACGCCGGCCGGCAGATTGGGCGAGGCTAACGTGAGTGAAGCGAACGTTACGACGAGACCAGAATCGAGGGCCGGGGCGGTAGCGTGGCCGGCCGGACGGAACGGAATTTGATTGAAATCTAGGAAGAAAGCATGAGCAACGGAAAAATCGTGCAAATCGTGGGGGCGGTGGTGGACGTGCAGTTTTCGCGCGAGTCCATGCCCCGCGTGTTCGATGCCCTGAAGATGGCCAGCCCCGAGTTGACTTTCGAGGTGCAGCAGCAAATGGGCGACGGCGTGGTGCGCGCCATCGCCATGGGCTCTACCGACGGCCTGCGCCGTGGCATGGACGTGCTGGCCACCGGCGCGCCCATTTCAGTGCCCGTGGGCCAAGCCACCCTGGGCCGCATCATGAACGTGCTGGGCGAGCCGGTGGACGAGATCGGACCGATAGGAACGGATCAGCGCATGCCCATCCATCGCAAGCCGCCGCGCTTCGACGAGCAGGCGGCCGCCGTGGAAATTCTGGAAACCGGCATCAAGGTGATCGACCTCATCATGCCCATCGCCAAGGGCGGCAAGGTGGGATTGTTCGGCGGCGCGGGGGTGGGCAAGACCGTGACGCTCATGGAACTGATCCGCAACATCGCCGTGCAGCACTCGGGCTTCTCGGTGTTTGCCGGGGTAGGAGAGCGCACGCGCGAGGGCAATGACTTCTACCACGAGATGAAAGAAGGCGGCGTGCTGGACAAGGTGGCCCTGGTCTACGGCCAGATGAACGAGCCGCCGGGCAACCGCCTGCGCGTGGCCCTGACCGGCCTGACCATGGCGGAATATTTCCGCGACGAGGGCCGGGACGTGCTGATGTTCATCGACAACATCTACCGTTACACGCTGGCCGGCACCGAGGTGTCCGCCCTGCTGGGCCGCATGCCCTCGGCGGTGGGTTACCAGCCCACCCTGGCCGAAGAGATGGGCCGGCTGCAGGAGCGCATCACCTCCACCAAGACCGGCTCCATCACCTCCTTCCAGGCCGTGTACGTGCCGGCGGACGATTTGACCGACCCGTCGCCGGCGACCACTTTCTCGCACTTGGATGCGACGCTGGTGCTGTCGCGCCAGATTGCCGAGCTGGGCATCTATCCGGCGGTGGATCCGCTGGATTCCACCTCGCGCCAATTGGACCCGCAGGTGGTGGGCGAGGAGCATTACCGCGTCGCCCGCGCCGTGCAGCAGACTCTGCAGCGCTACAAGGAATTGCGTGACATCATTGCCATTCTGGGCATGGACGAGTTGTCTCCCGAGGACAAGCTGGCGGTGGCGCGCGCGCGCAAGATCCAGCGCTTCCTGTCGCAGCCTTTCTTCGTCGCGGAAGTGTTTACCGGCGCGCCCGGCAAATACGTGTCGCTCAAGGACACCGTCGCCGGCTTCAAGGGCATCGTCGAGGGCGAATACGATCACCTGCCCGAGCAGGCTTTCTATATGGTGGGCACCATAGCCGAGGCCATCGAGAAGGCCAAGACCATCCAATAAGGCTTCAGGCGCCGCCGCCTTTTCTCCCTCACGCCACCGGGTTTACACTATGGCAATGACTTTGCGTGTCGATATCGTCAGCGCGGAACAGTCCCTCTACTCGGGGACGGCGGAATCTGTTTCCGTGCCCGGCGAAATGGGCGAACTGGGAATTTATCCCCGTCACACTCCCTTGCTTACCCGCTTGCGCCCGGGTTCGGTGCGCATCAAGCTGCCGGATGAGGCGGAAGAAGAGCTCATTTACGTTAATGGCGGCATACTGGAAATTCAGCCCTTTGTCGTGACCATCCTTTCGGACACGGCCATCCGGGGTGCGGATTTGGACGAGGCCAAGGCTCTGGAGGCCAAGCGTGCGGCCGAGGACGCCATGAAGGACCGCTCTTCGGCCATGGACTATGCCCGCGCCCAGGCCGAGCTGGCCGAGGCCATGGCGCAGCTCGCGGCCATCCAGAAGCTGCGCAAAAAGCACGGCTGAGCCGCGCGCTTGCGCAGGGAAACGAAACGAGGGCGCCTTGCCGCCCTCGTTTCGTTTCCTGGTCGCGACTTGGCGGGACAACCATGGACGCACGCATCGCCAACCTGCTGGAGTACAAGGCCGAAGCGCTGCTGGCGCGCTTCGATCCCGTATTGCTGGAAGCGCCTCAGGCCACGCCTCTGGGCCGCTTGTGCAAATGGCTGGGGAGCGAATACGGGGCGCGCTTCGGCGGCCGTGAATCGCTGGGCAGCGACGAAAGCGGGCGATGCCTGGCGCGCATGGGCGTGGAAAGCGGACTGGTCCGCTTCGATCCCTGCCTGGAACCGGACGGCCCGCTGTTCCGCTTTCTCCTTGCCCGCATGGTGGCGCACTGGGCACTGCATCGTAAGCTTGCGCGCAGCCTTTTTGGGGGTGCGTTTTCTGTCCACCGGCGCGACCTGACCTTGATGCGGCGGGCGCCGCAAACTGCGCGCCAGACCATGAACGACGAGGCCAACCGTTTTGCCGCGGCTTTATTGCTGCCGCGGCTGAGTCTGTCCATGGCCATTGCCGTTTCCCAGGGCCGGCTGGGTGGAACGCGGCGGCCCGGAGCGCTCTTTCTCGACATGCAGCCGGAAAACGTGCGCCTGTTCCGCGGTGTGCTGCATCAGCTGCGTGTAACCTACGGCGTGTCGCGCAGCCTGATATTATGGCGCCTGCGCGAACTGGGCTGGCTCATCGAGCACCGCCATTTCCGACCCGGCGAGCTTCTGCGCACCTATCTGCATGAATAGGCGTATGAGTGTGAATACGCCCTAAACCAAGGCGCGGCCAAGCATCTTCTCCAATACGCCCAAAGGCGAGCGGCCGGGATCGCGCAAGGCGGCCACCGGCAGAAGCAGCGTTTGCTCCAGCAGATACTGGCCGCCCATGGCCGCGTGCAATACCTGATCGGAAAAACAGATCCAAGTGCTGCCCGCCGGGAAGGGCATGGCCATCTGGGGCGCGTTCTTCTGGTAGTCGGCGTCGGCTTTCTGGGCATCGTGCAGGTGCAGCATGATGTGATCGTATTCGCTGCGCCGGCGCTTGGTGATCCCCAGCTTGTGCATGGCCGTCGCGAGCCAGGGGCGGTATCGCGGCAGTCGCGGCAGAAAGCGGCGCGCCATGTCTGGGAAGGGCTCGCCCACGCGCCACTGGCGCGGCCGCCCCTCGGGGTTGAGGTTGCAGAAAACGCGCAGAATGCGCCTGCCATGGGTAGGTTTGGACGGAAAGGCGTCAGTGTGCAGGCGGCTGTCGTCGTGGCGCCAGGACTGCGCCCGGCCGGCCGCCTCCACGGGGCGGAAGCTGGTGTTGGAGGATTCCAGGGATGCCTTGTAGGCGGGCAGCAGTTCGTTCAGCAAATGCCGCGCTTCGGCGGCGTAGCGCTCGATCAGGGCCGCAAGCGCCAGAGCATCGTCCTCGCTTCCGGCGAAACCGCGCAGGTTGCGCTCCTTGCCGCGCAAATAAATATTTTTCGACTTGCCGTCCGACCAGGTAGGGGCGAGAAAGCGCAGTTCTTCCTCCCGCAATTCGAAGCCCAGGCGGGGAAAATACAGCACCCCGCCGCTTTCGATGGTTTCCAGCGCCTGCTCCCGCAACGCCGCTTCGACGGAAGCCAGCCAGGAGCTAACCGGAAATTCGACGATAGGCGGGTGCATGACGGGAGGCGGCGCAGAGCTGGTTTCGACTTCCCACTTGCCCTGGTACGCCGACCCACGAGCTTGCGTTCATGCCAAGACCCGCACCCGGGCGCCGAGTGCGCGAAGTGAACCGCAGCCATGTCGAGGATGAGCGGCAAAACAATCGGCGATGCGGGGCGTGTCGAACATGGCGAGTTATGGGGCGGTGTACTAGTCTAAAGCAAAGCGGCCGGAAGGGTCAGCGTCGGAGCCGGGCATCTGCTGAAGCGACGTTGCGGAACTATGTGGCGCTGAAGGGGTGGTTGCGTCCGTCAGCCGAGCGGTGAAATGCTTATCTATTGCTTAATCTCTACGATAAGGCGGGGATCGAGGTGCCAGGCGCGGGCGATGGCGCGGGCGCGCGCGCTGTATTCTTCCCCCACGAATACGAGCAGTTCGGCGCGGTGATCCTCGGCCCAGCGCCACAGCGCCTGCCAACGCCGGCCGCAGGCTTCATCTCCCAGATTGCTCGCCACTTCCACCAAGCCCAAGGTGCGACAGGCGCCGCTCGTGTCGGTCGCCTCCAGGTCGGCGCGCATGGCGACGTTGAGCACGGGGATGAGGTGATCGGGGGGCTCTTCGTAGCCCGCGAGATCGTGGACGCGCAGGCTGGGCAGGCCGCGCTCCTTGAGGAAGCGCGCGCTGTTCTTCAACAAGCCCTCGCGCTCCCGCTGCACCGCCCCCGGCAGAGAACTTTGGTACATGGCTGGTCGCTTCCAATAAACGCGCTTTCTTTATAGCCGACGGATATGGCCTATACCCATAAAAGTGAGGAGGTAGTCAGAGATGCGTATTTGCAATTTGCTGGAGCGGTGGGGCGTCGCACGCGGCGCCATGACGCCCAGCCACGCCGTGAGCCTGCATTTGCCGCCGCGCGATGTGGCCAGGCTGAAGGCATTGGCGACGCTTTATCCGGCTCAGCCGGCCCAGGACATTTTGGCGGATCTGGTCCATGCCGCTCTGGACGAACTGGAAGCGGCCATGCCTTACGTGCCGGGGAAAAAAATTCTGGCCTTGGACGACCAGGGGGATCCGATTTATGAAGACCTCGGACCCACGCCCCAGTACTATCTGTTGAGCCACGATTTTTTGCGCCAGCTGCGGCGCTGAACTGTCGGGAAAATTTACACTGGCGTGCCGTTTCTCCGGCGCGGGACAGAGGGCGCAGGCGCCTGAGGCGCGCGTTTCCGGTTTTGGCGCGCCGCTTGCTTGGGGTTTCTGGGTTGCCTGCCGCAAACGCCTCGACCATGTACCTTGCCATCGCCGCACTCTTCTTCGCATTTGCCGGCTTTTTCTACGTTCCGGGATTTCTTGATATCCCCATTGGCATGCTGACCCTACGCCAGCTCGCTTGCGAGTTGCTGTGCACCTTATTTGCGTTTCTTGCCCTTGCGGCCCTGGCCAGATCCGTCGAACTCGACGCCTTGTGGCCGTGGCGCGCGGGATTCCGCCGCGCGCTTGCGGCCATCTTGGGCACGCGCCGGCCGTAGCCGGCAGGCTGGACGTAGAATACCGGTTTTATCCGCCCGCCGCCTGCCATGGCCGTCAAGCTGCGTTCCCCCGATCCGACCCACCTTCTCCCCGTTCCCGGCCTGAGGCTGGGCGTTGCCGCGGCAGGCATAAAAAAACCCGGCCGCAGGGATTTGGCCTTGATCGAGGTCGCCGCAGGCGCGCAGGTCGCCGCGGTATTCACGCAAAATCGCTTTTGCGCTGCGCCGGTGACGCTGTGCAAGGCGCACCTCGCGCGCGGTGCCGGCATACGCGCACTCGTCATCAATACCGGCAATGCCAACGCGGGCACCGGCGCGGACGGCCTGGCGCGCGCACAGCAGACTTGCGAGGCGGCAGCGGGGCTGTTGGGCTGCGCCCCGGAGCAGGTTTTGCCATTTTCCACCGGAGTCATTCTGGAGCCGCTGCCGGCGGAGAAGATAGTTGCCGCCCTGCCGGCCGCGCAGGTCGATCTGCGCGAAGACAACTGGCATGCGGCGGCCCATGCCATCATGACCACGGATACCGTGGCCAAGGCGGTTTCGCGGCGGGTCGAGCTTGGCGGCCATACCGCCACCATCACCGGCATGGCCAAAGGCTCGGGCATGATCCATCCCAACATGGCCACCATGCTGGCATTTTTGGCCACCGATGCGGCCGTCGCGCCGGCCCTGATGCAGAGCCTCGTGCAGGAAGTGGCCGACCAGTCGTTCAATTGCGTGACGGTGGACGGCGACACCTCCACCAACGACAGCTTCGTCCTCATCGCCACCGCGCAGGCGGGCAACGCCGAAATCGGCGATGCGAGCGGTGCCGACTACGACGCGCTTAAGGAGACGCTCGCCGCCGTCGCCATCGAACTGGCGCAGGCCATGGCGCGCGACGGCGAAGGAGCGACCAAGTTCATGACCATCGCCGTCGAAGGCGGGCGCGATCGCGCCGGGTGCAAGCAGATCGCCTACGCCATCGCGCGCTCACCGCTGGTGAAAACCGCTTTCTTCGCCTCCGACCCCAACCTCGGCCGCATCCTGGCCGCCATCGGCTATGCCGGCGTCATGGACCTGGACGTGGCCCGCGTCAAAGTCTGGCTGGGCGATGTGCTGGTCGCGGAAAACGGCGGCCGCGCCGCGAACTACACCGAGGCCGCCGGCGCGGCGGTGATGCGGGAGGCCGAAATCACCGTGCGCGTCGCGCTCGGCCGCGGCGGCGCTTCGGCGACGGTGTGGACCTGCGACTTCTCTTATGATTATGTGAAGATCAACGCGGAATACCGTACCTGAGCCCATGGCGCCATCCGACGGAACCGGGCGCGGCAACCGCTTGCGCGTGGCGCGCAGCTGAAAACCCAGTCCGGCGCCTGGGCCAGTTCCTGAATTTCCGCCTCCGTCCGCGCCAGAAATTTCCTCGGCGCGCAGCACCCCGTAAAATGCCGCCATGTCCGCCACGCCTTTCGATCGCCTGCTGGCGCGCGCCGAAAGCCTGCTCGCGCGCCTGGAGGCGCGCCTGCCCGCCGCTGCGCTGCCGCCCGACTGGAAACGGGCGCGTGCCGCCCGCTGGCTGCCGGAAACGCGCGAGCTGCGGCCCATAGCGCATCCGCATCGGATATTTGCCGGCCAGTTGCTGGGCATCGAGAAACAGAAACGGAAGATCGACGCCAACACACGCCAATTCGTGCTGGGCCTGCCGGCCAACAACGTGCTGCTCACCGGCAGCCGTGGCACGGGCAAATCCTCGCTCGTCAAGGCCATGCTGGCGAAATACGGCGCCAAGGGCTTGCGTCTGATCGAAGTGGACAAGAGTGGGCTGGGGCAACTCCCCGAGATCTATGACCGGGTGGCGACGGAGCCCTTCCGTTTCATCCTTTTTTGCGACGACCTCTCTTTCGCCGCAGACGAGCCCGGCTACCCGGCGCTCAAGGCGGCGCTGGACGGCTCGCTCGCGGCGGCCTCCGACAACGTGCTCATCTACGCGACCTCGAACCGGCGTCATCTCATGCCGGAATTTTTCGCGGAAAACGAGCAGACGCGCCATGTGGGCGAAGAAGTGCATCCGGCCGAGGCGATCGAGGAAAAAGTATCCCTGTCCGATCGTTTCGGCCTTTGGGTGAGCTTCCATCCCATGGACCAGGAAGCCTATCTGGCCATCGCCCGCCATTGGGCGGCGACGCTGGGCGCACCGCCCGCGGAGGGCTTCGAGCGCCAGGCTTTGCAGTGGGCGCTGGCGCGCGGCAGCCGCTCCGGGCGCACCGCCTGGCAGTTTGCGCGCGATTGGGCGGGACGCAAGGCGCCGGAATAAATCCGGGGCGGCATCATTGGGGCTATTGACAGGTTCGCGCGTAATAATCCACCATGTGCCTATTAGCAGGCTAACGACCTGGAGCGACTTGGAAGCCGTGGCAACCTCCTCGGAAAAATCCTTGAGCATAGCCGCGGCCTGCAGCCTGGCGCTATCAGCCTGCGCACTCAGTCCGCCCTACCATGCGCCCGCGCCGCCCGCTGTGCAACGATATACGGCCGCCACGCCGCTGGCGAGGACGGCGGCGGCGCCCGGGACAGGGGGGGCGGCACAGGATTTCGCCTACGGCCAGGAAACGCCGGCGCCATGGTGGCAGTTGTACGATTCGGCGGAGCTCGATCGCCTGGTCGCACTGGCCTTCCGGCAAAGCCCCACCCTCGCCGCCGCGACGGCCAAGCTGCGCCAGGCGCAGGCCATCACCCGGGCCAACGAAGGCATTTTTTATCCCCAGGTCAACGGCAATCTTTCGGCGACGCGGCAGAAAAATTCGACGGCGTCCTACAGCGGCCGCAACCCCGGCAACATTTTCTCCGTGTACAACGGCAATATCTCGGTCACGTACTATCCGGACTTCTTCGGCGTCAATCGGCTGATTTACCAGGGCAGCCTGGCGCAGCAGGATTTCCAGCGCTATGAACTGCAGGCGGCACGCCTCACTTTGGCGGGCAATGTCGTCAGCGCCTACCTGGGCGCGGCCGCGGCGGAGGCGCAAATCGCGGCGACGCGGGCCATCGTGCAAGGCCAGCAGAATCTGCTGGATCTCGTGCGCACCCAGTACCAAGTGGGGGCCGCGCCTTATCTGAACGTGGTCAACCAGGAAGCGCAACTGGCGTCCGCCCAGGCTACCCTGCCGCCGCTGGAGCAGAGCCTGAGTGTCTATCGGCACCAGTTGGCCGTGCTGGCGGGAGAGTTTCCCGCCGATTTCGCGCTTAGGCCCGACGATCTCGACAAGCTGAAGCTGCCGATGCGTATTCCCGTGAGTCTGCCATCCGAGCTGGTGCGGCAGCGGCCGGACATCCGCGCCGCGGAGGCGCAGTTGCGCTATGCCAACGCCCAGGTCGGCGTAGCCGTGGCGCAGATGTATCCGACCCTGGGCCTGACCGGCACCTTCGGGCAGAACAGCTTGTCGGTGAGCAGATTCCTCGATTCCACCAGCAATATCTGGAGCCTGGCGGCCAACCTGGCCGCGCCCATCTTCCGCGGCGGCACCCTGGAGGCGGAAAAGCAGGCAGCCAAGGCGGCGTACGACGCGACCCTGGCGCAGTACCAGCAGACCGTACTGGGGGCCTTCCAGCAGGTGGCCGACGCCTTGCGTGCGTTGGAACACGATGCCCAGACCTTGAGCGCGCAGGCGCGCGCCCTACAAGCGGCGCAGCAGGCTTTGGACCTGGCGCAGACGAGCTATCGGGCGGGCGCGCTCGATTATCTGTCGCTGCTCACTGCGCAAGTGCAATACCAGACGGCGCGCATCGCCTATGTGCGGGCCCAGGCGCAACGCTATCAGGATACTTCGGCGCTGTTTCTGGCCCTGGGCGGCGATTGGCGCGAGCCGGCCGCGGTGCCGACGACTGTCGCCGCCGGACGTGAGCAGCGCGCGCAGACACAGGAGGCAAAATGAAAAAACGCATGGCTGTCATGGTCCTACTGCTCGTGGCCGTGTTCGGTGCGGTGTTCGGCTGGAAGGCTTTCGTCGGCTACAAGATGGGGCAGGCCATGGCGCATGCGCCCAAACCCAAGGTCACCATCACCACGGCCTTGGTGCAGGCGCGGCAATGGCGCGCCGAACTCGATGCCGTAGGCAGCCTGGCGGCGATACAGGGCGTGATCCTGGCGCCGCAGCTGCCGGGCAAAGTTACCCGTATCCTGTTCCATTCCGGGCAGGCGGTGCCGGCCGGGGCTTTGCTCGTGCAGCAGGACGACAGCAATCAGCGCGCCCAGCTTGCCCTCGATTTGGCGCAGGAAGCCTTGGCGCGCAGCAATCTCGCGCGCACGCGTGAGCTTTACGCCAAGAATGCCGCCAGCCGCGCGCAGTTGGACCAGGCCGAGGCGACGCAGCGCAGCACCCGGGCCCAGGTGGCCAATGATCGCGCCACGCTCGCCAAGCTGGCCCTGCGCGCGCCCTTCGCCGGCGTGCTGGGCATACGCCAGGTCAATCTGGGCCAGTATCTGGCGCCCGGCGCTCCGGTGGTGAGCCTGCAGAACATGGATCCCCTGTACGTGAACTTTTCCCTGCCGCAGCAGGATCTGGGCCGCCTGCACCTGGGCCAGATGGTGCGCGTGAGCGTGGATGCCTATGGCGGCAAGGCCTTCGATGCGCGCATCAATGCGCTGAATTCCCAAGTGAGCGCGGCCACGCGCAATATCGACGTGCAGGCGCGCCTGCCCAATCCCGGCCGCTTGCTGCGTCCCGGCATGTACGCGCGCATCAAAGTGATCGGCACGGAAGAACGCCGGGTGCTGACGTTGCCTATCTCGGCCATCACCTACAACACCTATGGCTCCTATGTCTATGTCGTGACGCAGCAGCACGGCGAGCAGATGGCCCAGCAGCGCGTGGTCAAGACGGGCGAGCAGCGCGGCAACGAGGTCGTCGTGCTGGAGGGCCTGAAGGCCGGCGAGCAGGTGGTGAGCAGCGGCCAGAACAAGCTGCGCAACGACACCCCGGTGGTGGTGAACAACAGCGTGGCGCCCTGAGATGGCCTTTACCGACACCTTCGTCCGCCGGCCGGTGCTGTCCATCGCCCTGAGCCTGGTCATTTTCCTGCTCGGGCTGCGCGCCTACACGGAAATGACGGTGCGCGAATATCCCCAGCTCACCAATGCGGTGGTCACGGTCACGACCGCGTACCCCGGCGCGAGCCCGGGAACCGTGCAGGGCTTCATCACCACGCGCCTGGAGCGGGTGATCGCCAGCGCGCCGGGCATCGACTACATGACCTCGATCAGCTCGGAGGGCGTGTCCAGCATCACCGTGTACATGCAACTGAACTACAGCCCTGACGCGGCCGTGGCCAACATCCAGTCCAAGGTGCAGCAGGTGGTGAACGAGCTGCCGACCGGCAGCCAGTTGCCGGTGATCAATGTCACCGTGGGGGATGCCACCGCCCTCATGTACATCGCGTTCTACAGCGAGACGCTCAACCAGCAGCAGATCACCGATTATCTATTGCGGGTGGTGCAGCCCAAGCTCTTCGCCGTGCCGGGGGTGGGCGCCGCCAACATCCTGCCGCCGGGCTCGGGCAACGGCAACACTTATTCCATGCGGGTGTGGCTGAACCCGGCCAAGCTGGCGGCCTACGACATCACGCCCGCCCAGGTGGCGCAGGCGCTGGCTGCCAACAACTACATCTCCGCCATCGGCAGCACCCGAGGGAAGGCCGTGGGCGTGATCATCAAGGCGACCACCAATCTTCACAACGTCGAAGAATTCAAGAATCTGGTGGTCAAATCTGACGGCACATCGCTGGTGCGCTTGTCGGATCTCGGCGAGGTGGGCCTGGGTGCGGAAAACTACAACTCCAACGCCTTCTTCATGGGCAAGCCGGCCGCGTTCATCGGCGTCCAGCCCACGCCCACCGCCAATTCCATCGATGTCGCGCGCGGCGTGCACAAGGCGATAGCCGAACTCAAAGAGGATCTGCCGCCGGGCATCCAGGTGCGCATCCCCTATGATGCCAGCGCCTACATCAACGCCTCCATCCACGAGGTGCTGCTTACCATAGGCATCACGCTCGGGGTCGTGATCCTGGTCATCTTCCTGTTCCTGGGGTCGTTCCGTTCGGTGCTTATTCCTGCCGTCGCCATTCCGCTGTCCATCGTGGGCGGTGCGTTCATCATGTGGCTCATGGGCTTTACCGTCAACCTGCTGACCTTGCTGGCCATCGTGCTGGCCATCGGCCTGGTGGTGGACGATGCCATCGTGGTGGTGGAGAACGTGCATCGCCATATCGAAGAGGGGATGTCGCCCTTCGACGCCGCACTGCGCACCGGGCGCGAGCTGGCCAGCCCCATCATCGTCATGTCCACTACGCTGATCGCGGTGTTTGCGCCCATCGGCTTCATCGGCGGACTCACCGGCAGCCTGTTCTTCGAGTTCGCCTTCACGCTGGTGGCCGCGGTCATGGTGTCCATGGTCGTTGCGCTCACGCTGTCGCCCATGATGAGTGGCAAGATTCTGCGTCCGAGCGCAGGACACAAGCTGGCCGTGGCGCTGGATCACGGCTTCGAACGCTTGCGCGCGCGCTACGACCGCATCCTGCACGCCACCCTCAACTACCGGCCGGTGACGCTGGTGTTCGCAACCGCCATGCTGGTGAGCATCTATTTTCTCTTCATCACCACGCCGACGGAACTCGCACCCCAGGAAGACCAGGGCATACTCTTCTCCATCGGCACGGCGCCGCCCACCGCCACCCCGCAGTATCTGCAGAGCTACGGCCATGCCATCCTCGCGGATTTCGAAAAGTTCCCCGAATACGCCATGAGCTTCATGGTCACCGGCGTGTCCTTCGGCGGCGGCGGCACCAACAGCCTCATTGCCGGCATGCGCCTGAAGCCCTGGGATCAGCGCACGCGCTCGACCATGCAATTGCAGCCGCTGGTACAGCATGCGGTGAGCAACGTCGCCGGCCTGCAGGTCGGGGTCTTCCAGCGTCCTTCCCTGCCGGGTTCGGCGGGCGGCTTCCCGGTGCAGTTCGTGGTGCAGAGCAGCGGCGACTACGACAAGCTTGACGCCGTAGTGAACGAACTCATGGCGCGCGCCCAGAAAAGCGGCAAGTTCGTGTTCCTCACCAAGGATTTGCGCATCGACAACCCCGAGCTGGTGCTCAAGATCGACAAGGCCAAGGCGGCCAGCCTGGGGCTGACCATGCAGCAGATCACCGCCGATCTGCAGCCGCTATTGGGCGGCGGCTATGTCAACCGCTTCGATTTGCAAGGCCGCAGCTACCAGGTGATTCCGCAGGTGCCGGACCGCTTCCGTACCGATCCGCAGCAGCTTCTCAATTACTACATTCCCACGGCCTCCGGGCAGTTGGTTCCGTTGTCCACGGTGGCGCGCCTGGAGCAGGAAGTGCAGCCGGAATATCTGCCGCAATTCCAGCAGCAGAATTCCGCCACCATCCAGGGGGTGCCGCGGCCGGGTACCACCCTGGGCGAAGCCATCCAGTACCTGCAGCAGACCGCCAAGGAGATATTCCCGCCGGGATTCACTGCCAACTACGCCGGCCAGTCGCGCCAGTTCGTGCAGGAATCGGGCGGCCTCATCTTCACCTTCGTGCTGGCCATCGTCATGATCTATCTGCTCCTGGCGGCGCAGTTCGAGAGCTTCAGGGATCCCTTCATCGTGCTCGCCACGGTGCCGATGTCCATCAGCGGCGCATTGATTTTCATGAGCCTGGGGTTTGCCACCATCAATATCTATACCGAGGTCGGGCTCATTACGTTGATCGGCCTGATCGCCAAACAGGGCATCCTCATCGTGCAGTTCGCCAATCAGGTGCAGAAGCAGGAAGGACTGAGCAAGCGTGAGGCCGTGGAGAAGGCATCCAGCATCCGGTTGCGTCCCATCCTCATGACTACGGGGGCCATGGTGTTCGGCGTGCTGCCGCTGATCCTGTCCGGCGGGCCGGGGGCCGTGAGCCGCTTCGACATGGGCCTGGTAATCTTCACCGGGCTGGGCATAGGCTCGCTGTTCTCGCTCTTCGTCGTTCCGGCCATGTACATGGTTCTGGCCGAGGACCTCAATGCCGAGCCGGCCGTCGCTGCGGCAAAGCCCGAGGGGGCAGCTCCCTGAACCGCTTCAGTTGAACAATTCCCTGCCCAGGTAAGCGATGAGGAAGATGCCCATGATGGCGACGATCACGCCGAGGGCGAGGTTGGGGAGGGCGCTCCCCAGGCCTTGCTTGTCTGCCGCGTCGATCAGGCGCCGGTTGCGCAGAAAGCTCCAGGCGGCGAGCAGGTTCATGACCAGGCCGACGCCGATGAGGGTCATGCCGACCCCCACTGCATGGGCGCTCTGAATCTTGATGCCGGCCAGTCCCTTGGCTTCGCCAAGGTAGCGAAGAAACAAGTCGAACTTTTCGATCACGAAGCCGAAGGCCATCAAGGCCACCGAGGTGCGCACCCAGGCGAGGTAGGTGCGCTCGTTGGCGGCGTGGTCGCGGAAATTTTCTATCATGGCGCCGCCTTGGCCGTCCCCGCTTCTCCCGCCGGCACTACCAGGATGGGCAGGTTGCCCCAACGCACGAGGGTTTCCGCCATGCTGCCCAGTACCAGGCGCGTGAGTCCGTGGCGGCCGTGCGTGGACACCACCAGCAGATCCGCGGGCCAGGCGTTGGCAGCGGTGATGATGGCGCGGCCGACGTGGCCCTCGGGGGCTTCAATCAATTCGGTTTCGACCTTAAGCCCGGCAGCCCGGGCGTGGTCTGCGGCCCGCTCCAGCACCTGGCGCGCGCCTTCCAGAAGATTGTTGCGCAGCGTGGTCGGATCGATCCAGGCGAGTTCGCCGCCCATGTAGCTGCCGATGGCTTCATCGACCACCGTGACGAGCTTGAGCTGCGCGCCCTGGTCGGCGGCCAGCGCTTCGGCGTGGGCCAGCGTCACCGCGGTGCCAGGGCTGCCGTCGGTGGCCATGAGAATGCGTCGGTAAATTGCCATGCTGAGGACTCCCTTGGTGCGGACTGGCGTGGTGGCCATAGAGCCAAACCTGTAAAATAACATTACCTGTCTTCCTCGCCCAATGCCGCGCTAATCGGCGGCGCATGCATCCCTTGAATCCCGTCGAAGCCTGGCTGAAAGCGCAACGGTCGCGTCTGCGCGGGCAACTCAACCAGGCATTGGCGCTTGGGATGGCCAATGGCAGCTTGCTCATCCTCCAGGCCTGGCTGCTTGCCCGGGCGATCGATCTGGTAGCCATCAAGCACCAGGCGCTTCCTGCCGCGCTGCCCTGGCTGTGGGTCTTGCTGCCGATTTTCCTGCTGCGTTTCCTGCTCGTGCGCGCCGCGGAAAGAGTGGCTTTCGATGCCGGGGCGCAGATACAGGGCGAATTGCGCGCCGAGCTGTACGGCCGCCTGCAGACGCTGGGCCCGCTGTGGCTGGCCTCACGCGCCAGCGGCGACCTGGCCAACCGCGTGGCCGCCGGCATCGAGGCCTTGCAGGGCTACTATGCACGCTGGCTGCCCAATCGTGCCTTGAGCGCTCTGCTGCCCATCGCCATCCTGGTGGCGGTCTTCCCCGCCGACTGGGTGTCCGGGTTGGTGCTGGTGCTGACCGCGCCGCTGATCCCGCTGTTCATGATCTTGGTGGGCAAGGGGGCGGAGGACCTCAATCAGCGGCAATGGCGCCAGTTGGCGCGCATGAGCGCGCGCTTCCTCGATTCCCTGCAAGGCATCGCCACGCTCAAGCTGTTTGGCGCCAGCCGGCGCGAGGCGCGGGTGGTGGAGGAAATCTCCCAGGCCTATCGGCGCAGCACGATGAAGGTACTGCGCGTGGCCTTTCTCTCTTCCGTGATTTTGGAATTCCTCTCCACCGTGAGCATTGCCGTGGTGGCCGTCTTGATCGGCTTCCGCCTGCTGTGGGGCGACATGGCGTTCTTGCCCGGTTTCTTCGTGCTGCTGCTGGCGCCGGAATATTACCTTCCCTTGCGCTCCCTGGGCGGCCATTACCATGCCCGCATGGAAGCGATCGGTGCGGCCGAAGGCATGTTGGAGATTTTCGAGATGCCCGTGCCGCAACAAGCGGCGCGGGCGGACGCGTTGCCGCTGCCGCGGGCGCCGCTGGGCGTGGAGTTCCGGGGTGTGGGGTTTGCCTACGAGAGTGGCCGCCCCGCTTTGCAGGACGCCTCGTTCCAGGCGGAGCCGGGGCGCATCACTGCCCTGGTCGGCGCGAGCGGCGCGGGCAAAAGCACAGTGCTGCAATTGCTGCTGGCATTCGCGCGGCCGCAGGCGGGCAGCATACGAGTGAATGGGCAGGATTTGTCCGCCCTGGACGAGGGTGCCTGGCTGGCGCAGGTGGCCTGGGTGCCGCAGCGCCCCCATGTGTTCGCCATGAGCGTGCTCGACAACATCCGCCTGGCGCGCCCCGGCGCGAGCCCGGAGGAGGTCGAGGCGGCCGCCCGTGCAGCCCGAGCGCATGATTTCATCGCCGCTCTGCCTCAGGGGTATCACACTCTGGTCGGAGAACGTGGGGCGGGTCTGTCCGGCGGCCAGATGCAGCGCCTGGCGCTGGCGCGGGCTTTCCTGAAGGATGCTTCCCTGGTGTTGCTCGACGAGGCTACCGCTCACTTGGATGGGCAAACGCAGGCCGCGGTGATGGAAGCGATCGGACAGCTCGCCCGCGGACGCACCCTCATCATGGCGGCGCATCGGCTGGGCACGCTCGCGCTCGCCGATCGGGTCGTGGTGCTGGAACAGGGGCGCGTGGTCGAGGCGGGCGGGCGCGCGGAACTGCTCGCGCGCGGAGGCGCATACGCGCAACTGGCGCGCGCGGAGGCGGGCGCATGAACGGCGCGCGGGAAAATCAGGAACGCGCCGATTTCCGCCGCGTGGTGCGGCTCATGAGTCCCTACAAGGGCTGGCTTGGGGCCGGCATGGTTCTGGCGTTGGCGACGCTGCTGGCCAATGTCGGGCTGATGGCGGTTTCGGGATGGTTCATCGCAGCCATGGCGCTGGTCGGCCTGGCCAGTGCCGTCATGAACTATTTCACGCCGGCGGCGTTGATCCGCTTGTTTGCCATCGTGCGCACCGGCGGGCGCTATGTGGAGCGGCTGGTCACGCACGAGGCGACTTTCCGCCTGCTTGCCCGTTTGCGCGTCTGGTTTTACGAGCATGTCGAGCCCTTGGCGCCAGCGCGGCTCATGCAATACCGCAGCGCCGACCTGGCGAACCGCATCCAGGCCGACATCGATACGCTGGATCATGTCTACCTGCGTTTTCTCGTCCCGCTGGGCGTGGCTGGGCTCGGCGTGTTGGCCATCCTGGCTGTCATGGCGGTCTTCAGCCCTGCCGTTGCGTTTGCCACCGGGGGTTTTCTGCTGCTCGGCGGCGTCGCCTTGCCGCTTTATCTGTGGCGACGCGGGCACGGGCCGGGGCGGCGTGTGGTGGAGAGCCGGGCGGCATTGCGCGCCGCCGTGGCGGATGGTCTGCAAGGGCTGGCGGAACTGCGTGTTTATGGCGCTCTCGACCGGCAGGAGGAACTCGTGCGGAGGCTGTCGCGCGAGCACATTCGGGCACAACGCGAGTTGAACCGCCTGACGGCCTTCGCCCAGGGTAGCTTGGGGCTGTTGGCCAACCTGGCGCTCTGGTGCGCCGTGCTTCTGGCCATCCCATTGGTGGGCAGAGGGGCGTTGCGGGCGCCGGATATCCCCATGCTGGCGCTTTTCGCCTTGGCCAGTTTCGAGGCGGTGCTGCCGTTGCCGCAGGCGTTCCAAAGCTTGGGCGAAGTGTTGGCCGCAGCCCGCCGGCTGTTCGAAATCGTCGACGCCGCGCCGGCCGTGGCGGAGGCGGCGCAGCCCGTCCCCTTGCCCCAGGAAACCGGCTTGCAGATACGCGGCCTGAAATTCCGCTATGCCCAGAGCGGCCCATGGATACTCGACGGCCTGGATCTGGATTTGCGCGCCGGCAGCCGCCTTGCCCTGGTCGGTGCGAGCGGCGCGGGGAAAAGCAGCCTGGTGCAGGTGTTGGCGCGCTTCTGGGAATATCAGGAAGGCGACATACGCATAGGTGGGCAGGATTTGCGGGCGTTGCGGCCCGAAGGCTTGCGCAGCCTCATCGCCGTGGTGTCCCAGGATGCCTATCTGTTCAACGCCACGGTGCGCGAAAACCTGCTGTTGGCGCGGCCGCAGGCCAGCGAAGATGAACTTCGGGAAGCCTGCCGGACGGCGCAAATCCACGACTTCCTGGCCGGCCTGCCGCAGGGCTACGACAGCGAACTGGGTGAGGCCGGGACGCTGCTCTCCGGAGGGCAGGCGCGGCGCATCGCCATTGCCCGCGCGCTGCTGAGGAATGCTCCCATCCTGATTCTGGACGAACCCACCGAGGGTCTGGATCGCGCCACCGAACGCGATCTGCTGCAGGCGCTCGGCAGATTGATGGAAGGCCGCAGCGTGCTGCTCATCAGCCATCACCTGGATGCGCTCGCGCATCTGGTGGGCGAGGTGGCGGTGCTGGAACAGGGGCGCGTCGCCGAGCGCGGCACGGTTGCCCAACTGTCGCAATCGGACAGCCTCTTCAAGCGCATGCAAGACGCTGTCGCGCGCTGATCCCAAGGTAAAAAAACCGGGGCAAGCCCCGGCAAAGGAGAGTGGGGAGCTCAGCCGGCCTTGTTCTTCTCTTCCTCCTGGGTATCCAGGAGAGCGCCTCCGGCGGCCGAGATCAGGACGATCATCACCGTCCCGACCAGCCAGGCGAAGTACCAGGAGGCAGCGTCTCCTAGAATGATGCCCAGTACGATGACCACGACGGCGATCAGCAGGTAGATGAGGAATTGGATCAGGGTTTTCATGCGTATCTCCTTAGTAAGCGTGGTCGTCGGCTTCCACGGCTTCGCCTTTGACCTTGCCGCGCATGACGTAGAACGCCCAGCTCGTATACCAGAGGATGAGGGGCACGAAGACGATGGCCCAGCCCGTCATCCATGACAAGGTCAGTTCGCTGGAGATGGAGTTCCATACCGTCAGGCTTTGCGACGGATTGCTGCTGGAAGGCATCATGAAGGGGAAGAGCGCGGTACCCGCAGTGCCGATCACGCCGATCCATGCCAAAGCGCCTAGCCACCATGCCAGGGTCGGCTTGTGGGTGCGCGCCGCGAGCACGCCGAGCACCATGCCAGCGTAGCCCAACGCCGGCACCAGCCACAGGATGGCATGGCTGCGGAAGTTGCCGAGCCAGGCGCCATCGGCCAGGGTCACCGTCTGCTGCAGCGGCGTCTGCGCCGTTCCCGGGTCGGGCGCAGTAACTATCTGGTAGCCCTGCATGTTGGCCACCCACACACCGCCTATGGTGAACAACACCACGGCGACGCCGCCGCCGAACGCCACCGCGCTGCGGGCTCGCTCATAGAGCGCGCCTTCGCTGCGGCCCATGAGCATGGCACCTCCCATGTAGATCGAGAGGGAAAGGGAAAGCAGGCCGGTGAGTATGGCAAACGGGTTGAACAGCGAGATGAAGCTGCCTGTGTAGTAGGAGGTCATGTCCCAGCTGAAGTGGAAGGGCACGCCCCTGAACATGTTGCCGATGGCGGCGCCGTAGATGACCATGGGCAGGAAGCCGCTGATGAACAGGGTCCAGTCCCAGGCATTGCGCCAGCCCGCAGAGGGCAGCTTGCTGCGGTACTCAAAGCCCAGGGGCCGCACGATCATGCTCCACAGCAGCAGGAGCATGACCACGTACAGGCCAGAGAACGCCGTGCCATAGATGAGCGGGAAGGCCGCGAAGATGGCGCCGCCGCCGAGGATGAACCACACCTGGTTGCCGTCCCAATGCGGGCCGATGATGTTGAGCGCGACGCGGCGCTCGGTGTCGGTGCGGCCGACGTAGCGCAACAGGGTGCCCACGCCCATGTCCATGCCTACCATGATGGCCAGTCCCATGAGCAGCACGCCCAACAGCAGCCACCACAACACTTTCAGAATCAAATAGGCTTCCATATTAGTTCTCCTCGCGTTTCATCATGACGCCGGCGGGGGCGTAGGCACCGCCTGAGCCGGTTTGGGGCTGGGCGGGGGCGTGCGGATGTTCGTCCGGGCCCTGGCGGATGAATTTCACCATCAGATACATTTCCACCGCGATGAAGACGGAATACAGCAGTACGAAGCCGGTGAGTGAGAACACCATGTACCCCACGCTGTGCGAGGACGCGGACATCCAGGTCGGCAGCATCTCGTAGACCGTCCACGGCTGGCGCCCCAGCTCGGCGACCAGCCAGCCCGTCTCGCAGGCGAGGAAAGGGACGGGGATCATCCAGGGCGCGATCTTGAGGAACCAGCGCTGATTCTGGACGTTGTTGCGCAGCGTGTAGATCACCGCCAGGATGAAATAGGCCAGCATGATGAGGCCCAGAGCGACCATGATGCGGAAAGTCCAGAAAATGGCGGCCACTTCCGGAATGGTGTCCTTGGCGGCCTTGGCGATGTCCGCGTCGGTGGCCAGGGAGACGTCCTGGTTGGCGGCGTAGCGCTTCACCAGGAAGCCATAGCCCAGGTCTTTTTCATGTGCCTTGAACTGGGCCAGGGCTTGGGCGTTGGTCGGGTCGGAGCTCAGCACCTTGAGCGCCTCGACGGCCGGAATGCCGTTCTTGATGCGTTGCGCGGCCTGGGCTTCGATTTCCTGGATGCCCGGCACTTCCTTGGTCAGGGTATGGGTCAGGAGCGGCGTCAGCACATAGGGTATCTGCAGCGCCCAGGTGTTGCGCTGCTCGCTCTGCGAGGGCCAGGCGGCGACGTTGAAAGGCGCAGGGGCCGGCTCGGTCTGCCACATCGCCTCCATGGCGGCCAACTTGCTGGGCTGTGCATTACCGCCGACGAAGCCGAGGGCGTCGCCCAGGGTGATGACGCCTGCCGTGGCCAGTACGCCGAAGAGCGCGGCCATGCGGAAGGAGCGCTTGGCCAGTTCTATGTGCTTGCCGCGCAGCATGTACCAGGCGCTGATGCCGGCGACGAAGATCGCCGCCGTCACATAGCCGGCGATGCTGGTATGGACAAATTTGGCTTGCGCATCATGGCTGAAGATAAGGGCGGCGAAGTTGGTCAGTTCCATGCGCATGGTGACCGGATTGAAGCTTGCCCCCTGAGGGTCCTGCATGAAGCCGTTGGCCACCAGGATCCAGAGCGCCGACAGGTTGGAGCCCAGCGCCACGAGGTAGGTGACGATGAGATGCTGGCCCTTGGAAAGCCGCTGCCAGCCGAAGGCCATGAGGCCGACGAAGGTCGATTCCATGAAGAAGGCCATCAGCCCCTCGATCGCCAGCGGCGCGCCGAAGATGTCGCCGACGAAGCTGGAATAAAACGACCAGTTGGTGCCGAACTCGAATTCCATGGTGAGGCCGGTGGCCACGCCGAGGGCGAAGTTGATGAGAAAAAGTTTTCCCCAGAACATCGTCATGTCCCGGTAGATCTTCTTGCCGGTGGTGACGTACACTGTCTCCATGGCGGCCAGCATAAAGCTTAATCCTAGAGTAAGCGGAACGAAGAGAAAGTGATACAGGGCGGTAGCCGCAAACTGCCAGCGTGACAGTTCAACGACGGTATCGTTGATCATGAGGCGCTCCTTCTCGTTGACATTGTTTATAAATTAGGAAATCGAACGGTATTTCGCCAACACTGTTCCCGGCAAGTGCGCAAGGCGTTTTTACCCGGAGTCAGCGTGTGTTAAGTTGCCTGACCGGGTTAAATTAGGCAAATAGAATATCTTTATCCTAAATTAAAGAAATAATTTCCCCGCCCCGGTCGAGGAACGTCCGACGGACGGGCTATCCTCCGCGGCTCAGGCGATCGCTCCCAGGCTGGCGAGGGATTCGCCCGCTTCGCGTAGCAGGCGGACGGCCTCCCAGCCGGGCACCGGCGCGCCGAACAGGTAACCCTGCATTTCCGAGCACCCCAGGGCGGTGAGGGCTTCCTGTTGCGCCGCGATTTCCACCCCTTCGGCGACGACATTGAGCTTCAGGCCCTGCGCCATGCCGATGATGGCGCTGACGATGGGTGAGGGCCGGTTCGGGCTCAATTCCTGCACGAAGGATTGGTCGATCTTGAGCGTGTGGATGGGAAACTTGGATAGATATTTGAAAGAGCTGTAGCCGGTGCCGAAGTCGTCGATGGCGATCTGCACGCCGGCGGCGGCGAGGCGGGAAAGCTTCACGGCGTTGCTTTCCATGTCGCGCATGAGCAGGGATTCGGTGATTTCCAGTTCCAGACACTGGCAGTCCAGCGCGTGCAGCTCGACAGAGTGCAGCACGCTTTCCACGAAATCCGCGCTTTCCAGCTGGCGCGCGGAAATATTGACGGACAGCCGCACGGCGGGCAACCCAGCCTTGCGCCATTCGGCGAGCTGTTCGGAAGCTTGGCGCAGCACCCACTCGCCGATGGGCACGATGACCCCGGTATCCTCCGCCACGGCGATGAAATCGGCCGGGCTGAGCATGCCGCGTTCGGGATGCCACCAGCGCAGCAGGACCTCTAAGCCGTTGATGCGCAGGCTGGCGCAATCGATGAGCGGCTGGAAGAAGAGCACGAATTCGTTGTGCGCCAGCGCGCGCCGCAGTTCGGCCTCCAGCTGAATGCGCGCCGAATAAGGCGCCTGCATGCCCGCCTGCCAGAATTGCAGGCGGCTGCGGCCCTGGGTCTTGGCCTGGTACATGGCGATTTCCGCCTGGCGGATCAGGGTGTCGACCATGTCGCCGTCATCCGGTGACGAGCAGGCGCCGATGCTGACGGACACATAGACTTCCTGGTCGCGTATCTGCATGGGGCGGCTTAAGGCGTCGATTATTTTGCGCGCGATGTGCTCGATATCCTTGCGCATCGGCAGGGCCGGCAGCAGCACGGCGAATTCGTCCCCGCCCAGGCGCGCCAGCGTGTCGCCCTCGCGCAGGCATTGGCGCAGGCGGGCGCCGACGTTGAGGAGCAGTTCGTCTCCGGAACCGTGCCCCAGCGAGTCGTTGATGACCTTGAAGTGGTCGAGATCCAGGATCAGCACCGCGAGGCTCTGGCCGTTGCGCTTGCACTGCGCCAGCGCGAGGCCCAGGTGGTCGCGGAACAGGGCGCGGTTGGGCAGGCCAGTGAGCAGATCGTGATAGGTCTGGTAGTGGATCATCTCCTCGGCCTGCTTGCGCTCGGAAATGTCCTTGGCTACGCCGTAGCTGCCGATGAAGCGCGTCTCGAAACGGTTGCCGCTGTCTTCGTACATGCCCGTCGCCTTCAGTTCGAAGGTGCGGTAGCGCACGTTCATGGCACGCGGGCGGCGCTGCCCCGGATTGCATTTCAGGCGCAGCTCGATCTGCTTGTGCTGGCGCGCATTGGTGCGCCTTTCGTTGAAGATGTGCGCCGCCTCGGCGAGATCCTCCTCATGGATTAGTACGGTGTAGGGTTGGCCCAGCAGCTCCTCCTTGCTCCAGCCGAGCAGGTCGCCGACGCGGTCGTTGAGGAAGGTGAAGCGCCCTTCCGCATCCAGGGTATAGATGAGATCCGGTGAGCTGTTGACGAGGAAGCGGTGCCATTTTTCCGATTGCTGCAAGCGTTGCAGGATGAGGCCGTTTTCCTTTTCCAGCCGCCGCCGCGCGAGCGTGTGGTCGATGCGCCTAAGCAGCTCTTCCGGCTCGTAGGGCTTGCGCACGAAGTCTGTGGCGCCGCCGCGCAGGGCCTCGATGGCGGCGTCGATGGAGGCATTCCCGGAAACGACGATGACGGGCGTGTCGACTTCGCGTTCGTTGAGAAAGGCCAGCACGTCGGCGCCGTCGACGTCCGGCATCGCCAGGTCGAGCAGGATGATGTCGAACTGCTGCCTGCCGATGGCGACAAGCGCTTCGCGCCCGCCCTGCGCCGTCACGATGTCGTAGCCGCGCCCCTCCAGAAGGCGGAGCAAGCCCTCCAGGATGAGTGGATCGTCGTCCACCAGCAGCACATGCGGTTGGGGGAACAAATGGTTGAATTCCGTATTGCCTCGGCCGTGTGTCAGCATCTGGACATTCTCCGCGTGGGGCGAGCCGCTGGGGCGGCATGCGATTCCATAAGTCATCCGGGGGCGGCTGCCTTGCCTTGGAACAATTGCGCGCCTACCGGCAGCAATATCGTAAAGACCGTGCCGGCCGAACTGCTCTGGCACTGGATGTCACCCTCCAGGGCGCGCGCCAGGCCGCGGCTGATGGATAGGCCCAGGCCGGCGTGCTCACCGCCCTTGGTAGACGGCTGGGGCTCGAACAGCCGCTTTTTCACCTCGTCGGGCAGGCCGGGCCCGCTGTCCTGAACGTGGATGGCGACGCGCGAGTCGGTGTCGCCCACCAGCAGGCGGGTGCTGAATACCAGCCGGCCGCCGTGGGGCATGGCTTCAACGGCATTTTTGGTGAGGTTGAGGAGGATTTGCTTGAGCTTGTCGCGGTTCAGGGGCAAGGGCGGAATGCTCGGATCGAAGTCGATCTGCACGTTGATGCGGTTGGGCGCGAACAGCGTGCCCAGCGCTATGCGCACGATTTCCGACACCGTTTGGTTGATGCCCACGGGCTCGACGTTTTCGCTTTGCGTGCCGTTGCGGGAAGGCGGCGGCGCCGGGGAAAGGCTGCGCAATATGGCGGTGGCCCGCTCGATTTCCTCGCTGATGATTTTCAGGTCGCGCTGCGCCGAGAGGTCATTCCCCAGCCGGCTGGACAGCAGGCTGACGTAATTGCGCATGATGGTGAGCGGGTTGGCGGCTTCATGCACCACGTGGCGGACCTGTTCCAGCGGAATTGACTGAGCGCCTGGGGCAGAGGTGTCGCTTGCTGTGCCGCGCGTCCACTCGGACAGCAGGGTGCCTGCGCAGATGTCGGCTTGCGCGTCGGCGCGTGGATTGGCCGCTACCGCGATGAGCGCCGGTTCGCCGGGTATGGCAATGGCGAGCAGGCTTTCGGCGCCGAGCAGGCGCGCCAGTTGCGCATCGGCGACGGAAAATTCCTCGGTGCGTGCCGCGTGCCAATGGGCCGGCGTGCCCGTACGCGCCTGGCAAAGCAGGCTTTGCGCATCGTCGAGGCGGAAGGGGAGTTCGGCCAGGCGCGGCGGGGCGAGGCCGGGCAGGGCTTCGAGCGTGCCGGCTTCCGGGTTGGCCCGCAGCAACGCGATTCCGCTGGCGCCCAGCACCAATGCCAGTGCCGAGGCGAGTCTTTTCAGGCCTTCGTCGCGCTCGCCGGCTGCGTCGAAGAGATGGCGCACCTGGGTGGCCATGGCATGCCGTGCATAGATGTCCAGCAACTCTTCGTGGGCGCGCGGCAGGGCTCCTGCCAGGGCGGCGTCGCCGCCATAGCGCAGCAGGGCTTCCTGGGCGTAGAGCTCGGCGGCCTGCACCAGGCGGGCGCCCTCGCCGGCGTCCAGCCCCAGGCTCGCAAGGGCGGCGCGTACGTCCACATGGTCGTAGCCCTGCTCGCGGGTGCCCAGCGCGGTGGCTGCCTGGGTCAAGCGTATCAGCGGGTGGGCGGATTTCAGGCGCGCCAGCGGTGCGCGGCAGTGCTTGATCGCATCGGCCAGGAAGCCGGTCGCGTCCAAGGCATCGAGCGCCGGTATGGGCACGTCGCTCAAAACCGCGTACTCCGCAAGATTGTGGAACAGCCCGGCAAACCAAGCGGCTTCGCTTTGAGAATAACGGGTTTTCTCGGCCAGTTGCCTGGCCAGGTGCGCCACGCGCAGGCTGTCGCGCCACAAGTCCAGGTGCAGAGCGGTGAGGTGGGCGGGCACGCGCGGCGTGGTGAGCACGGCCAGCGCGATCAGGCGGGGGCCCAATTGCTGCAGCAGCGCAGGAATCTGCAGCAGGCGGCCTTGGCCCTGCGGCGCCAGCAGCAGGGTCAGGGCCAGCCCGGGCTCGTGGCGGAAATGGACAGCGGCCTCGTTTTCCAGGGCGGAAGGGCGGTCGATCAGAGAGGCAAGCGCAGCCAGCGCTCCGGCGGCTGCGGGCAGCCTTTTCCCGGTTATCGGATTTTTCTTGAGTAAAATATTTGAATCCTCTCCCATGTCGTTCTATATAAAATGAATTTTATCCATAGTCAACAACTTGACGACTTTGTGCGTTAATTGGACAACCTAATTTCAAGTTAGTCGGGTTTTGGCCGCTTTAAATAGCCCCCCGTCGGCATCATTTAGAGGGAGTATTTCGTCATGAAGCGCGTTTCGCTGCTGGCCCTCGGTCTATTGTCCGTCTTGGTGCTGCCCGTACGGGCGGGGGAAGTCTCGGCTCGTCCGCAGCAGGTGACCTACGCGGCGCGCGACCCGGTGCGTCTGAGCTCCATGGCCGGCATGGTGTTCGACCAGGACACCGGCCAGGTGCTGTTCACCAAGAATGCCGAGATCGAAACTCCAATCGCCTCCATCACCAAGCTCATGACGGCCATGGTCTTCCTCGACCGTCACCCGGATATGAACGAGCGCATACGCGTCACCGGGGCGGATGTCGATCGCCTCAAGCACAGCAGTTCGCACCTTCCGGTGGGGGCGGTGCTCACTCGCAAGCAGATGCTCAACCTGGCGCTCGTGGCCTCGGAGAACCGAGCCGCTTCGGCGCTGGGGCGCACGACTATGGAAGGTGGCACGGCGGCCTTTGTTGCCGCCATGAACGGAAAGGCACAAGCACTAGGCATGGTGCGGACGCATTTCGTCGATCCTACCGGGCTCAATCCCGAAAACGTCTCCACGGCCGCCGATCTGGCGAAAATGGTGAGCTACGCTTATGAGCATTATCCCGAGATCCGCAAGGTGGCTTCCCAAGGCTATTACGACATGGGCAGACGCCGGGTGGTGCTGAAAAAACGCCATCAGCGCCGCCATGTGGCCTATGTTCCGGTGCAATTCCGCAATACCAATGTGCTTACCCGCGAGCACGATTGGGACATCGGGCTGTCCAAGACGGGCTTCATCAACGAAGCCGGGCATTGCGTCGTGATGCAGACGCGCATCGCCGAGCGCAATGTGGTGATGGTGCTGCTGGACGCTCCCAACAACTGGGATCGCATGCGCGATGCCGACCACCTGCGCGACTGGGTGGAGAGCTATTTCGCCAAGCGTACGTAGCTTGGGAGCGCGGTGCCGGTGTTGACTTTGCCCGGCAGGGCCCGCATTCTCGGGCCGATTGGATGGCGGAGTTGGCGATGCGCATTGGATTCGCAGGCGCCGGGCTGATGGGGCGGCCGCCGGCTCAACGGCTCGTTGCGGCGGGACATCAACTGTTCGTGCGGGGGCGCCGGTATGACACGGTGGAGCCCCTGCCGGCGCTCGGCGCGGCGGGCAAGGCCAGCCCTGCCGGGGTGGCCGACGTCGGGGAAGCGCCGGTTGGCGGCCAGGGGGCGCTGCAGCGCGTGGTGCAGACATGACGCAACGCAGCGCCGAACAGGCCTTGGAAGCGCCTGCCGCCGAGGCCTTGCTGCTGATCGCGCCGGGCTGTCCGCATTGCCCGGCCATGCTGGAGATACTCGGGCGCATGGTGAAAGCCGGCGAAATTGCCGAGCTGCGCGTAGCGAATGTCGCCGCCAAACCTGCGCTGGCGGCGCGGCTGGGTGTGCGTTCCGTGCCGTGGCTCAAGCTCGGGCCTTACGAGCTGACGGGCGCCAGAAGCTACGCGGAGATCAAGGAGTGGCTTTCACGGCTGTCGGCAGCGGGTGGCATGGCCGACTATCTGCACCTGCTGCTCAAGGAGGGGCGGCTCGATGCCGCCCAAGGGTTGCTGCAGAACGGCGCCGCCCTTTGGGCCGATCTGCTGCCCATCCTTGCCAATCCGGAGGCCGCCATGAACGTGCGCCTGGGCGCCAACGCACTGTTGGAAGGCCAGGCCGCCAGCGCCGCATTGGCGGGCCTGCTGCCGCAATTTCGGCAACTGGCGCGCCACGCCGACGCGCGCGTGCGTGCGGATGCCTGCTATTTTCTGGGCTTGAGTGCGCGTCCGGAGGCGCAGCCCGCCCTCGCCGCTGCGCTGCACGATGCCGACGCAGAAGTGCGCGACATCGCCGCCGAGGCTCTGGCCAGGATGCGGCAGGAGTGAGCAATCCCTTACTGCAGGTATAATGCGCTGCGTATTTTTGCCGCAGACGCAAGGACAAGAGCAACAATGGGAGGAACAACCCGCAAGCCGGGGGAGAGGCGCCTGCAGATCCTGCAGACCCTGGCCGCGATGCTGGAGGAGCCGCGTCCGGAGAAGATCACTACGGCGGCCCTGGCGGCGCGTCTTGATGTTTCGGAAGCGGCACTGTACCGGCACTTCGCCAGCAAGGCACAGATGTTCGAAGGCCTCATCGAATTCATCGAACAGACGCTCTTCGGCCTCATTCACAAGATTCAGCAGGAGCAGCCGGAGCCTTTGGCGCAGACGGAGGGGGTCGTCTCCCTGTTGCTTGCTTTCGCGCGCAAAAACCGGGGCATGACGCGGGTGCTGGTGGGTGAGGCGCTGGTAAACGAGGATGCGCGCCTGCAAAAACGCATCAACCAACTGCATGATCGTCTGGAAGCGCAGTTGCGCCAATGTCTGCGTTTCGCCGGCATGGGCGGAGGGGATGAGGCAGTGTTGGCGAACCTGTTGTTGTGCTTCGTCGTGGGGCGCTGGCAGCAGTTTGCCAAAAGCGGCTTCGAGCGGGACCCGACGGCGGATTTGCCGCGCATCTGGGCGTTTTGCGCCGCCGGCCTCAAGCAGCCGGCCTGAACGGGCCGCACACCGGACAGGCCGGATCGCGCGGCACGCGGATTTCGCGCCAGCTTGCCGCGAGGGCATCGAAAAGCAGCAGCCGTCCCGTCAGGGGCTGGCCGACGCTCATGAGCAGTTTCAGGGCTTCTGCCGCCTGGGCCGCGCCCATGATGCCTACCAGCGGCCCGAACACCCCGGCCTCGCTGCAGCGAGGCGCGGCCTCGGCGCCGTCACCGAACAGGCAGCGGTAGCACGGGCCCGCGCCGCCGAACACCGCGAGCTGGCCGGCAAACCCCAGCGCCGCGCCGCTCACCAGCGGCTTGCCCGAGGCCACGCAGGCGCGGTTGACGGCATGGCGGGTGGCGAAATTGTCCGAGCAGTCAAGCACCACGTCGGCCTGGGCCACGGCGGCATGCAGGGCCTCGCCTTCCAGGCGAAGCGCGAGGGCGTCGACGATGATTCCGGGGTTGTTTTCCAACACCCGCTGGGCGAGCGCTTGAGCCTTGTTGGCGCCGATGTCATGATGGCGAAACCCCACTTGGCGCTGCAAATTGGCAAGATCCACCGCGTCACCGTCGGCGATGACCAAGCGCCCCGTGCCTGCCGCGCCCAGATAAAGCGCCGCCGGACAGCCGAGGCCGCCGGCGCCGATCACCAGCGCGCTGGCCTGGACGGCGCGCGCCTGCCCCTCCAGCCCGATTTCGGGCAACAGGATGTGGCGGCTGTAGCGCAACAGATCGTTGTCGTTCAATCCCGTGATCCGGAGAATGCGGTCGGAGCAGCCGGCGCCGCCGCTATTCCTATTTGTAGGCGCGCCATTCCTTGGGCGTGGCGTCGCCGTCGCCGTGCAGATGGAGCCCGTACTGGCGCACATATATCTCGCGGGTTTTCAGTTCGGGGTTCTGCGCGACGAGATTTTCCCGCTGCACTTCCTCGCTGTAATGGGCCAGCGCCCGCAGCAGCTTCTGCAGCAGGCTGCCGTCCAGATGGAAGCCGCTGCGCGCAAGATAGTCCTCCAGGCCGCCGAGGGTGTACTCGCGCAGGTCGTAGCGCACGCGCAGCAGGCGCGGTGTGCGCTGTTCCACCTGCACGCCGGGCAGACTGGCAAGCAAGAGGATCGCCCGCGCCGTCTGCCCGGGCGGCAGAGCGTGGAACAGGATGTCGCGCTGCTTATGGAGTTCGTCTTCCGCCATGGTGCCTGATTCCCTGTGCTCCATGCCAGTATCGTTCGCCGGCGCCCGAGGCGCAAGGGCGCCTTTTGCCCGAGGCGCAAGGGCGCCTTTTGCCCGCGGCGGCGGGCGCAGCGCTGCCGCTCCATCCCAGAGTGCAGGCGTTCAGCGGCTTTGGATGAGTTGCACCCCCTTGAGGAGGTTGAGCGCCTGGCTGACGAAGAAATCGTTTTTCGACACTACCTGTCCCGGTGCCAGGGGCCGTTCGGGCGCCGGGGATTTTTCCAGCGGCACCTTGATGATTTCCTCGGGCTTGGCCTGAGGTGTCTGGTCCTCGCCGTTGGGGTTCTTCAGGTGATGCTCCAGATTGGATTCGCGCACTCCCAGCATGTCGGAGCGCACATTGGGGTCTTCGATCTCGATGTCGGGCATGATGCCCTTGGCCTGTATGGAACGGCCGCTGGGGGTGAAGTACTGCGCCGTGGTGAGGCGGATGGCCGTGCCGTTGTCGAGCGGCAATATGGTCTGCACCGAGCCTTTGCCGAAGGTGCGGGCGCCCATGATGACGGCGCGCTTCTGGTCCTTGAGCGCCCCGGAAACGATTTCCGAGGCCGACGCGGAGCCGCCATTCACCAGCACGACCATGGGCACCGTCTTAACCCAGGCAGGCAGGCCCGCCAAGTAATCGCTTTCGCCGGGGCGCAGGTAGTCCTGCGGCGTGGCGGTGAGGCGCATGTCGGAGTCGGGCGCGCGCCCCTTGGTGTAGACGACCAGGGCACCCGGTTTCAGGAAAGCGCTCGCGACGCCGACGGCGCTGTTCAAAAGCCCGCCTGGATCGTTGCGCAGATCCAGGATCAATCCCTTCAGAGGCCCCTTGTTCTCCTTGCCCATCTCCTCCATGGCGCGGGCGAGCGATGAGCCGGTGTGTTCCTGGAACTGCGTGATGCGCACGTAGCCGTAGCCTGGTTCCAGCAATTGGTACTTGACGCTCTTGACCTTGATGATGGCGCGCGTCAGGGTGACGTCGAAGGGATTGGCGGCGCCCTTGCGCAGGATGGTGAGCGTGATGGGGGTGCCGGGTTTGCCGCGCATTTTGTTCACGGCGTCGTTGAGGCTCATGCCCTTGACGGGAGTGCCGTCGATTTTGATGATCAAATCGCCCGGCTTGATGCCGGCCTTGTAAGCAGGCGTGTCCTCGATGGGAGCGACCACCTTGACGAAGCCGTCCTCCTGGCCCACCTCGATGCCGAGGCCGCCGAATTCCCCGCTGGTGCCCACTTGCAGATCCCGGTATTCCGTCTTGTCCAGATAGGAGGAATGCGGGTCCAAGCCGGAGAGCATGCCGTTGATGGCGTCATTGATGAGTTTTTTGTCGCTCACCGGCTCGACGTAATCGTTTTTGATGCGCGCGAAGACATCCGTGAAGGTGCGCAATTCCCCTATCGGCAGAGGGCTGCTGGCCGACGCCTCCTCCTTGTCCGCGACGGCCGAATACGTGAGCGTGAGGGCGGTGCCGAATGCGGTGCCGACCAGTGCGGCCAGAACGAGTTTGCGAAATTGGCTCATGGGTGTCTTCTACCTTATCCATTGCTCCGGGTTGATGGCGCGGCCCTGGTAGCGCAGCTCGAAATATTCCCCGCTGCGGCCGTCGGCGTCGCCGGTGCGGGCGATGATTGCGCCCGCGGCGACGGCATCGCCCACCTGCTTATACAGACTTTCATTGTTGCTGTACAGGCTCATATAGCCGCCGCCATGGTCGACGATGATGACCTCGCCGAAGCCCCTCATGCGGTCGGCAAACACTACCCGTCCGGGGGCGATGCAGTGCACCGGCGAACCGGCCGGCGCGCCTATGAAAATGCCTTTCCAAGTGAGGCCTCCGCCCTGTCTCGGAGCGCCGAAATGGCTCATGAGTTCCCCGGCGACCGGCCAGGCCAGGCGGCCGCGCAGGCTGGCGAAAGACGCGCCGGGCGGCAGGGCGGTCTGCGCCGGAGCCACACGGCGGGGCGGCGCGGCCTGTTGCCGTCTTGCCAGCGCGCGTTGGCGTGCGGCCTCCTGGCGGCGCAGGGCCGCGGCGCGTGCGGCGGCTTCGCGGGCCAGCTTCTGCATGAGGCTGGACAGGCGCGCTTCGTCGCGCTTCAGGGCGGCAATTTCATCTTTCTGGGAGGCGATCTTCCTATCCAATCGGACCAGCAACTGCCGCCGCAGCTGGCGCTGCTTTTCCAGCAAGGCGCGCTGCGCCCGTGTTGCCTGGGCGATGCCGGCCAGCTCCGCGCTGCGTGCGGCGGCTTGCTGCTCCAGGCTGGCGAGGCGGCTTTGCTGGGCCGCCAGATCTTGCATGCGGGCGTGGCGCGCCGCCGCCAGCACGCCGAGGTAATGCAGGTCGCGCCCCGTCTGGCCGGGGTCTTCGCCGCTAAACAGCAGCTTCAGGGCGTCGCTGCCTGGGTGCAGGTAGGCATAGCGCACATCTTCGGCCAGCGCGCCCTGCTGCTGCGCGATGCGGGCCCGGACCTGGGAGCTTTGCCCCTGCAGCGCACCCAGACTGGCCTGCACGCTGTCCTGCTGGGCTTTGAGCGCCGTCAGGCGCGAAACGCTGGCGGCGATGGCCTGCTCGGCCGCAGCCAGCGCATCGCGCGCGCTGGCATGGCGCTGCCAGGTTTGCCGGTATTCCTGCTGCAGCGTCTGCAGGTGCTGGCGCACCTGGTCGAGGTCCCTGCGCGGGTCGGCGCACGCTGCGCCCAAGCCTAGGTACAGGGCGATCAAAGACGCCAGCGCCGCTCTCGGGAGCGGGCGATCATTCGAAATGTATGAGCGGCTCACCGGTCATCTCGGGTGGCTGCGGCAGATCCATGAGCTTCAGGAGCGTGGGGCTGACATCTTCCAGGGCGCCGGTTTCCGCCAGGAGGGCCTGGCGCTTGCCGATGTAGATGAGAGGAACCAGGTTGGTGGTATGGGAGGTGTGCGCTTGGCCGGTGGCGGTGTCCAGCATGCATTCGGCGTTGCCGTGGTCGGCGGTGATGAGCGTCTCGCCGCCGTGCGCCAGTTGCGCCTCGACTACTTTGCCCAAGCAGACGTCTATGGTCTCGACGGCGCGCCGGGCGGCGGCGATGTCGCCGGTATGGCCGACCATGTCGGCGTTGGCGTAGTTGCAGATGATGGCGTCGTACTGGCGGCTGTTGATCGCCTCCACGAGCTTGTCGGTAACCTCGTAGGCGCTCATCTCGGGCTTGAGGTCGTAGGTGGCTACGTCCGGGGAGGGCACCAGGATGCGGTCTTCGCCGGGATAAACGGTTTCTTCGCCGCCGTTGAAAAAGAAGGTGACGTGGGGATATTTTTCCGTCTCGGCGATGCGCAGCTGGCGCATGCCCAAATGGGCGATGTATTCGCCGAAGGAATTTTTGACCCGTTCGGGCGGAAAGGCCACCGGCACGGCGAAGTCGTCGCTGTAGCCGGTGAGGGTGCAAAACATCGCCGGGCGCGGACGGCTGCCGCGCTCGAACTCGGCGAAATCGTTTTCGATGAGCGCGCGCGTCAGCTGGCGTGCACGGTCGGAGCGGAAATTCATGAACACCACCACGTCGCCATCCTCCATGCGCGCGGGCGGCTCGCCTGCGGCGGCGATGGCGGTGGCCTTGACGAATTCGTCCGATTCGCCGCGCGCATAGGCGGCTTGCAGTCCTTCCAGGACGCTGGCGGCACGAAAGGCTGCTTCGCCCCGGGTGATGAGCTCGTAGGCCATTTTCACCCGTCCCCAGCGGCGGTCGCGATCCATCGCGTAATAGCGTCCGATAAGGGAAACGACTCGGCCAACGCCGGCTTGCGCCAGGCGCTCCTCGATGCGCTGCAAATAAACGGCCGCGCTTTTGGGCGCCGTGTCGCGCCCGTCCAGGAACGCATGGACGGACAGCTTGCGCACCCCTTCGCGGGCCGCCAAGTCTATCATCGCGTGGATGTGTCTCTCGTGGCTGTGTACGCCGCCGTCGGACAGCAGGCCGAGGATGTGCAGCGTCTTGCCTGCGTCGCGAGCCCGGCTGCAGGCCTGGCGCAGCGTCGGGTTGGTGAAAAAATATCCGGCCTCGATGGCGTGGTCGATGCGAGTGTATTCCTGGTAGACCACGCGCCCTGCGCCCAGATTCAGATGCCCCACCTCCGAGTTGCCCATTTGTCCCTTGGGCAGTCCCACCGCAGCTTCGGAGGCCTTGATGAGAGTGTGGGGATAATGCTGCCAGAAATAATTGAAATTGGGCCGGTTGGCTTGGGCGATGGCGTTGTGGCTGCGTTCGGAGCGGCAGCCGTAGCCGTCGAGAATGATCAGAAGAACCGGGTGGGTGGAAAGACTCATGTAGGTATAAGCGCCGTCTCGTTTCTGCTTTTTTGGCATTTATTTTACTATATGGAAGATTCCTAATCTAGACTTATTCTAAATAATGCGATTAGAGCCGCTTGGGGAGGCGTCCAGCGGCGCTTGCGAGGTGAGCATGGCCGGCCTGGAATTGGAACACGTGGAACTGATCGACAAGGATGAACACATAGAGCAGGCCTCGCGGGCCATGAAGGCGATGTCGCATCCCTTGCGCTTGAAGATTTTGTGCGTGCTGGGCGACCGTGAGGTGAGCGTGCAGGATATCGTCGACAGCGTCGGCACCTCGCAAAGCAATATCTCCCAGCACCTGGCCATCCTGCGCGACAAGGGTGTGCTGCGCACGCGCAAGGATGCCAACCGGGTCTATTATCGGGTGGGCGATTCGCGCACCTTGAAGCTCATCAGCATGATGCGCGACGTCTTTTGCGGTTTCGCGAAAAACTGAATGATTTTCCTTGGCGGAGGCGCTTTTCGCCTTCGCCGCGGCCGAGGAGCGTTGCGAGGCTTTTGCCCCAGGCTCGGCCAGCCCGCGTTGCGGGCCTTGCAACGGCGCTCGCCTGACTTTTATGTGTCTACAGACAGAGAGGAGGGTGTGATGAGCGCCGCAATCGATATTCCCCCGCAGCAGGATTTCGTCGTCGCCGACCTGGGCCTGGCCGCCTGGGGGCGCAAGGAAATCGCCATCGCCGAGACCGAAATGCCCGGCCTCATGGCAATCCGCGAAGAATTCTCCGCCACCCAGCCGCTGCGCGGGGCGCGCATTACCGGCAGCCTGCACATGACCATCCAGACGGCGGTGCTGATCGAGACGCTGCAGGCGCTGGGTGCCCAAGTGCGCTGGGCGTCATGCAATATCTTCTCCACCCAGGATCATGCCGCCGCTGCCATCGCCGCGGGCGGCACTCCGGTATTCGCCGTCAAGGGCGAAAGCCTGGAGGACTACTGGGACTACACTCATCGCATCTTCGACTGGCCCGGCGGCGCCTACTCCAACATGATTTTGGATGACGGCGGGGACGCGACGCTGCTGCTGCACCTGGGCGCGCGCGCCGAAGTCGACCAGGGCGTGCTGGCCAAGCCGACCAGCGAGGAGGAGCGGGTGCTCTTCGCCGCCATCAAGGCGCGGCTGGCACGCGACCCCAAGTGGTACTCGACGCGCCTGGCGCACATCCAGGGGGTGACCGAGGAAACCACGACGGGCGTGCACCGGCTGTACCAGATGCACGAGCGCGGCGAACTCAGGTTTCCGGCCATCAACGTCAACGATTCGGTGACCAAATCCAAGTTCGACAATCTGTACGGCTGCCGCGAGTCGCTGGTGGACGGCATCAAACGCGCCACCGACGTCATGGTAGCGGGCAAGATCGCGGTCGTGTGCGGCTACGGCGATGTCGGCAAGGGTTCGGCCCAGGCTCTGCGGGCGCTGTCCGCGCAGGTGTGGGTGACCGAGATCGATCCCATCTGCGCCCTGCAGGCCGCCATGGAGGGCTATCGCGTGGTGACCATGGATTACGCCGCGGACAAGGCGGACATCTTCGTCACCGCTACGGGGAATTTCCACGTCATCACGCACGAGTACATGGCGCGCATGAAAGACCAGGCCATCGTCTGCAACATCGGGCATTTCGACAATGAGATCGATGTCGCCTCCCTGGAGCAGTATCAATGGGAGGAAATCAAACCTCAGGTGGACCACGTGATCTTCCCGCCCAAAAACGGCAATCCGGCCAAGCGCATCATCCTGCTGGCCAAGGGGCGCTTGGTGAATCTGGGCTGCGCCACGGGCCACCCCAGCTACGTGATGAGCAGTTCCTTCGCCAACCAGACCCTGGCACAGATCGAACTCTTCAATCATCACGAGAAATATCCCATCGGCGTCTATACCCTGCCCAAGCACTTGGACGAGAAGGTGGCGCGCCTGCAGTTGAAACGGTTCAACGCCCAGTTGAGCGAGCTGACCGACACTCAGGCGACCTACATCGGCGTGCCCAAGGAAGGCCCGTACAAGGCGTTGCATTACCGATATTGAGGCCCCATCACGGCCCCGGTTTGTGCGCTAGGCGAATCGGGGCTATCTTTCGGCTCGCAATGACTTATTCGGACGAGACATGACGCAGGACGAAATGAAACAGGCCGTGGCACGCGCCGCGGTGGATTACGTCAAGGGCGGCATCATCGGCGTGGGTACGGGCTCGACCGCCAACTATTTCATCGACGAACTGGCGCGCGTGAAGGGCCGTATCGATGGCGCCGTCGCCAGCTCGGAGGCGACGGCCGCGCGCCTCAAGGCCCATGGCATCAGGGTGGTGGACTTGAACAGCGTGGATGAGCTGGAAATCTACGTCGACGGCGCAGACGAGATCACCCAGCACTTCCATATGATCAAGGGCGGCGGCGGCGCGCTCACGCGCGAGAAAATCGTCGCCGCCTGCGCGCGCTATTTCGTCTGCGTGGCAGATCAGTCGAAGCTGGTGGGTGTGCTGGGGAAGTTCCCGCTGCCGGTGGAAATCATCCCCATGGCGCGCGGTTACGTGGCCCGCGAACTGGTCAAGCTCGGCGGCCAGCCGGTGCTGCGCGAGGGTTTCACCACCGACAACGGCAATGTGATCCTGGATGTGCGCAACCTGAATATCCTCGATCCGGCCGCCCTGGAAACCCAGATCAATCAGATCACCGGCGTGGTTACCAACGGACTGTTCGCGCGCCGCCCCGCCGACATCCTGCTGCTGGGTACCGAATCCGGGGTCCAGCAGGCCCACCGCGCCTGAGGCGAATCAGTCCTCGCTCAGCTGCGGCGCCTGCTCGACCGGGACGCGGTAATGCTCGGACGCCCAGGCGCCGAGATCCAGACTCTTGCAGCGCTCGCTGCAGAAGGGGCGCCAGCAGCTCAGACCGTTCCAGGCGACGGATTTTCCGCAGTTCGGGCAGTTGACTATCGGGGCGGTTTGCATAACGCAAGGGGCCTTACAAGGTGCAGTGGGTTAATTCGAAATCCACGCCCTCGGCGCAGACCTTGGGCTGTCCGGGGCCGGCCGAGACGAAGCGGATATTGAGCATGTATTTGTTGGCGGAGATTTCCGGCACGCAGGGCAGCCCGTCTTCCAGGCCGATGCGCAGCATATGCACGACGCGGCCTTCCAGCATCTGCTGAAAGGCGCCGTGAGGGCTGTGCTGCTGCTGCGGACGGTTGCCTTCGCGCAGCAGACGCAGCACGATGCCGATGGCGATGCGCACCTGGGCCATGGGCTCGATCCAGCCGACCAAATGGCTGCGGCGCTCTTCGGCGGGGCGATGCAGCCAGTGGTGGTAGCTGGGAACGTCGAACTCGCACAAGCCTCCCGGGATCACGGCGCGCTGGCGGATGCCGTTCAACCAGTCGTCTTCCTTGAGGTGCTGGCCGATGCGTCCACCCATGCCATGAATGCCGGCGCGGGCGCTGTCGATTTCGTCCAGCACGCCGCGCAGGGCCGCGGCGTCGACGTCTGCATTGCCCAAGAGCCCGGCCAAGAGGGCGCGCTGGCGCTCCAGTTCCTGCAGCAGGTCGGATTTGAGGTCGGTGCGGCCCGCGACTTCGGCGAGTTCGAACAAGGTATGCAAGGCCGCATGGTGCATGAGCGAACTGCTGCCCGCGGCATAGCCGCCGTACCGATCGAAAAGATCTTCGAGTCGGAGCAGCATGCGGATGCGCTCGTTAAGGGGGTATTCGTAGTGGATCATGGGAGCGGTGGCGCCATTGTCCCTCATTCCCAGGATGAGTCAAAGCTGCGCGCGTCGCGCAGCAGGCGCTGATGCAGGACGTCGACCTGGGCGCGCAAGGAGCTCAAGGTGGTGCTGTTGTTGAGCACGTAATCGGCGCGCGCCAGGCGCTCTTTGCGGCTTGCCTGGGCGGCGATGATGGCGAGCACTTCGGCGCGCGCCAGGCCGCTGCGCGCCATCACGCGCTCTATCCTGCTCGTTTCGGGGCTGTCGACCACCGCCACCCGGTGCAGCAGTTTGTCATAGCCGCCGCTTTCCACCAGCAGCGGAACGACGACGATGCAATAGGGGGCTTGCAGCGCGCCCAGGGCCGTTTCTACTTCCCGGCGGATGAGCGGATGCAGCAGGCCCTCCAGGCGCGCGCGGGCGCCGGCGTCGGCAAACACCATGCGCCGCAGGGCGGCGCGCTCCAGGCTGCCGTCGGGGCGAAATGCGGAGGGAAAATTCTGGCGCAGCACCGGCAGCGCTTCGCCGTCCGGCCCGGTGAGGCGATGCGAGATCTCGTCGGTGTCGATGACCGGTGCCGCCAGTTCGGCGAAGCGCCGGCTGACTGCGGATTTCCCGGCGCCGATGCCGCCGGTGAGGCCCACTTTCAGCATCTTGCGGCTCAGGCAGAAGCCAGCCAGAGGCCCAGGAGCGTCGGGCCGGCGAGCAGCGCGAGCACGCCCCCTCCCGCCAGATAAGGGCCGAAGGGAATGGGTACGCGGCGGTCGTGGCGGGCGAAGACGATGAGCGCTATGCCGGTGAGCGCGCCCGCCAGGGAGGAAGCGAGGATGATGAGCGGCAGCTGCTGCCAGCCCAGCCAGGCGCCGAGTGCTGCGAGCAGCTTGAAGTCGCCATAGCCCATGCCTTCCCTGCCGGTGGCGAGCTTGAAGGCCCAGTATACGGCCCATAGCAGCAGATAGCCGGACGCGGCGCCGATGAGAGCGTCGGGCAGGGGCGCGAACACGCCGCCCAGATTGACCAGCAGCCCCAGCCAGAGCAGGGGCTGGGTGAGGCTGTCGGGCAGCAGGCTGGTATCCAGATCGATGAAGGCGAGCGCCACTAGCGCGCAGATCAGCGCGATCGCGGCCAGCGTTGCCCAGCCGAAGCCGAAGCGCCAGGCGGCGGCCGCCGCCAATATCGCGGTGAGCAGTTCCACCACGGGGTAACGCACGCTGATTTTGGCCGCGCAGTGATGGCAGCGGCCGCGCAGCCACAGCCAGCCGATCACGGGCAGATTGTGCCAGGGAGCGATGGCGTGGCCGCAGGCCGGGCAGGCCGACGCGGGAACAAGCAGGTTGTAGGTCGCGCGGGCGGGCGCCGTTTCCCCTTTCAGCTCGGCGCACTGGTCATGCCATTGCGCCTCCAGCATTTTCGGCAGGCGGTGGATGACCACGTTGAGAAAGCTCCCCAGCATGAGCGCAACGACGAACACCATCCCGATCCATAGGCCGGGATTGGAGGCGAGCAGCATCATGACATCTTTAGCCTACCACGCTGCCGAGCTTGAAGATGGGCAGATACATGGCGATGACGAGGCCGCCGATGAGCACCCCCAGCACCACCATGATGAGCGGCTCCATCAGGCTGGAGAGATTTTCCACGGCGTCGTCCACTTCCTGCTCGTAGAAATCCGCCACCTTGCCGAGCATGGAATCGAGCGAACCGGATTCCTCGCCGATGGCGGCCATCTGCAGGACCATGGTGGGGAAGACGCCGCTGTTCTGCATGGCGACGGTGAGGCCGGTGCCCACCGCCACTTCGCCGCGTATTTTTTTCGTGGCCTCCACGAACACCTGATTGCCGGCTGCGCCGCCGACCGAGTCCAGGGCCTCCACCAGGGGAACGCCGGCCGCGAACATGGTGGACAGCGTGCGTGTCCAGCGCGCGATGGTGGCCTTTTCGATGACCGGGCCGAAGATGGGCAGGCGCAGGAACAGCCGGTCCATGAACATCTTCATCTTGGGCGAGCGTTTCCATGCCTCGAAGAATGCGTAGATTCCGCCGCCGAGGGCGCCGAATATGGCCCACCAATAGGCCACGAAGAAATTGGAAATGGCAATCACCACCAGCGTGGGAGCCGGCAGGTCGGCGCCGAAGCTGGTGAACAATTGCTTGAAGGAGGGCACGACGAAGATCATGATTACCGCGGTGACGATGAAGGCGACCACCAGCACGGCGGTCGGATAAGTCAGCGCGGACTTGATCTTGCTCTTGATGGCAAGGATTTTTTCCTGGTAGGTCGCCAGGCGGTCCAGCACCGCGTCCAGGATGCCGGCCTGCTCGGCGGCATGCACCAGGTTGCAATAAAGGGCGTTGAACTGCATGGGGTGGCGGGAGAAAGCCTGCGACATGCTGCTGCCTTTTTCGATGTCGGCCTTGACCTCCGCCAGCAGGGTCTGCATGGAGGGATTGTTGTGGCTGCGCGCGACGATCTCGAAGGACTGGAGCAGGGGCACGCCGGCCTTCATCATGGTGGCGAGCTGGCGCGTGAAGAGCGTGACGTCCTTGTCGGTGATTTTTTTGCGGGCGGCGAATAGAGCGTTTTGCTTTTTCACCTTGGTGACGGTGATGCCCTGGCGCCGCAAATGCGCGGATACCTGGGCTTGGCCCCCGGCCAGCATCTGCCCTTTGATTTTCTTGCCCTTCTTGTCCGTGCCTTCCCACAGGAAGGTGGAATCCTTGGTGGCGGCGATTGCCATAGTCGATCTCCCTTGAGCCGCTTACAGGTTGGTGACGGCCTCCACCTCTTCGAGCGAGGTGAGGCCGGTCTTGACTTTCAAGAGGCCCGCCTGGCGCAGGTCCAGAACGCCTTCGCGCTGCGCCTGCTCGGCGATGTCCATGGCGGTGCCGTTCTTGAGGATGAGGCGATTGATCTCCTCGCTGATGGGCATCACCTGGTAGATGCCGACGCGCCCCTTGTAGCCTGTGCCGCCGCAGAGTTCGCAGCCGACGGCCTGGTAAGGCTTCCAGCGGCCGTCGAGGTCGTCTTCGGAAAATCCTGCGGCCAGCAGCACATCGTGCGGCAGGTCGACGGGCTTTTTGCACGAGCACAGGCGCCGCGCCAGGCGCTGGGCGGTGATGAGTATGACCGAAGAGGCGATGTTGAAGGGAGCGACGCCCATGTTCATCAGGCGCGTGAGCGTCAAAGGCGCGTCGTTGGTATGCAGGGTGGAGAGCACCATGTGGCCCGTCTGGGCAGCCTTGATGGCGATGTCCGCGGTTTCCAGGTCGCGTATCTCACCCACCATGATGACGTCCGGATCCTGGCGCAGGAAGGAGCGCAGCGCCGCGGCGAAGGTAAGCCCGGCCTTTTCATTGACATTGACCTGGTTCACCCCAGGCAGGTTGATTTCCGCAGGATCCTCCGCCGTGGAAATGTTGATGCCAGGCTTGTTGAGGATGTTCAGGCAGGTGTAGAGCGACACCGTCTTGCCCGAGCCGGTGGGGCCGGTCACCAGCACCATGCCGTAGGGGCGCTGCACGGCGTTGAGCAGGGCCTCTTTCTGCGACGGCTCGTAGCCCAGGGCATCCACGCCCAGCTGCGCGCTGGTGGGGTCGAGAATGCGCATGACGATTTTTTCGCCATACAGCGTGGGCAGGGTGGAGACGCGGAAATCGATGGCGCGGGTCTTGGAGAGCACCATCTTCACCCGGCCGTCCTGCGGCACGCGCTTTTCCGAGATGTCCAGGCGCGAGATGACCTTGATGCGGGAGGATATCTTGTCCTTGATGGCGAGCGGCGGCTGGGCCACTTCGTAGAGCACGCCGTCGCGCCGGTAGCGGATGCGGTAGAACTTTTCATAGGGCTCGAGGTGGATGTCGGAGGCGCCGATATTGATGGCGTCCAGCATGATCTTCTGCAGATAGCGCACCACCGGCGCATCGTCGATATCCGCGCTGCCGGGCTCGGCGGCCCCGGCGGGCTGCTCATCGTCGACGAAATCGAGCTGCAGGTCTTCGGCATTGAGGACGGCGAGGGTGTTGTCGGCCGCCTCGCCCGCTTTTTCCAGCAAGCGGCTGAGTTTGTCGTCCTCCACCACCACCGGCTCGATCTGCAGGTTGGTCTGGAATTTGATCTCGTCCAGGGTCTGGATGACGGTGGGGTCGGAAATTCCCGCGAACAGCTTGTTGCCGCGCTGGTAGAGCGCCACGACGCGGCGTTTTTGCACCAGCTTGTTGTCCAGCACGCCCTTGGGCATCTGGTCGAGGTCGAGGGCGTCGAGGTCCAGGTAGGGGAACCCCAGCGCGCCGGAGGCGAACTCGGCCACCTGCAGCGGCTTGTAGCGCTTGCCCTTGAGCAGTTCGGTGACGAAGCTGTCGCCCGCGCTGCGGGCGCGGGATTCGATGGATTCCGCCTCCTGCTCAGTCAGCCAGCCCTGAGTGACCAGGGTACGGGCCAGCCCGGTGAGACCGGATGCGCTGTTGATTGCCGCCATGGGGTTACGGGGGGGATTCGACACCACTTTAACGACGGCTCGGGCGCAAAATTGAGGGGACGGCTAGCGCGGCGGCAGAAGCTTGGCGATTTTCACCGCGCGGCCCTGGGTTTGCACGATCTCCACCGGAATGTCCGCCACTTTCAGGCTTACCCCGGCCTCGGGGATGTCCTGGAGCTGTTCCAGCAGAAGCCCGTTCAGGGTTTTTGGCCCTTCGAGGGGGAAATTGAGCCCCAATTGGCGATTCAAGCGGCGCAGCAGCGTGCCGCCCTCCACCAGCCAGCTGCCGTCTTCCTGGGGGCGCATCCACCCCGCCTGCGCCGGCGCCTGGGTGGTGAACTCGCCGACCAATTCCTCCAGCAGGTCTTCCAGGGTGACCAGGCCCTGCAGCTCGCCGTATTCGTCCACCACCAGGGCCAGGCGCTGGCGGTTGTTCTGGAACTGGCGCAGCTGCGTGAAGAGCGGGGCGCCCGAGGGGACGTAATAGGGTTCCTGCAAGGCCTGCCGCAGCGCCTCGGGGTCGAGCTTCTCGGTGGCCAGGGAAGGCAGGGCACGCCGCACATGGAGGACGCCGGTGACATGATCGAGAGACCCTTCGCACGCCAGGATGCGGGTATGGTGGCTGGTCGCAATCTGCCCGGCCAGGCGCTCGGGGTCTTCCGTGAGATCGATGAATTCGATTTGCTGGCGCGGCACCATCACGTCGTCCACGGTGATGTCCTCCAGGCCCAGCAGATTGAGGAGCAGGAGGCGGTGGGTGGCTGGAATGAACTTGCCCGATTCGCTCACCAGGGTGCGCAGCTCTTCCACGCCCAGATGTCTTTCCGCCTGCTGGCTGTCGGGCTTGAGGCGCATCAGCTTGAACAACAGCGTGACGAAGAGATTGACGAACCATACCGCCGGGTAGAGCAGGCGCCGCAAAATGACCAGGACATAGCTGGAGGCGTAGGCGACCGGCTCCGAATAGGTGGCGCCGATGACCTTGGGGGTGACTTCGCTGAACACCACGATCAAAAAAGTTACCGCCAAAGTGGCCAGGGTGAGCGCCAGTTCGCTCTGCCCGAACAGCTGTACGGTGATGACGGTCACCAGCGCCGTGGCGGCGGCGTTCACCAGGTTGTTGCCGATGAGCACCACGCCGAGCAGCTCCTCGGTCTTGCCCAGCAGTTGCAGCGCCAGGCGGGCGCCGCGGTGGCCTTGCGCCGCGCGCGCCTTCAGGCGGTAGCGGTCCAGCGCCATCATGGCCGTCTCCGAGGCGGAAAAATAGCCGGACAGCAGCAGGAAGAAGATCAGGACTCCGATGAGGAGCCCCAGGGAATCGTCGTTCACGTTCGGGGCGGCGGCACGGCGGGTGCTCAGCGCGCGAGCAGGACTTCGAGCACGAATTTCGTGCCCATGTAGGCGAGTACGAGCATGACGAAGCCGGTCACCGTCCAGCGCGCGGCGATGCGCCCGCGCCAGCCCCACAGTTTGCGTCCGGCCAGCAGCCCGCCGAACACCAGCCAGGACAGCAGGGCCAGCACCGTTTTATGGTTGATGGGTATGGCTTGGCCGAACACTTCTTCAGAAAAGAAAATGCCGCTGGCGAGCGCCAGGGTGAGGATGAAGAAGCCCACGCCGATGAGGCGGAACAGCAGGGTTTCCAGGGTCAGCAGGGGGGGGAAATCCGCGCCGCCGAAGCCGACGCTCTTGCGATGCAGGCGTTTTTCCAGGGTGCCCATGAGTATGGCCTGCACCGAAGCGATGAACAGCAGGCTGTAAGCCAGCAGGGCCAGGGTGAGGTGGACGCGGAAGCCCGGCATGTTGGAATAGGGGATCAGGCGCATGCCCGGAAAGACCAGCGGCAGGGCGATGCCGACGACGGCTCCGGCGGCGAGCCAGCCGAGCACGGTGTTAAGCGGATAGCGCAAACTGGACAGTCCGTAAGCCAGCACGGAGAGCCAGATAATGATGGAGCCGGAATTGCCGAAGCCCAGCATCATCTGCCCGCCCGGGAAGGTGGTGAGAACGATGACATAGGCCTGCAGGCCCAGGCCCGCGGTCAGCAGCAGGACGATCCAGGCCGGCAGGCGGCCTGCCGGGCGGGTCAGCAGACGCAGGGCTGACGCCGCATAGGCGACGCCGCCGAGTAGGGTTGCCAGCAGAGCGGGGGTGGGGACCATTGGTTAGAATGTCTTGGTAAGCGCTTATTATCCATGTGCCCGACGGGCGCAACAAGGAAACCCATGCTCGAAAACCTGACCGGCCGCTTGGCCGGCGTCGTCAAAACTCTGCGCGGCCAAGCCCGCATCACCGAGGCGAATGTGCAGGACACCCTGCGGCAGGTGCGCCTGGCGCTGCTGGAGGCGGACGTCGCCCTGCCCGTGGTGAAGCAATTCATCGACGAAATCAGGGCCAAGGCGCTGGGCCGCGAGGTGCTGCAAAGCTTGACCCCGGGCCAGGCGCTGATCGGCATCGTCCATGACGAGCTGACTCGTCTCATGGGGGGCGAGGCAGCCGAACTCAACCTCGCTGCCCAGCCCCCCGCGGTCATCCTCATGGCCGGCCTGCAGGGCTCGGGCAAGACCACGACCTCGGGCAAGCTCGCGCTGCTGCTCAAAGGACGCAAGAAGAAGGCCCTGCTCGCTTCCTGCGACGTCTACCGCCCGGCCGCTATCGACCAGTTGCGCCAGCTCGGCAAGCAGTTGGACGTGGCCTTCTTCGAGGCCGGGCCGCTCAAGGAACCTTTGGAAATCGCGCTTGCGGCGCGCGATTACGCCCGCAAGCAGTTTTTCGACGTGCTCATCGTCGACACCGCCGGCCGGCTGGCCATCGACGAGGCCATGATGGCCGAAATCAAGGCGCTGCACCGCGCGCTCGATCCGGTGGAAACCCTGTTCGTGGTCGATGCCATGCAGGGCCAGGATGCCGTCAATGTGGCGCGCACTTTCAACGAGGCCTTGCCGCTCACCGGCGTCGTGCTCACCAAGCTGGACGGCGATGCGCGCGGCGGGGCGGCGTTGTCCGTGCGCCACGTCACCGGCAAGCCGCTCAAATTCGTGGGCGTGGGCGAAAAGCCGACCGGGCTGGAGCCTTTCCATCCCGAACGCATGGCCTCCCGCATCCTGGGCATGGGCGACGTGCTTTCCCTCATCGAGCAGGCGCGCGACACCATCGACCAGGAGGAGGCGCGCAAATTTGCCGAGAAGGTCAAAAAGGGCAAGGAATTCACGCTCGACGATTTCAAGCAACAGATCCAGCAGATGCGCAAAATGGGCGGGCTGTCCGCGCTCATGGACAAATTGCCGGGGGCGGCCGATATGCCCCTGCCGGCCGGTGCCGACGAAAAAGCCGTCAACCGGGTGGAAGGCATCATCAATTCCATGACGCCCCAGGAAAGGCGCAAGCCGGAGATCATCAAGGCCTCGCGCAAGCGGCGCATCGCCGCGGGCGCCGGGGTGCAGGTGCAGGAAGTGAACCGCCTGCTGAAGCAGTTCGAGCAAGCGCAGAAAGTCATGAAAATGATGTCCAAGGGCGGGCTGGGCAAGATGCTGCGGGGCATGAAGGGGGTGTTGCCGGGGGTCAAATAAGCCGCTGGCGGAAAAGCGCTTTTCTGGTAAGATACGAGGTTTTTCCGCGGGAAATTTTCGCATGGTCGTGATTCGTCTGGCCCGGGGTGGCGCCAAGAACCGCCCCTTTTACAACGTCGTGGTGGCCGATTCCAGGGCGCGCCGGGACGGCCGCTTCATCGAGCGCCTGGGGTTCTACAATCCGGTGGCGCCCGCGGGCGCCGAGTCCCTGCGGCTGGATGTCGAGCGCATCAAGCATTGGGCCGGCCAGGGCGCCCAGGTGTCCGATACCGTAGCGCGTCTGATCAAGCAGCAGGGCAAAGCCGCTGCCTGAACCGGGATCGCGGATCGTCATGGGGCGCGTCGAAGCGCCCATCGTCATGGGGCGCATCGTGGCTCCCTTCGGCGTCCAGGGGTGGGTCAGGGTGCAGCCCTATACGGCTGCGCCGGGCGGCTTGCTGGATTATCCGGTCTGGCAAGTCGGGGATAGGGCGTATGCGGTGCTCGACGGACGGGTGCACGGTACGGGCTTGGTGGCGCACCTGGAAAGCATCGATGATCGCGATGCCGCAGCGGCCCTGCGCGGCAGCGACATCGCCGTGGCGCGCGACGAATTGCCGGCTGCGGCGGAGAACGAATATTACTGGACCGATTTGATCGGTTTGGCGGTGGTGGGCCAGGACGGCGCAGCGTTGGGCCGGGTGGCTGCACTTATGGAAACCGGCGCCAACGATGTTTTGGTGGTGCAAGGCGAGCGCGAACGCCTCATCCCCTTCGTCGGCGAGTATGTGAAGAATGTGGATCCGGCCGGCGGCACCATTACCGTGACCTGGCCGGCGGATTGGTAGGCGTTGTGCGCTTCGACGTGGTGAGCCTGTTTCCGGGCTTGTTCGACAGCGTGCTGGACTATGGCGTGAGCGCGCGCGCCCTGGATCGCGGCATCATCCGCTTTCGGGCTTGGAGCCCGCGCGATTACAGCGCGGATGCCTACGGGAGCGTGGATGACCGCCCCTACGGCGGCGGGCCGGGCATGGTGATGCAGGCCGAACCCCTGGCGGCCGCCGTAGCCGCCGCGTGCGACGATTTGGCGCGCGAGGGCTTGCCGCCGCACGTGATTTATTTTTCCCCGCGGGGGGAGCGTCTGGACCAGGAAAAGATACTGGCCCTGGCGCAAAGACCGGCCCTCACGCTGGTGTGCGGGCGTTACGAGGGCGTGGACGAGCGCTTTCTGCGCGTCAGTGTGGCGCAGGAGATTTCGCTGGGGGACTTCGTCCTCTCCGGCGGCGAGGTGGCCGCCCTGGCCTTGATGGACGCGGTGATCCGTCAATTGCCCGGGGCGCTGGGCAATGCCAGCTCGGCGCTGGAGGAATCTTTCGCCGACGGCCTGCTGGACGGTCCGTGCTACACCCGTCCGGAGGTCTGGCGCGGCATGGCGGTGCCGGAGGTGCTGCGTTCGGGAGATCACGCTGCGATCGCCCGCTGGCGCCTGAAGATGAGCCTGGGGACGACCTGGGAGCGGCGCCCGGATTTGTTGGCGCGGCGGGGCATGTCGCCCGCCGAGCGGGAATTGCTCGACGAATATCGTCGGGAAAGAGGCCTTGGCGACGAGGCCGTTTGATAAACCGCGCAATGTTCGCCCCGGGCGAACCAATTCGCGAACCGAGAAGGATCGTGACCATGAACGTCATCGAACAACTGGAACAGGAAGAAATCCAACGCCTCAACAAGACCGTGCCGGACTTCGGCCCCGGCGATACCGTGGTCGTGCAGGTGAAGGTCAAGGAGGGCAACCGCGAGCGTCTGCAGGCCTATGAAGGCGTGGTGATCGCCAAGCGCAACCGCGGCCTCAATTCCGCCTTCACCGTGCGCAAGATTTCCGCGGGCGAGGGCGTGGAGCGCACTTTCCAGACCTATTCTCCGCTGGTTGCCGGCATCGAGCTCAAGCGGCGCGGCGATGTGCGGCGCGCCAAGCTCTATTATTTGCGCGCCCGTTCCGGCAAGTCCGCGCGCATCAAGGAAAAGCTTCCGGGCAAATCGGCCGCCGAGGCCAAATAAGCGCTGGCCGGTAAGCGCCGGGCGGGGGACTTCCACGATCCGAGCGCCCGGTGCATAGTGCGGTCATGGTGCTCAGCTATCAAGCCGTCATTGCCGTGCCCTTCGGCCGCCTGGGCCTGCTGGAAGGCAAGGCGGGGGTGACGCGCATCGATTTTCTTCCGCCCGGCAAGGAGTTGCTGGCACCGGCCACGCCTGCCTTGCGCGCGGCGGCGTCGGCCTTGCACGCATGGTGCGAGGATCCGGCGCGCACGCTGGCGTTTCCGTACACGCTGCAGGGGAGCGCGTTCCAGCAAAAGGTTTGGCAGGCTCTGTGCGCCATCCCGCGCGGACGCACCAGAACCTACGGCGAGCTTGCCGCAAGCCTGGACAGTTCGCCCCGCGCCGTGGGCCAAGCCTGTGGCGGGAATCCTCTGCCCATCGTCGTGCCTTGCCACCGCGTGGTGGGCAGCCGCGGCCTTGGGGGGTTCATGCACGGGCAAAGCGATTTCCCGCTGACGGTAAAGCGCTGGCTGCTGGCCCATGAGCGACGCCCTGATTGACCGCTTCTGCGATCATCTGTGGCTGGAAGACGGCCTCGCTCCCAATACTCTGGCGGCTTATCGGCGCGACCTGACCGGCTACGCGCATTGGCTAGGGCGCGAGCGCCGCGCCTCGATGGAAAGCGCGTCCGCCAACGATTTGCAGGCCTGGCTCGCGGTCTGCCTGGCGCGCCGCAGGAGCGCCAAGAGCGCGGCGCGCTACACCTCCAGCCTCAAGCGGTTTTATCGCTACTTGGTGCGCGAAGGCTTGGCTGGCGCCGATCCTACCGAGCACCTGGATCACCCCAAACTGCCCCGCAGCCTGCCCAAAGGCTTGTCCGAGGCAGAGGTCGAGGCCCTGCTCAACGCCGCCGATCTTGCCAAACCCCTCGGCCTGCGCGATCGCGCCATGCTGGAAACCCTATACGCCACGGGCCTGAGGGTGTCCGAACTGGTGGGGCTCAAATGGCTGCATCTCGACCTGCGCGCCGGCATGGCCAGGGTGACCGGCAAGGGCGGCAAGGACCGGGTGGTGCCGCTGGGCGAGGTGGCCATGGACTGGCTAGATCGCTATTTGCGCGAAGCCCGGGAGGCTTTGCTTGCGGGCAAGCAAAGCGATCTGGTGTTCGTCAGTCCGCGCGGCGGCGCGCTGACGCGCCAGGCGTTTTGGTACCGCATCAAGCTGCTCGCGCGCGTGGCCGGCATCCGCACGGCGGTCTCGCCCCACACGCTGCGGCACGCTTTTGCCACCCACCTGCTCAACCATGGCGCGGATTTGCGCGTGGTGCAGCTGCTGCTCGGCCATGCCGATATCTCGACGACGCAGATCTACACCCATGTCGCGCGCGAGCGCCTGAAGCGCCTGCACGAGCGGCATCACCCGCGCGGCTGAGGCCGGTCAGCGGCTGCGCTCGATGACGATGCCCAACTCCTTGATGCCGCGCACGATGGCGAATTTGGTGACGCTGACTTTCACCCAGGGCGCGCCGAATTCGTCCAGCACCAGGCGGGCGATTTTTTCCGCCACCGTTTCCACAAGCTCGAACGGCTGGGAAGAGAAGCGCTCGGCAATGCGCGCCGCCACTTCGCCGTAATTGATGGTGTCGGCCACATTGTCGGTGTCCCCGGCCTTGTGGTCGGGCAGGCCGATTTCTAGGTCGAGGCGCACCGGTTGCGGGATTTTGCGTTCCCACTCGTAAATGCCGATAATGAGCTGCAGCCGAAAGTCCCGCAGAAACAGAATATCCATGGCCCGTGCGCGGTCGCAAAACCCCGGATTTTAATGCAAAACCTTTATTCACTCCTGGTTCTGGCGAGTGCTTACCTGTTGGGCTCGCTGTCCTTTGCAGTGATCGTGAGCCGCCTCATGGGCTTGCCCGACCCGCGCGGGGTTGGTTCGGGCAACCCGGGCGCCACCAACATGCTGCGCTCCGGGCGCAAGGGTGCCGCATTGCTGACGCTGGCGGGGGATCTGGCCAAGGGCTGGGCGGCGGTGGCGCTGGCGGTTCAGGCCACGCCGAAGCTGGAGCTTGCGCCCTGGGTGGTCGAAGGAGCGGTGCTCGCCGTGTTTTTGGGCCATGTTTTCCCGCTGTTTTTCGGTTTTCGCGGCGGCAAGGGGGTGGCGACTGCCCTCGGCGCGCTCCTGGCGCTCGATTGGCGCATCGCCGCAGCAGTCTTGCTGGTTTGGCTGGCGGTGTTTGCCGCCGCCCGGATTTCCTCGCTGGCGGCGCTCGCCGCCGCCGCGCTCGCGCCGCTTTGCGCGGCCTGGCTGGGAGGCGGCGCATACGTGCCCGCCCTGGTGCTCCTTGCCTTGCTGGTGTTCTGGCGCCATGGCGCCAACATCCGGCGCCTGCTGGCAGGGGAGGAAAAACGCTTTGGCAAATCGCGCCCCTGAAAGCGGACGCTTTCCCATGATCGCCGGATAGGGTTCATGACCTGGTTCGAAAAAGAAATGAACTATGCGCGGGAATCCTTGAAAGAGGTTTCCCGTGACGCCATCCACCAGGCCGGCGAGCGCCTGGGGTTGGTGGTGCGGGAAGGCGTCAAGGAAGCAGGCAGCGAACTGCGCGACGTCATCGAGGAGGCGGGCAAGGAAATCGACGCCAAGCTGGACAAGATCTCCGCCGAAATCCATGCCCAGCGCCAATTCACCAAGGACGACGTGCGCGAACTGGTCGATTACGCCGCCCTGCAGCTTTCGCAGGTGCTGGACGCGCGCATTGCCGTGGCCAAGACAGAGATCACGAGCCTGGTGCAGGATCGCGTCGAGTATTTCAAGCGCGAAGTGGACGACTTCTTCATCCGCCGCCAGCAGGATCTGGCGCGCGAACGGCGGCGCATGCTCTACAACGTGAGCATCGCCGTGACCGCGTCCTTGCTGGTCGGCGCGGTGTCCTGGATGTACCACCGCTGGATCGGCGGCGAGATCGACCTTTTCGGCATCTTCCGCATCCTGTTCGCCTCGCTCATGGGCGGCTACGCCGTCTACCTGGCCGCTGCTTTGCTGCGCCGCTGGCTGCGCCTGGCGGAGCATCGCAAGGACGTGATGTTCCTGGCCATGCGCTATTGGGGGGTGCTGCGGCCGGAAAGCGTGTTTTTCACCGTGCTGTTGATTTGCTTGCTGGCCCTCGTTGTCGGCCTGCTGCTGTTTCCCGAACTGCTCGTGAAGCTTCCCGGCGGAGAGAGCCTTCTGCGCTGGATACGCCAGGCCTACCCCTTTTTTGGCCGTTTCTGATGCGGCGTTCCACTCAGGCGGGCTGGGGCGCGGCCAGGCTGGCCAGATCCCAGCGCGGGCGCACCTCGAAGGCGGCAAGCTTTGCGCCTTCGCGCAAGCGCATGGCGCCGGCATAGGCGATCATGGCGCCGTTGTCGGTGCATAGATCGAGTTCGGGAAAATAGACACGCGCCCCGAGGCTCTCGCAGCCGGCGGCGAGCGCGGCGCGCAGCTGGCGGTTGGCGCCCACCCCTCCGGCCACCACCAGGCGGCGGCTGGCCGTGCGGCGCAGGGCATCCAGCGACTTGGCCGCGAGGATGTCGCACATGGCGGCCTGGAAGGCGGCCGCGATGTCCGCTGCGGTGGCATCCTCAGGGTGCTTGCGGCGCAGCGTGGCGACCGCGGTCTTGAGGCCGCTGAAGCTGAAGTTGAGGTCGCCGCTGCCGAGCATGGGGCGCGGCAGGGCGTAGCGTGCGGCGTCGCCGGCGTCGGCCAGGCGCGAAATGGCCGGTCCGCCCGGATAGCCCAGGCCCAGCAGCTGGGCGGTCTTGTCGAAGGCCTCGCCCGCGGCGTCGTCCAGTGTCTCGCCCAGCAGTTCGTAGCGCCCCACGCCGGCTACCTGCATGATCTGGGTGTGCCCGCCGGAGACGAGCAGGGCGACGAAGGGGAAAGCGGGCGGCTCGCGGGAAAGCAGGGGCGAAAGAAGGTGCCCTTCCAAGTGGTGCACGCCCACCGCCGGGATGTCCAGGGCGTAGGCCAGGCCGCGCGCAATCCCGGCCCCCACCAGGAGGGCCCCGGCCAGGCCCGGCCCCGCCGTGTAGGCGATGCCGTCCAGGCTGTCCAGCCCGCAGTCGGCGGCCGCGAGGGTGTCCCGGATCAGCGGCAGGATGCGCTGGATGTGGTCGCGCGAGGCCAACTCCGGGACGACGCCGCCGTAGTCGCCGTGCATGGCGGTCTGCGAATACAGGCGGTGGGCGAGCAGTCCGCGTGCGCCGTCGAAAACCGCCACACCGCTTTCGTCGCAGGAGGATTCGATGCCGAGTACCCGCATGGGATGGAAAAAAGCCTGGGAAGCGCGTATTATTCGCAGTTTTTCCCGGACAAGGAAGCAGTCTTCGTCATGCCCCATATCAAGGTCAAAGAGAACGAGCCCTTCGATGTCGCCCTGCGCCGCTTCAAGCGCGCGGTGGAAAAGACCGGGCTGCTTACCGAACTGCGCGCGCGCGAGTTCTACGAAAAGCCCACGGCGGAGCGCAAGCGCAAGCTGGCCGCCGCTGTGAAGCGCACCCACAAGCGGCTGCGCAGCCAGATGCTGCCGCCCAAGATGTACTGATCGCTGCCTCGCATCGAAGACGTGAGGCGGGCGGCAGGCCCGCCTTTTTGCGCTGGAGCTTGAGATGAGCCTGAAAACCCGCATCCTGGACGACGTCAAGGCCGCCATGAAGGCGCGTGCGGCCGAACGCCTGTCGACCTTGCGCATGCTGACCGCAGCCATGAAGCAGAAGGAAGTCGACGAGCGCGTGGAACTGGACGATGCCGCCATACTGGCCATCGTGGAGAAGCTCATCAAGCAGCGCCGCGAAGCCGCCGCCCAGTTCGAAGCCGGCGGACGCGCCGATCTGGCGGCGGCGGAGAGGAACGAGATCGAGGTGCTGTCGGCTTACCTGCCCGCGCCCATGAGCGCCGCGGAAATCGCGGCCGCCGTCGACGCGGCGCTGGCGCAGGCCGGCGCGCAGACGGTCAAGGACATGGGCCGGGTCATGGCGTTGCTCAAGCCAGCCCTGGCGGGCAGGGCCGATCTGGCCCAGGTGTCGGCGCAGGTCAAGGCGCGGCTGGGCGGCTGATTCCCGCGCCGGAGCGGGGCGATGATACCGCGCGACTTCATCGACACCTTGCTGGCGCGGACGGACATCGTCGACGTCATCGATCGCCGCGTTCCGCTCAGGAAAGCGGGCCAGAATTATCAGGCCTGCTGCCCTTTCCATCAGGAAAAGACGCCTTCCTTCACGGTCAGCCCGACCAAGCAGTTTTACCACTGCTTCGGCTGCGGCGCCCATGGCAGCGCGATTGGATTCCTCATGGAGCATGAGGGCCTGGGCTTCGTCGAGGCGGTCGAGGCGCTGGCGGCCGACGCGGGGCTGGCCGTGCCGCAGGAAGCGGGAGCGCCGGGCCGGCCCAGGGCGGGCGCCGATCTGTACGAACTCATGGGTCAGGCAGCGCGCTACTACCGTGAGCAGCTCAAGGCTTCTCCGCGCGCCATCGCCTACCTGCAGAAGCGCGGCCTGACCGGCGAGATCGCTGCGCGCTACGGGCTGGGCTATGCCCCGCCGGGGTACGAGAGCCTGGCCAGCGCCTTTGCCGACTACAAGCGTCCGGAGCTGGCCGCCGTCGGCTTGGTCATCGATGACGAGCGCGGCCGCCGCGACCGCTTTCGCGACCGCATCATGTTTCCCATCCGGGACGGCAAGGGCCGCATCGTCGGGTTTGGCGGCCGGGTGCTCGACCAGGGCGAGCCCAAATATCTCAATTCGCCGGAAACGCCCCTGTTCAGCAAAGGCTCGGAGATCTACGGCCTGTTCGAGGCGCGCGCTGCCATACGCGCAAGCAATCGCGTGCTGGTGACCGAAGGGTACATGGACACTGTGGCGCTGGCGCAATTCGGCATCGATTACGCGGTGGCGACCCTGGGCACGGCAACCACGCCTGTGCATGCGCGCGTGCTGCTGCGTCAGGCCGAGCGGGTGTATTACTGCTTCGACGGCGACAACGCCGGCCGCAAGGCTGCCTGGCGTGCGCTGGAGAATACCCTAGAGGCGCTCACGGACGGCAAGGAGGCGTTCTTCCTCTTTCTGCCCGAAGGGGAAGACCCGGATACCTATGTGCGCGCGCGCGGCGCGGCGGCGTTCGAGGCTTTTATGGCCGGGGAAGCGGTGCCCCTCTCGGCCTATCTGGTGCGGCAACTCGCCGGAGAAGGAGCGCCGCAGACCGCGGAGGCGCGTGCGCGCGTGCTCAAACAGGCGCAGCCTCTGCTGGCCAAGCTGGGCGCCCCCATACTGGCGCGCCTGATGCGCCAGGAGCTGGGGCTGCGGCTTGGTTTGAGCGAGCGCGAAGGCGAGCGTCTGCTTGGGCGGGCGCCGGCCGCGCCGCGCCGCGCCGCGCCGGCACGGGCGCAGGGGCTGTATCGCCAGCTCGCGCGCCTGCTCGCGCTGGAGCCGGCCTGGGCAGCGCAGATCGACCCGTGCCAGGTGGTGGAGGGCGAGCCCTATGCCGGCCCGTTGAAGGAGCTGCTGGCCTGGCTGCGCGGCCAGCCCGGCAAGACGCCGGCGCAACTGCTGGAAGCTGCGCGCGGGGTATCGGTGGAAAGCGAACTGCAGGCCTTGCTGGGCGAAGCCATGGAATGGGGTGAGGGCTTCGATGCCGCGGAGGAATTCGCCGGCGCGCGGCGCCGATTGTTCGACCTGTGGCGCAAGCGGCGCATCGAGGCGCTTTCCGCCCAGGCGGTCTTGAGCGAGGCGGAAGGGCGCGAACTGCTGGAGCTTTTGCGTTCCGCCCCCACATAAGCAATACAAGGTGCGCCGATGGGCGGCAGACTTCCTGGCGTGTTTCTTGCCTGAAAAAGTGCGGGACAACAGAGAAGCAAATCACGTACAATATAATGTTTTCCATGGGCTTTTGCCCAAAAAATACTAGGACTGGCAATGGCAAGTATTCCCGTCAAAGGCAAGGCCAAACCCACGGCGGCCGACATCAAGAAGAACCAGAGGAAAATCGACGCGGCGCTCGCGCGCGCTTCGCAGGCCCAGGAAACCCCGGTTTCTCCGGCGGAGCAGGAAATGCGCCGTACGCGCTTGAAGAACCTCATCCTGCTGGGGAAAGAACGAGGCTATCTGACCTATGCCGAGGTGAACGACCATCTCCCCGACGACATGCTGGATGCCGAACAGATCGAGGGCATCGTCGGCATGATCAACGACATGGGCATCCAGGTGTTCGACGAAGCGCCGGACGCCGAGGCCTTGCTCATGGCGGAGGCCCCCGCGCCGGTGGCGGACGAGGATGTCGTGGAAGAGGCCGAGCAGGCGCTCTCCACCGTGGATGCCGAATTCGGGCGCACCACCGATCCGGTGCGCATGTACATGCGCGAAATGGGCAGCGTCGAACTGCTCACGCGCGAAGGCGAGATCGAAATCGCCAAACGCATCGAGGAAGGCTTGAAGAACATGGTGCAGGCGATCTCTTCCTGCCCCATGAGCATCAGCCAGATTCTCGATCTGGTGGAGCAGGTTAGGGCCGACCAGATCCGCATCGACGAACTGGTGGATGGCTTCGTCGATGCCGAAAGCGCGGACGAGGCCTATGGAGAAGGGGCCGAAGAAGAGGATCTGGCCGCCGCCGCCGAGGGCGAAGAAGACGACGAAGACGATGGCGCCGCGGCTGCCGCGGCCAACCTTGCCCAACTCAAGGCCGAGGCCATGGAGCGCTTTGCCGCAATCCAGAAAGCCTACAAGAAAATGCAGGCCGCCGTCGCCAAATCGGGGCTGGAGAGCAAGGCCTGCAAGGCTGCGCAGGCCGAGATCACGGAACAGCTCATGGGCATCCGCTTTTCGGTCAAGCAGGTGGAGGCCCTATGCGACAGCCTGCGCGCCACGGTGGAGAGCGTCCGCGCATTGGAGCGCAAGATCCTCAACGTGTGCGTGAATACCGCGGGCATGCCGCGCGCGCATTTCATGAAAACCTTCCCGGGCAACGAGACCGATCAGGCTTGGCTGGATCACGAGCTGGGCGCCAAGAAAGCCTACAGTTCCGTGCTGGCGCGCTATCAGTACGAGCTGCGCGAATATCAGGAAAAGCTCGTCGCCGTCGAACAGAAGGCCGGCCTGCCGTTGGCGATGCTGAAGGACATCAACAAGCAGATGTCCATGGGCGAGGCCAAGGCGCGCCGCGCCAAGCGTGAGATGATCGAGGCCAACCTGCGCCTGGTGATCTCCATCGCCAAGAAATACACCAACCGCGGTCTGCAGTTCCTGGACTTGATCCAGGAAGGCAACATCGGCCTGATGAAGGCGGTGGACAAGTTCGAATACCGCCGCGGCTACAAATTCTCGACTTACGCCACCTGGTGGATCCGCCAGGCCATCACGCGCTCGATCGCCGACCAGGCGCGCACCATCCGCATCCCGGTGCACATGATCGAGACCATCAACAAGATGAATCGCATCTCGCGCCAGATCCTGCAGGAGACCGGGCAGGAGCCCGATCCGGCGACGCTGGCCGTAAAGATGGAAATGCCCGAGGACAAGATCCGCAAGATCATGAAAATCGCCAAGGAGCCGATTTCCATGGAGACGCCCATCGGCGACGACGAGGATTCCCATCTGGGGGATTTCATCGAGGACCAGAGCACCGTTGCGCCGGCCGATTCGGCGGTCTATGCCAGCCTGCGGGACGCCACCCGCGACGTCCTGGACAGCCTGACGGCGCGCGAGGCCAAGGTTCTGCGCATGCGCTTCGGCATCGAGATGAACACGGACCATACTCTCGAAGAGGTGGGCAAGCAGTTCGACGTGACGCGCGAGCGCATCCGCCAGATCGAGGCCAAAGCGCTGCGCAAGCTGCGCCATCCCAGCCGTTCGGAGAAGCTCAAGAGCTTTCTTGAGAACCAGTGATCGGTGCGGCATGAACGACGCCTGTTGTGCGGCGAGTGTTTCGGGTGGCTGACCTGGACGGATGATGGCAGGGTATTGAGAAAAGCTGCTGCGGCAGAATAATTAAGGAGAATGGATTACCGGGCCTCTAGCTCATGCTTGGTTAGAGCAGCGGACTTGAGGGAAGAAGCCTAAACGCATGGCGCGCATGGCGGATTCCGATGGGTTGCCCCGAGGCAAGTTCACTCTGCCTCGGGGTAGAACTTCTCAAACTCGGTGAAAGCTAACGCGGGCGGCAACCCGCCAGGCCGATACCGAGCGAAGCCTCCTCATGAGGAGGAACGTGTAGAGACTCGACGGGAAGGCCGTAAAGGCAAGATAGAGTCCAGACCACAAACCCGAAAGGGGCGGCGAAAGCCGTAGTGGTAAGCATAATCCGTTGGTGCTGGGTTCGACTCCCAGGGGGCCCACCAAAAAAACCGCCGGCCGCCCGCGTCCTGGTGCAGTGACGCCGGAGTTTCGGAGCCCGGCCCAATGGGGCGCCGGGTGTGTTTATCGATTTCGTCCGGCGCGGGAAGCGGGCTGACGAAAGCGCCAATGAACCGATTGCGGCCTGCTCCGAGCGCAGCAGGGAATCCCCCCGCGGGTCCTTTGCCTCGATGGTGCCGGACGCTGTCCGGCCTCAGGGGCGTATGTAAGACCACCCTCGCTGCTGCAGATCGATGATGCGGACCACGCCGCCGGGCACCACGACTACGCCGTCGATCAGTTTGGGCAGATGCCCGGTCCGGCGCTCGATACCCAACATGGTGACGTGGCAGGCGCTGAAACGCACGCCTTGCGCTTCCAGGCTTTGCACGCGCTCCGGCATTTTGCTTTCTCCGGTCAGTATGCTCAACCCGGGGCCGTAGGCGACGACCTCGATCTTGACGTTGTCCATGCCCAGCAGCTGCTGCAGGTTGGAAGCATTGTTCAGCGCGAGATTTTGCACCTCGGGATCGGCGCTGCTGACTTGTATGACGACCTTGTGCCCGGGGTCGAGGGCGCCAGTTTCCGCCGCGCTGGCGTGACATGGGGCGCCGAGGGCGATCAAGAATAATGCCAAGCCGCCGAATGACTGAAGTGGTTTGTTCTTCATCTTCGTTTCTCCTCAATCGACGACGATGATCTCGCCGGTCATGTTCTGATGCCCGCTGCCGCAAAAATTGTCGCAGTGGAAGGGAAATGTGCCGGTTTTTTGCGGCAAGATGTGCACGCGTGCGGTTTGCCCGGGCATGACGTCGGCACGGATACCCAGCCCGGGCGCATTAAATCCATGCAGGCGATCCAGCGAGATAAGCTCCAGCACCACCGGCACGCCTTTCTTCAAGGTGATCACCTGCGGCGTGTACTTGAATTTCCTGGCCGTAACGGGGATCACCCGCGGCGCTCCGTCGGCCATGGAGAACGTGCCCCAGCAAGCCGCAAGCGTTGCCACGAGCAGGGCGGCGACTATGAAGCCTTTGTGTGCCGTCGGATGCATGGCGTCACCCCTTCCCCACAGGCCATTCGGTGATTTCGTAGCGCTTTTTTTGCGCTTCGGCTTCTATGCTGCGGAAGCCCAGTCCGCGATAGGGATGAGCTGCATCCCAAGGTATCGGCGCGCGCTTGGGTTGTGAGCCCGGTGCCGGCAATGGAAAGATCAGCGAGTTCGCCGAGTGGTGGGCGATGTGCCCGGTCATATGGTGATTCTCCTGATGGATGTGGCCGTAAAACACCGTTACGTTGCGAAACGGCATCAGCAGCGCAATGACCTCCCGCCCGTCGCGCGTCGCCCAGTCCCACTCCGGGTACAGGTCGAACAACGGTCGGTGGGCCAGCACGACGATGGGTGCGCCCCGGTTGAGTTGTTGCAGATCCTTGCGCAGCCATTGCAATTGGGCGTCCCCGATCATCGCGCGGGGATCTGATACGTTGTCCAGCGCGATGAAGTGGATTCCCTTGTGATCGAAGGTGTAGTGGCTTGCACCGAAAAACTCCCGGTAGGCTTCGCCGCCGTCCAGCGAGGCATCGTTCTCCCCGGGCAGAAACCTCACCTGCTTCACCCTGAGCGCGGCGATGATGTCGCGGAACTCGGCCATGCGCCTGCGGCGTTCTTTGGGGTCGTCTGTGGTATGGGTCAAATCGCCGGTGAACACCACGAAATCGGGCTGATACTCCAGGCCGTTGACGGCGGCCACTGCCTTTTTCAGGGTGCCCGCGGCGTCCGGATTGACTTTTGGTCCTGTAAATCCCCAATGGCTGTCGGACAGCTGTACGAAGTAAAAATCATCCTGTGCCGCCGTCCCGGAGCCCCACGCCGGGCGGCCGAGGCCGGAGGCGAACACCACGCCCCCGAAACCGGACAGCTTCAAGAACATTCTGCGATTGATGTTGTTGCGCATTGTCTTCCCTCCATGGTCGGCGACGCCGTTTCAGTCCGTAAAACCAACCTGGACAGGAAAATATTCCCGTAGGGGCGCCTTGCCGGCGGCGGGGAATAAAATCGCCCGGGGCGCGGTCTTGCTGAATTGGTAAACAGAGGAGCGCGATTTTGACCGACCCCGCCAAGATCAGGCGTTTCGAGCAAAGCGTATTGCCGCACCTCGATGCCGCCTACAATCTGGCCCGCTGGTTGACGTGCAACGCACATGACGCTGAAGACGTGGTGCAGGAGGCCTGTCTGCGCGCGCTCAAATTTATCGACGGGTTCCGTGGCGGAAACATCCGCTCATGGCTGCTGACCATCGTACGGAATACCTGTTATACCTGGCTGAAGCAAAATCGCCCGAGCGGAGTGATACTTGGTTTCGATGAAGAGATATATGGCGTGGAAGGAAAAGACGTTATGCCAGGTCTGTTCGCCGCGCCGGAAAACGATCCGGAAGTTTTGCTGCTGCAGCGCGTTGCCGAAAAACGCCTCAACCAGGCGATTTCCGGATTGCCCCTGGAATTCAGGGAGGTGTTGATTTTGCGGGAGCTGGAGGATCTGTCGTACAAGGAAATCGCCGGCATCGTCAACATTCCCATGGGTACGGTCATGTCGCGGCTGGCGCGCGCCCGTCGGCTATTGCAACGAGCCCTGGTGCCGTCGAAGGCCGGGAAAGAGCCTGACCATGAATTGTGACGATGCCCAGCTCCGCCTCCATGCCTACCTGGACGATGAGCTGGGGCCGGTGGAAAGCGCACAGATCGGGCAGCATCTCGACCAGTGCCCGAACTGTCTGCCCGTTTACCGGCAGATGCAGGCACTGCGCGCTGCCGTACGCACGCGTACCGCCTACTTTACGGCACCGGAAGGCCTCGAAACCAGCGTGCGCTCGGCGTTGCGTGCGAACGTTGTCGAGGGTTCTCCTAGGCGCGAGGTGGCCAGAAAGTGGCTTGGATTGGGTGCGGCGCTGGCGATCACCGTCGTCGCGACCTGGAGCCTGACGCTGCTGCTGTCGGCCCCCGGCGAACAGTCCCGCCTGCTGCGCGAGGTGGTTTCCGACCACGTGCGTTCGCTTATGGCCCGGCACCTGACCGACGTTGCATCGTCGGACGAGCACGCCGTCAAACCTTGGTTCAACGGAAAGCTGAATTTTTCTCCGCCGGTGAGAGATTTGACCACGCAGGGATTCCCGCTGGTCGGCGGCCGTCTGGATTATCTGCACGGGCGACCTGTCGCAGCTTTGGTGTATCGGCATCGCAAGCACCCCATCAATCTTTTTGTCTGGCCGGCTCCCGCCGGCGCCGCGACGGGAGAGCGGACTTACGCGCGTGAGGGTTATAACGTCGTGCACTGGGTCGGCGGCGGGATGAATTTTTGGGCAATATCGGATCTCAACCGCAAGGAGCTACAAGCCTTCGCACGCCTGCTCCGACGCCCGGATGTCGGAGAGCCCCCAGTCAGACTCGTGCCGGGGGCTCAGGATGCAGGGAATGCCCCCAAAAAGTAGATCTGCCTGAGCAAGCCAACCCCGCGCGCGGATTTTTACGGTAACGGACATGGCGATCCGCCCTGTCCGTTCATTGTCCGCGGTCGATCATCGTGCCGGCGGCATTGCGCCATCGCCCGCGCAGACCGGCCCCGGGAGAGAAAAAAATACAACAGAGAAAAGCTCGGCAGCGCTTGCTCGCCGGCTGCTGCCGTGACGCGGCGGTCTTGATGAAACTAAGCGGCGGTTAATGTCATCGGGAACGTCATGCGTGGCTGTTGACGCCCCTTGTGGCTGCTTTCGCTCCTGCATTTCCGTTTATCCCGGCGGCGCGCGGCTTTCCCCACCCGCTTCGCCCTTTTGCGGGGCCGCGTGTGGGCCGCCCATGCGCGCGCGGAGGGGTGCCAAGCGGGGGGCGCCAGTCCGCCGCCCGTCTCGTGGCGCTGGAATTGTAGGTAATTACACATTAATTAGTTAACACTAATTAAGTTAATTACCTTTTTAATCAATAAGATATATTGTTATTAGAATTAAATATAAAGATAAATATGTTCTATGAATACATGCCTGAAGCCACGGCATGATGAGCCCCGGTGTGCGGCTTGGCGACGGTAGCGCGCAGGGGCCGGGCATGCGTCCGGAGCGTAAGGCAAGGCCGGATTCAAGAGATTGACTCGCAGGTTTTCGTTGTCTCCCGCAGGGATGTCCGTGGGGCGCCCCGGCGTCTGCATCGCGCAGGCGCGCGCGTTTCGTTGCGAGCGGCAGATGCGCAAGCGCGGGCTGGATGCGTGACGGCGTGAGTACGGAGGAATCAACAGGCATGGTGAAAAAAAATTGGGCCAGGGGCGGGCGGTTCCTGGCGCTGCTCTCAACCTTGTTGCTGGGCGGTTGTTCGTCGCGCAATTTCTGGCTGTTCGACCCCAAGGGGGTGATCTCGCAGACCCAGCTCCACTACATGATCATCGATGTAGTGGTGAACCTGGCCATCATCGTTCCCACCGGCCTGTTGATCGTGTGGGCGATGTGGCGTTACCGCAAGTCGGCCGGAGCGGCCTACAGCCCGCACTGGTCACACTCCAACGCCGTCGAAGCCGTCGTCTGGGGCATTCCCATCCTCACCGTGGCGGTGCTGTCGTATTACTCGGTCAAGGCGATCTATCAGGTCAATCCCTACAAGCCCACGGTGCTGGCGAGCGCCGAGGCGGCGCTGGCGCCGCGCCCGCTGGAAATCGACGTGATCGCCACCGATTGGCGCTGGGTGTTCATCTATCCGGCGCAGCACATCATGTCGGTGGGCAGGCTGGTGATACCGGTGGATACGCCGGTCAAATTCCGCTTGACTTCCACGGCGGTGACCAACGACTTCTACATTCCGCAACTGGTGGGCATGATCGACGTCATGCCGGGCATGCGCGTCAGGCAGGCGCTCATGGCCAGCCACGCAGGCACGTACGAGGGATTTTCCGCCGACTACAGCGGCGCGGGATTCTCCTGGATGAATTTCCAGACCGACGCCGTGCCTTCCGCGCAATTCCAGCAATGGACGCAGCAAGTCCAGCAGGCGCCGCAGCACATGGATTATGCGCAGTTCAACCTGTTTGCCAAGCCTGACATCAGCGTCAGCGGCAAGCCGGAATATTTTTCCGATGTCGAACCTGGGCTGTTCGACCATGTCGTCGGCGAAGTGATGAACGGCAAGGTCTGGCCCACCCCGATGGACATGACGGAAAACATGGTGAAGTACCTGCAGAAGCAGCGTGCGCGCCAGGCGCAGATGCAAGGAGAACTTTGATGCTGGTGAACCTGCAAGGGCCGTGGAGCCCGCTATTGGGGCGGCTGGCGATGTCGCAGATACCCTACGAGAACCCCATCCTGGTCGGCACCTTCCTACTGGTGGTCGCCTTGGGCATGGCGATCCTGGGGGCGGTCACGTATTACGGCAAATGGCGCTATCTGTGGCGCGAGTGGCTGACCACGGTGGACCATAAGAAGATCGGCATCATGTACATCCTGGTCGGGCTGGTGATGCTGCTGCGCGGCTTCGCCGACGCGGCCATGATACGCAGCCAGCAAGCCATGGCGGTGGGCCCCGATTCGCCCGGCTACCTCGGGGCGCTGCACGGTTATCTGACGCCGTTCCACTTCGGCCAGATTTATACGGCGCACGGCGTCATCATGATCCTGTTCGCCGCCACGCCCATCCTGGTGGGCATCATGAACATCATCGTGCCGCTGCAGGTGGGTGCGCGCGACATGGCCTACCCCTATCTCAATGCCGTGGGCCTGTGGCTGACCACCGCCGGCGCGGCGCTGGTGATGACGGCCTTGTTCATCGGCGATTTCGCTCACGCCGGCTGGTTCGGCAGCCTGCCCCTGAACGAGCTGCCCTACAGCCCGGGCGTGGGCGTGGACTACTGGATCTGGGCCATGCAGTTGAGCAGCGTGGGCACGACCCTGGGCGGCATCAACCTCATCGCCACCATCGTCAAGATGCGCGCCCCGGGCATGACCTGGATGCGGCTGCCCATGTTCACCTGGGCGTCGCTGAGCGCCAACATCATCTCCCTGACCTCGTTTCCGGTGCTCACCGTGAGCCTCGCGCTGCTTACCCTGGACCGCTACCTGGGCACGCATTTCTACACTGCGGGCATGGGCGGCAACCTCATGCTCTATAACGACCTGTTCTGGATCTGGGGCCATCCGGAAGTCTATTTCGTGATCCTGCCGGCCTTCGGCATGCTGTCGGAAATCATCCCGGTGTTCTCCGAGAAGACGCTGTTCGGCTATACCGGCATGGTGCTCGCATCCTTCGGCATCGCCGGCGTTTCCTGGGGCGTGTGGCTGCACCATTTCTTCACCATGGGGTCGGCGCCGGATGTCAACGCCTTCTACAGCGTGAGCACCATGCTGGTGGGAATCCCGACCGGCGTGAAAGTGTTCAACTGGCTGTTCACCATGTATCGCGGCCGGCTGCGCTTCGACCTGCCCATGATCTGGGCCTGCGCCGCCCTGTTCTTCCTGCTGGCGGGCGGCATGACGGGCATGATGAACGCCTTCACCACCAACGATTACATGGTGCACAACAGCGTGTTCGTGGTGGCGCACTTCCACCTCATGCTGCTGCTCATCGTCTACGCCATTTTCGGCGCGGTGAACTTCTGGTTCCCCAAGGTGTTCGGCTTCAAGCTCAACGAACGCTGGGGCAAATGGTTCTTCTGGTTCTTCACCGCCGGCACCGCGACGGTCTTCATTCCCATGTTCACGCTCGGCTTCATGGGCATGACGCGGCGCCTGGACTACATCCCCTACACGCAGTGGCAGCCCCTGCTCGACGCCGAAATGGCGGGCATCGTCCTCTACAGCCTGTCGGCGGTCTATCTGGTGGTGCAGCTCTACGTCAGCCTGCGCGACCGCGCGCTCAACCGCGTCGGCGCCGACCCTTGGGGCACCAGCAGAAGCCTGGAGTGGGCCACCCCCTCGCCGGTGCCGTTCTACAACTTCGCCTACATCCCGCATGTCAACGCGCGCGACGAATGGGCGTGGCGGCGGGAGAACGGCGTCGCGCAGTTGCGCCATGAGCATTACACAGGCATCCACATGCCGCGCAACACCGGCGTTCCGCTGGTGCTGGGCGGGCTGTCCCTGGGCCTGGCCTTCGCCCTGGTGTGGCGCATGTGGTGGCTTGCCGCCCTGTGCCTGGCTGGGATCGTGCTCCTGGTCATCATGCGTTCCTTCGCCAGGAACACCGACTACACGGTGCCGCCCGAAGAAGTGAAGCGCGTCGAAGACGCCGTCTGGGCAGGCGCCTCGGTGCGCGGTGCCGACGGCGTGCGCAGCGGCGCCGGCGGCCTCACCCCGGCGCACGCCCCCTGGGCGCCCAAGTAAGCGGGCCGAGGACTGCATGTACATCAATAAATCGGAGTGGCATCAATGAGCGCATCTGCCAGCGAAACGATCGATCCGGCCCAGGCGCCCCTGTGGGATCGGAACCATCACGGCCATGACGTGATCGGCACCCGAACCTTCGGCTTCTGGCTCTATATGTTGAGCGACGCCATGATATACGCGGCGCTGTTCGCCTCCTTCGGCGTGCTGAGCCACGTCATGAACATGGCCGGCGGGCCGATGCCGGGCGACGTCATCCGGCCCGGCTACGCCTATGGCGAGACGCTGGCCCTGTTCACCAGCGTGCTGGCCTACGGCTATGCCATGGCGGCGCTGCGCCGGGGCCGCGCCGGCGGCGTGGCGGGCGGCCTGTTGGGTGCGATGGTCTTCGGCGCGGCGTTCCTGGGGCTGGTGGGCAAGGATCTCGGCGACTTGTTTGCGCTGGGCATCACTCCCGAACGCAGCGGCTATCTGTCCATCTTCTTCACTCTGGTCATCTACCATGCGCTGCACATCGCGGTCGGCCTGCTGTGGATGCTTGTCTCGCTCGTGCAGCTTGCGCGCGAGGGCTTCAGCAGCAACGTGGTTTACCGCCTCGTCAACCTCAAGCTGTTCTGGCATTTCCAGGCGGTGGTTTGGGTGTTCGTCTTCGTCTTCGTCTATTTGCAGGGAGTGATTGCATGACGCACAGTGCAGACAATCCGCTTGAGCACCCGGAAGTCCAGCTGGCGGACGGCCGCGGCTATCTGCTGGTGTATCTGTTTTCCAGCGCGCTCCTCGGCGCCGCCACCTGGCTGGTCGCCAAGCAGGCCATGGCGCCGCTCGGGCTGTTTCTTCTCACCACGGCCCTGGCCGGCGTGGTCGTGGTCGCGCAGGGCGTTTTCCTGCTGCACATGGAGTTTTCCGAAACCCAGCGCTGGCATACGGTGTCCCTGGTGCTCTTCATCCCGCTGTTCATTCTCACCATCGGCCTGTCGTCCTGGATGTTCCACGGGCTGTATCGGCGAACCATGCTCACGCCCAGGACGGCGGCGCCGGCCGCGGCCGCTTCCGCGGGAGCGCCGGCCATGCCGGGGATGGATCGCTGATGTCCGCTCCGCTGCAGCTGAAAGTCGCGCTGCGCGCCGAAGGCCAGACGGCGCCGCGCGGCGCCGTCGAAGGCGAAATGAGCGCAGCCGTGCGCCTGATCGGCGTCATCATGGCCAGCCTGGTCGCCGCTGCCATGCTGCTGGGGGTGTGGCGCGCGCTGCACGGCCCGCTGGCAGGCAAGGCCGCCTTGGTGGACGGACTCTTCCTGACCCAGACCCTGCTTGCCAGCACGCTCATCCTGCTGGGCAGTACGGTCGAAGGCTATGGTTATGGGTTGTCGCTGGGCACCCGCTGGCCCTACACGCGCAACATCCTGCTGCTGATGCTGCGCGGCGACCCCGAGGCGGCGCACCGCGTCGTGGCGACGCTGGTCGGCCTGGTGGCGCTCGCGCTGGCCGTGCTGGCGCCGGGCTGGGCTACCTACAGCGGCCTGGGCCTGGTGGTTGCCACGGCCCTGTTCGGCATGGGCACTTTGTACGTGCTGGCGGGGCGGGCGCCGGCCCTAGTGCACGGCACGCACGGCCTTCTGGCCTACGGCGTGCTGTTGATCTATCTCGCCGGGCTGACTTTCCCGGGCATGAACTGCTGGACCTATCTGCGCGCGACTTCGGCCCTGCATCCCCTGCTGCTGACCGTGTTCCTCGGCGGCATGACTACCGGGCAGCGCGGCTTCGGCCAGCCCATCGGGGCGTTCTACAAGCCGCGCCGCACGGCGCACTGGATGGTGGTGTGCCACGTGCTGGCGGCGCTGTCGGTGGTGGCGACGCTGGGTTGGCTCATGCCGGCCTATCCGGTGGCGTTTTATATCGCCTTGGCGCAGATATCGGTCGGCTTCCTGCTCTTCCAGGCGGTGAATCTGGCGCCCAAGAACCCGGGCGCAATCGTGCCTTTCCATCAGTTCGCCGTGCTGCTCATCACCTATGCCATCGTGCTGCAATGGCACTGAGGCGCGGATCGGGGCAGTAGATCGCGTGAAGGTGCCGGCATGCTGAAGATCGCCGTTTTGGGGGGCGGCCAGGCGCTGTTGCGCGGCGGCCGCTCGGGCGCCGGCTGGCTGGCGGATTTGCTCGTGCTGGCCAAGGCGCGCGTGGTTTCCATGCTGGTGTTTACCGCGGCGGTGGGCGAATTTCTGGCGCCGCACGCGTTGCGGCACTGGCAGCCCGCGCTCGCCGGCCTCGTGGGCGTGGCACTGGCCGGGGGCGCGGGCGGCGTGCTCAACCAGATCGTCGAGCCGGGACTGGATTTGCACATGGCGCGCACGCAGAGACGACCCCTGGTGGCGGGGCGCATCAGCCGCGGCGGAGCCGTCTTCTATGCCGCGTCCCTGCTGCTGGGCGCAGTCGGCGTGCTTGCCTGGGGCACCAACCCGCTGACGCTGGCGCTGACGCTGGCGGGAACGGTGGGCTACGGTGTGTTTTACACCCTCTACCTGAAACCCAATACACCCTGGAACATCGTCTGGGGCGGCCTGGCCGGGGCCCTGCCGCCGCTCATCGGCTGGACCGCCGTCACGGGCCGGGTCGACGCCCTGCCGCTTTCGCTGCTGCTGCTCATCTTCGTCTGGACGCCGGCGCATTTCTGGCCTCTGGCGATACATTGCCGCGAGGACTACGCCAAGGCATGCATCCCCATGCTGCCGGTAACCCACGGTGTCGAACGCACGCGCCGCGAGGTGCTCCGCTATGCCCTGGCCACCTGGGTCGTCAGCCTCATCCCGGCCTTGCTCACGGGAGACCTGGTCTATGGCTCCGTCGCCTGGGTTGCCGGCGCCTGGTACGCAGGCATGGCGCGCCGGCTCAAGCGCCTCCCCATGGGCCCGGGCATGGATCGCTATGCGCGCCGCGTCTTCGTCGCCTCCATCTCCTATCTCATGCTGCTGTTCGCCGCCCTGCTCATGGGCACCGTGGCGCGGCGGCTCAATCTGGCGTGAACGGCCGCTGGGGCGCGGCGGCGTCGCGCGCGGCCGGAGTATTCAACCGCAGTTGAATTGATGCTGTCCCAAACCAGCCAATACGCCATACAAGCCATGATTTATCTGGCCAGCCGGCCGGGCCGCATGGCCCTGAATCAGGAAATCGCGGAGCGGCTCGATCTGCCGGGATCCGCCCTGGCAAAGATCCTCATGAGTCTTGCCAATGCCCGTCTGATCGAATCCTTCCGCGGGCGTCTGGGCGGCTTCTGCCTGCGCCCCGAGGGCTTGGGCACCACGCTCATGGACATTCTGCGCCTCACCGAGGGGCCGCGCTTCGCGCAGCGCTGCCTGCTGGGGCTGGAGGAATTCTACGGCGAGGCACAGTGCCCGCTGCGCCTGCGTTGGTCCAACATCAGTGGGGACTTCGTGGAGCTTTTGGAGCAGACTACGCTGGCCCAACTGGCGCGCGCGATGACGCGGGGGGAAGCCGGCGCCGACGGCCCGCGAATCTGAGCGCTCCGCGCCGCCGCCGCGGTCCTGATCCCGCGCGGCGGGCTATTTGCTCAGCTTGCGTATGGCGGACTGGATTTCCAGGATGGCCTTTTCGATCTCCTCGTCGGAGATGTTCTGGTAGGGCTGCTCGGTGCGCGGGTTGTTGATCAGCGTAGTGTAGCCATGTTCGGGCAGCGATAGAGTGGAGATCGCCTCCACGCCGGGGCGCTGCGGATCGCCCCAGGTCATGGCCACCAGGCTCAGATTGTCGCCCGATTCGCCGCCGCGGAATTCGGCATGGTCCATGAGATGGCGCACGGCGTCTTCCAGTTCGTAGGCGTGCAGGATGGCGCTGATTTCCTGCTGGCTCAGCGAGGCCCATACGCCGTCGGTGCACAAGAGGAAGGTGTCGGTTTCGTGCAGTCTCTGCGGCACCGACAGTTCTATGTCGGGCACGATGTAGCCACCCAGGCAGTTGCTGACCTTGTTGCGGTCGGGATGGTGCAGGGCTTCTTCTTCGTCGATCAGGCCGTCGCGGATCATGCGCGCGACCGCCGTGTGGTCTTCGGTGCGCACCTTGAACTGGCCGCCGGAAAAATAATACAGCCGCGAGTCGCCCACGTGCGCCCAATAGGCCATGCTGTCCTGGATCAGCGCGGCGACGCAGGTGGTGTGGGGAATCTCCAGCAGGTTGTGCTCCACCGCGTAGTCGTTGATGGCGAAATGGGCCTGTTCTATGGTTTTGACGAGAAAGTCGCGCGGTTCAGCCAGGCGCGGCTTGGCCTGCGACTGGAAGCGGCTGGTGAGGGTCTGCACGCACAGCTGCGCCGCGATCTCGCCGTGCATGTGGCCGCCCATGCCGTCCGCCACGACCATGAGCAGGGCATCGCGGCTGTAGGAGTAGGCCACCCGGTCCTGGTTGCTTTTGCGGCCGCCCTGGCGCGATGCCTGATAGATGGTGAATTTCATCGCGCCATTGTAGCTTCAGAACAATTCCCGGTTCAGGGTGCGCCGGAGATTGCCAAGTATGGAGCGCCGGCGGGGCGAAAGCGCGCTGTTGTCCATGAGGATCTTCTGCAAGGTAAACACGCTTTGCGGGCGTTCCATGTAATTGAGGCGCAGGCACCAGTCCACGGTTTCCAGGAGCTGGTCGGAATACTGCCCGGCCCAGGTTTCGCGCGTCCGCGCCAGCTTGTCGTTGAGCATGCGGGCGTCCGCCGCCTGCGGAGGAAGGCCGGCGAGGCAGGCGTATATGCTTGCGCCTATGCTGTAGATGTCGGTCCACGGCCCCAGGCGCTCGCGGTTGTGGTATTGCTCGGGAGCCGCGAACCCGGGGGTGTACATGGGCTGCAAACGGCTCTCATCTTGGGTCAAGGTCTGGCGCGCCGCACCGAAATCGATGAGCACCGGGCTGCCGTCCAGGCGGATGTAGATGTTGGAGGGCTTGACGTCCAAGTGCAGCAGCTTGTGCGCATGCACCTCGCGCAGGCCGTTGAGCAGTTGGGCGAATACACGGCGCATGAAGCCCTCGCGGATTTCCCCGCGATTGCCCTGGATGTGCTGCTGCAGGGTCTTGCCGCGCTCGAAGCGCATCACCATGTAGACCGTTTCGTTGGCGCGGAAGAAGTTCAGCACCCGCACCACGTTGTTGTGATTGATGCCCGCCAGCGCACGCCCCTCCTCGAAGAAGCATTTCAGTCCGTGGCGGAAAATGGACTGATTGCCGGTCGAGCTGGCCTGTACCAGCACCGATCCTTCCGGGCGCAGCACCAGCGCGCCGGGCAGATATTCCTTGATGGCGACGGAATTGCTTTCCGCGTCCTTGGCCAGATACACCATGCTGAAGCCACCGCCGCCGATTTTGCGCACGATGGTGTACTCCTTGAGCCGGTATCCGTTCGGCAGAGCCTGATTGGGTTGAGTCGCCATGGGCTATCGGGCCGGGAGGAAGAAAGCGCGGAACGGGGCGGGTGTGCGGCGTGCGGGCGCAACCCCGGTCGGCGCGAATTTTCCGGTAAGCCAGTACAGCTGTTGCATGTCGCCTCTATAACCTCTGTTATGCTTATCGGGCGGCCTGCGCCGCGCTGCCTTGCCCGCTTTCCCGACCGTTGCCGACCATGATCCAAAGCATGACGGGGTTCGCCGCCCGCTCTCTGCCGCTGATGCCCGCTAATCTGACGCTGGAGCTGCGTTCCGTCAACCAGCGTTATCTGGAGATTGCCTTTCGCCTGCCGGACGAATTGCGCGTCCTGGAACCGGCGCTGCGCGAGCTGATTCAAAAACGCATCGCGCGCGGCAAGGTGGAATGCAGGATGGGCCTCGCGGCCCCCGCCGTCACTCGTAGCAGTAACGGTCTGAATGCGGATTTACTTGAGAGCCTGCGCCGCTGGCAGGCGCAGGTGAGGCAGGCGCTGCCGGAGGCCGCCGCCCTCAGCGTGGGGGAAGTCCTGGGCTGGCCCGGCATGCAGGAAGAGGCCAACCTCGCGGCGCCCGAACTGCACGCCCGCATACTGGCGGAGGCGGCGCTGGCCGCGGACGAGCTGGCGGCGAGCCGAGAGCGCGAGGGAGGCAAGCTGACGGCGTTTCTGCTCGACCGGGTGGCGAGCGCCGAGGCCATGCTCCGCGAACTCGGGCCGCGCCTGCCGCTGCTGCTGCGCCAGCATGAAGAGCGGCTGGCGGCCAAGCTCATGGAGGCGCTGGGGGAGGAACATCCCGAGCGCTTGGCGCAGGAGCTCGCGCTGTTTCTGCAAAAAATCGACGTCGCGGAGGAGCTTGCACGTCTGGAGGCCCACCTGCAGGAGGTGCGCCGCGTGCTGGACAAGGGTGGGGCAGCCGGCAAGCGCCTGGATTTCCTCATGCAGGAGCTGCATCGCGAGGCCAATACCCTTGGCTCCAAATCAGTGGGCTTGGAGACTACCCGCGCAGCGATGGAGCTGAAAGTGCTGATCGAACAAATGCGCGAGCAGGTGCAGAACATCGAATGACGGACACACACCGGAAATGAGCAAAGGCATCCTCTACATCGTCAGCGCCCCTTCCGGCGCGGGCAAGACCAGTTTGGTGAAGGCGCTCATCAAGGCAGAACCGGCGGTGCGCCTGTCGGTGTCGTACACCACGCGCACGCCCCGTCCGGGCGAGCACGAGGGGCGCGACTACCATTTCGTCAGCCGCGAGCGCTTTCTGGAAATGGCGTCCCAGGGTGAGTTTCTCGAAAGCGCGGAAGTTTACGGCAATTTCTACGGCACCTCGCACGCCTGGATCAAGGGCGAGATCGCCGGTGGGCGCGATCTGCTGCTGGAAATCGACTGGCAGGGAGCGGCCCAGGTCAAGAAGCATTTTCCCGACGCGGTGTCGGTATTCATCTTGCCGCCTTCCGCCCATGCTTTGCGCACCCGCCTCACCGGGCGCGCCCAGGACAGCGCCGAAGTGATCGAGCGGCGCTTGGCGGCGGCGGCCGAGGACATCGGGCATGCGGCGGAGTTCGACTATATAATTGTCAATGACGATTTCGACCTGGCACTGCAGGAACTCGTCGCCATCGTGCGCGCTGCGCGCCTGGCTGCGCCGCGGCAAATGGCGCAGCTGGCGCCATTGTTTGCCGAGTTCCTGCCAGGCGCAGCCAGCTAACCCAGAGGAGTACTCACGCATGGCCCGCATCACCGTGGACGATTGTTTGGCATACGTTCCCAATCGCTTTGAACTGACTTTGGCGGCGACCGTCCGCGCGCGCCAGATCGCCCAGGGGTCGCAGCCTCTGGTGGAGGGGCGGGACAAGCCGACGGTCACTGCGCTGAAGGAAATTTCCGCGGGGAAGGTCGGTCTTGAAATCCTCAACCGGGGCCGCGCCTGACGCGCACCATTTGAGAGACGTTCCCGCCCCTTCCCCGCAGGAAGAGGCGGGCTACGAGGTCTTACGCCAGAGTACACAGTATCTCTCGCCGGCCGACGGCGAGAGCCTGCGCGCCGCTTTCGAGCTGAGCCGCGCCGCCCATGCCGGGCAGTTCCGCAGAAGCGGCGATCCCTACATCCTCCACCCGCTCGCCGTCGCCGGCATCCTCGCCGGCTGGCATCTGGATCCCCAAGCCTTGTGCGCCGCCCTGCTGCACGACGTGGTGGAGGACACGGAAACCAGCAACGCCGACATCCAGGCCCGCTTCGGGCCGTCCGTGGCCATGCTCGTGGAGGGCATGTCCAAGCTCGACAAACTCGCGTTCGCCACCGAGCAGCAGGCGCAGGCGGAGAATTTCCGCAAGATGCTGCTTGCCATGGCCCAGGACGTGCGGGTCATCCTCATCAAACTGGCGGACCGTCTGCACAACATGCGCACCCTGGGGGCGATGGACGCCGACAGGCGCAAGCGCATCGCCGCCGAGACCCTGGAAATCTATGCGCCCATCGCCAACCGGCTGGGCTTGAACGACGTCTATCGGGAGTTGGAGGATCTGGGCTTCCAGCACCTGCACCCGCACCGCTACCAAGTGCTCGTCAAGGCCGTGAATGCCGCACGCGGCAACCGGCGCGCGCTGGTGGAGAAAATCAAGCTCGCCATCGAGGAGAGGCTGCGCCAAGCCGGTGTCGATGCCCTGGTGACCGGCCGGGAAAAGCACCTATACAGCATCTACCGCAAGATGCAGGAAAAGAACCTGGCGTTTTCCCAGGTGTTCGACATCTACGGCTTTCGCGTGATCGTCAAGGACTTGCCCACCTGCTACCTGACCCTGGGCGCTTTGCACGGCCTGTACAAGCCCATCCCGGGCAAGTTCAAGGACTACATCGCCATTCCCAAGGCCAACGGCTACCAGGCGCTGCACTCGATCCTGTTCGGCCCCCAGGGCACGCCCATCGAGATCCAGATCCGCAGCCAGGAGATGCACCGCGTGGCCGAGGCCGGCGTGGCCTCCCATTGGCTCTACAAGAGCGGCGACGAAAGCCTCGACGAGATGCAGCAGAGCACCTACCGCTGGTTGCAGTCCCTGCTGGAAATCCAGGCCGATTCCAAGGACTCGCCGGAATTCCTCGAGCACATCAAGGTCGATCTGTTTCCCGACGAGGTCTACGTCTTCACGCCCAAGGGCAAGATCATGGCCCTGCCGCAGGGGGCGACGGCGGTGGATTTCGCCTATGCCGTGCACACCGACGTGGGCAATCATTGCGTGGCCGTCAGGATCAACCACGAATTCATGCCCCTGCGCACCCAGCTGCGCAACGGCGACCATGTGGAGATCATCACCAACGTCTACAGCGGCCCGCAGCCGGCCTGGCTCAACTTCGTCGCCACGGGCAAGGCGCGCGCCCACATCCGCCACTATCTGCGCACGGCCCGCGCCAGCGAATCGGCGCGCATGGGCGCGCGTCTGCTGGAGAACGCCCTCAAGGCCCTGAATCCGGACGGCCCCGAGCCGGACGCGGCTGCCTGGGAGCGTCTGCTGCGCGAAACCGGCACGGAAAGCAAGGATGCCTTGTTCACCGACCTCGGCCTCGGACGCAAGCTGCCGCTGGTGGTGGCGCATCAGCTATTGCACGCCCAGGGCAATCTCGGCGGCGCGGCCTCCCATCCCCAGGCCATCACCATACGCGGCACCGAAGGGGTGGCGGTGGAGCTGGCCAGCTGTTGCCACCCCATTCCCGGCGACCCCATCCTGGGCTTCATCCACAAGGATCGCGGGCTCATCATCCACACGCACGACTGCCCGGCGATCCGCAACTTTCGCGCCGACCCGGACAAATGGCTGGACGTCGAGTGGGAGCCGCAGAAGGACAGGCTGTTCGACGTCGCCATCAAGCTGGTGGTGGCCAACAAGCGCGGCGTGCTGGGGCGCGTGGCCTCGGCCATTTCCGACCAGGGCTCCAACATCGGCAACGTCAGCATGGAAGAGGAGGACGGCAGCCCCTACACCATTCTTTATTTCACCCTGCAGGTGGAGGACCGCCTGCACCTCGCCCGCATCATGCGCGGCCTGCGCCAGTTGCCGGACGTGGTGCGCATCTTCCGCGTCAAGGGCCGCAAGGACGGCCGCGCGCAAGCGCAATGACAAGTTTCGATTGGCACTAAAGGAAAAACATGAAACGAGAAACCATTTCCACCCTCGACGCCCCCGCCGCAATCGGCACTTATTCCCAGGCGGTGCGCCTGGGCGAGGTCGTTTATCTCTCCGGCCAGATCGGACTGGACCCGGCCACCATGGCGCTGGTCGACGGCTTCGAGGCACAGGCCCATCAAGTGTTCCGCAACCTGGATGCGGTGTGCCGCGCGGCCGGCGGCAGCCTGAACGACGTCGTGAAGCTCAATCTCTATCTCACGGAACTGGCCAATTTTGCCAAGATCAACGAAATCATGGCGGGCTATTTTTCTCAGCCCTACCCGGCCCGCGCCGCCGTGGGCGTGGCGCAGCTGCCCAAAGGGGCCTTGGTCGAGGCCGATGCGGTCATGGGGATAGCCTCCTGAGCTTGCCGGTCGGCTTGAACACCGCGGGTTTTTCCTTCCCCGTCTCGCCGGCGCTCAAGGGCAAGCTGGCCAAGCTGGGCATCGCCAGCGACGCCGATCTGCTGCTGCATCTGCCGCTGCGCTATGAGGACGAAACGCGCCTGCATCCCATCGCCACCCTGAGGGTGGGCGAGCAAGCGCAAATCCAGGCTACCGTGCGCGAAGTCGAGGTGAGCGCGCGGCCGCGCCGCAGCCTCAAACTGGCGGTGGAAGATGCCGGCGGCAGCCTGCTTGTGCGCTTTCTGCATTTCTATCCCAGCCAGCTCAAGGAATTCCAGCCGGGGCGGATATTCCGCTTCAGCGGCGAGGTGCGCGGCGGGTTCTTCGGCCTGGAAATGGTGCATCCGCGCTACCGGCGCGTGGAGGACCCCGCAGCGCCGCTGGCGGAGAACCTCACCCCCGTCTATCCCACCACGGCAGGGTTGTCCCAGGCCGCCTTGCGCCGGCTCATCGTGCAGGCTTTGGCGCAGGCCGACTTGACGGACACCCTGGCCGGCGATTTGCTGGCCGGGCTCGATCTGCCGGACTTCGCCGCGAGCGTGCGCTTCCTCCACGGGCCGCCGGCCGATACCCCGGTGGCCGCCCTCGAAGCGCGCAGCCATCCCGCTTTCCGCCGCCTGGCCTTCGACGAGCTCTTGGCCCAGCAGCTTTCCCTGCTGCAGTCCCGCGCTCGCCACCGCCGGCGCGGTGCGCCCGCACTGGCTCCGGCCGGACGTCTGGATCATGCGTTGCGTGCAGCCCTGCCGTTCGCCCTTACGGCCGCCCAGGAAAAAGCCTGGCGCGAAATCGCCGCTGACCTCGTTCGGCCCCATCCCATGCGCCGGCTGCTGCAAGGCGACGTGGGCAGCGGCAAGACGGTGGTGGCGGCGCTGGCCTGTCTCGCGGCGGTCGAGGCCGGCTGTCAGGCTACGCTCATGGCCCCCACCGAGATACTCGCCGAGCAGCATTACCGCAAGCTCGGTCAGTGGTTGGCCCCTCTGGGGCTGGAAGTCGGCTGGTTCGCTTCCGCTCTGCCCGCGGCGGAGAAGCGTCGCGTGCGCGAGGCGCTGGCGAGCGGCCGGATTGCCGTCGCGGTGGGCACCCACGCCCTGTTCCAGAATGAAGTGGCTTTTGCCCGGCTCGGGCTTGCGGTGGTGGACGAACAGCACCGCTTCGGCGTGGCGCAGCGCCTGGCTCTGGCGCAGAAAGGAGTTGAGCCGCACCTCCTCATGATGTCGGCCACACCCATTCCGCGCACGCTGGCCATGAGTTATTACGCGGACCTGGACGTCTCGGTCATCGACGCCCTGCCTCCCGGCCGCCGCCCGGTGGCGACCCGGCTTGCCTCCGAGGCGCGCCGCGCCGAGGTGCTGGCCCGCGTGCGCGAGGTCTGCCTGGGCGGCGGCCAAGCCTATTGGGTCTGTCCGCTGATCGAGGAATCCGAGAAGCTCGATCTGCAGGCCGCCCTCGACACCTACGATACCCTGCGCAGCCAATTGCCGGAATTGTCGGTGGGGCTGGTGCACGGGCGCCTGAAAGCGCAGGAGAAAAACGCCGTCATGGGGGCCTTCCAGGCCGGCGCCGTGCAATTGCTGGTGGCCACCACGGTCATCGAAGTGGGCGTTGACGTGCCCAATGCCTCTCTCATGGTCATCGAGCATGCCGAACGCATGGGCCTGGCCCAGTTGCACCAGCTGCGCGGCCGGGTGGGGCGCGGCAGCCGGGCCTCGGTATGCGTGCTGCTCTACCAGACCCCGTTGTCGGAGGCCGCCCGCTCGCGCCTCAAGGTGATCTACGAAAACACCGACGGCTTCGAGATCGCACGCCAGGACCTTTTGCAGCGCGGGCCGGGGGAATTCCTGGGGGCGCGCCAGTCGGGTGCGCCGCTGTTGCGCTTCGCCGACCCCGAACGGGATGTCGCTCTGCTCGACGCGGCCCGGGCTGCGGCCGCGGCCCTGCTGGCGCAGGCGCCACAAGGCGCGGCCGCCCACCTGGCGCGCTGGCTGGGCAGCCGCCAAGCCTGGCTCGGCGGCTGAATTTTCCATTAAGAAATTTCCCGCAATGGCCGTAAGGCATGCCGTAGCGATCGCGCAGGAGAAAAACATGCGCAAACTCCGTCTCTTGGCCGGTTTGTGCCTGGCCTTGCTGACTTCGCCGGCATTGGCAGCCAATCTCATTTTCGGCGTGCAGGATTTTTCGCGGGATCCGCGCATGCTGGTGCTGCAGTTTCGCGGCATGGCGAAGTATCTCGGCCGCGAACTGGGGCAGCCCGTGATCGTCGAAGCGGCCAAGAGTTACAGCCTGTACATGCAGGGCGCGAAGAATCACCGCTACGACTTCATGTTCGGTCCGCCCAACATGATTCTGCAGGCGCGCGCGGCGGGGTACGAGCCCGTGGTCCGCATTCCCGGCCGGCTGTCCGCGGCCTTCGTGAGCCTGGCGCAAAGCGGCATCGCCTTCCCCGAGGACATGAAGGGCAAGCGCCTGGGCATGCCCGCTCCGGAATCCCTCATGGCGCAACTGGCCGCAAGCAAGCTGCGTCAAAGCGGCATGGATCCGCGGCGCGGATTCGGCGAGACGCTGATCCTCAAAAGCCCCGACGATGTCTTGTCTGCGCTCAAGCTGGGGCTCATCGACGTGGGCGTGGTGAACAGCACGCAATATGAGACCTGGAGCGCCAGGGGCTACAACCTGAATCTCATCATGCAATCCGATTCGGCGCCCAACCTGACCTTTGCCGTGCGCGGCGACCTGCCTGCGGCCTTCCGGGAAAAGCTCAAGGCGGCGCTGCTCACCGCGGCGCGGGACGCGGATGCGGCGAGCTATTTCAAGCTGACCGGCTTTCCGGGGTTCGAACCGGCCGGCGCCGCCGATTTGAGCGGCCTCGCGGCGCTTAAGCCCGCCACCGATTAAGCAGGGCGGCCTGTCCGGCTGAAGCCGCAAAGGCATTCGCGCCGTGCATGCCTGGCCCGCGCATCAAGAACCGCCGCGGTTTGCCGTTATAGCTGGCACAAAACTTATTTTCGGAGGGTGATATGCGTCTGATGACACTAATCGCGGCGCTGTGCGCCTTGCTGCTGACCGGCGCGGCAAGCGCCGCCAGCCTGATCTTTGGGGTACAGGACTTCAACACCGATCCGCGCATGGTGGTGATGCAAATGCGCGGCCTGGCCGGGTATCTCGGCAGGCAGCTAGGCGAGCCGGTGGTCGTGGAGGCGGCAAAAAACCCCAAACTGTTCATGCAGGGCGTGAAAAACCACCGCTACGATTTCGTCTATGCGCCGCCCAACGTGGCGATCAAAGCCGAACAATTGGGGGGGTACCAGCCAGTCGCGCGCGTCCATGGCCAGATCAAGGGGACGTTCATCGCCCTCAACAGCAGCGGCATCAAGACTCCCGCCGAGATGAGGGGGAAGGTTCTCGGCATCCCTGCCGGCGCTGCACTCATCACCGTGCTGGCCGATGCCAAGATGCGTGAAATGCACATCGATCCCAAAACCTACTTCTCCAAAATCATCACCTTCACGGGGCCGGACGACATGATTTATGCCCTCAAGCTGGGCCTCGTGGACGTTGGCGTGACGGCGGTGCGCTTGTATCAGGGGTGGGTCAAGCAGGGCGCGCCGGTTCACGCGGTCATGGATACGGAGGCTTCGCCGCATTGGACCTTCGCGGCCAGCCCGAAGCTGGCACCGGAGCTGCGCACCAAGCTGGCCGCGGCCCTGGTCGGCGGGGCGAAAAATCCCGCCGTGGCTGAATTCCTGAAAGCGCGCGGTTTTCCTCCCCAGATCGACCCGGCAAGCGCGGCGGACTACGTTGCTCTGGCGCGCATGATGGCGGCGCAGCAGCATTGAGGCAAAGGCGCCGTTAACCGGGTGCCGATCGCGCCTCGGGCATTATCCGGGATAATGCCGATCTTTATTCCGTCGATCTTGGTTTGCTGCTCCCTGATTCCGCCTGGCTCGCTCGCCCCCTTGCAATTCCGCGCCCTATGCGCGGCTGGCTTACGGATGAGGGTTCGCTGACCGCCCGCCTGAAAGCGCGCTGCCCCGACTTCGCCGTGCAAAGACTGGCTTTTCGCATCCGCTCCATCAATCCCGACGAGCGCGGCCTGACCGGGTTGCACGGCGGCCGGCCGGGTTATGTGCGCGAGGTATTCTTGCTGTGCGGCGGGCAACCGGCGGTCTATGCGCACAGCGTCGTGTCCGCGCGCGCATTGCAGGGCGCCTGGCGCGGGCTCAAGCGCCAGGGCTTGAAGCCCCTGGGCGAAACCCTTTTCGCGCAGCGCGGGGTTCGGCGCTTTCCCTTGAGCTATCGCCGCCTGCCGCCTTCCCACCCGCTGCATCGCCGGCTCGCGCGCCATCTCGGCGCCGCGCCTGCGCCGCTGTGGGCGCGCCGTTCGCTCTTTCTGCGCGCCGGTGCGCCGTTGTGGGTGACGGAAGTGTTCTTGCCGGCGGCGTTCGACTTGACGCCATGAAGCTCGCCGAGCGCCTGTCTGTCTACGAACGCTTGATGCGGCTGGACAAGCCTATCGGCATCCTGCTGCTGCTGTGGCCGACGCTGTGGGCGCAGTGGCTCGCCACGCGCGGCCAGCCGATCTGGCCGGTGCTGTGGATTTTCATCCTGGGTGTGGTGCTGATGCGTTCGGCCGGCTGCATCGTCAACGATTATGCCGACCGTAATTTCGACCCCCAGGTGGCGCGCACGCGCAACCGGCCCCTGGCCGCCGGCGAAATCTCCGCCAAAGAGGCGCTGCTGCTGGCAGCGGGGCTGTCCGTGCTGGCCTTTTTGCTCATCCTGCCGCTCAATAAATTGGTATGGGAACTCGCCCTCGTGGCCTTGTTCCTGGCGGCCAGCTATCCCTACACCAAGCGCTTCTTCGCGCTGCCGCAGGCCTATCTGGGCATTGCCTTCGGCTTTGGCATCCCCATGAGCTATGCAGCGGTCTGGGAGACGGTGCCCAAGGAGGCCTGGCTGCTGCTGGCGGCCAATATTTTCTGGGCGGTGGCTTACGACACCGAATATGCCATGGTAGACCGCGCGGACGATCTGAAGATCGGCATCAAGACCGCCGCCATCACCTTCGGCCGTTTCGACATTGCCGCCGTGGCCTTGTGCTATGCCGCAACGCTGGGGTTGTTGGCCTGGGTAGGCCGCATGCTCACCCTGGGCTGGCCTTATTACCTGGGTTTGGGCGCGGCGCTGCTCATTGCGCTCTACCACCTTAGGCTCATCCGGGAGCGCGAGCCCGCCGCCTGTTTCAAGGCTTTTTTGCACAACACCTGGTTCGGCGCCGCGGTATTCGCCGGCATGGCGGCGAATTTCCTGATCCGCTGAGCAACCCTAATTCGCGTCATTGCCGCAGGCCACGCGCGACAGGGTGGTGGTGGGGAAGGCCAGGCGGATGCCGTCCAACTGCTGCAGCACGTCGCTGTTGGCGCTCTTGATGAGGAAATAATAATCCGTGCCCGTCTTGGCCTGAGTCTGCGTGCTCAGGCCGCTCACGCCTTTTTGCGCGAGTTCGGCCAGGCGGCGCGAGGCGGAGTCTTCGCTGGCGTATAGGCCCAGCGAAATGGCGTTCTGCCAGGGCGCGGCAGTCACGAGCGCGGCATCCGTTATGCCCAGTGCGTGCAACTGGGCGAGCCTGGCGGTCGCCTCGGCGCTGCTGGGCAGGGGCGGGATCATCACCCAGTACATGCGCTGCAGGGGAACCTCCTTCACGCTCAGCACATGCTCGGACGCCAGCGCCTGCATGGCCTTGCGGCCCTGATCCATCTGCGCTGCGGAGAGACCGCGCCATTCCATGCAGATGGATTGGGGGGGGTGGGGGGCGCCGTTTTGCGCAGGAGGTCCGCCTGCGGCGGGCGGCGGCGTGCCGAAGTCGAGAATGCGGAGCTTGCCGACATCCCGGGTTTGGACGTGCGGGCCGCTTGCATTATCGCGCCAGAGCAGGAAATAGCCCGCCACCAGGACATTGGCCAGCACCAGCAGGCCTACTAGCCATCTCATGGATGCGTCTCCTCGGCCAGGATTGCCAACCCATCGAAAATCAGCTCCGGCACCTGCCGGGCAGGGGCGCGCATATGCGCCATGAGCCAGGGCGCATCCCCTCCGGTGACGAAGCACTGTGCGGGCAGACCCGCGGCGGCCGTGAAGGTTTCCCAGGCCCGCTCGACCGCTCCGGCGAGCGCGTAACTCACCCCGGCAGTCACTGCCGCCGCGGTGCATGCCGGCGGCCAACTGTCGTCTTCCCGTGTTTCGCCTATGCCGGCAAAGTCGGCCAATGCCCGGCGCATGAGATGGCGCCCCGGCAGAATGAAGCCGCCGCCATGGCGGCCGTCGGCATGGAGCCAGTCCACAGTCAGCGCGCTGCCGGCGCAGACCACCAGGCAGTGCTCGCGGCTGAGCCGGCGGGCGCCGGCCAGGGCGGCAAAACGGTCGGCCCCCAGCAGCTCGGGGCGCTCATAGCTGTTGACGATACCGCCGCCGCTCGCCCGACTGGTGATGCGGGTTATGGACTTGCCCAGGGCCTGCTCCCAGGCTTGCAGCAGGGCTTCGCCCGTGGTGCCCGCGACGTTGAGGGCGACAGCGGGCAGCCTGCGGCCGGCGGCGGGCGCCGCCAGATCAGCGGCCTCGCCCAGCGGGCAGGTACCCACATCCTGCCAGCGGCCCGCATGTCCCGCCGCCCACTTGATGCGGCTGTTGCCGATGTCGATGGCGAGCCAGTCAGCCATAGAGCGGCCTCATGCGCAATTCCCCGGCGTGAAAACGGCTTTCGCCGCCGCCGGCCAGGCGCAGGCGCAACGCGCCCTGGGCATCCACGCCGGCGACCTCGCCTTCCACGCGGCTGCCGTCGGGCAGATGCAGCGCCACGCGCCGGCCGTGGTAGGCATGGCGCGCATTCCAGTCCCCGGCCAGGGATGCGAAACCCGTGGCCTCGAACTGCGTGAGCGTGCGGTCGAGCTGCAGCAGCACCCGCGCCAGGATTTCGGTGCGCGTGAGCGCCACGTCGATTTCGCTCAGGCTGGCGACCGCCTGATCGATGTGCTCGCGCACCGACTCCGCCATGCGCTGATTGATGCCGATGCCGATGACCGCCCAGGCTGGCCCCAGGGCATCACCCTGGATTTCAACCAGGATGCCGGCCAGCTTGCGAAAACCGGCCAGGATGTCGTTGGGCCATTTGAGCTGCAGGGGCCGCTCATGCTCGAGCGCGCGCGCGACGGCCAGGCCCACGGCCAGGCTCAGGGCAGATGCCTGGCCGATGCCGCCCTCCAGCCGCCACAGCACGGAAAACGTGATGCCGCCGCCCAGCCCCGACAGCCAGGCGCGTCCGCGCCGCCCGCGTCCGGCGTACTGGTGGTCGCAGTAACAGACCGTGCGATGCGGAGCACCGGTGAGCGCTTGGGCCATGAGATGGCTGTTGGTGGAGGCAAGCTGGTCGTGTGCGTCGAGGTGGAAATCCGCTCCCCCCGCGGCCAGCGCGCGCGCCAGCGCCTCGGTGTCCAGCCAGTCGTAGGCCGCGGTCAAACGGTAGCCCTTGCCGGGCAGGGCGTGGAACGTCAGCCCGGCGGCTTCGGCGGCCTGCATGAGATTGTGGATGCTGGCGCGCGACACGCCCAGCGCGCGAGCGAGTTCCTCGCCTGAATGTACGCGGCCGTCGCCCAGCAGGCGCAGGAGAGGAAAGAGCGAGGCGGGCAGGGATGCGTCGGGCAGACCGATCGGTGCGGAAACTGACAAGGCGGGAGCTGGCGCGGGGGAGAGCCGCATTATAGGGCCGTGCCCGGCTATCCCCTATACTGGCAATCTATCCGCCACAAGGGAGAACCCATGAAGATTGGCGTTTTGCTCGGTCTGGGCTTGCTTGGTTTAAGCGTCGCCGCGCACGCCACGCTGGTGGCCAAAACCGTCGATTACCAGGCCGGCGGCCAGACCATGAAGGGTTATCTGGTCTACGACAATGCCTATTACGGCAAGCGTCCGGGCGTGCTGGTGGTGCATGAATGGTGGGGTCTCAACAGCTATGCACGCGGGCGTGCCCGCATGCTGGCGAAGGAGGGCTATACGGCACTGGCGCTCGATATGTATGGCGACGGCAAGACCGCCGGGCACCCCAAGACCGCGGAAGCTTTCATGGACGCGGTCAACAGCAACATGCCGGTGGAGAAAGCCCGTTTCATGGCAGCCTATGACTTGCTCGACAGCCAGCCTACGGTGAAGCAGGGCGACATCGCCGCCATCGGCTACTGTTTCGGCGGCGGCGTGGTGCTGAACATGGCGCGCCTGGGCGCGCCGCTCAAGTCCGTGGTCAGCTTCCACGGCATGCTCATGAGCGACATCAAGGCGGAGCCCGGCAGCATCAAGCCCAAGATACTGGTGTTCACGGGCGGCGCGGACAAGTTCGTGCCGGCCAAGGAAGTGGCGGCCTTCGAGCAGGAGATGAAGGCCGACAAGGCCGATTTCCGCGTCGTGGTCTATCCCGGCGCCGAGCACAGCTTCACCAACCCCGGCGCCACCGCCCTGGGCAGGAAGTTCGATCTGCCGCTCAAATATGATGCGGCGGCGGACAAGGATTCTTGGGCGCAGACCCGGGGGTTCCTGAAACAGACGTTGGGACAGTAAGCGTGGCCGATTGCTGCGACCACGACCCCGCGGGCCCGCGTGCGCCGGCCACCCTGGGCATCCCCCAGATCGGCCGCTTTGACCCGCAGGCCTTCGAGGCGGCGGTCAAGGCCTTGCTCGCGGCCTGCGGCGTGCCCAGCGATGGCGTGCACACCGGGCGCACCGCCGAGCGCGTGCGCGAACTGTGGCAGAAGCGCTTGCTGGGCGGCTATGCCATGGATCCCGGCCAGGCGCTGGGCGAGGGCTTTGCCGATGAGCGCGAGGACATGGTGGTGGTGCGCGGCATCGCCGTCCATGGCGTCTGCCCGCACCACCTGGTGCCGTTCCGCGGCGTCGCGCACGTGGCTTATATCCCGGGGGGGCGCCTGCACGGTTTCGGCCGCATCGCGCGCATGGTGGATGCCATCGGCCACCGTTTCACCTATCAGGAATGGATGACGCGCGACATCGCCGAAGCCCTCATCGTTCACGGAAAAGCCAAGGGCGCCGCCTGCATCATCGAGGCGGAACAACTGTGCCTGCTCCTGGGGGAGGACAGGCGCGGCGACGAGCGCGTGGTGACCCAGGCATTTGCCGGCGCGTTCCAGGACAGCGCACAGGCCAGAAACGAGTTCCTGCGCGCCTTGCAGCCGGGGCTGCGATAGCCTCCAGGCTCGTGGATATCAAATACAGAAAAATGTTGACACATACCAACCGGTATGTATGATGGAAACATGAGTGCGCAAACCGTCAAACAACCCGACCTCACGCGCGACCGGCTGCTCGCCGCCGCCTTCGCGGAAATTCATCGCAATGGCTACCAGGCCGCCTCGCTTGCCAGCATTCTGGCCGACACCGGATTGACCAAGGGCGCCCTTTATCACCACTTTCCGGACAAGAAGGCGCTGGGTCTAGCAGTGGTCGACGAGATGATACGGCCGCGCCTCGCGGACATGATGTTTGCGCCGCTGAGCGGCGCCGAGCATCCGCTCGCCGCCATGATTGATTTGTTGCGACGCAAGGCCAAGAACACGAAGGGCGAGGAAATTGCCCTGGGCTGTCCCTTGAACAATCTCATGCAGGAGATGAGCCCCATCGACGAGGATTTCCGCCGCGGCCTCAACCGTTTGCTGCAGGATTGGGTCAAGGTTGTCGCCGAGGCCTTGCGCCGAGGGCAGGAAGGGCGCGAGGTGCGGCAGGATATCGATGCGCAGGAGACGGCTTTTTTCATCGTCGCCTCCATCGAGGGCTGTCTGGGGATGAGCAAGAACACGCAGTCTCCGGGCGCATACCGTGGCTGTCTCGCGCAGCTCGGGCGTTATCTGGAAGGGTTGAAGGCTTAGGCAAAAAATTTTATCTCGTACATACCAACCAGTTGGAATCAAATCGACATGACCACCACCTCGTCACCTGTTACCGGCACAGGCTACGTCTCTGGACAGGCGGAGCCGCTCATGGCGCTCACGCAATTCTATGCCGCCTTCAACCACCGGGACCTGGCGCTCATGAGCCGCAACTGGCTCGCGACCGAAGGGAGCATCCTGGACAACCCATTGGGCGGCATACGCCGGGGCTGGGATGAAATCCGCCCACTCTATGAAAAGCTGTTCAGCGGGCCTGCCCGGGTCTACGTGGAATTCTACGACTACAGCCTGCACATCGGCACGGACCTGTTTTATGCCGTGGGGCGCGAGCGTGGCTGGTTCCGGCTGGGACAGGAGGAGATCGCGCTGGCCATACGCACCAGCCGAATTTTTTGCAGATTCGACGGGCAGTGGAAGCAGGTGCATCACCACGGCTCCATCGACGACCCCGCATTGCTGGCGCGCTACCAGTCGGCCGTGCTCTCACCTCGGTAGCTTCCAAGGAGCGACTCATGGACTTCAATCAGGAACTGGATGCCCGCGGCCTCAACTGCCCGCTGCCCATACTGCGCACCAAGAAATCGCTGGCGGGGCTTGGTGCCGGACAGGTGCTCAAGGTCGTCGCCACCGATCCGGGCTCGGTCAAGGACATGCAGGCCTTCGCCAACCAGACCGGCAACGTGCTGGCTGCGAGCGGCGAAACGGACGGCGAGTTCGTCTTCTACCTGCGCAAGAAAGCCTGACGGCTACCCGCCGTTTGTGCCGGCGATTTCAACCCACTCAACCAAGGAGATGTCATGGCAACCCTGCAAACCGTTTCCCCTGACCAAGCCACCGGCGAGGTCGCTGCCGTCTACGATCAGATCAACGCCGCCTGGGGCAGCGTGCCCAACGCGATCCGCCTGTTCAGTGCCAATCCCTTTCTGCTCAGGAATCAATGGGAATACTACGGCAGCATCATGCAGCACCCGGCCTTGAGCCCGGCGCTGACCGCCTGCATCCGCATGCTGGTGTCCCAAGAAGGCCAGTGCGCCTACTGCATAGACTTGAATGCGGCCAGGCTTATCAACATGATGGGCTGGAGTGCAGACCAGGTGGCCCAGACTCGCGCCAATTATCTGAACAGCCCGCTGGCGGAAAAAGAGAAGGCGCTATTGGGTCTGGTATTGAAAGCGGTCAAGACACCCCGCAGCGTCAGTGCCGCGGATGTCGAGGCGGTGCGTGCGTCAGGCTGGAAAGACGGCGACATCTTCGACGCGGTGTACCACGGCGCCCGCATGGTGGCCGGAGACATCCTCATCAATGCCTTCCAGGTGGAGCGGGACTTCTGATCCGGATTTCTGGTCCGGATCCGATCCTGGCGCCGCCCCTGCCGCCTCGCGGCGGCGGGATTATCGGCCCGCCGCGCGCGAGCCGTGGCGGCGGCGCAGCATCACCAGGCCCACCAAGCCCAGGCCGGTGACGTACATGCTGAAGTCGCTGACTTCGGGGACGGGGGCGGCGTTCAGCGCCGTCAGCTTGAGCGTCTTCGTAGCGCCGGTCAGGCCCTGGATTTTCAGGGAAAAGGCCGAGCCGAATAAATCGGCTTGGCTGTTCCGGGTGATCCATGTGGAGGTACGGGTGCCGCCGAAGCTGGAGTTTTTCCAGTCAAGCACCCAGGTATTGACGTAGTTCTTGCCGGATTTGTTGAATTTGGTTTTGAATTTATAAGTTGAAGGCCGAGCATTATTGGCCGGCAGGTTGCCGGGGAAACTGACGCCGGACCACAACGGTCTTGGGCTGATATAGCCGAAACCGAAGGATCTGATGTGGGCTCCCTTGCCCAAGGAGGCGAAATCCGCGCCGGGCGCCAGATGGAACAACGTGTCCGAGCCCTGTTGGGTGATGTCCAGCGTGGCCAGGTTGACTGACGAATTGTTGACGGTGGTGTCGAAACCATAAGTGGCCGCGTGCGCAGCCTGGGCGGCGGCCAGGGCCAACAGGCCCATGAATAGAGTAAGTTTGCGCATTTTTTGTCTATCCCGAAATATTATGTCTAGCAGGCAGCAAGCCTCGTGCCAGTCTATTGGGGGGCGTCTCGGGACCACCGGATTGGCGTCCGGCTGCAGGCTGGTAAGCTTCGGTCTGCGAACCGGTGCAATGATGTCCACTGCAAAATCCGAACTCGATAGACCCCGTACGCTGGTGCTGCCGCCAGCCCCCTATGCCCTTGCCTTGCTTGTTTCCTGGTGGCTGGAAAGGCGGAACCATGCCCTGGGTTTCGATCTCGGGCGGGCGCTGCTTCCGCTGGCGTGGCTGCTCGTGGGCGCGGGGCTGGCGCTGCTGCTCTGGACGCTCTATATCTTCTGGCGACACCAGACTACGGTGAATCCCTACAAGGCTGCTTCGGATCTCTGCACCGAAGGGCCTTTCGCGTTTTCCCGCAATCCCATTTATGTGGGGGACTGGCTCATCTACCTGGGGATCATGATCTGGCTCGGTACTTTATGGCCGCTGGTGTTCGCGCCGCTGATATGGCTGATCGTGCGCTACGGCGTCATTCGCCACGAGGAGGCCCATCTGGAAGCGAAATTCGGCGCGGCTTACCGCGCGTATCGGGCGCGCGTGCGGCGCTGGCTGTAACACCCTGCTAGCATGGCGAGAACGCATGCCTGGTCCGCGGGCGGTTTGACAAGAGGAGTGCTGGCGCTCATGCGTTTGCTGGGGACAGCGGCCTGGCGCGATCGGCCCAATCCGCATTTCGACGCCGCCCAGCCCCATCACACGCCCACCGGTTTCCAGAATCTCGATCCGGCGGCGCGCCGCCTGCGCGATTTCCGGCGCTGGCAGCGCGAGCGGCGCCTCAAGGGCCCGCCGCCGCCGCCAGCGCCCTGGCTGGCGGATTGGCGGACAGCGTCCGACCTCGCTTGGCTGGCGCAGAACCGCACCGCCGCCAGCGCCACCTGGATAGGCCATGTCACCGTACTGGTGCAGATGGGCGGGCTCAACGTGCTCACCGACCCGGTGTTTTCCGAGCGCGCTTCGCCTTTGGCTATTGCCGGTCCGCGGCGTTATCTGCCGCCCGGCGTCACGTTGGGCGAACTGCCGGGCGTCGACGCCGTGCTGATTTCGCACAATCATTACGACCATCTCGACCGTGCCAGCGTGCGTGCGCTTGATCGGCGCAGCGGCGGGGCCACGCGCTTTTTCGTCCCCTTGGGGCTCAAACGCTGGTTTGCGCGCCTGGGCATACACAACGTCACGGAGCTGGATTGGTGGCAGCAAGCGCGTTGCCGCGGCGTCGATTTCCATCTGGTGCCGGCGCAGCATTGGAGCACGCGCCTGGTGTTCGACCGCAACCAGACGCTGTGGGGCGGCTGGGTGGCGGCGGCGCGGGATTTTCGCTTCTATTTCGCCGGCGACACCGGCTACGACGCCAGCATCTTCACCGAGATCGGCCGCCGTTTCGCCCCCATCGATCTGGCGGCGCTGCCCATCGGCGCTTACGAGCCGCGCTGGTTCATGGAGCCGCAGCATGTCGATCCCTGGCAGGCGGTGCAGATACTTCAGGACGTGGGGGCGCGGCGCGGCCTGCCTGTCCATTGGGGCACCTTCCAACTCGCCGACGAGCCGCTGCACCAGCCCGTGGAGGACTTGGCGCGCGCCATGCGCGCGGCCGGGCTGGACGAATCGGTATTCCGCCCGGTGCGTTTGGGGGAGACTCTGCGGCTATGAGGCGGCCACGCCGCTGTTGGCGGGAAGGTCCGGCACGGCGCCCGCGTTGGCAGTGGTCCGGCGCGCCACTTCGGCGCGGCCGCTGTTCCACAGCCGTGGCGACGACCTCGGCGACGCTGTGCGGTCGCCGTCGAATTCGGCGGCATCGGGTGGCAACGGGTGTCGACGAGAGAGGCTGGCATCGCTTTATTGTGGGGCGGCAAGCGACATGCACCGACAAGCTGTCATAATATGGCGTTAAATTTGAATTTTCCGAGACTGTCTCATGCTCTATCCCGAGTTATTCAAGTCCCTGGAACGGGTGCGCTGGAACATGGAGAAGGACATCCCCTGGGATCGCTTCGACGCCGCCTTGCTGAGTGACGAGCAGGCGCTCACCGTGAAGATGAACGCCATCACCGAATGGGCGGCTCTGCCGGCGACCGAGATGTTTCTGCGCGATTTCGGGCACGACAGCGACTTTTCCGCCTTCATGTCGGTGTGGTTCTTCGAGGAGCAGAAGCATGCTCTCGTGCTGATGGAATACCTGCGTCGCTTCCGTCCCGAACTCGCGCCCAGCGAGGAAGAGCTGCACGCGGTGCGCTTTCCTTTCGATCCCGCGCCGCCCATGGAGACGCTCATGCTGCATTTCTGCGGCGAGGTGCGCTTGAACCACTGGTACCGGCGCGCGGCGGAATGGCACACCGAGCCGGTGATCAAGCACATCTACGACACCATCTCGCGCGACGAGGCGCGCCACGGCGGCGCCTACCTGCAGTACATGAAGCACTTTCTCGCCGGGGAAAAAGGGAGTGAGGCCACCGCCGCAGCGTTTGCCAAGGTTGGTTTTCTCATGGCCAGCGCGGGACGCGCCGGCAAGCCGCTGCACCCGACCAACCTGCACGTGAACGAAACCCTGTACCCGCGCGACACCGTGCAAAGCCGCCTGCCCGACCCGGAATGGCTGGAGCATTGGCTGGACGAGCAGATCCGCTTCGATGGCGAATGGGAAGGCCGCGTACAGACCATGATCCTGAAAAATCTCTCCCTGCTGTTCGGCGAGAATTTCGCCTCCACGCGCGATCTCAACCGCTACCGCAAGCAGCTCGCCGCTGCCTGAGGCCAGCGAGGCGCCAGTTTAAATTCCTCACCGCAGAGACACAGAGGCTCGGAGAAATAGAAAAAATCGACAGGTTGCCGGCGCTCGACTACTCGCCTGGCGCGAGAGTGGCGGTTGCAATGCGGCTTCCAGGATCAGTGCAGCGCCGCAGGGGCCAGGGCCACGCAATTGCGCCCCGCGTCCTTCGCGGCGTATAGCGCGGCATCGGCGCGTGCCAGGCAGCTGCCCAGGTCGGTTGGCGTGTCCGAGCCGCCCTGCAGGAACAGGCCCAGGCTGATGGTGACGGCAAAGCCCTTGGCGCAGCCCGCGTCCAGGGCGCCGTTCTGCACCGCCAGGCGCAGGCGTTCGGCGACTTCCTGCGCCGCTTCCGCGCCGCTGTTGGGCAGCAGAATGGCGAATTCCTCGCCCCCCAGGCGGCCCAGCAGGTCGATGCTGCGCAAGTGTTTCTGCAGCGTGGCGGCGACTTCCTTGAGCACACGGTCGCCGCACAAATGGCCGAAGCTGTCGTTGACCTGCTTGAAGTGGTCCAGGTCCACCATCAGCAGGGCCCAGGGCTGCTTGCTGCGCGCCGCGCGCTGGATCTCGTTTTGCGCCAGGGCGAGGAAATGGCGCCGGTTGCTCACGCCGGTGAGGGCGTCGGTGGTGGCCTGACTGTAAAGCTCGGCCTCGCGCTCCTTGCTGCGCGTGATGTCCTCGAACGCCAGGATCAAGGCGGGTTCGCCGGAGAGTTCGGTGCGTGCCAGAGAGGCCAGCAGCCAGAGCGGCTCGCCGTTGGCTCGCAAGAGGCGCAGCTCGCGCCCGCGCACCAGGCCCGCGCGGTCCAGTTCGCCGAGCAGCGCGCCGTACTGCGCGGTATCCTGCCAAAAATCGGCTGCGCGGTATTCGGCCAGCGCGCGCGCATCCAGCCCCAGGTTGAGTACGGCGGCTTCGTTGGCGAACAGCAGGGCGCCGTCGCTGCGGCGCGCCAGCAGCATGGGCGAGGGCAGCGTTTCCACCATGAGGCGGAAGCGCGCCTCGTTTTCCTTCAGGGCTTGCTCCAGGCGCTTCATGTCGCTCACGTCCTGCATCATGCCCGCCACGCCCAGGACTTCGCCCTGCCAGTTGGAAACCGGCGCCAGGCTGACGATGTGGTCGTGCATCTGGCCGTCCTGGGGCAGGCGCAGGGCGAAGCAGAGCGGTCCGCCGCCTTGCTGCAGGCGCTGCAGCTGGATTTCGTAAAGCGCGCCCGCCTCGGGTCCGAATACGTCGTGCGCGGTGCAGCCCACGAGGCTGGCTTGGCTGCGTCCGGCGAGCTGCTGGAAGGCGTGGCTGCAAAGTACGTAGGCGCCGTTCAAGTCGACGTAGAACACCGGGTTGGGCAGTGAATCGAGGAAGCTTTGCTGAAATGCCAACTGGTGGCGCAATTCGGCGCGGCTTTTTTCCAGTTCTTGCGTGCGCTGCTTGATCTTTCCTTCGAGGCCGGCATTCAGACGCACCAGGGCGTGGGCGAAATGCTCGCGCTCGCGGCTCAGCGCCGCCGCTATGAGCACGGCGATGGCCAGAGCGAAAACCCTGAGCTCGGCGCCGGTCAAGGGATGGCCGGCGGCCGGAGCGAGGCCGAGCGTCCCGCGCCCCAGCAGGGTGCCGCTGATGCCCAGCAGAAACACGGCCGCCACCAGAGTGGCGGCGTAGCGCCGCGAAAAACGCAGGGCGGCCCAGATGGTCGGCAGTACGATGAGCGCGATCGCGCCCTGCGTCACCTCGCCAATCCAGAGCGGCATCCAGAACAGCAGCAGGCACAGCAGCACGGTAAGGATGGCGATGCCGGCGGTTTCCGTCCTGCTGCGTGCAGGACCAGCCTCCGGCGGATGCGCCCACATGTACAGTGCCGGGGTCAGCACAAGCACGCTGCTGCCATGTGCGATCGCCAGGATCGCAGCCCGATCGGCGAACGTCTGCACCGAGGTTTCCGCTGCGGCGGCCAGGGCGGCAGCACCGAAAAAGCCGGCAATGGCGGCGTTCAACACGCCCGGCAGCAGCGCGAACGCGGCAACCCCCGCTACCGTGTCGAAAATACGCCTGCGCTCGATGTCCAGCAGGCGCAGCCCGCCGAGCGCCGCCAGAGGGCCCAGCACGCTGCCCAAGGCTTCCAACAGCGCAGCGCCGGTGGTTTGGCCAAGAAACCAATAAGCCGTGGTGAAGGCGCCAGCGAACAGGCCCGGCAGCCAGCGCGTCCCGCTCAACAGGATGCATAAGGCGCCTAGACTGGCGGCAGGCCGGAAGTCGGGCGCACCGCCTAGCATAGGGGTAACCGGCAAGGTGAGGCTCAGGTAGGCGAGGCCCGCGAGCAGGTTTGCGCCCAGTTCGGCGGGCTGCCAGATACGGCGCAGGAGAAGTCGCAAATCTTTCAGCGTCATGGCTTGCCGCATTGCGGCCGGATCATCCGCGTAGACCCTCGCAAATTGCGCGCCAGTCCTGGCTTGCCCTGTGCGTACGGTTTATTGCCGGGGACAGGCGGGCAGTATCGCCTGCCGTGATCGGAAAACGGGCCGCCGCCGCAGGCTGCGCGCGGCAGCGGCCCGACGGCGGATGTCGAAAAGCTGCCATGTTTACCGGGGGCTCCATGCGCCGTGGGCGTCGGCGGTTTTTCGAATCCCGTCAGCTGCGCATGGGCTCGAAGGTGGCGTCCAGGTTGAGATCGTCGCAGTAATCGAGAAAGTCGGCGCGCAGATGCGGGATGCGCGCCTCGGCGGGAATGCCCAGGGTCATGTGCAGGGCGAACATGAGCGTGCCGGTGTGCGGCGCGGGGTAGGTTTCCGTGTCCAGCGATTCGATGTTGATGCCCAGGCGCGAGAAGAAATTGGCCAGGCTTTGCACGATGCCGGGGTGGTCCATGGCCACCACGTCCACTTGATAGGGGATGAGCGGCGCCTTCGCCGGCCTGCCCTGGGCGCGGCGCACCACCAGATCCAGGCCCAGCTCGCGCCCGGTGGCCGGCAGGTTGCTCTCCAGCCGGGTGAGCCCGTGCCAGGGGCCGGAGATGCGCGTGAGCAGTGCAAATTGCCCGGCCAGCGCGGCCATGCGCGATTCCTCGATGTTGCAGCCGGCGTCCGTCACCGCCTGGGCGATGCGTTCCACCAGGCCGACGCGGTCTTCGCCCGCGGCGATGACGATGAGGTCTTGCTGTTCCGGAGTCATGGCATTCATCCTAAATCAGTTTGCGCTCTTTCAGTTCACGCTTCACATAGGCATAGAAGATGGGTGCTGCAATCACGCCAGGCACGCCGAAGGCCGCCTCCATGGCGAGCATGGCGACGAGCAGCTCCCAGGCGGCCGCCTTGATCTGCCCGCCGACGATTTTAGCGTTGATGAAGTATTCCAGCTTGTGGATGGCCACCAGGAAGGCGAGCGAGGCCATGGCGGCGCCCAGCGTATGGGTCAGCGAGATCATCACGATCACGGTGTTGGAGATCAAGTTTCCCAGCACCGGCAGCAGCCCGACCAGGAAGGTGACGACGATCATGGTCTTGACGAAGGGCAGCTCCACGCCGAAAGCCGGCAGCAAGGCCGCCAGATAGAGCGCGGTGAGCGTGGTGTTGAGCAGCGAGATGCGCACCTGCGCGAACACCACGCGGCGGAAGGCCTGGCCCAGGTGGGTCAGGCGCTCGGTCATGGCGTGGGCGAGCGGTCCCAGCTGGTGCTTGGGCAGGCCTTCCTTGAGCGCGACGAAGGAGCCGATGATGAGGCCGATGACCACATGCACCAGCACGCGCCCGGCCGTGCCGCCGAACTGGCGGATCTGTTCCGCATGGCCGCGCAGCCATTGCACGATGACCTCGCGCACCTGCGCTTCGTCGCCCTGCGGCAGCCATTGTGCGAGCGCCGCGGGCAGGGCGTTGCGCGAGTTCTCCACCACTTCCGCCATTCTGTTGAGCAAGGCCGAGAGATTGCCGTATTCCCCGCGCATGAACAGCACCACCCCCGAGACCGCGGCGATGGCCAGGCCCAGGATGACTGAGGTGATGAGGGCCACCACCACGAGCTTGGCGCGGCTGTGGGAGAGCCTGCCCGAGACGAAGCGCGGCGCCAGCATGGCCACCAGCTCGTAGACCAGCAGTCCTGCCAGCAACGCAGGCAGGAGATGGAATTCGAGGACGAAAAAAAGCGCCAGGGCCATCAGCGCCCAGGCGGCGATTTCATAGCGGTTGGCGTTCATGATCGAGCGCTAGTGTCGCCGACCTGAGCGCGAAAAGCCATCCCGGGCGCGGGGTTTAGCCGGCGCGGGCCGATGTCATAATGGCGTCCCATGGATGCCGCCCCGCCCGATCTTTCCGCCGTGATGGCCGCGCTGGCGCAAGTGATGCCGCGGGCCAACCTGCTGTCCGATCCGGAAGACACCCGACCCTTCGAGGCGGACGGGCTCACCGCCTACCGGCGCACGCCCTGGCTGGTGGCGCTGCCGGAAAGCGAGGAACAAGTCGCTGCTGCGCTGCGCATCTGCCATCGACTGGGCGTGCCGGTGGTGCCGCGCGGGGCCGGCACCGGCCTGGCCGCGGGGGCCTTGCCCGGCGAGGGTGCCGTGCTGCTGGTGCTGTCCAAGCTCAACCGCATCCTGGGCGTCGATCCGCTGGCCGGCACCGCGCGCCTGGAACCCGGCGTGCGCAATCTGGCCATTTCCGAGGCGGCGGCGCCCTACGGCCTTTACTACGCGCCCGATCCCTCATCGCAAATCGCCTGCTCCATCGGCGGCAACGTGGCGGAAAATTCGGGCGGCGTGCACTGCCTCAAATACGGCCTCACCACCCACAACCTGCTCAAGCTGAGGCTGGTGACGATGGAGGGCGAAATCCTCGACATCGGTTCGCTCGCGCCCGATTCCCCCGGCTTCGACCTGCTCGCCCTCATCACCGGCTCGGAAGGGCTCCTGGGGGTGGTCACGGAAATCACCGTCGAGCTGCTGCCGCGGCCGCTGCGCGCGCAAGTCGTGCTGGCGGCCTTCGACGATGTGGAAAAGGCCGGCGCCGCCGTGGGCGACATCATCGCCGCCGGCATCATCCCTGCAGGACTGGAAATGATGGATGCACCTGCCATCCAAGCCGCCGAGGCCTTCGTCCATGCCGGCTATCCGCTCGACGCCGCCGCCATCCTGCTGGTGGAAGTGGACGGCACCAACGAGGAAGTGAGCGAGGACATCCTCACCGTGCGCCGCCTTCTGCTGCAAAGCGGCGCGACCGAGGTGCACAGCGCCGAGGACGAGGAGACGCGCCGCCGCTTCTGGGCCGGGCGCAAGAACGCCTTCCCCGCCGTGGGCCGTTTGTCGCCTGATTACTATTGCATGGACGGCACCATCCCGCGCGCGCAGTTGCCGCACGTGCTGCACCGCATCGGTGAGCTGTCCGCGCATTACGGCCTGCGTGTGGCCAACGTGTTCCATGCCGGCGACGGCAATCTGCACCCGCTCATCCTCTACGACGCCAACCGCCCGGGCGAACTGGAACGCGCCGAAGCTTTTGGGGCGGATATCCTGGCCCTGTGCGTGGCGGTGGGCGGCGCCATCACGGGCGAGCACGGCGTGGGGGTGGAGAAGATCAAGGCCATGTGCGTGCAGTACGCGCCCGCCGCGCTGGAAAAATTCCACGCCGTGAAGGCGGCGTTCGACCCGGCCGGCCTGCTCAACCCCGGCAAGGCCGTGCCGGAACTGCATCGCTGCGCGGAATGGGGCGCCATGCACGTGCATCAAGGCGCCTTGCCGCATCCCGAGCTGCCGCGCTTCTGAGCCATGGCCGACGCTTATCCGGAGCTTCAGGAGGCGGTGCGGCAGGCCGCTGCGCAAGGGCGGGCCCTGGCCATCCGCGCCGGCGGCAGCAAGGATTTCTATGGCGGTGAAACGCGCGGCGAGCGGCTCGACGTGAACGCCCTGCGCGGCATCGTCGCCTACGAGCCGCGCGAGCTGGTGCTCACTGCAAAGGCGGCCACGCCGCTGGCGGAAATCGAAGCCCTGCTGGCGGAGCAAGGCCAGATGCTGGCCTTCGAGCCGCCGCATTACGGCGCCGCCGCTACTTTGGGCGGCACCTTGGCGTGCGGCTTTTCCGGGCCGCGCCGCGCCTATGCCGGTGCGGCGCGCGATTTTGTGCTGGGCCTGTCTTTGATCGACGGCCGGGGCGAACATCTGCATTTCGGCGGGCGCGTGATGAAGAATGTCGCCGGCTACGACGTCTCGCGCTTCGCCGTGGGCAGCCTGGGAGTGCTGGGCGTGTTCACCGAAATCTCCCTCAAGGTGCTGCCGCGCCCGCGCCATGAGATCACCCTGCAATTCGAAATGGACGAGGCGCGCGCCATCGAGGCGCTCAATCGCTGGGCGCGCCAGCCGCTGCCGCTGTCAGCCGGCAGCTTCCATGAAGGTTTGCTGGCCGTGCGCCTCTCGGGCGCGGAAAGCGCGCTGCATGCCGCACGCGCGCAACTGGGGGGCGAGGTGCTGGAGCATGGCGCGGAATTCTGGCGGCGCCTGAAGGAGCACGACACGCCTTTCTTCGCACAAGCGCCGCTGTGGCGCCTCGCGCTGCCCGGCACGACGCCGCCGCTCGACCTGCCCGGACGCCAGTGGTTGGAATGGGGCGGCGGCCTGCGCTGGGTCGCCACCGACATGTCGGCCGCGGAAATATTCGCGGCGGCGCAGGCGCGCGGCGGCCATGCCACGCTGTTCCGCGGGGCGGGGGCGCAGCGCTTCCAGGCGCTGGCGCCTGCGCTTTTGTCATTGCACCGGCGCCTGAAGGCCGCCTTCGACCCGGCCGGCATTTTCAACCGCGGCCGCCTATATCCTGATTTCTGATCGTGCAGACCCAGCTCGCCGATTTCATGCGCGGCACGCCCGACGGCGAAGAGGCGGAGGCCATCCTGCGCGCCTGCGTGCATTGCGGCTTTTGCCTCGCCACCTGCCCCACCTACCAGCTTCTTGGCAGCGAGCTGGATTCGCCGCGCGGGCGCATCTATCTCATGAAGCAGGTGCTGGAGGGGCAGGCCCCCACGGCGCGCACGCGTCTGCACCTGGACCGCTGCCTCACCTGCCGTGCGTGTGAAACCACCTGCCCCTCCGGCGTGCAATACGGCCGCCTGTTGGACATCGGCCGGCGCGTGGTGGAGCGCCGGACACACCGCAGCCTGCCCGAACGCGCGCGCCGCGCCCTGCTGCAAAAGGGTTTGCTGAGTCCGCGCCTGTTCGCGGCGGCCTTGCGCACCGGGCGTGCCCTGGCGCCGCTGTTGCCCGCGGCGCTGCGCAGCAAGCTGCCAGCACAGGAGGAAGCGACGCCCGCTTGGCCCAAGCCACGCCACGCCCGGCGCATGCTGGCGCTGGCCGGCTGCGTGCAACCCCTGCTCAAGCCGGCCATCAATGCCGCGGCGGCGCGCGTGTTCGACCGCCTGGGCATTTCGCTGCTGGAATCCGAAGAAGCCGGCTGCTGCGGCGCGTTGTCCTGGCACATGAACGACGAGGACGCGGGCCTTGCCGCCATGCGCCGCAACGTGGATGCCTGGATACGGCAACTGGATGCGGGCGCGGAAGCCATCGTCATGACGGCCTCCGGCTGCGGCGCCATGGTGAAGGAATACGGCCATCATCTGCGCCACGACCCGGCCTACGCCGCCCAGGCCGCGCGTGTGTCGGCCGCCACCCTGGACATCGCCGAAGTGGTGCAGCGCGAGCTGCCGCGCCTGCGCGAGATCTTGCGCAAGCGGCCGCTGCCCCATCCTCTGCCGCGCCTGGCCTGGCATGCGCCCTGCACGCTGCAGCACGGGCAGAAGATCACCGGTGTGGTGGAGGGCCTGCTCGCGCTTGCCGGCTGCGAACTCGTGCCGACGGCCGAACCTCATTTGTGCTGCGGCTCGGCCGGTGCGTATTCCCTGCTGCAACCGCACATCGCCCATGCCCTCGGGGCGCGCAAACTGGCCAACCTCAGCGCCGGCCGGCCGCAGGCCATCGTTACCGCCAATATCGGCTGCCTCACGCACCTGCAAGGCGGCACCGACCTGCCGGTGCGCCATTGGATAGAATTGCTGGACGAACTCCTGGGGCGATGATGGACCCGCTCGTTCAACGCACTCTGGCCGCCGTCTGGCATCCCTGCACGCAGATGAAGCACATGGAGCAGGCGCCGCCGCTCGCCATCGCCGCGGGCGACGGCCCTTGGCTCATCGGCACGGACGGGCGCCGCTATCTGGATCTGATTTCCTCTTGGTGGGTCAACCTCTTCGGCCACAACGAGCCGCGCATCAAGGCCGCCATCAAGGACCAGCTCGACAAGATCGAGCATGTCCTCCTGGCCGGCTGCACCCATACGCCGGTGGTGGAACTGTCCGAACGCCTGGCGGCGCTGACCGGCCTGGGGCATGCGTTCTATGCTTCCGACGGCGCGTCGGCCACCGAGATCGCGCTCAAGATGAGCGCGCATTACTGGCGCAACCTCGGGCGGCCCGAGAAGAATCAATTCATGAGCCTGCAAAACGGCTACCACGGCGAAACCGTGGGCGCGCTGTCGGTCACCGACGTGGCGCTGTTCAAAGACCAATACGCGCCCCTGCTGCGCCCCTCGGCGTCTTTGCCCAGCCCCGATTTTCGCCTGGCCGAAGAGGGCGAATCCGCCACCGATTACGCGCGCCGCTGCGCCCGGGCGCTGGAGCAGCATCTGGCGCAGCATGCCGACACCACCGCGGCCCTCATCCTGGAACCCCTGGTGCAGGGCGCGGCGGGCATGGCCATGTACGATCCGCTGTACCTCACCCTGGCGCGGGAGATTTGCGACCGGCATGAGGTGCATCTCATCGCCGACGAAATCGCCGTCGGCTTCGGCCGCACCGGCACGATGTTCGCGTGCGAACGCGCCGGCATCACGCCGGATTTTCTGTGTCTGTCCAAAGGCATCACCGGCGGCTATCTGCCGCTTTCCTGCGTGCTCACCACGGACGCTGTGTACCAGGCCTTCTACGGCGACGAGACGGCGCGCGGCTTCCTGCATTCGCATTCCTACACCGGCAACCCCCTGGCCTGCCGCGCCGCCCTGGCGGTGCTGGACATCTTCGCGCAGGACGATGTCATCGCGCAAAACCGCGCCAAGGCTGCGCGCTTTACCGAACTCATGGCGGAGCTGGCCGAGCATGCGCGCGTGCGCCACTTCCGCCAGTTGGGCATGATCTGGGCTTTCGACGTGAAGGACGCGGAGGCGGATTTTCCGCTGCGCTTCCATCGCGCCGCATTGGAACGTAGCATGTTGCTGCGTCCCATCGGCAACACGGTGTATTTCATGCCGCCTTATTGCATCGACGAGACGCAGATGAAGCTCGCCGTGGGCGCCTGCCTGCAACTGCTGGGCTGACGCCTAGGCGCCTAACCCGCGCGTCCGCCGCGGCGCGCCTCACAAGGGGGAGTCGCACATGAAGAAATTGCATCTTGTCGCCACCGCCATGGCGCTTACTGCCGCCGGCTACGCTTGTGCCGGTCCTTCCGTCGACCCCGGCCTGTGGGAGGGCACCGTCACCGTGCAGCGCGAGGGCAACTTGAACGGGGCGGAGAAAGCCCAGCTGGAACAGATGCGCGAACATCTGTCGCAGGTGCCCCCGCAATACCGCGCCCAACTGGAACAGAATCTCGCCGCCATGGCGCAGAACAAACCCATGGTGTTCCACGAGAAAACCTGCGTCACGCCGGCGATGGTCAAGCAGGGACTCAAGCCCAAGGTCGGCAAGAACTGCACCTACACCATGCAGCCCAAGGCAGCCAACAGCTACACCATGGACTTCACTTGCCGCGAAGAGGGTGTGGAAAGCCACGGCAGCGGCGAAATGACCTTCGCCCCCAAGAGCTATCAGGGCAACGTGCACCTGGTCGCCACCGGCCGGGGCAAGAGCTTCAGTTCGGACATGAGCATGCAGGGGCGCTGGCTGGCCGCGGACTGCGGCAGCGTCAAGCCGCCGGCGGGGTATAAGTGACGATGGAAGGACGGCCGGCATAGGCGGCCCATGGGAACCTTGCTTCGATTCGGGGCCTGGCGCATCATGATTTACGTAAAAGACCATGGCCCCGCGCATGTCCATGTCGTCGGCCCAGAAGGGCGGGCAAAAATCGAACTCAATTGCCCTGCGGGCCCTGCATTGCCGGTGGATGTCAGGGGCATGGATGCCGCGACCGTCCGGCGGGTGGTTGGATTGATCACCGACAACCTTGCCCGCCTTTGTGCCGCATGGAAGGAGTTGCATGGAACAGCTTGACCAAGCCATCGATGCCGCCATGAAGCGAGGCGAGGAAGCCGCCCGCCATGAACCCCGGGCAGCAAGCGTGCGCTACGACCGCGAGCGCAAACGGCTGACCATAGTCCTGCTGAATGGAACGGAGATCACGATAGCGCCGGCCATCCTGGGGCTGCCCGAGGATGCCGATTTATCGGGGGCGAGGGTGGAGGGCGGTGGCTATGACCTCTATTTTCCCGCCATCGACGAAGGCGCGTACGTGCCGGAGATATGCAGGGCAGCGGTGGACGCCAAAAGGGCGGCTTGAGCGCGCCGACGCTGCGGCAGCGTCAAGCCGCCGGCGAATTACAAGTGGGGTGGGCGACGCCGTCGCTATATTGCGTCTGATCTCGTTTACACGCGGTGGGGGGTGTTGCAATGCAAGACCTGACCAAATACTGTTCGTTTAGATGTTTTTCGCGTTCTTGTTGCATTTTTTCGCTGATAACGGCAATGGTTCGAGCAATACCGGCGTGTAATCGTACTGGCAGACGGGTGGTCTGG